>JBAXKG010000086.1:0-8227 GCA_037137455.1 Bacteroidota bacterium
ATAATAGCTTCGGCGACTGGTTCGGCGATAATTTCATTAACGGGTTCCGGAAGTGGCACCTCGATTAATTTGATCTCTTCAGTCTGATCTAAATCAGTAGGGAGGATGGTTTCAGTTTTATCCGCTGTGGCAACCACAGTGGCAGCATGCTCCTCCTGGCTGGAAGTATTGTCCAGTTCAGGATTCAGAGGTTTTTTTTTAGTGTTTTTCATTCGTTGTAAATAAACCGTTTTAGTAATACAAACAATAGCGTCCGACATTTGCCGGTGATTTGAAACATAAGGGCGGTAAAAGTACAAATTATTTCAAGACCAACTCGAAATAATAGGTTACGGCATAGCCCTGCTGTTAAAAATTATATAACCAAAGTTGAAATTAATTGTGAACAAATCGGGGGTTTTGTCATAATAATTCAGACTAATACTCACAGGGCCCAGTGGACTGTTATATACCATTGCCGTTGAGGCCATGTATGCGCGATCAGAGAATTTAGGGCCATAATAAGCCGAAAAATCATCAGGATTTTGAATAATCTCCTGGTATGGCTGAAAAACGTATCCTTCGAGCCGGTATTCAACTTTTTTATAAATGCGAAGAACAATTTTCAATCCGGCAGCCAAATAGTTCGGAGCCCTGAATGCTGGCAGGAAAAATGACTGTGATTCCGGGATTGGCTGAAAGGCAGGCGCATAGAGCAAACTTGATGTGTAATTTGAAAAAAGTGGTTGGTTTGAAAGCACTCCCTCTCCATAAAATCCGAACTTGAAAGGCCCCAATGTTTCAAAAAAATTATCGTAGATCAGTTGAAGTCTGAACCAGTTATGATATTGATCAACAACGGTCTTATTGATTGCAGTCGAGCCTGGCAGCATGCTTTCGCGGCCGTTGATGTATGAAAGTTTTGACATCAGGCGAACTCCGGCATTTGAAAATTGCTTCCGGTTAAGGCTGTTAATTTCAAATAGAATTGAAGGCGCAAAAAAGTTAAATGTGGTCTGATCAGAAGTATCGGTGCGAGTGAATAGGTTATCCTGATAGTATTTTTTATTAGTGAAGGCATATGTAATTCCCAATGAAATTTTTCCTGTATTGGTAATCGGTATCCCTGATTGAATATCCCCGAAATACTCACTTTCGATAACGTAATTCGGCGTTTTATCGTCAAAGAAAAAACTGGCATTCTTGAAATAGTTGAAATGGTTATAGGTATAATTAACATCGATAAACCATGGGGTTTTTGAGTTAAAATCGATACGGCCACCAACTTTTGCAGAACTGTATACTTTTCCAAAATAGCCATTCACCAAAAAATGCAGCGCCTTGGTCCATAAATATTGATATTGAAGCTCCAGGAAGGCTTCACTATTGTTGCCCAATGAAAAATTGCCTCCGAATTGTGCCCCGAAATTATTTGATTTCTGTATGTCAAGGTAAAGATCAAAATTTCCGGATTTTTGATTGAAACGGGCAACAGGGAAAATACTCTTGGCAAACCCCTCATCCAAAAAGCGGAAGTAACCCTGTTGAAGTTCTTCAAATGATACGGTGTTTTTTCCATGCTTCAGGATTTGTCTGACATATCCCTCCTGCATTTTGTTCAATCCACTGATATAAATGGAATCAAACCTCAATTCAGGCTTTTGTTTATTAAAAGCTTCGCGCCGCTGACTAATTGTTTCCAAACTTACACTGTCGTGAACCAGTTTCCTGATATCGGTTATCTTCCTCAAGGCAGCCAGATATCCGCTATCGGCCAATTCTGAGGTTTTTGAGAAATCAAGCAGGTTAACGGCAGGAATTTTGGGTATTATCATTACCGAATTGGAGTAGGTAATTGTGTCACTCTGCCGTTCCATCAGCATTGTAAGCAACTGGGAAATGATATCATCGCGATCTGCCTTCTGATAACGCTGTGCCACCCGGCTGCCGATAATTACATCCGGATGAAAATCGCGCATCGCAACATCGCATGGAAAATTATTGTACATCCCACCATCAAACACAAGCTTTTTATTGATTACAACCGGATTAAATACAAGCGGAAGGCTCATTGATCCACGAACTGCGGCGCTCAGATCTCCTGAACTAAGAACCATTTGGGTGGAAGTATCAATGTCGGTCACCACACAACGGAAAGGTATCATGAGTTTATTAAAATCGCCATTGGCAACGGCATTTGCCGGTGAAAGCAATTTCATAAACTGAAAATCAATCTCGTAGGTTTTGATCAGTTGCGATGGCAACAATGATGTGATCTTCTTAGTGAAATTAAAATTTGTCGAAATCCAAGAAGCATTTGGATCTTCCTTCCGGTAATAATATACATAGCGGTCATCCATGGTTCCTGAAGCCCAACGCTGAAACTCTTCGGAATTCATCAGTTTTTCAATTTGATCTGGCGAATAACCGCTTGCATACATACCCCCGACAATGGCCCCTATAGAAGTTCCTACGATAAAATTTATGGGAATGTGATTTTCTTCAAGCGCTCGTAAAACTCCTATATGCGCCCCTCCTCTGGCGCCACCACCCGACAGCACAACTGCAACCCGCTGAGCCGATAATGAATTCAAAATGAAAAATGAAAAATGAAAAATGAAAACCGAAAATAATAGTCGAATTCGGACTGAAGATGTCATTGATTTATTATTACCTAATTATGCTATTTAAGTAATGTAAGCCTTGCGCTCAATCTTAACCCGCAATTTGTAATCTTTAATTTTCAATTTATTCATTAATAGCCGAGAGCGCCTGTTCCAAATCATCAATGATATCCTGCGCCTCCTCAATTCCGATGGAAAGTCGCACCAATTCATCACTAATGCCACCCTCCTTTTTGGCGATTGCCGATAATTTGCTATGGGTCATCGAAGCCGGGTGTTGAATTAGGGTTTCAATGCCCCCAAGCGAAACAGCCAATACACAAAGTTGAACATTATTCATAAGTTTTTTTCCGGCCTCAAGTCCGCCTTTCAGCCCAAAACTCATCATCGAACCCGGGCCGCGCATAAGGCGTTTGCCCAATTCATATTGCGGATGAGACTTCAACCCCGGATAAACAATCCATTCAACTTTTGAATGTGACTCAAGGAAATGGGCTACCTTCATCGCGTTTTCCTGGGCGCGGTCAATACGTATGCCCATGGTTTTCAAACCACGACGGGTCAGGAAAGCCTGATGTGGATCCATATTACAGCCCATTGCGATCATGACAGGTCGAACTTTTTTATAATCAGCCTCTGTTTTGGTGACAATCACTCCCCCAACGATATCGGCATGACCATTAATGAATTTGGTAAGCGAGTGCAATACGATGTCGGCGCCCATGTCAAGCGGGTTCTGCAGGTATGGACTGCAGAAAGTATTGTCAACACAAACCGGTATGTGGTGCTGATGTGCAATTTGGCAAATGGCAGGAATATCGGAAATCCCGATGGTTGGATTAGCTGGTGTTTCCAGGTATATCAGAGCCGTATTCGGACGTATGGCTTCCCTCACCTGATCGAGGTCGGAGGTATCGACATAGGTCGATTCAACTCCGAATTTTTTAAAAGTTCCTTCTATAATCCCTCGGGCCGGGCCATATACAGCATTATGGCTCAGAATATGCTTACCTGCACCAAGGTATGTCATGTAAACGGTAGTCACAGCGCCCATGCCTGATGAGCAAGCAACTCCGTCAAAACCGTGTTCAAGTTCGGCAATGGTCTTTTCAAGGTCACGGATAGTCGGATTACCGATTCGTGTGTAAATATATCCATCACTTTCACCAGCAAAACAAGCTGCGCCATGTTCTGCATTGTTAAAAGCAAAGGTTGAAGTTTGGTAGATGGGCGTGATCACGCTTCCCAATGGGTCTTTGGCACCGGCTCCATGAACAAGTTTGGAGTTAAAGCCGGATGGTCTTTTTTTCATATAGTTTGTATGTTGGTTATTAGAAATGGGAGTAGCGTCAGTTGTCGGGATGACACGACGCGCGAGGATATCTCACGTTTGGATTATTCGCGGACAATAGTAATTTCGTTTTCGATTTTTTCGTTCAGGTGACGTTTGACCGTACACAATGATGCAGTTTTGATCATTGCACCTTCATACTGCTCAGGGAAATCAGCAGGAACGTGGATTTTCATAATAAATTTTACAATCATTTTCTGGATCGGATCATAGTTGTAATCCATGAGTATATGAATGGCAGAGGCGTCAATTCCGCGCTGATCACAAAATCCCTTTACATAAATACCTGCACAGGTACCCAGCGAAGCCAGGAACAAATTGAAAGGAGTGGGCGCTGAATTATCGCCGCCCGACTGCAATGGCTGATCCGTTTTCACTGTAAAGCCATCAATCACGGCATTCACTTTTTTATTTCCGGCAAAGTTAATTTCAATTGACATGGTTATTTTTTTATCGTGCAAAGTTAAGCTATTAAAACAAATCATGGCAAAATTGGCCCCTTATTCTTTCCCTCGAATTTTTGCACTAATTTTTGTAGGTTTGCATTGGAAGAATCAAGAACATGGCGGAGTTCCCGACCCTATCGGAAAACTGGATACAGATAAAGACCAAGGCTGATTTTGAGTTGATGTTTAAAGCCCATTACAGTGCCTTGTGTTCCTATGCCCATGGCTTTCTCAAGGATCCGGATGCGGCCGAAGAGGTTGTCCAGGAGGTGATGTTCAGGGTGTGGACCGGGCGTGAGTCGATCGTCATTGAAACATCGCTGCGGAGTTATCTATTCAGGGCTGTCCGTAACGGATGTATGAATGTTCTCAAACATCTCAACATCCGTGAAGAATATAAATCCTTCAGGGAAAGGGAGATGGGCGAAACCCAGCGTTCGAAGGAGGATGAGATGATCGTATCGGAGCTGGAACAGAAAATCAGGGAGGCGATCGACCGGTTGCCTTTTGAACGGCGCAAGGTATTTATTCTGAGCCGGTACGATGGACTAACCTATGGTCAGATCGCGGAAAAGCTGGGCCTTTCGGTAAAAACTGTGGAAAACCAGATGGGAAAAGCGCTGAAAACATTGAGGGAAGAGCTGTCCGAGTATCTGCCGTGGCTGGTGTTATTTTTTTGGAAGATTTTCTGAAAAGGGGACAAGGTAACAGAGAAATGAAGTGATGAAAATATTTAAATATTTCAGATAGGGGTGTGGGGGTTCAGGGTTGTCATCATAGTAATTGAATATGAATCAAAAACAGCAGGATATCGACGAAAATTTACTGCTTCAGTACCTTCTCGGAAATGCGAATGATGAATTGCGCACTTCGGTCGAAACATGGCTGGATGCAGACAGCGGGAACAGGCAGCGCCTCGACCAGCTCGAATCGCTTTGGATTGAAACCGGCAAACTATCTCCTGCCCCAGTAGCTGTTGACTCTGAGGCTGCCTGGACCAGGATGTCGGATCGGATAGAACGGGCTGAATCACCGCATTCCGCACCCGGCAAAGGAAAAATAATCACGGTGCATCCCCTCCGTTACCTCCTGCGGGTTGCAGCCGTATTGATATTATTGATTGGAATTTACGCTGTTTTCAAACTGGTTAACCGGCCGATACAGGAGATTGAACTCTTAAGCGGAACGACCGTCCTTCGCGACACCCTGCCCGATGGCACGAAAGTGGCCCTCAATCAAAATTCAAAACTGACCTTTCCCGGTGAATTTTCAAAAGGCAACCGTGAAGTCAAGCTCATCGGCGAAGGCTTTTTCGAAGTGAAGCACGATGAGGCACATCCCTTCATTATTGATGCAGGTCCGGCCAAAGTCAGGGTTCTTGGTACAACATTCAGCGTACGCGCCATCCCTGCCATGGTCGAGGCATCTCGGCACGGCGCAGGCACCCCACCGGGGGTGGGCGACCAGGTCGTTGAAGTTGAGGTAAATGTTACCGAGGGTCGCGTAATGCTTTTCAGGGTTGATCCAAAAACAGGGAATACCGCATCGCTGCTCCTTATTTCAGGCGAAACAGGGATATGGAACGTAGAAAGGGGTGAGATGGTCCGTATCGTGTCGGCAATCCCCGATGGCATGTTCTGGGCAAACCGCACCCTCGATTTCAGGAGTTCTCCCCTTTCGGAGGTATTTGCCTTCATTGAAAAATACTACGGGGTAAAAATAGCCTTCAGCAATCCGGCCATTCTTGACTGTCGGCTTACTGCCTCTTTTGTTGATGAACCGATCAACAGGATTCTGACAGTGATAGCCGAATCATTCAGTCTGAACCTTGAAACCGTTGGACAAGGCTACAAATTTACAGGAGGTGGATGTGGAAATGGGCAACATTAAGCATGGACAATTTTGAAATAATCAGTCTGTAAAGAGTTGAATGTAGGAATGAGAAAAAGTAAAATCTGGTTCATCTTTGCGATGCTGACAGTTTTGGGGACTACCTCATATTCCCAGCCGAGTTATCTCTCGCGGAAAATTTCGATCGACCTTCCCTTCTGTAGCATTGAAGTTGCCCTTATGGAAATTGGAAAGGCCGCTGGTTTTCGTTTTTCCTACGATGCCGACCTGATTCCCGGCAATAAAAAGGTTACTCTAATAGCAAAAAATACCCCAGTAAGTAGGTTGCTCAGGGAAATACTTGGCAGAGATATTCGTTCCCGTGAGGTTGGGAATCATATAATCCTTGTCAGGACTAGGGCTGAATCAAAGGAGGTGCAGCCATACCCTGACATCATGGTATCAGGTACCATCATGAACGGCTCTGACCGCACCCCGCTCATGGATGCCACCGTCTATGAGATTGAAAACAAACGGTCATCTATTTCGGCTAAAAACGGGACCTATAAACTGATCATACCGTCAGGGGGAAAAAAAAGGAGCCTTTCATTCAGTAAAAACGGGTACACCGACACCGTAATTTTCATAAAGCAGTCAGCCAGCCAGCGCATTGATCTGCTTCTCAGGCCTCTGAATATTGAACTCCCACGGATCAATACACTTCCTGGCTTGATAAGGATCAGCAGGACCGACAGCATGAAATTAGTTTTATGGCTGGTGCCACGCGAATCAATGGTGAATGCGCAAAACCTTGAAGTCCGCACATCGAGTACATTCCAGGCATCAATCATACCATACATCGGGACTAACTGGAATGTCACGGGATCGATCACAAATAGATTCTCGCTGAATCTGCTTGCAGGTTATACCGGCGGATTAAAAGGCATTGAGATAGGGGGATTACTCAATGTCACACGAAATCAGATCAGTGGAGTCCAGTTTGGAGGTTTAGGTAATATCGTAGGAGGCCCAAGTAAAGGCTGGCAGATCGGAGGAGCGTTTAATTTCGACCTGGGAAAATTCGAAGGTGTGCAGATTGGAGGACTGTTCAATTATGTTCCTGATACCATAATTGGTGTCCAGATTGGAGGTTTGGCGAACATCATCACCGGCCAGATAAAAGGGATTCAGTTTGGCGGACTTGCTAATATTGTCACTCACAACAGTGACGGCTGGCAAATCGCGGGGCTGATGAACCTCACCCTCATGGATGTCAAAAAAATTCAGATTGGCGGATTGATAAATTATGGCCGAAACATGGATGGATTGCAGATTGCAGGGGTTCTCAATTTTGTACGAAGGAACAACAGTGGTGTACAGATTGCCGGCTTAGTGAATTATGCCACCATTGTTTATGGACTGCAGCTTGGTCTTATAAATATCGCGAACACAGTTGAAAGAGGCGTGCCTATTGGGCTTTTCAGTTATGTCCAGGAAGGTTACCACCTTTTTGAACTGTCTGGGAACGAGATTTTTTACGGGAATGTTGGCTTCAAATCCGGTACACGAACATTTTATAATTTTGTGCAGTTCGGGATGGGCAGCGATTACAAACTGCAGGGGTCATATGGTATAGGAACGATTTTTACCCTGAAGAAAAAACTTTCCATGAATATCGATGCTTCTGCTGGTTTAGTCTATCATCCCACCGATACGATTTATCATGGATTCCTGCTCAAATTCAATCCTGCCCTGGAATACCGGTTTTCTAAACACTTCGCCATCTTCGGAGGACCTGCCTACAATTTCTTCCTTTTCTCCAAAGGCAAACCCAGCGCAACACCAAGAGGACTTTCAACATATGATTTTTATTTCAAATCCACCGAAAACGCCAGTATCCAGATGTGGATCGGGGGAGTGGTTGGGATCAGGCTGTAAGGCGTGATGCCAAAATTTTTCTCACCAGGATAGGGGTATTTCATTTTCCGGTTGTCATT
>JBAXKG010000087.1:0-7954 GCA_037137455.1 Bacteroidota bacterium
TTTACCGATCCTCAAATCATTAACGAGATAGTTTCAATCTGATGGAAACAGAAGTAAAAGATCAACTTGTAAGCATTGAAAAACCCGAATTGATTGCCCCTCCCAACTGGGAACCGGTGATCATGGGCATTCTGTGCAACTGGTGTTCCTATGCCGGATCGGACCTCACAGGAACTTCCCGGATCCAGTATCCGCCTAACATCCGCATCATCCGCGTGCCCTGTTCATCACGCGTTGATCCATGGTTCCTGATCAAGTCATTGCAGACCACGGCCGATGGAGTACTTGTCTCGGGATGTCATCCGGGCGACTGCCATTACATCAGCGGAAATTATTTCGCCCGCCGCCGTTTCCTTGTGACAAAGAAACTGTTGAATTTTGTGGGATTTCACGAAAACAGAATTCAGTTTTCCTGGGTTTCGGCAGCAGAAGGGCCCAAATTCGCGAAGGTAGTGGCCAAGGTGACCGAGGACATTAAGAAACTCGGCCCTCTTCATTTGTATAAAAAAGAAAATTTCGAAAAGAAATGAACTATACGAAACAGATCCAGGAGATAGCGACGAAGCTGTTTTCTGAAGGAAAGATCGACGTGTTCGTTGGTTACCGCGTGAACGGTTTCAACGATAACCAGGTTCCGGCTCTGATCACCGATCCGCAGGATGTGTCCAAACTGGTTTTCACCGACAAGTCGGTTTTCAACCTCGTGAATTACCTCAAAACCGATCATACACGCAGAAAACGGGTGGGGTTGGTCGTTAAGGGCTGCGACAGCCGTTCTTTAAACCTGATGCTTACCGAAAGCCAGGTTAAAAGGGAAAACCTTTACGTGGTTGGAATATGCTGCGAAGGTGTTGTTGATGATGCAGGGCAGAAGATGCAGAACTGCATGGAGTGCGTGGTTCCTGATGCCTTAGTGAGTGATGAATTGCTCGGTACTCCTTCAGGGCAAAAACCATATACTGTGAATGTGGATATTGCGGCTCTGGCTGCAAAACCACTTACAGAGAGGACATCCTATTTCGAAGAGGTTTTCGAAAACTGCATCCGCTGCAATGCATGCCGTCATTCGTGCCCGCTGTGTTATTGTGCAAAATGCTGCATAGACCAGGAGACTTCGACCCTTTACCACGGAGCCAACACTACCTCTTCCGCATTTCATGCCCTGATGACATGGTCGCTTCACCTGGCAGGACGTTGCGTCGATTGCCGAAATTGTGAGAAAGCCTGTCCAAGCCATCTTCCGCTGCACTTGCTGCACAAACAAAATGAAAGTGTGATCTATGAGAACTTTCAGGAGCACCTGGCCGGGGTAATTCCCGAAGACCGTGGCGCCTTCTACAAATACAGTCTGCAAGATCCCGATGATTTTATCATGTAATCCGAATTGAACCTTATGAGCGATGAAACATTTGTTACCGATAAAGCTGGCTTGCAGAAGTTTTACGAAGCCATCATAGCCAGTCATGAAACCTATGCCCCGGTAGATAAATTCGGCAAATTTGATTTTAAACAGGTGAAAAACCTGACGGAATGTGATCCGGAATCGCCTATTGTAAAGACCCAGAGTATAAAACCCCTGTTTTTCCCCAGGTCGGCCAAGGTGATGAAATATGTTGCAACCAGTTCAGGAACAGATGTTTCAGAAATTGACGAAGATCCGTTGGCCGTCAAACGTGTGATCATGGGGGCCAAACATTGCGATACGCGCGCATTGCAGGTCCTTGACAAGGTGTACAACTGGGATTACATCGACACCGATTACAAGAAACGCCGTGAAAATACCGTGATAATCTCGACCCGGTGTGACAAAGCAGACACACATTGCTTCTGTACCTCGCTCGATTATGATGTGGAGAACCTCGATGCTCTGGATGTGCTCATTGTCAATGGCACCGATGGAAAAATATTCATTAAGGCCAGGACAGAAAAAGGCTCAGAACTTTTAAATACAGACGTTACGGGTCACATGTCACGCGTCACGGGAGACGCCGCCGCCCCCGGTCTTAAAAAGCAATACGAAGCCTTTGCAGGTTCTTTTCGCCTGAAGATGGACTACAAAGAGGTTAACGAACGTCTTTCAAAGATCTTCGACACTCCGGAATTTGAAAATGTATCAGGTAATTGTATAAGCTGCAACACGTGTGCTTTCGTTTGTCCGACATGTCATTGCTTCAAAATCTCCGACGAAAAAATCAAAGACACAGGGTTACGATATAAAAGCTACGACTCCTGCAACAACGGCTATTTTACCCTCATGGCTGGCGGGCACAATCCCCGCCCGGTGAAGTACCGCCGCTGGCGGCAGCGTGCCATGCACAAGTTCGTTTACTACAAGGAGCGTTTCGGCGAAAACCTATGTGTGGGCTGTGGAAAATGCACCATCGCTTGTCCGGTGAACATCAGTATTTTTGAGGTGGTTAATCAGGTTGCAACATCGGAATAATTTGAAAATTTGGGAATTTGAAAATTTGAAGATGAAACGATTAGGTGGTGAGGTGTGAGCGTTATTAAAAGAATAAAATCAGTCATTCAATAATTCAATCATTCAATAATTCTTCGATGGAACAGCTTCTCGTCCCGATGATCTGCAAGGTTGACAAAGTCATCCAGGAAACACCCGACATCCGCACATACCGTCTGAAATTCAGGGATGAAGAGATGTTGGAAAAATTCACATATTTGCCGGGTCAATTTGTGGAATTTTCGCTGCTTGGATCAGGCGAATGCACTTTTTGTATTGCCTCCTCTGCTTCCAGGAAGGGTTATTTTGATTGTTCAATCAAGAAAGCAGGGGTCGTGACTGCCGACATTCATACCAGTTTGGAAGAAGGCGATGAAGTAGGTATCCGCGGGCCATTCGGGAACTGGTTCCCGCTGGAGGATATCAAAGGAAAAAACCTGCTTTTTGTGGGAGGTGGCATCGGCCTGGCGCCATTGCGCTCGTTGATCCAGTATTGCATTGACAACCGCAGCGATTACAAGGATTTCACCATTCTTTACGGCGCACGCACTTCGGCCGACATGTGTTATAAAGACGAGATCAAAGAGTGGCAGGACAACAAAACTCTTAAGGTGATCCTGACCATCGACAAGCCTGAAGAAACCTGGACAACCAATGTGGGTGTTGTTCCCAAGATCCTCGAAGAGGTTGTGAAGCCTGTGATCGAAAACACAAAGGTGATCACCTGCGGTCCGCCGATCATGATCAAATATACGATCCAGTCGCTGATAAAGCTTGGATTTGCTGACAAAGACATCATTACCACCCTTGAGATGAAGATGCAGTGCGGCCTTGGAAAATGCGGCCGGTGTAATATCGGCTCGACCTATGTATGCAAGGATGGGCCGGTGTTTACTAATGAACAGTTAAAAAGGTTGCCGGATGAGTTTTAAATCACGGGGTTTATACCGGGATCAGCTATATCAACTCCATAAAGGATAATTCATAATTAAAGTTTTCGGAGAATTTTTCAATTAATAATGAGTCAGGTACAAAATATAACCATAATCAATGTTATGGGGGGTGATTTTATTTGCCAAACTCCCTGAACCCATCGGCACAACTTTTCACTTCGAACTCTATAACCGAATATTCTGCCACCCCGTTTATCACATAGGGATCTTCCTTCATGATCTCCAATGCTTCTGCTTTGCTTGAAGTATTCATCAGGATGAATCCGCCGGTTCGTGGGATCTGCGGACCTGAACAGATTGTTATTCCGCGGGCATAAAGGGTTTTCAAAAATGCGCGATGTGCTTCGAGATACCTATCAACCTCCTCAAGGGGTTTAAGATAAACAGAATGAAAGGCGAACATAGATGTTTGGTTTGAGGCAAAAATAGAAAATTTTGGAGCCAATATGTACTGCCAATTATGAAGAAAAAAGTGAATGATGCGAAAAATCCACTATTTTTGTAATATGAAAAAGATCTCAACATCTGTTTTGGTTATTGTAGCAATCCTGCTGATATTCCCTGCGGTTTCTTTTAGTCAGGACATTCGTATTTCGAATGCTGAAAAAGCCCGGATGCATAAGGAAACGCCTGATCAGCCATATTTGGCGCCAGAGGCAGGACTTCGTAAAACATCACCTGCTCCCAGGGTTAAAAGTCCGGGTTTTTCTATGTCGCAGGTCAATGTCGATTCAAATGGAAAAAACATCGTTGGAGATGCGGCCAACGAACCCTCAATCGCGGTGGATCCAACTAATCCCAATAACATTGTGATCGGCTGGCGGCAATTCGACAACGTGAACAGCAATTTCCGCCAGGCCGGATATGGTTATACTACTGATGGCGGGCAGACATGGACCTTTCCGGGGGTCATAAACCAAGGTATTTTCCGGTCCGATCCCGTACTGGATTTCGATACTGCAGGAAATTTTTATTATAACAGCCTGACAAACGATGCCGGAAGTTACCTCTGCAAGGTTTTCAAAAGCGTAAATGGTGGGCTTTCATGGGATGCGGGGGTGAATGCCAAAGGAGGAGATAAGCAATGGATGAGTATCGACCGCAGCGGGGGTGTTGGAACAGGAAATATCTATTCATCCTGGACCTCTTATTACAGTTCGTGCCAGCCAGGGTTTTTCACCCGGTCGGCAAATTCCGGAGCTAGCTTCGAAAATTGTGTTGAGGTTGAAGGCAATCCATACTGGGGCACAATAGCTGTCGGTCCATCTGGAGAGTTGTATGTTGCTGGCTCCGGATCTAATGATGGCGTTACAGTGGCAAAATCCAGCAATGCTCAAATACCAGGTTCAACGATAGCATGGGATTTTTCTACATATGTCGACATGGATGGTTCTATCACAGGGTGGTCCCCAATTAATCCTCAGGGACTCATGGGCCAGGTAAATATTGATGTTGATCGTTCCAATGGGCCGGGACATGGCAATGTATACGTGCTGGCTTCTGTTGTAAGGCTCTCTGTATCTGATCCTGCCGATGTGATGTTTGCTAAAAGTATGGATGGGGGATTTATTTTTTGGCCTCCCAAGCGAATCAATACCGATGTAGATACCGACCATTACCAATGGTTTGGGACCATGTCGGTAGCGCCGAACGGAAGAATTGATGTGATCTGGCTCGATACGCGTGATAGCGCTCCCGGTTCATTTTTATCGGCCCTCTATTATTGTTATTCAGATGACCAGGGTGAAACATGGTCGATCAACAAAAAACTTTCTGATCAGTTCGATCCTAAGGTGGGTTATCCGCAGCAGGATAAAATGGGTGATTATTTCGATATGGTATCGGATAATTCAGGCGCGCACCTTGCATGGGCCAATACATTTAATGGGGAACAGGATGTTTACTATTCCTACATTATGCCGCAGATTACGGGAATGAATGAAAACCAAACCATTCATGATCTTACATTGTCAAGTTATCCTAATCCTTTCAGCGATCAGACAACCATCCGTTATAAAATTCCGGGCGATTTTTCTGTAAAGGTGGCAATCTTCAATATTTATGGGGAGGAGATCACCACCATTGTTGACAAAAAACAAACTGCAGGCGCCTACACGGTGAATTTTTCTGACGCTCTTCTTCCCGCCGGATTCTATTTATGCCGGT
Source organism: Bacteroidota bacterium (assembly GCA_037137455.1). Classification (GTDB taxonomy): domain Bacteria; phylum Bacteroidota; class Bacteroidia; order Bacteroidales; family FEN-979; genus CAIVAT01. The sequence goes on from JBAXKG010000087.1 coordinate 5,581, forward strand.
TATCAGCCGGATCGTTTTCAGAGACAATCCGGTTGGTGAAGCTGAAATAAAGGGCAGGAAGTATGCTACATCCCAAACGCCTTCTTACCTGGTTTTTCAGTTCCCTTACAATCGCCATAATCGTTCATCTTGCAGATCATTACACAGCATTGCAATTGCCGCAATGGCTCCTTATCGTGTTGCGCTGGATTCCGCTGATTATATATTTCCTATATGCCATTACCAAAAAGAAACTCACCACCTGGATCTTTGTAAGCATGCTGATGGGAGTCGAATTTGGTTATGATGTGCCGTTGATTGCAAAAGAGTTGAACCTTGTCAGCCAGATATTTATTCACCTTGTCAAAACGATCATAGCGCCACTGATTTTCGCCACACTGGTAACCGGCATTGCAGGGCATGCCAATCTCAAACAGGTTGGCCGCATGGGATGGAAATCGCTGGTCTACTTTGAGGTAGTCTCCACCATAGCGCTTTTCATCGGGCTTGCTGCCATCAATATCAGCGGGGCAGGTATCGGCGTAGTCGTTCCCCCCGCGATGACCCAGGGAACACTTCCTGCGGTACAATCGCAAACCTGGCAACAGGTTGTCCTGCACATTTTTCCAGAAAACATTGCGAAAGCGATCGCCGAAGGACAGGTGTTGCAGATTGTCGTGTTCAGCATCCTGTTTGGCATTGCCGTAGCTATGGTCAAGGAACAGTACCGTTCGCCAATGTTGCGGTTCACTGAATCTCTCACTGCCGTAATGTTCAAATTCACCAACATCATCATGCTGTTTGCGCCATTTGCTGTATTTTCTGCTATTGCCTACAGCGTTGGCCACATGGGGCTGAACGTCCTTGTTAATTTATTTGAACTGTTGGCTACTCTTTATGTGGCGCTGCTGATATTTGTTTTGGCTGTATTGCTGCCTATAATGCTGGTGATGAAGATCCCGATCCTGAAGTTTATAAAAGCTGTGGCCGAACCTGCCACCATTGCCTTTGCTACCACCAGCAGCGAATCGGCGCTTCCTCGTGCCATGGAAAACATGGAACAATTCGGCGTTCCCCGAAAGATCGTCTCTTTTGTAATGCCTACGGGCTATAGCTTCAACCTCGATGGCACCACGCTATACCTTGCCATGGCCTCAATTTTCGTAGCCAACATGGCCGGCATTCAACTGCCTTTTGAAACCCAGATCGTGATGATGCTCACGCTGATGCTCACCAGCAAAGGTGTGGCGGCAGTTCCACGCGCCTCGCTGGTTATTCTGTTAGGCACGGCAGCCAGTTTCGGACTTCCTACGTGGCCCATCTTCATTATCCTGGGAATTGATGAGTTAATGGACATGGCCCGAACGGCGATCAATGTGATCGGAAACTGCCTGGCCACTGTTGTTGTGGCGAAATGGGAGGGGGAGTTTGGAAAAGAATTGACGAGTGACAAGTGACGGATGCTGTTTCTGCGCAGGATTTTAATGATTGAAACAGTTCATCATGAGATGGTTTAAAAGGAATCAAAATGTTTGCAGATCTGAGGAAAATAATTAATATTGATGCCTGAAAATTTGAATTATATTGTAAAACAAAACGAAAATGTAGGAACAATCCAACATAGATAATATAGCGTTTCGCCAATCTGCTATTGAAACCGACCAAAAATTCAATATGCGGCAGGATAGTAAGCAAAACGCCACGTTACGGCGTGTGCGTTGCTTTACTTGCCGCAAGGGTTCCTTGGTCGGACCTCAATAGCAGTAAGCAATACGTACACGCTGTTTTTATTGGGACAATTTATTTTTGCAACCATGATAAATGCAATTATTGTCGAAGATGAACTGATCCAGATTGTCTATCTGCAAAACCTGCTGAGTGAATTTTGTCCCGGGGTAAAAGTAATCGCCTCCATTCATTCCGAATCAGAAGTAGTTCAGCAGCTTACCACCCGCTGCTTTGATCTTTTGTTCCTTGATGTCAAACTGGGAAAAAGCAATGCGTTTGAGTTGCTGGAGCAGCTCCCTGAAATTGATTTTCATATCATTTTTATTTCTGCTTTTAATCAATATGCGTTGCAGGCAATCAAATCGAATGCAATCGATTATCTTTTAAAACCATTCAATGGGAATGAATTACAGGTCGCAGTTAACAAGGCAATTGAACGGATAAAAAGCAGGAAAGAGAATCATCACATACCGGGGGAAGAACACATTTCCAAAGATCATTGTCTGTGTATTTCAGAACAGGATGCCTATACCTTCATCCCCTGTCGGGATATCTTATTTTGCAGATCCGAGGGCAATTATACCCAACTTCACTTTATAAATGAAGTGGGGAAGACCGAGATAATCTTAGCCACAAAAAACCTCCTTCATTTTGAACAGAAACTGTG
>JBAXKG010000088.1:0-7945 GCA_037137455.1 Bacteroidota bacterium
ACCCTGTAAATCGTTGATTTACAGGGTTTTTTTATGACTTGGTAAAACAGATGATTTTACACAGTCGAATAATTAGAGCGCTATTTCCCTACAAAGAACATTAATTCAGCGTCAGTCAGAGCCAAATCGTTCTCTGTTTTGAGTAAACCAAGCCAGGCAGTATAAAACACTGACATCTCAAAATAGAATTCCGAAATATTTATCTCGCCGCTGTCCAAAGCCCTTTTTAAAAGCCTCAGATCATTGACCGGTAAAAGAGCTGATCTGATTTCAGCGATCTGTGCGGTATATTTATCCCGTTTATTTAGAAGCGCGGCTATTCTGGCTATCTCCTGCGATTTCAGCTGGTCCAACTCAGCTTCAGAAACCTTCTCCTGACTTTCAGCAGATCTGACACTGTTGGTTTTTTGCCACAACGGAATGCTGATCCCGGTTTGGATCCCCTGGTATCTCAGGCCTGTCACAGTTTCGGAATAGTAACCTGCTTTGAAATTCGGGAACCATTCGCTTATGGCGATACTTTTATCAAGATGCCGGACTTTTACTTCATTTTCAAGAGATTTTACAGATGGCGCTTCGGCAACGTACCCAATAATCTCATTCAATGAGAGTCTGGGCCCGGCGGGATAAATGCTATCGGAAACTGTAACAATTTTTCCTCCGCAAAGCTGGTTTAATCCGGTTTGCAAAGTGTTTCTCTGGACCTCAAGCTCGGTGAACTCCATTTTCATGTTGACAAATTCCATCTGTGCATGATGATATCTGATAACATTGATTTCACCTTGTGAGAGCTGAAGTTTGGCTTTTTGCGCGATCTCATCAGCAAGCAATATCCTTTGTTTAAGAATCGCAAGTTTCTTGTTCAATCCCACAATATTGATCCAATCTGACTTAGCTTTCAGTATAACTTCACGTTCCTTATGAACGTATCTTAATGATGCTCCGTTCCGGATTAATTGCGATTGGTTTGAACGCTGAATATATACTGATGGGAAGCTGAAACTTTGCGTTATCCCGAAATCGGTTCTATTTCCGTATTCAGCCGGATCACCCCAAAGATAATCGAACTGAACTTCAGGGTTTGGCAGGTAGATGCCCGTGCGGGCTGCCCTCATTTCAGCTTCCATTTGCATGCGGCAAGCAATCAGGGTCTTGTTTGCCGCCCTGACCGCATCTACAACCGAATCCAACGAGGCTTGCGGTCGTCCTGTAAAAGGAAGGATTACAAGTAAGAGCAGAAATTTATATCTTGTTTTCATCGGGTCGGTTTTTAAATATCCATGAATATACTATTGGTATCACATACAAGTTTAGAATTGTCGAAGTAAACAAACCTCCGAGGATAACAACAGCCATCGGGCTCTGGATCTCATTACCCGGCTTATCGGCGTAGATGATCAGGGGAACAAGGGCCAACCCGGATGCCAGCGCAGTCATCAATATCGGGTTTAACCGGTCGGAAGATCCGGCTAAGATCGCCTGTAATGTTGATTTTCCTTCGGCAATTAAATGCTGATATTTAGAAACAAGGAGAATGCCGTTCCGGGTAGCAATACCAAACAGGGTAATGAAACCGATGATTGCCGGAATACTCAGCACACCCGATGTAATCCAGAGTGCAAACACCCCTCCGATGAGCGCCAGTGGTAGGTTTAAGAGTACGATACCGGCCAGTTTCATATTTCGGAACTCACGGTAGAGAATAAGGAAAATGATAAATACCGCCAGGATACTCGTAAACAAAAGCATCCGGGTGGCCATCCTGGCGCTTTCAAACTGTCCTCCATATTCAATATGATAATTCTCAGGCAGTCTGACATCCCGATCGATGATTTTTTCCACATCCATAACGATGCTGCCAACATCCCGTCCTGCCGTATTTGCAGAGATCACGATCTTCCTCTGTACATTCTCCCGGTTAATCGTATATGGTCCCGTGGATGAAACTATATCGGCCACAAAGCTCAAGGGAATTTTTTTCCCATCATAGGTGTCGATATAGGTATTTTCGAGTGATTCCATTGTATTCCGAAAGGGAGCATCGTATTTCAATACCAGGTTAAAACTCATCTGGCTCTCAAAAACATCCGACATCTTTTCACCACCAAGGGCTACCTCAACAAACTCATTGAATTTATTTACAGGGATCCCGTACCTGGCAAGCATTTCACGTCTGGGCTTTATCTGAATCTGAGGAACATCAACCAATTGATCGACGTTCAGATCTACAAGCCCCTCAACTGCAGAGATCTTGTTTTTTATCTCATTTGCTGTCGTGTAGAGTGTATTCAGGTCCTGCCCGAAAAGTTTTATGGCAATACTGGCACGCGTGCCGGAGAGCATGTGGTCAATCCTGTGGCCCAGCGGTTGTCCGATACTGATATACATTCCCTGTACCTTGCCAAGTTTATCCCTTACTTCAGTCATAAACTCTTCACGGGTTCGCTTACTGAGATGATACGGCACATCAATTTCAGAGCCGTTGATGCCCCCGTGGATATGAGTATTGGCTTCTGCTCTTCCCGTGCGACGACTCACATTCTTTACCTCCGGAATGGTTAACAACGCATGGTCGATTTGGTCGGCAATCTCATTGCTTTGATCAATCGATATTCCCGGGATGGTGATGGTGGTGATGGTCAGCGTCCCCTCATTGAATTCCGGTAAAAAACCACTGCCAAGCTTTGTCAACAAAAAGAACGCAGCAATAAGCAAGATCAGACTTGATCCGATAATGACTTTTTTAAACCGTAAGGCCTGATCCAAACTACGTTCATACACGATATTGAGACGCTGAATGAAAACATTATCGCCTTTTTCATGCCGGTTAAGTTGTTTGGGTGTTGTCAAAAGGTAACTTGCCATAACCGGCGTAAGGGTAATTGCAACAAGAAGAGAGGCAAACAAAGAAACAATGAAGGTTATACCCAGAGGACGCAGCATTCTGCCTTCCATCCCGGAGAGGAAAAACAAGGGTGCAAAAGCAATTATGATAATAAGTGTTGCCTGCACAATGGATGATTGTATCTCAACTGATGCGTCATATATCACACTTAGTGTTTTCTTTCTTTGAGCCGGAGGAAGTTTGTAGTTCTGTCGCAGTCGTTTCAACACATTTTCAACCTCCACGATGGCATCATCCACCAATATTCCGATGGCAATGGCCATTCCGCCAAGGGACATGGTATTTACAGTTAGCCCGAACAGCCTTAAAGTGATCAATGAAACGAGCAATGACAGCGGGATTGCAATGAGGGAGATAAAAGTCGTGCGTAAATTCAGCAGAAAAAGGAAAAGAATAATTGCAACGAAGATACCCCCTTCCAGCAGGACGGTTTCCACATTCCTGATAGAGGTGCTTATAAAATCGGACTGACGAAAAATCTCAGGTTGTATTTTAACGGTGGAGGGTAAAGTTTTCTCCAGTTCATGAACTACTTTATCAATCGATTCAGTTAGTCGCAGCGTATTGATATTGGGCTGTTTGAGGACTGTCATAATAACTGCAGGCTTTGCGTTCAGAAATGCATCGCCTATTTTTGGCGGATAACCCTCTTTTACAGTTGCAACATCCCTGATGGTGACCGGATAAGCGCCATTCATCTTTACAAAAGAGCCGGAAATGTCATTCAGATCAGTAGTACGGCTCATTCCTCTTATCACATATTCCTGTCCGTACTGCTGTATAAATCCGCCTGAAGAATTACTGTTGATATCACGGCATACAAAAATAAGGTCGGAGAGCGTCACATTGTGGTATTTCATTTTTTCAGGATCTGCGAGGACCTGATATTCTTTGGGTAATCCACCCATGACCAGAACCTGGGAGACACCGGAAACCGACAGCAAACGTTGTTTTACCTGGCGGTCGGCAATCGTCCTCAGATCAAATGGAGAAAGAGAATCTGACGTCATACCAATCAGCATGATCTCTCCCATGATGGAACTCTGCGGATCCAGTACAGGAGGGGTCACCCCTATCGGAAGATGGTCAAGCATCGGGGCTAATTTTTCATTGACGATCTGGCGTGCCTTATAAATATCGGTTCCCCAGGCGAAATCGACCCAAACGATGGAGAAGCCTGCCATGGAAGTGGAACGTACACGGCGAACTCCTGTCGCACCATTCAGCGCAGTTTCGATCGGGAAGGTGACCAGCTTTTCTACCTCTTCGGCGGCAAGGTTATGAGCATCGGTCATCACCGCCACAGATGGGGCAGTAAGATCGGGAAAGACATCAACATCTGTATTCCAGCTCACCATCAAACCAGAGATCAGGAGCAGTACAGATATGATCAGAACCATCATGCGGTTCTGAAGCGAAAAAGAGATGATTTTATTTAGCATGGCTCGATTTATTAATGTTCATGACCATGTGAAGGAGTGCCTGTCATTTGTGATGATGCCTTGATGAAAATGGCGCCCCGGGTCACAACCCTGTCGCCAGGAACCAATCCGGATACTACATTCGTATAAGTCCCATCGATGAAACCCGGTTTAATAGTGCGTTTTATAAAAGATTCACCAGCTACCTGAACATACACATAATAGTTTCCCTGTTCTTCGAGGAGTGAAGAAACCGGAATGACAAGCTGGTTCTTCATTGGGGTTGTATGAAGAAATACCTCAGCAAATGATCCTGCTATAAATGAACCCTTGTTAGGAAATTCAAATGTGACCGGAATAAACTGATTGTCGGACGACAATGTTGTTCCTTTTGCAATGAGCCTGCCGTTTAAGTCCTCAATATTATATAACTGATCACTACCCGATGGTCGGAATGAACCTGATTTAATTGTCGGGATATCTTTCCAATTCCTTTGCGGAAGGTCGGCACGGAGCATGATGGTTCTGCTGTTTGCGATAGCAATTAAAGGAGTACCCTCGGTGACATAAGCGCCGTTTAGCTGAAACAGCTGAATAACAGAACCGTTTGATGAAGCAGTAATATCCATGTTTTTCCCCGATAAGCCATTCAGGAAGGCGAAGTATTGACTACTGTCAATCTTGTAACGGGATATCGTTTCATTAAACTGCTTCAGGGAAACAATCTGATCTTTCAATAATGTTTTTTCACGTTCATAAGCTGATTTGGAAGCTTCAAAGCGACTTTTCAGGCCGGAGATGGTCGCATCCATGTTTCGGGATGTAAGCCCCTGGCCGGTAAGCGTGAATAACACTGACCCTTTTTCAATTTGCTTTCCCTGTATAAGATTAGCTTGCCTGTAAATTACAATTCCATCACCTTTTGCTGATAATGTTGTAATTTCTGATGGCGGAATAACAAATTCCCCGCTTACTCTTATCGTATTAAAATAGTCTTGCGGGATGACTTTCAGTACATTAAAATTGATTTTCCATGCCATCTCCTTTGTAAATTTTATCACACCTGAAGGTTCTTCAACAGCAGGTACCTGCTTCATTTCTTCCTCAGTTTCAAATACCCTTGCATTTGATATTAATACTGAATCATTGAGATCTCTTCCCTTAAACACAAATTTCAGAGAAACGACCCCACTTTTTGATACGATAAACTTTACGGGAAAAATGCCGGGAATCCTCGGCTTATTCGTGTCGCCGGACGCTAATAAGATTCCGTTTTGAAACACCCTGATTCCCATGATTCCTTCGGCAATCGGCTGATAATCTCTTAAACGGGTTATATGAATAGAGGCTTCGGCGGGTTGCCCTTTAATTATAGGTTTAATTTCAGCGAAGTACTCACATGAATCGGAAAATGCTGTATAAGCCACCGATCCTGCTCCATGTGCGTGACCACTTTCTGCCGAAATGCTTTGGGATTCATTATTCCTGCATCCGGCAAGTACTATTACCGGAATCAGGAGAAATAAACAAGTATATCTCATGGTTTTTTATTTTATGAAAAGAAATAAATGAAAAGCAAAGCCAATGGAATGGCTAAGCTGAGAAATTAAGTCAACAGCGATCAGCAGGGAGGCGCTCTCGCGGGCAGGTCAGTAATAATACCATGCACAAGCGGGTCACCCGGAGGAATGGGGACAAATGACAAACACAATTCAGCATTCGGAAAATGGAGAGTTGTAACGGAAATTCCGAACAGGTTTGTAACATCGTTCGTAACTTCAATTTTGATCACATTCAATGCCCGGGGCACATTGAAGTTGATGGTCTGAATCTGGCATGAGACAGGTTGGTGGTTACATGCGGAATGATCATTCTGGTCATCCAGAGGCACTCCATGATAGTGCATCAATAGATCATTATGATGGTGGTGAGGTATCGCATTGTGCAACACAACAATCATCATCACAATAAATAAGCCTGAAGAGATTAATTTTTGTCTCATTTGAGGGCAAAGATAAAAAATTTTATTAACATCCGGGAAGAGAGACACTGATTCTTAACCATTGGCAACCATTGATTGTAATCGGTGAGACAGAGAAATGGTATTCCCAATCTACGCTTGTTTTTTTCGTGTGTAAGTGGTTATGAAAATCATTCCGGGGGGAAGTTTGCTGAATTTCTTGATAAAATTAGATACCTTTGAAAATGAAAACAACATTGCCCGGATGAGTTTTGAAATAAAAGATAATCGTATTTGAATGAATAACGACCTGGCAGATATTGATCTTATTGAAAGATACATTAATGGTAAGTTAACCACTGATGAGGTTTATAATTTTGAAAACCGGCTTTATGAGGACCGGGAGTTTGCAAGAAAATACAGGATCAGAAAGGCTTTTCCGGAGATGATGAAAGAGGCAAGTGATATTTCATCCGAAATAATTGTAACAGAAACACCTGAGCCTGAGATTGAAGGGAGATATTCTGATATTAAAAAACCCAATTACCTTGTTTGGGGCGCAATTGCAGCAATAATAATCGGAGTTGTAATTTTTTTAATAGTCCCAAAAACAAATCAACCCAATGATGGGGCAACAACTCAGAGTAATGGTTCTGTGAATGATTCACTTACGAAGCCACTGCTGCAGGAGTCCGACAGAATTACTGAATCACAGGCTATAGATAGTACGATGAGAAAACCAGTTGAATTGAACTCCCCTGATGATGGAATCACGTTTAGCAGAAAAGATGAGATTGTGTTTAGCTGGGAACTGGAGACCGACACCTTTAATTATTTATATATTTTTTCGGAGATCAATAATAAACTTGTATGGTGGAGAGGGATAAAACCGGGAATCAGGGAAAACAAAGTGGCTGCCATAAACTTCCTGCCAGGAAGATTTTACTGGTATGTCGGGAACAAGGATGTTAAACGAACCTTCATTATAGAGGAATGAAAAACAATCCCCTGTATCAGGTTTTAGTTGGAAAATAGTGTTTATTTTTGTTATATTGCATCACCTAAATTAACGCCAAATGAAAACACGTATTTTTTTATCAGTTTTAGCTATTGGCCTGATGCCGGTAGTATTTCTCATGTCGTGTTCGAAAATTAAGGAACTGACATCCGTGGATATCACCTATAAACTTCCACGTACCAACTTCACCTATACCCCTGTAACCTTGAAATCGGGCGAGCAAATTTTATACTCAGCGCTTGTCTGGATCAATGTTGACAGTTTGCTAAGCGCAAACGGGATCTCAGGCGGCGCTATTGAAAATTCTTCTTTTTCGCAATTCTCCATCACCATCAATACACCTCCTGAAGCCAATTTTGGGTGGCTGCAGTCGGCCCGGGTCACCGTATCCGACAATGCCGGTTTTTCATCACCGGTTCAAATCGGAATTGTCAATAATAACGGTGGAACCGGGAAAAAGGTTACCCTGACGGTAAACAGCAACAACATCCCCTTTGGCAGCAATGGTTTTTATTTACGGATCTATGCAACTTTAACCGGCCCGCTTCCTTACCAGTGGGTTCAGATGTACTTTGATTCTGAATTAAAAATGACATTGAACGCTTTGTAATAAAGCAGGTTCGGGTTTCAAACGCATTCTT
>JBAXKG010000089.1:0-7941 GCA_037137455.1 Bacteroidota bacterium
CGTTTGTACATTATGTGAGATTAGTTCTTTATTAATTTTTGCAGAGACTCCCTGCCATCGCGATCTTTAAAAATAATAAAATAGAGGCCATTTGTTATTCCCGAAAAATCCATGGCGAAATCACTGCCGGTCAGGTTGCTGTATTTTAAAACCTGCTGGCTGCTTTGATTTACAAGAACAATCTCTTTTAAAAGGATGGATGATTTAATATTTAATAAATCCCTCACAGGGTTGGGATAAAAAAATATCTTTCCTGAGCTTGAATTCTCTTTGATGCCCAGAAGTTGGTCATTGTACAACGCAGTATAAGTGTTTGAAGAAGAACTAATCTGGTATTTCCGGTTAGAACGGCCTCCCGGGAATTCGCAGGTCTGGTCAGACCAACTGCCATTTATACGAAATTTGAATTCAATAATGCTCCCAACGGATAAATTTGGAACAGTAATGGAGTAAATACTATCATTTGAAGTAGTCAGATGGAAATTTGTACCGTCCCATTTGTTAAAATTTCCGGCAATATCTACGAAATCTGTCTTTGGATTAAATTTTCCCATCGTTTTCCATGCATACATATTAACATTAAATGTGACTGATGCTATTGTGATTGGCACAGAATCACTGTTTATTATGATATCATCAATATAGATTACGGTAAAGTCTGCAGTTAATTGAGGATCTTCATAATCGGGCATAAATGAGAAAATGGGATATAAACCTGTTATATTTAATGCATCAAATTTGAATACAATATCTTCCCATTCAATCACTTTGGTTTGGGCATACATATTTTTTTGTTCAAGTGATCCTGATGCGCCACCTTCAATTTTACATCTTAATGGAGAGATTCGGGTTTTCAGAACTTTGACATGAACATACTTGTTTTCTGTAAGATTGAGATTTGGATTGGCATTTGCCCAAAATCCACCCCAGGGCATGCCCCCTTCCTGAACTCCCCTTCGATTAAATTTTAACACCTTTTCACTTTGGTTAATACCTGTTTTAAGTGGATTAGGTATCACTGAAAAGGTTTCCGAAACCGGATGTAATGTTTCGTCATCCCAGGCGCCACATCCCATTACATGCAACGTAAAAGGAACTGTTGTCCCATTCTCAAAATCACAAATAGTGTTCGTTTTAATAGGATTAGGATCGCTTGATAAGATGATGTCATCAATATAAATTTCGATCAGCCCTGTCTGTAGTTCAGGATCTTCATAATCGGGCATAAATGCAACAACCGGGAATGAGCCTGTTAATCCAAGAGTGTCGAATTTAAAAACGATATCTTCCCATTCATTTATTTTGGTTTGTGCATACATGTTTTTTTGTTCCAGAGAACCGGCCGCGCCTTCAATTTTAAACCTCAGTGGCGTGATACGGGTTTTCAATACTTTAACATGAAGATATTTATTGGCTGAAAGAGTAATATCGGGGCTGGCATTTGCCCAGAAACCACCCCATGGTTTTCCTCCCTGGTCAGAGCCCCTGCGGTTAAATTTTAAAACTTTCCTGCTAATATTTAATCCGTTACACTTAGGGTTATCAACAACCAGAAATGTTTCTGACAAAGGATGCAAAGCCCCATTATCCCAGTCGCCACATCCCATAACATTCAATGTCAAAGGACCTGTTTTCCCATCTTCAAAGTTGGCAATTACTTGTGAATAAGTAATGTATGAACTGAAGATTAAAATAATTACTAAAACTATCTTTTTCATTTTTTATGGTTTTGGGTTTTTATCAGTTATAAAAATATTATGGATAATATTACGATGTATAATTTGGTTCAATTACACAAAAATAACAATTTTGAAAATAATTGATGAATGTTAAGGAAAATATATTTCAACTATATAGTGTGTTGTCGATAATTCTTTCAGAATGGATACCCTATGCCAAAATTCCATACGATGTCTTTGAGTTGCATTTTGTTGAAATACCAACGGTCGTTTGTGGGGTAGGAGGGTACACGCAGCGGAATTGCGGGATCGAGGCGGAAAATAAAGAAGTCGAAATCAAGCCTTATTCCAATACCGAAATCCATGGCAATCTCATTTAAAAATCCGGGGAAAGTAAATTTCCCGCCTGGCAAATCAGGGGATTCCTTCAGCAACCATATATTTCCGGCATCTACAAACAATGCTCCCCGAATCCAGCCATATACCGGGAACCGGTATTCAATATTGGCTTCCAATTGCATATCTCCGATTTGGTTAAAAGTATCGGAAGCGCCGGAAGGATTGATATAGGAGCCGGGACCGAGTGTATACATCCTCCATCCGCGCATGCCATTAGCCCCGCCCGCGAAAAACGCTTTTTCAAAAGGCAGCAGGTCCGAATTGCCATATGGTATCCCAATGCCGCTGTATAAACGGTAAACCATCGAAAAATTATTTCCAAGGATATTGTAATATCTGAAGTCGATATCAGGCCTTACATATTGCGAATATGGCAAACCAAAAAGGTTATATGGAACGCCGGAATCCTGCGGTGTTTTCAAAATCTTATTGAAGAGGTAGATCAGGTTGCCTCCGGTCTCAAAATTAGCCCTGATATATATGAAATCCTTCACCCTGGTGAATTTCTGATTACTGAAGGTAAAGGTGTATTTTAATCCGGCCACCATGTGATCGGTGTATTGGTTTCTGAGCCGGGTATCCGTCTGCGATTCGATCACTGAATCGAAATAAGCATCTTTAAATATTTTGACCAGTGAAATTTCAACGGGATTCAGAACATGTTTGATTTTATCGTTCTGTAGCCAGGAATATCCGAAAGAAATATTTGAAATATGCCGGTCAAAGTGCTCCTGATGCTGATAATTGTACCCGATGCTGATAGTGGTTTTTGGCTTGAAATATTTTGGCATTATTTCGGGCCGGATTGGTATAAGAAATTGTGGAAAAGTAATTCCGGCATTGGCCCCCAGTTCGATAGTATTAAAAAAGGAATTTCCAGCTGATCCATCGGAGGCCTGCATCTGAAGTGATCCGCTTACATTGATCTTGAATAACTGTGCCCCCCTGAAAACATTCCGGCTCTGATAACCAAGGTTAGCCTGAACACCAAATGCGCCTCCTGAATTAGTGCCATCAGTAGTTACCGAGAAAGATTGAGCCGGCGTGCGTGAAAGTTCAACATGGCAGTTAACTAAATTCTTGTTATGCAATTGCTGTTCTTTCTGGTCTTCCTCCTCCTTAAACTGAATATTGATGTATTTGAAAACCTGCAAACCTGAAAGCTGGCCATAACTTTGATTGACATCCAGTAAATTATAATTAGATTGCGGGGTAATAAAAATTGATTGGGCAATAGTACGCGGTTTGACCCTGAATCGATCTTTGTATAGAAAATAAAATGTATTTGGGGGCTGCCCCTTAACCGGACTCTGGTAGCTTTTAACCAGTGTGTCGTAAATAACAGCATTTGTTTGAAGGTGGTCAAACTCAGGATAGACGTAAATGTTATTTATGAAATATCTCTTATGGGGCACCTGACGTACTGTTGTAAAATTGTCGAATGAAGGCACTACCTGATTGATGATTTCAATGGTGATATCCATTTGACGCTGCTGGAAATTGGAATCTACCTGATATTTAATATAAGCAGTGGAAAATCGAAAAAATCCATAGTTAAGCAGATTGTTCGTTATCCGGCTACGTTCATCGTCAAAAAGATAGGAATCGAAGTTCTTACCTCGGCGAATCAAGCATTTTGAGGTATCCTTATATACAAAAAAAGCTACTTGTGTATCAGGTATCGAATAGGCCAGACTCCTTATTTTATATGGTTTCGAAGCCTGGATAGAATATATTACAATTGCTTTTTTATTGTTAATAATTATTGAATCGCTTAAAGTCGAATGAAAATAACCTTTATTCATAAGGTAAAGATTCATTTGCTTGAGTGAAACAGATACCAGGGAAGTATCGAGAATCACAGGTTCGCTGCCTGCTTTGGTCCTTAGCCACTTCTTGAACTTTGTGTCTTTACCCTTATTACCGATATTGTATAATGCAATATTGGAACGAAATAATCCGAAAAGTTTTTTATTGGGATGCTGTTGTATGTATGGGGCCAGGTCTTCTGGAGAAATGTTTTTGTCGGAAACCTGGATTTTATTCTTTATAACAAGATACTCCTTGGGGCCAAGTGGTTTTGTGACATTGCAACCGGCAATGAACAGCATGACCAGAATGGCGACATAAAAACCGGCTGAAGATTTCTTGTTCAAATGAAGTAAGAGTTTTCAGGTAATTCAAAATAACAAAAATAGCGATAAAAAATCAGGCAGTCACATATAAAAAGGTTGCCAAAAATGACAACCTTTTTCTGTTTGGATGATGCAACGTCTTTTTAAATCCTAAAAAGTAGTTGCAAGCTCAGCAAGAATAAAATTGGTAGTAGCGCTCGCATTACCAACACTAACGTTTTGCATCAAATAACCAACGCCCAGTTCTATTGTACTTTTACCCAGTCTGAAACTTACGCCGACTGTCGGATTAAGTAAAAATCCAAGCCCGCCGAAGCTGGGAGTTATTTGAAAAGTATATCCACACCCGACCCCCAGGTATGGAGCTATTTTTGTATCGGGGTAACGTCCCATGAAATTCGCAAATATTGAGCCGCAGTAACTATGATTGGAAAGATCGGTGGAGAAATAATCTTGTCCTCCGATGCCAATCCCGGCAGCAAAATATTGATTAAATCTATAACCATTGATAATATCGAGTTTTAATATTGCCACATCTTGCGAATTTCCAAGGCCAATTCCGCCACCCGCTCTGATACTCCCATAATACCCCGACTTTTTTTCTCCCTTACTGGCTGAAGCAGTACTGGTTGAGGCAGCGCTGGTTGAAGCATTATCTTTTGACTTACTGCTGCCTGATTCTTTTTTGTTTGAAGGAGTGTAGGTAGTTAACTTTGTTTCTTTTGCAATTTTTGAAATCTCATTCATTCTATATACAAAAACACTTTTGTCTGCGGTTTCTATGCGGACAGATTCATTTGGAATTTGTTCGATAATGGTCCCTCTGATGATGCTTCCATTTTTTAAATAAACCACGTCTTCGTAATTTTGTTGAGTATAAGCAATCATGCAAATAAATAAAAATAACAGTAAAATAAAACCCCTTTTCATAATAGTTATTTTTAAATTTCCCTAATCATATGGCTTTTCGGTAACGCCCTGTTTTTTTTGAAGTGGGTTCTAGCATCCACTTTTTTTGGTGGAAATAAACGTATAAAGATTAGCCAAATATATAATAATAAACAACCGTATTGTGTAAAATCGAATTTTACATTACACAAATATACAAAATCAACTTAAGTGGCGAAGCAAAATCTCTTGTATGCCTTATCAATCAATGATAATAGAATATTTTATAATTTAATCCGGCCTTCTGTAAAATTACATTACATTTGTAAATATGATTCATATAAAACAAAAATTTATGTTTGCGCATGGTTTATTGCGCCATAGAACTTACCTCAGGGATATGAAAAAGATAATAATGATATTAATATTTGCCTGCACAATATGCAGTGTTTATGCCCAGAACAGACCCTGGAGAATCGGAGTAAAGGCTGGCGTCAACTTTATACACATGGAAAACTACGGCAAAGGCTTTTATTCTGACTTTGAGGCAAAATCAGGCTGGTCTTTTGGCGCATTATTTCAATACAAAATAGGAGGTTTTGTAAATTATTCGATTGTACCTGAAATTATTTTTACAAATTCAACTACCGACGCAGATCTGATTTACTTTACAGATTTAATAACAACTATGCAAACCATTGATGTTCCTGTTAATTTTAAGGTGGGACTGCAATTAAGCAAAATTTTCAGACCGTATGTATTGGGAGCAATCTATGGATCCTATGTAGTCAGCTATGAAGGAGATTTGTTCTACCATCTTAATGACATTGATGAAAGCTACATTAAGAGTAATATTAATAAACTCTATTTCGGGGTTGGCGCTGGGATGGGTTTCGATATCTGGAGATTCCAGGTTGAAGGACGATACAGGTGGAATCTGAACAGGATTAATTCTGAGTACTTTAGCGCCCTGAAACAACAGGGACTTGAAATCTCATGCGCATTTCTTTTTTAATTAAGGATTTTTAACACCTTACCCGATGATGAAAAAGTTATTATTGTATTGCTTCCTGATCTTTTCCTTATTCTCTTGTAAGAAAGAACCACTGGCCGAGGAAGATTGGATGTTCCTGGCTGGCGTTAACAAGGTTGAAACAATAGACAAGTATGAATTGGCAATAAGAACAAAACAAGACCCAAATGGGATCCTTTTCAAGGGTTTACCCAATAAAAAATTAAAGGTAGTTTCAATAAATTACCGGACTCTGGACCCTCAAAAAAGAGAAATCATTGCCTCAGGAGCAATTTTTTACCCGTCTGTAGATGCAGATTATTCGAGATTGGGAACGATTTTAGGGCTTCATTATACTCTTGGAGCAAATTATGAGGCTCCTTCTGTGAGGATGGGAGCAACCGAAGGTCTTTTCTCACTATTCGGCTACTGTGTAGTAGTACCCGATTATATTGGTTATGGTGCAACATCTGATTCAATTCATCCCTATTATTGTGTTGAAAATACAGGCCGGGTTTCTGCCGACATGCTTTTAGCCGCAAAAGAATATTTTGCTTCGATCAGCAGAAAAATGTCTCATAAGATCACTGTCCTGGGCTATTCTCAAGGCGGCCAGGCTTCGCTCTGCTTTCTCAAATTTGTAGAGACTACAGAGTTATACCAGGATGCCTTTGTAATAGACCAGGTATTTGCCGGTGGGGGCGCTTATGACCTGGTAAAATCATATGACGAATTTGTACAGAAGAATTACAGCAGCCAGCCGGTCACAATCCCGCTGTTGATCCTGGGTATCGATTATGGGGAAGATTTGAATCTTGATATGGCGCAGTGTTTTAAAGACCCCCTTTTATCCAACTATAAAGAATGGGTCCTTTCAAAGAAGTACACAACCGACGAGGTTTCCGCCAAGCTGAGTACAAAACTCACGGATGTAATGACCAACCAGATGTTCCAGAAAGACAGCAGTATTACCAAAAAATTTCTCGCCGCATTAGAAAAGAACAGTTTAATTATAAACGGGAAAACAAGAGGATGGGCGCCCAAGGCTAAGGTAACATTATTGCATGGCACTGACGATACCATAGTTCCATACGCGAATACAAAAAGCGCTTATGAGGCATTCCTGGCGGCAGGTTGTAATATTACCCTTCATGATCTTAAAGGCAAAGACCATAAAGATGGCGGCCCGGGTTTTTACTCCTATTGTATTCTTAAATTAATGATTTAGCTATTCGCACGATGAAGACCAGGATAATCCTTTATATTTTATTGTTGATTTCGACGGTACTTAGTGCCCAGGATTCAACGGCGCTCAGTACCCGGGATAAAAAGTCATACGCAAAACACAACAAAGGATATTTCTTCGATGTGGGGATGTCTGTCGGAGCAACGTTTCCCAAAGGTGTTGATCCAAAAGCGATAGTTGAAGTTTATACAACACACGGATATCAGTTTTCCAACACATTTTCATTAGGCGCGGGTCTCTCAACCTACAATACAGAAAACATTATCATCTATTTGCAATTCCGATTCAATTTGCATAATATCAGTGACTCAACTATAACCCATTATCCCTATCTTTCGCTGAGAGGAGGTTATGCATGGAGTACCTGGACCGGAGATACCTGGGGAGAAGACAGAGGGCCCGTTATTGACCCTCATCTCGGATGGTCTTTTTATACAAAAGAAGCAAATCTGAGGTGGAGTGTATATTTAGAGCCCAGCTTTTATCAATTCCACTTTATGCCAAAGATTGGAATAGCTTTTGAATTTTAGGAGAACAGTTGCACTAAAGAAAAAACCACTTACTTTAAAACGTTGTAAGTGG
>JBAXKG010000090.1:0-7654 GCA_037137455.1 Bacteroidota bacterium
CTTTCAGATATTAAAAGAGGCAATTATCACATTGCCTCTTTCTTGATTTATAAAAGAAATAATATGATTATTTACGAATTCCAAGTTTTTTGATGATATCGCGATAACGTTGAATCTCTTTGCTTTTAAGATAATCCAGCAACTTCCGGCGTTTTCCAACCATGATTACCAGCGAGCGCTCAGTAACCATATCTTTCTTGTTTATCTTCAAATGTTCGGTAAGATGTTGAATTTTCATGGTAAACAGCGCTACCTGTGCTTCAGTTGAGCCGCTGTCAAATTCAGATTTTCCGTGGTCTTTAAATGCTTTCTTTTTTACTTCAGGTGCTAAATTCATCTTTTTTCGTGTTGTTTCTGATTATCTTTTATAGGCCTTTTAAACGGGCTGCAAATTTATGATTTTTTTTTGTTAACACCAAATAAATCTTTGTCAGAATTATTATTTTTCATCCAGATGGAAAAACCGTATTTTTGATATCATTCTCAGAAAATTGCAAAATTAAGATGTTATGGAAAATATAAAAGAAGAATTTCGGGTAAAAGGTGAAGAGTTGGTAGAAAAGGTCAAACAACTCATCCATGAAGGTAATGTCAGAAAATTGATCATTAAAGACGAAGATGGAAAGGTATACCTTGAGATACCAGTCACTTTTGGTGTTATCGGCGCAATCTTTGCACCCATGCTGGCAGCCGTTGGCGCTGTTGCCGCAATGGTAGCAAATTTAAAGGTCGAAGTGGTCAGGGATGACGAACCTGAGAATAAGGAAAAAAATCCTCTTTAGCCCGAAATATTTCGTAAGCGAGTTCTGCCTGATTGATAAGCATCTGCTTGCCGTTCATGGTGGGCACATTCATCGCCCTTCCAATTTTTATGAATCTGGTCTCTTCAGGATTATAGATGAGATCATATAAAAAATGATCCTTTGTGAGACCATCATAAGGGAGCGGCGGAAATTGTTCTGTGTCAGGATACATTCCCAATGGCGTAGTATTGATTATGAGCTTGTTATTTTGTACGATCTCAACTGTCAGTTCATCGTATGAAATGATGCCGGGGCCTTTATTTGTCCGGGAAACAAATGAAAACCTGATATCTGATTTTTTTAAAGCCCAGGCCACTGCTTTGGAAGCGCCACCCGTTCCTAGTATCAGCGCTTTGCCCCGCGGAATTTGATCTGTCAGTGTTTTTAAAAATCCCCCGGCATCGGTATTAAACCCAATAGTATGAATTTTTTCATTTTCCCTGATGATTTTAATAGTATTTACCGCGCCAATCTGACATGCTGTTTCATTAAGGTCATCAAGGTATGGAATGATTTTTTCCTTATATGGGATCGTCACATTCACCCCGCTCAACTTGGGGTGGTTTCTTAGGAGCGCAGGAAAATCATCAATATTGGAAAGAGGGAAGAGTTGGTACTCTTTTTCATAATGGCCTTCATTCCTGAATTTTTCGTTGAAATATTCGGCTGACAATGAATGGGCCAATGGAAAACCGATTAATCCAAATAACTCCTTTCCATTTTCCATTTCAATTTTTTAGCCATTCGAAATTTGTCACTATCACTTTTTTTCAGGTGTTTGTAATTGCTTCTCAATTCGCACCTTCACTATTTCGCTACTTAGGTTGAAATTTTTTTAATTCAGGCGGCAAAAACGAGAAAAAGGTTTCGCCCCGCAAACCAAGCCGTAATGTTTCGAGGGGAATAAGTTCTGAAGGAGCAATATTTCCAAGATTCACATTGGCGCCGAAATTGTTGATAAACCAAACCTGTTGCGATTTCAACGGAGCTTCCCACAAAAGTTTGTCAGGTTGTACCTTCGCAAGGATTTTTTTGATGAGCGATACGTGGGCTTTTCCTGTTGACCGGTAAATACCCACATTTCCACTTTCACGGGCTTCACCAATCACCTTGAAGGAGCCAGCCTGCAACTCTTTTTGCATCATTTTGATCCAACGGCCCGGAGCGATAATAATTTCGGAATCTTTAGAACCGATCTCAGAAAGTACAGTATACTTTTTGGCAAGTTTGTGAATGTACTCACATTTCACATCGTGTTCCATTATAATAGAGCCATCAGAGATCTCAACAGAATCAAGGCCTAATTTATCGATATACCTCAGGTAATCATCAAAAAGATTTCGTACGGCGAATGCCTCGAAAAGTGTACCTCCTGCATAGACCCTGATCTTTGCATTTTGGTATACCTTAACTTTTTCTTTGACTTTATTCCCTACTACGGATGTCCCAAATCCAAGTTTGACAAAATCGGCCAGGTGCCCGGCTGTTTCAACAAAATCTTCTGCTTCACGCACACTGAGTCCATTGTCCATAACCATGGAAATGCCGTTTTGCCTTGGCTTGGATGTGCGGTCGGGTAAGAATGTAAGGTGATTTACGGTCATTCGTGCAGGTTAAATACGCAGGTCATATGCCTGATTATCCGGCTATTTTTTGAAAGATTCAATCAGTTCAATAACTTCAGGATGGTTCTTTGCTTCGGGAAAAGTGGTAAAAAGGCGTTTATGACCATCATAATCCATCTCCATGGCTTTTATCATTGTTTCATTTCCCTGCTGCGACTTGCCCTGCATAAAGAGGTAATAGGCCATTCCGAAGAAAAAATCGGCATGTGATCCATGATGTTGCAATCCCTCCTCAAGCACTGAATATCCTTTTACATAGTCTTTCTGATCGGCATAAACAACCGCCAGGTCAAGCCAAATATCGGCATCATCAGGATCAAGTTCTATGACTTTCCGGTATGATACTATTCCATCTTCAATCCTAGATAGTTTAATCTGGATATCTCCAAGAATAAACCAGTATTCAGGAATTGCAGGAGTTAATTTAATGGCTTTTTGGATATAGGGAAGCGCCGATTGAGGTTTTCCCAATTCATCATGCGAAATGCCTATTCCAAGCCAGGCATCTGCAAATTCAGGATCGAGAGAAACAGCTTTTTGATAATATTCTATTGATGCATCAAACTTTTTAAGTTTTTCGTAGCATTCGGCGATGTAATAGTATGTAACCGGTTCAGGATCTTCGTAATAAAATGTTTCAAAATAGGTCTCAATTGCCTTATCAAACTGGTCGATATTGGCATAGCAATTGGCTTTATTGAAGTAGGCCGATGAAAAGGTATCGTCAATGGCGAGAACGTAATCGTAAGCATCAATAGCCTTTTCATACAGATCGGTATTACTGAATGCTATACCAAGGTTGAACCAGGCGGCAATAGAATATGGATGCTGGTCAAGAAATACCTGCAAAAATTCAATGCTGCGGTCCGATTGCTGCGATACTTCACAACAAAAAGCAAATTCATAGAGTGCGGCATCATTATCCGGATTCAACTCAAGCGCTTTTAATAAAAATTCAATTGCCTTATCGTACTTGCCCAGTGACTCAAATTCAAAAGCAATGCTTGAATAAATATCATCAACATAGTCGGCCCCTTCAATCGCCTTTTTGTATTCTTCTATAGCTTTTTCCGGCTTTTCAAGCTGACTATACAGATTACCTTTGGCAAGAAAAAGGTCACTGTCTGATATCTCGGAATGTTCAATCTCCTTTAATATCCGGAGCGCCTCATGATCCTTTTTTGCATTAACATGAAACTGAGCCATTTTTACCAGTATGGACGAACACCCCGGATGCTGTTCCAAAGCCTGATTAATAGTTATAAGAGCTTTACGCTGTTCGTTCTTGAAGAAATAATACTCAATGATCTCTTCGAATTCATCAACATCAAAAAAATAGTGTTGGTCCTGTTGGATCATTTTTTCGAAACGTCCGACCAGTGACAGGGTTTCGCGGTCAAAATAGGATTCAAAAGGTTCTTCCATCAGCTACTTGAGACACTTGTTATAAGTATACAACAATTTTGCAAAATTACAAAAAATCAGATGACCATAAGGCTGCAATAATGCAGATTTCAATATTTTTTAACACTTTGGATTAAGAATTTGGAAAAATTATACATTTGTCAAAAAAAATCGAATGACATTAATTAAATCCATTTCTGGTATCAGAGGAACTATTGGCGGAAAAACAGGCGAAGGCCTTAACCCGGTTGATATTGTACGTTTTACAGCTGCATATCTGACTTTTTTAAAGGAATCACATCCCGAAAAAAGAATGAAAGTAGTTGTCGGACGAGATGCACGCATTTCAGGTATCATGGTAAATAATATTGTTGTTGGCACTTTGATGGGAATGGGTGCAAATGTTGTTGATATTGGATTGACAACAACACCCACTACTGAAATTGCAGTGGTTGGCGAGAGGGCTCACGGTGGGATCATTTTAACGGCAAGTCACAATCCTAAACAATGGAACGCTCTTAAGCTACTCAACAACAAAGGGGAGTTTCTGTCGGCCGCTGATGGACTTAGAGTACTGGCAATTGCCGAACAGGCCAATTTTGTTTTTGCGGATATCAATGACCTGGGAACCTGCAAAACTGATGAAACATACATCGGCAAGCATATTGAAAAAATTCTCGATCTTCCATTGGTGGATATTGAAGCTATTAAAAATGCTCATTTCCGGATTGTTATTGATGCTGTGAACAGTACCGGGGGGATTGCACTACCTCTTTTACTTAAGGCTTTAAATGTGGATAAAATTGATCTGCTCTATTGCGATCCTACCGGTCATTTTCCTCATAATCCCGAACCAATTCCTGAGCATTTGCGCGATATATGCGATGCGGTTGTCAAAAATAAAGCTGACCTGGGATTTGTCGTTGACCCTGATGTTGACCGATTAGCCATTATCAACGAGATTGGAGAGCCTTTTGGTGAAGAGTATACTTTAGTGGCAGTTTCCGATTTCATTCTTCAACATAAAAAGGGTAATACTGTATCGAACTTATCTTCAACACAAGCTTTAAAAGATATTACGGAACGTGCTGGGGGTAAATATTTTGCATCAGCAGTTGGAGAGGTGAATGTTGTTGAAATGATGAAATTGAAAAAGGCGGTTATTGGCGGGGAAGGTAACGGCGGGGTGATTTATCCTGAATTACATTTTGGAAGAGATGCCTTGGTAGGTATTGCATTGTTTTTGACTCACCTGGCAAAATCGGGGAAAAAATGTTCGGCTCTGCGCGATCAGTACCCAAATTATTATATTTCGAAAAACAAGATCGAATTTTCGCCGGAAATGGATATCGAACAAATTCTGAAAGGTATTATTAAAAAATATAAATCTCATCAGATTACTACCATCGATGGCATTAAAATCCATTTTAAAAATGAATGGGTTCATTTACGGAAGTCAAATACAGAGCCGATTGTAAGGATCTATGCCGAAAGTGACATGATGAACAAGGCAGAAAACCTTGCAAAGAAAATAATTAACGACTTCAAAGATATTCTAAAAGACTTTTGATAATATGCCACGGAAAAAAGTAAAAAAAGTAAGAAAGCCAACGAAATTTAAGATCATTTCTATAAAAGTTACTGCACGCCAGAAAAAGTCATTAATGAATTTTAGTAAATCCCGACGTACGACCCCAAATAAATTGATCAAAAAGGCAATATATCCTCTTTTGCAAAACTATGCCGATCTTGATATAGGAAACAATATTAACGTGAAGGTCAACCAGCTCGAACTTTTCTGATTTTTTTCATTTACGGGTTAATCCCGACTCATATGGAGTACGGTTTAATATTGAGCGCCCAAGGGTTACTTCATCGGTATGCTCCAGTTCATCGCCAATGGAAACTCCGCGCGCGATTGTGGTAAGTTTGACATTAAAATCATTCAGTTTCCTGAATAGATAAAAATTAGTCGTGTCCCCCTCGATAGTAGTGGGGAGAGCAAGAATCACCTCTCCGATTGTTCCTGTACCAAATCTCTTGATCAGGGCATCGATATTAAGGTCCTGTGGACCAATGCCATCCATTGGTGATATGATTCCACCAAGCACATGGTAAACCCCTCCGTACTGTCCTGTATTCTCGATTGCCATAACATCTCTGATATCTTCTACGACACAGATCAATGTATGGTCACGCTTTGGGCTTGAACAGATAGCACAAAACTCCTGGTCGGAAATATTTCTGCATTCACAACAATAATTTATGTCATTTCGCATTTTTATTACTGCATTACCCAGCGCTTCAACTTCAACTGGAGTTCTCTTAAGCAGATGTAATGCCATGCGCAGGGCTGTTTTACGACCGATACCCGGTAGTTTGGCCAGTTCATATACTGCATGTTCCAGCAGTTTTGAAGGGTAGTTTTGCAAGGGAAATTATTATTAATTTGCAAAAGTAATTTTTTAAAGATTATGTTCCGGATTTTCATTTTCATACTGTCGACAATTTTTTCCTTTTCAGTGTTCGGCCAGGATACTTTGAATAGAACTGATATAAACGGCCTCAAACAAGGTTTCTGGTGCAAACGCGATTCGGCCGGCCGGACCATTTATGAGGGCAGGTTCAAAAATGGCATCCCGGCCGGAGAATTCCGCTATTATTATCCTAACGGGAAAGTAAAGACAGTCTCCATTTTATCAGATTATGGTAAAAGGGCTTTCACTATTTCATACTTTCCAAATGGCCAGAAAATGGCTGCCGGAAATTACTTAAATGAAAAAAAGGACAGTACATGGCTGTTTTTCAGCGAATCTAACGGCTCGTTGGTGTCAGAAGAACAATATTGTTCAGGACTTATCGATGGAGTGTCAAAAGTATTTAATCCCGAAGGAGGATTATCTGAAGTACATTACTATAAAAAAGGGGTTCGTGACGGACTATGGGAACAGTACTATCTTGACGGAAAAATTAAATTACGGGCGACATACAAAGCAGGGGAGAAGCATGGCCTTTTTCAAACTTTCTACAACTCCGGGCAGCTAATGTTTGAAGGCGGGTACAAGTTTGGTCATCAGGATGGCACATGGATATACTACAATGAAGATGGAAGTATCTCAAAAAAAGAGATTTACGAAATTGGCCGGTTTGATTGATTTTATTTACTTTTGCTTCAGTATTGTGAATCAATTAACACGTGAAGAAAAAGACCCTGGTACTGGGAGCAAGCACAAATCCGGAACGGTTTGGATACATGGCAGTCAGAAAATTAAAGTACAGCAATGTTCCGGTTGTTGCTGTTGGCTTGCGTGAAGGTGAGATCAGCGGGGTAAGGATCGAGAAGCCTTTTCCGAAATTCGAGGATATTCATACTGTAACACTTTATATTGGTCCGAAGAACCAGCCCGCCTATTACGATTACATCCTCAGTTTGAAACCAAAACGTGTAATTTTCAATCCTGGTACCGAATCGCCTGAATTTGCAGCTATACTCTCTGAGGCTGGAATTGAAGTTGTTCATGCCTGTACCCTGATCATGATCTCCAATAATCAATATTGATTATACAATATCCGTTTCATCCAACGTTATTGTTATAAGGGCCCGATTCAAAGAATTTCTTATTTTTGTGGCCGCATTGTACTTCCGGATGAAACATTTCCTAATCATACTTTTTTCCCTTTCATGCCTGTCTGTAATTGGTCAGATTACAGTTGTCGTAAGTCCTGCAGATACGATTGTCTGTTTTAAAGATAGTGTTGCCTTTACTTCGAAGGTATCGGGTACCTTCACGGGAACTGTTTCCTACCGTTGGCAAAAGAATT
>JBAXKG010000091.1:0-7593 GCA_037137455.1 Bacteroidota bacterium
AGGAATGCTGCCAGGCCGGCGTCATCTTCAAGGTTATAGGCCACGACTTCCATACGGTCAAGGGGTTTACCCGACATGGTATCGAAGGGATAATTCATCTCTTCGACCAGTTTAGGGAGAAAGAGCGGATAGGCGCCCGAAAGTCCGCCACCTATTACAACAAGTCCATCGAGGAGTGTGGAGGCATTGGCAAGGGCATCGGCTGCATCGCGGGCGAATGATTCAAAGGCTTGTATCGCGGCTTGCTGGTCACCCTTGGCGCTTCCCATGCCGATATCAAAAATTTCTCTTGGCTCGGGGCAGGAGGACATGTTTAGCCCTGTATTGTTAGCATATTCACGCTTGATACCACGAATACTGACGCTCTCTTCGGTATCCCAATTTTTAAAGGTGCGGTTGCGTACGCGGTTGATCTCCCCGCCCGCGCTATTATCGCCGCAAAGTAATCCATCGCGGGTAACAATTCCCCCTCCGAATCCGGTGCCAAAGGTGGCCCCGAAAAGGTTGTTATATCGTTTTGGGTTTCCTGCATCTTCAAGCTTTTTATTAATCTCGGGAAGTAGTCCGGCAATAGCTTCACCAAAGGCAAACAGATCGCCATCGTTATTTATAAATACCGGGATGTTGAATTTTTCCTGCAGCATGGGGCCCAAAGCCACCCCTCCTTTGAAGAATGGAAGGTTTTGCAAATCGCCGATGATGCCGTTTTCGAAGTCGGCCGGACCGGGAAATGCAAAACTTATTGCCACCGGTTTCGGCACTAATTTCAGCTGAACTTGTGCAAACCCATCTATAATCTTATTTAATACTGCTTCAAGATTGTCGCCAACCGAGGAGAGAACAATGGGTTCCAGAATTTCCTTTTCGGCCTGTACGGCATTAAAAACCAGGTTTGTGCCACCGGCATCAAGGGTCATTACCACCCGGATATCGTTTTTGTATGTCATAGGCTAAAATTAACTCAAACTTTGATTCAAATTTAAAAATTCAATTGTTTTTTCCGCACCTACGGAGCGGAAATTTTGGATGATTCATCGTGCTACCAAAATGTGACCCCGCCGGGGTCAGATAATCCATCATCGGTCATCGGTCATCGGTCATCCATTATCTGGTTATCTCATCACCATTTTCCGCACCTACGGAGCGGAAATTTTGGATTATTTATCCTGCTACCAAAATGTGATATTTTAATGTGCCTCCAGCCAATTTTTTCCGGTATTCATATCTACCAGCACCGGAACATCAAGGTGAATGGCATTTTTCATCCCCTCAAGGATTATCGGTTTTATCAATTCAATTTCATTTTTATGCACATCGAACACCAATTCATCATGTACCTGCAGGATCATCTTCGATTTCAGCTGCTGCCGCTCCATTTCTTTAAAAATATTAATCATGGCGATTTTGATCATGTCGGCCGCAGTTCCCTGGATGGGTGCGTTGATGGCGTTGCGTTCGGCAAAACTACGCATAGTGGCATTGCCCGATGTAATGTCGCGAATGTAACGGCGACGTTTCATCATGGTTTCAACATATCCGCTGCGACGAGCCGATTCGATGGTGCTGTCCATGTATCCCTTGATGTTCGGGTATTTCACAAAGTACTGATGAATAATTTCGGCAGCCTCTTTCCGTGCAATGCTAAGCCTTTCAGATAGTCCGAATGGTGAAATTCCGTAGATGATTCCGAAATTGACCATTTTGGCGTTACGGCGCATCTCCTTCGTTACCTCGCTTAGCTGAACTCCGTAAACTTTGGCGGCTGTGGCGGCGTGGATATCGAGACCGAGGTTGAAATCACCGATCATGCCGGCATCACGGCTCAGATGGGCGATAATACGTAATTCAATTTGTGAGTAGTCGGCCGAAAGCAGCACATAGTTGTCATTTCGAGGGATAAAGGCCTTCCTGATCTCCCTGCCTTTTTCGGTCCTGATCGGGATATTCTGAAGATTCGGATTGTTTGAACTCAACCGGCCTGTGGCTGCAACCGCCTGATTATAAGAGGTATGTACTCTGCCATCGCGCGGATTAATAAGCGCGGGAAGCACATCCACATAAGTCGACTTTAACTTGGTAAGAGAGCGGTATTCGAGGATCTTGTTTACAATGGGATGTTTGTGTTCCAATTTAACCAGAACATCTTCACTGGTGCTGTATTGCTTGGTTTTGGTGTGTTTCGGGTTTTCAACGATGCGCAACTTTTCATAAAGAATTTCACCAAGTTGCTTTGGCGATGAAACGTTGAAAGTAGTTCCTGCATCTGCATGAATCGATTCCTCAAGGATCCTGATATCTTTCTCAAGTTCCAGTGAAAATTCGTTAAGGGTAAGCGGGTCAATCCTCACGCCATCGGCCTCCATTGAGGCCAGCACCGGTATGAGCGGGACTTCGATCTTGTCGAATAGTTCGAGGGTATTGGTCTTTTCGAGCAAGGGCCCGAAAACCTGTTTTAGCTGTAAAGTCACATCGGCATCTTCGGCAGCATATTCCTTGATGCTTTCAATATCGATAGTGCGCATGTTGAGCTGAGCAGCCCCTTTTTTCCCAATGAGCGATTCGATGGAGACCGGTTTATAATTCAGGTAGGTTTCGGCAAGGATATCCATGCCATGCCTCATATCGGGCTGGATGAGATAATGTGCCAGCATGGTGTCGAACAAAGGCCCTTTCACAATTACATCGTACCACCTGAGGATTGAGATATCGAATTTCAGGTTCTGGCCGATTTTCTGGATTATGTTATTCTCCAGGGCTGGCTTAAATTCTGTAACTATCTTGAGCGCTTCATTGTAGTTATCAGGAAGCGGTACATACCAGGCTTCATGGGGCTGCCAGGAAAACGAGATACCAACTAATTCCGCTGAATTCGGATCCACGCCGGTAGTTTCAGTATCGAAGCAGAAAGAGGTTTGCTTTTCGAGGCCGGAGATAAGGGTTGCACGCTTCTCAGGGGTTTCGGCAAGGATATAGCTGTGGGGAGTTGTTGAGATATTCTCGATTTGGGAATTTGGGGATTTGGGAACTTGAAACTGAAAACCTGAATCTTGAGAACTGGAAAACAGGTCAGGGGCTGGTTTTGATTTTTGATCGTCGATTTGGGAGCTGCCTGTTTCATGTTCCTTGTTTTCATGATCATGCAACGAAATATAGGTCGCCAGCCTTTGAGCAAACGTTCGGAATTCCAGTTCATCGAAGAGTTTTTTCAATCGGGCCTCATCGGGATGCTCCATGATAAGCCTGGTTTCATCGAAATCAACAGGAACATCGAGGATAATAGTGGCTAATTGTTTCGACATGATTGCCTGATCACTGAATTCGATGACCTTTTGGCGGAGTTTTTCATTGCTTATCTTCCCGGCGTTGGCAATGAGATTTTCGACCGAGTCAAATTCGGCTAAAAGTTTTTTCGCAGTTACTTCGCCCACGCCGGGAATTCCGGGAATGTTGTCGGAGGCATCGCCCCAGAGGCCGAGGAGGTCGATGACCTGCTCAGGCCGTTTGATGCTGAATTTTTCGCACACCTCTTTAACTCCCAGGATTTCAACATCACTACCGAACTTGCCGGGTTTATAAATGAAGGTTTTATCGCTTACCAGTTGTCCGAAATCCTTATCGGAGGTCATCATATAGGTCACAAACCCATGCTTTTCGGCTTGCTTGGCAAGGGTCCCGATCACATCATCGGCTTCATAACCATCGACAAAAAGAGTAGGAATGTTAAATCCTTCAATCAATTCATGGATATAAGGAAGCGAATTGATAATATCTTCGGGCGTTTCCTGGCGATGCGCCTTGTAGGCCTCAAATCCGACTTTTCTCACAGTCGGGGCCATGGTATCGAAGGCCACCCCGATATGCGTAGGCTTTTCCTTCTTAAGCAGATCGAGTAACACATTTGCAAAGCCAAATATTGCGGAGGTGTTCACCCCTTTGGAGCTCATCCTGGGATTTTTATTAAATGCGAAGTAAGCCCTGTAGATCAGGGCCATGGCATCGAGCAGGAACAGTTTTTTAGGTGGTTGGGACATTCTGAATTTCAAGACGCAAATGTAAGAACCTTATTGCAATCTTAGTACTGCAGGGCAAGAAAATCATGCTGATCCACTTGCATTTGCAGTTTCCTTAACAAATGGGTGTTTATATCTTCTCACGGGCAGGTACAAATCGGGGTTTTATCCTGGTTATTTTTGGTCAGGTTCAAACCCTCTTCCGATGATTAAAAAGAAAACAAAAGAAAAGAAAATATTCGTGCTGGATACATCGGTTATCCTTTACAACCATAGCGCTATCCGCAGTTTTGATGACAACGATGTTGCCATACCAATTACTGTGCTCGAGGAGCTCGATAATTTTAAAAAGGGCAACGATACTATAAATTTTGAGGCACGCGAATTTATCAGGATCATCGACAAGTTGTCGAACAAGGCCACGCTTACTAAATGGATATCATTAGGGATGCCCAAAGGCGGTAAGTTCAAGGTGGTGATGAATGAACAAAGCGAACTCGATGCCGTAAAGGTATTTGGAGAAAACAAGCCTGATCACCGCATCCTGAATGCTGCCCTGGTGATGATGGCGGAGAATCCGGGGAAAAGGGTCATTTTGGTTTCCAAGGATGTAAACCTGCGCCTGAAGGCCAAATCGCTCAACATATCTGCCGAAGATTTTGAAACTGGCAAAATCAAGGACGTAGAGGGATTGTACTCGGGGAAAACGCTGATTGAAGGGCTTGATAAAACTATTATCGACATTATTTATGAAGCCGGATGGTGTTTGCCGGATGACATTGGCATCAAAAACCCGATTCCGAACAACTATTTCATATTGAAAAATGGTAAAAGCTCGGTATTAGCCTTTTATAACCCATTAACCGAACGTATTGAGAAGATTGAGAAAAAGGGTTGCTACAAGATCAATCCCCGCAATGCCGAACAGGTGTTTGCCCTTCATGCCATATTAAACCCCAATGTAAAGCTTGTCACCATGCAGGGTATAGCCGGCACAGGAAAAACTCTTCTTGCATTAGCCGGAGCGCTTGAACAGAAGCGGAATTTCAAGCAGATTTACCTGGCCAGGCCTATCGTGCCGCTGAGCAACAAAGATCTCGGCTTTCTGCCAGGGGATATCAAGTCGAAGCTCGATCCTTACATGCAGCCACTTTGGGATAACCTGAAGTTTATCCAGAGCCAGTTCAGTGAAAAAGATAAAGAATATAAGGTGCTTACCGATGCTGTTGAAAATGAAAAGCTGGTAATTACGCCGTTGGCTTACATACGCGGGCGGAGTATTTCGAATGTGTGTTTCATTGTTGATGAGGCACAGAACCTGACGCCACACGAAGTTAAAACCATTATAACCCGTGCCGGGGAAAACACAAAGATCATCTTCACCGGCGATATTTACCAGATTGATACGCCATATCTCGATGCACAGTCGAACGGATTATCTACCCTTATTGATAAAGTAAGGAAGCATGACATCTATGCGCATGTGAGGTTGGAGAAGGGGGAACGGTCGGAACTGGCAAATCTGGCAAATGAACTTTTATAGTCCCTGGTGTCTGTTGTCTATTGACTTCATTGTTCCTCGTAAATAACCGTCAATAGGGTCTGTCCGACTACCTTGAGGGTGTTTTTATCAATTTTATCGAAGGTATCGCCCGTGGTGTGCCAATAGGGATAAAATCCTGTTTCGGTGTTTTTATCGAGATGGATAATATTAATGGTCGGGATATTCCTGATTTGATTAATCGGGACATGATCATCTGTTATGAACCCGGCTTGTTCATAGAGGAACCATGATGAATATCCAATGCGGTTTCCTGTTGCCCAAACAGATTTTACGATATCAGCGGCATATTGCATTGAGTATCCCTCCATCAGGAAGGTGGCATTTTTAGCGCCAACCATATCAAGCAAAATGCCATATCTGGCAAAATAATCGGTTTTATGAGGGGTTTTTGCCCAAAACTGTGAACCAAGACCCCACTGTTCATCGGCATTATTCATGATCTGATCCTGCGGAGGGCCATAATCTTCAAGATCAAACAACACAATGTCGATACCGACAGGTGGATTGAGCAAACTCAGCTGGCGGGCCACCTCTATTAGTACGCCCACTCCGCTTGCCCCGTCGTTGGCAGCATCCACGGGTTTTTTGCGATTTTTCGCATCGGGGTCATGATCGGCATACGGGCGTGAATCCCAATGAGCACACAGGAGGATCCGGTTGTTGGTTTCAGGTTTCCAGCTTGCAATTATGTTCTGAAAATTCAGCGGTGTATTATTATAAGCGTTTATTATTCCTTTTTGAACAATCACATCTTTGGTAAAGGTCTTCAATTTGTTGATAAGGTAGGCTGCACACCTCGAATGGGCAGGAGTATTGGGGACCCTTGGGCCGAATGCAAGCTGTGCTTTCACTGCTTCGTATGCCGAATCAGCGTTGAAGTCGGGAATCTTTACCGATGGTTTTTGTGCAGTTGTTTCCTGTTGTGCGGCATTTCGGCCGGATTGCTGGTTGCAACTTACGAAAATAATGGAGATTAAGATGAGCAGGGTTAAATATTTCATTTGTAATATTTTTGTTTGATTGCCATCCCCATAGCGGTTATCAGCAGTAAACCGCCCATCCAGGTCATAAACCGGGCGATATAATCGCCATGTTTTACATAGAAGGTAAGTTTGTCGTTAGAATTCAGTGAGCCTTTTATCACGGTCGGCACCCAATAAGCCGTTGCCTGGTGGGCATCGCCACGCTGGTCGATGAAGGCCGAAATGCCTGTGTTTGCTGAGCGGGCAATGCTTCGGCGCGTTTCGATGGCACGAAGACGGGCAAACCCGAAATGCTGCCTGTGCCCGGCGGTATTGGCCCACCATCCATCGTTGGTGATGATGATCATGATTTGCGCCCCGTTTTTTACGAACTGAGCGAAAAACTCGCCGAAAATCGATTCATAACAAATGGCCGGTCCGACTTTTACCGTATTTACAGTTGTGTAAACCTTTTGTACAGAATCCATTCCCAGGCTTCCCACGGTTCCACCCAGGTTGATGGCGAATTTTTCAAGCCATTTCAATCCTTTGAATGATGGCAGAATTTCAACGCCGGGAGTAAGTTTTGATTTGTGATACAATTGTAAAGAATCGCGGGAATTGAGCATGATCGCAGCGTTGTAAGCGTTGTAATGTCCACCGGTGTCGGTGAACTTCCGTGTCCATTGCAGAGGTGTTTCACCGGGCGCCAGCTTATAAAAAGTCGACCCCCCGATGAGCATATTCAGTCCGGGATATTGGGCGATGGCTTGTTTCAACAACCGGATGCTGGTAAATGTCGAAAGGTCATTCTCCCACATGCTCTCCTGAATGGCCGATTCGGGCGCAATCAGGAAATTGGTACTTGTGTTTATTTGTGGTGCGGCGAGGGCCATAATCCGGCCAATTACCTCTGAGGGTGGCAGTTCATACTGTTCCGAATAGGGATCGATATTGGGTTGCACCACAACGAAGTTCACCGGACGGTTATCTTCTTTGTAGTTGGCATAAATACAGAATGAGAGGATGATAGGGATGGAGATCCAAAGTAAAATGA
>JBAXKG010000092.1:0-7526 GCA_037137455.1 Bacteroidota bacterium
ATACTTCATTCACGTACAGCATATTAGACGATTTAAGTGTCAAAGTCAAGAAAAACAAAAAGCGATAGGCAAAACTGGACATTTCAACCAGTAGCCACGTCAAAAAATATTTTCTTACCATTATCCAGTTTGGCGTTCATCTCATTTAATCTTCTGCAAAATTGAATTTGTGCTTGCCTGAACTTTGGTCTCCTGACTTTGACACCTCCGCCCGAAATCGTCGTCTGAAACCCTTGTAAACACTGGAAAGTTGGTCTGGTTTTTCAAAATCAGTAGTGCGCCCTATTCCTTGGTTTTTTGCCCCAAAATGTTTACTATTGTGCGATTTTGATAAGGCACAGAATAATTATGAAGTGCCCAATGCCTTTAACTACATAAAAATTAGCACGATGGCATTTATTCGGAAAGAAAGCAAAAAAACCGGCACTTACCTGCGCCTTATGGAAAGTTATCGTGACCCTAACGGCCATAGCCGGCACCGAACCCTCTACAACTTAGGCAGAGCCGAGGATTATTCGCCCGAGGCTTTAAAAAAGATGGGTGAAGTACTTTATGAGGTTGGCGGAGGAAGCCTGGAAGAATTAAAATCCAAACAGCTTAAAGAAACCGGTCGCTACAATTATGGTTTTCCGCTGGTGGTTCGCAAATTACTCAAGGAATATTCCCTCGACAGTTTTTTGCAAAGGCGCATCAACACTAGTGGACTTGGATTTAATTTAACAGATAGCGTATGCTTGCTTATTTGCGAGCGACTGCACGATCCGGTGAGCAAACGGTCAAATTATCTAAACCAAGCCGATTATTTTGGACTTGCCAAAACCGAACTCCATCAGATTTACCGCACCCTGGACCACCTTCATGACAGCCAGGAGCAACTCAAACACATGATTTACCAAAAAGGCCGTGATTTATTTAATCAGGAACTTGATGTGGTGTTTTACGATGTAACAACATTCTATTTCGACAGCGATAAAGAAGACGGCTTTCGCGAAAAAGGCTTTGGCAAAGACGGGAAAATAGGCAATACCATCGTTGTGTTTGGAATGCTTATCGACCAAAACAAGCAGCCTGTAGGTTATGAAGTCTATCACGGAACCCAGTACGAAGGACACACTTTTGCTGATGCCATCATAAGATTGAAGAAGAAATACCAGATTGGAAAAGTCATCTGCGTTGCCGACAGCGGAATGATGAACCGCGACAACATCACCCAAACACAAGAGCAGGGCTATGAATATATTTTTGGAGAACGTCTCAAAAACATTGCCCATGAAAAACAAAATGAAATACTCGATTTGAAAAATTATCAAATCACAAAAATCATAGATGAAGACAGCCAGGAAGAAATCGAAATAAAATACTACATCACCGATTACGGAAACAAAAAACTCATCGGCACCTATAGTCCCAAAAGAGCCGCCAGAGATAAAGCCCAGCGTGAAGAAAAAATTGAAAAAGCCAAACAGTTTTTGCAAACTCCCGAACAATTAGAAAAGAAAGCAAAAACCCACTTTCTGAAAAAACAGGAAAAAAACACCTACATCCTCGATGAAGATAAAATTAAAAACAGTGAACGATTTGATGGATTCTTATGCGTTGCTACCAACAACAAAAATTTAACAGTAGCCCAAATCCTCGACGCCTACAAGCAACTTTACAAAATCGAACAATCTTTCCGCAACTTCAAAACCTTCCTCGAAACACGTCCCATGTATCATTGGACAAAGAAAAGGATACTCGGACATTTAGCACTTTGCTACATCTGCTTTACATTACTCAACTACCTTCAGTTGCGGTTGAGGCAAAAAAATACCCCGCTATCAGAAAATCAAATAAGAATTGTATTGACCAAAATGCAGATAAGCCTCATCAGGCAAGACCAAAGAGAATACTACCTGACATCAAAAACACCCGAAAATGCTACGGCAATACTCAAAGCGCTTCACCTGCGCGGCCTACCCGATCTTATCCCAATAGAATCCATAAGACTTTACATGTAATTAATTGAATTGTAACATGATACGAGATAAGCCATAAAAGGAACATAGTTGATTATTAGCCACTTACCTCGAGTGAGATGTAGTGCGAAACGTGAATTGATACTTCATTCACGTACAGCATATTAGACGATTTAAGTGTCAAAGTCAAGAAAAAGTTCAGTAGTTTAAAGTTCGATGATAATGATTCCAAGATTCAAGTAATTCCTGACTTTGACACCTCCGCCCGAAATCGTCGTCTGAAACCCTTGTAAACACTGGAAAGTTGGTCTGGTTTTTCAAAATCAGTAGTGCGCCCTATTCCTTGGTTTTTTGCCCCAAAATGTTTACTATTGTGCGATTTTGATAAGGCACAGAATAATTATGAAGTGCCCAATGCCTTTAACTACATAAAAATTAGCACGATGGCATTTATTCGGAAAGAAAGCAAAAAAACCGGCACTTACCTGCGCCTTATGGAAAGTTATCGTGACCCTAACGGCCATAGCCGGCACCGAACCCTCTACAACTTAGGCAGAGCCGAGGATTATTCGCCCGAGGCTTTAAAAAAGATGGGTGAAGTACTTTATGAGGTTGGCGGAGGAAGCCTGGAAGAATTAAAATCCAAACAGCTTAAAGAAACCGGTCGCTACAATTATGGTTTTCCGCTGGTGGTTCGCAAATTACTCAAGGAATATTCCCTCGACAGTTTTTTGCAAAGGCGCATCAACACTAGTGGACTTGGATTTAATTTAACAGATAGCGTATGCTTGCTTATTTGCGAGCGACTGCACGATCCGGTGAGCAAACGGTCAAATTATCTAAACCAAGCCGATTATTTTGGACTTGCCAAAACCGAACTCCATCAGATTTACCGCACCCTGGACCACCTTCATGACAGCCAGGAGCAACTCAAACACATGATTTACCAAAAAGGCCGTGATTTATTTAATCAGGAACTTGATGTGGTGTTTTACGATGTAACAACATTCTATTTCGACAGCGATAAAGAAGACGGCTTTCGCGAAAAAGGCTTTGGCAAAGACGGGAAAATAGGCAATACCATCGTTGTGTTTGGAATGCTTATCGACCAAAACAAGCAGCCTGTAGGTTATGAAGTCTATCACGGAACCCAGTACGAAGGACACACTTTTGCTGATGCCATCATAAGATTGAAGAAGAAATACCAGATTGGAAAAGTCATCTGCGTTGCCGACAGCGGAATGATGAACCGCGACAACATCACCCAAACACAAGAGCAGGGCTATGAATATATTTTTGGAGAACGTCTCAAAAACATTGCCCATGAAAAACAAAATGAAATACTCGATTTGAAAAATTATCAAATCACAAAAATCATAGATGAAGACAGCCAGGAAGAAATCGAAATAAAATACTACATCACCGATTACGGAAACAAAAAACTCATCGGCACCTATAGTCCCAAAAGAGCCGCCAGAGATAAAGCCCAGCGTGAAGAAAAAATTGAAAAAGCCAAACAGTTTTTGCAAACTCCCGAACAATTAGAAAAGAAAGCAAAAACCCACTTTCTGAAAAAACAGGAAAAAAACACCTACATCCTCGATGAAGATAAAATTAAAAACAGTGAACGATTTGATGGATTCTTATGCGTTGCTACCAACAACAAAAATTTAACAGTAGCCCAAATCCTCGACGCCTACAAGCAACTTTACAAAATCGAACAATCTTTCCGCAACTTCAAAACCTTCCTCGAAACACGTCCCATGTATCATTGGACAAAGAAAAGGATACTCGGACATTTAGCACTTTGCTACATCTGCTTTACATTACTCAACTACCTTCAGTTGCGGTTGAGGCAAAAAAATACCCCGCTATCAGAAAATCAAATAAGAATTGTATTGACCAAAATGCAGATAAGCCTCATCAGGCAAGACCAAAGAGAATACTACCTGACATCAAAAACACCCGAAAATGCTACGGCAATACTCAAAGCGCTTCACCTGCGCGGCCTACCCGATCTTATCCCAATAGAATCCATAAGACTTTACATGTAATTAATTGAATTGTAACATGATACGAGATAAGCCATAAAAGGAACATAGTTGATTATTAGCCACTTACCTCGAGTGAGATGTAGTGCGAAACGTGAATTGATACTTCATTCACGTACAGCATATTAGACGATTTAAGTGTCAAAGTCAAGAAAAACAAAAAGCGATAGGCAAAACTGGACATTTCAACCAGTAGCCACGTCAAAAAATATTTTCTTACCATTATCCAGTTTGGCGTTCATCTCATTTAATCTTCTGCAAAATTGAATTTGTGCTTGCCTGAACTTTGGTCTTTCTAATGGTTCAAGTTTTATACTGATAGTGTCTTTGGTGCTTTTAATAATACCCCTGCATTTTGTAATAGCCTCTAATACCGGGATTAAATCTCTTTCATCAGGCAAATATTCTTTAAGAACAGCACTTAGTTTTTTTCGGGTATTCCAAAAAACGACTTCAGTAAAATCCCAAATCCTTTTACCTTCTGTTTCAAGAACTTTGTATTTTTTACTATCCTGTTGCTCCAATAAATTTATTTTTTCAGGACAGGCTTTAAATTCTGATTTAGTTCTTTCTATATCAATTAATAATTGGTCGCGCTTTAATTGTAAATCATTACGTGCGTTATTCTTACGTAAACTTCCATCCCCATTTGTTTTTATTTGTTTCCGCCCTAAGCTCCGTTCTGTTTTGTCCAGTTCTTTTTTAAGCTGTTGTAACTGTTTTTGTAATTTATAATAGAGGGGATTGGTGATTTGTTGGTTTTCACTTAGTTTTTCTATTTCGATTAAAGGGTTATAATGCATGTTCGTCCTGTCTCCCAAATGTTTAAACCCATTTTCGCTTTTCCCCCACCTGTTTAGCATGGCATAAGATAATGAAAATGAATCTTCATAACTATCATTGCTCACGGCCACGCTTCTTGTGCAACTTTGATGGTTCCATATTACAAGCCGGCGCAGACTGATGCTTTTGCCATGTATGTTTTTATATGTTCCTTCTGTTTCATAAACCTGATATAAGGTATTATTAACTTTGAAAGGTGACGAAAAAATACTATCCGGCAGTTTATTTATTTCCTGGGCATCTGTGTTTTTCTCCCAGGTTACAAACCGGCAATCTGACAGCAACAGAAATTTTTCGACACCCCATATTTCCTTATCTGC
Organism: Bacteroidota bacterium; assembly: GCA_037137455.1. Lineage (GTDB taxonomy): Bacteria > Bacteroidota > Bacteroidia > Bacteroidales > FEN-979 > CAIVAT01. The sequence continues at coordinate 5,173 of JBAXKG010000092.1, forward strand.
GATGAACAAGGGTGGTATATTGCCTATGTACGGGGCATATTCTTTACTCTTCTCGATAATTAAACTGAGCATATCACCCTTGCCTTCCTGTAGGTCAAAGTACACAATCCGCCCTTCAATGTCATGGATAAACAGTTCGTTCTGCCCGGGCTCCATTTCCCCGGTTTGGGTATGAAAATTTTTGTGTACCTTTTCTTTGCCTGTATAGGGTATAAAATGACCATCAATAAATAAATACCATAAGCTAATTAAACTTTTATGTATTTGATGTTTAAAGTAATCACAAACTACTGTTTTTGAAATATTTATGGATACAATTTCATGAAGTAACGATCTTATTGTGGGTAGATTGGGTATTTTTTTCAACCCAATAAGCCTGCCAAATTCATTTTTAAATATGGTTTTAAGTTGTTCTATTGAGCCTATTTTATTCACATGCATCATTAAAAACAAATAGAAAACAGTAGAATATTTTCCATAGCTTGTGTGTATTAAACTCATAATGTCATCGTTAGCTTGAGAAACACACCAGTAAATAAAACTTCCCGCAAAGCGGTTCTCTTCTTCAAATTCATTCCCGCACATGCGGGATTCCGTGTCTTTGTTTACACGCGGTTTTTCATTATCGAAACTGATTGTTAACTGACATTTTTCCAGTTGTTGTCTTTTTTCTGTTTCTTCATTTTTACGTTCTTCTTTATGTTTTTCTGCCCAGGAATGTTTATCCCCTTCCGGCCTGGTTATTTTCTTCTCCCGGCTATTTCCTTTTTTTTTGCCTACCCCTTTCTTTGTGCTGTTGATTAAGGCTTTCTGGCCTCCTGATTTGTATAATGCTAACCACAAATCAACACTTGTGCGTGAAACCCCTAATACATCTGCAAGTTTACTTTTGGTAACACCATGTCTTTCGATTAAATCAATTACGAATAAACGCTTATCAAATTGGTCAAATATGTTTACCTGTTTTTGAAATATTCCTGTTTTATATACAGCAACATTGTGTCCCGATAAGAACACAAGCGAATAATTATTGCCTATTGGCTTAAATTTCGTTTCTTTGCTTTCATCAAAAAGAGTGTCCATAGTATTTGCTTTTTGGAAACTGTAAAGATACAGATAAAATAAGCTGAATTCAAGTCATAAATGCAACTTTTTCAATCGCAAAGTTATTTAAAATATATTCATTTGGTGTTAAAAAATTTAATTTCTTTCTTGGCCTGTTATTTAGTTTATTTTGTATATCGTATATATGTTTATTTGTAACATTTTCAAATGATATTCCTTTCGGTAAATATTGACGTATAAGTCCATTCATGTTTTCATTAGCACCTCTTTCCCATGAATGGTAAGGGTGTGCAAAATATACATTTGTATTTAATTCTTTGCTTATACGTTCATGTTGTGCGAATTCTTTTCCGTTATCATTTGTAATAGTTAATACATATTCGCTTATGGGTGTTAATGCTTCAATCAGGTTTTCTGCCAATCCATCAGCTTCTTTACCTTCAAGTTTGCGAATGATTACAAGGCTTGAACTGCGATCATTTATTGTCAGTATGGCTCCTTGATGATTCTTGCCAATTATAGTATCGGCTTCAAAGTCCCCAAATCGCTTTTTTTCATCTACAATTGCTGGCCGTTGTTCAATACTCACCCGGTTCTTGATACATCCTCGTTTGTCTGTTTTGTTACCTCGTTTTTGGTATTTCCTACCCTTATGTCGCAAATGGGTATGAAGGTCTCCTTTTTTTCTTTTATCACCCCAAATGTACTGGTAAATGCTTTCGTGGCTTACACAGGTTACGCCATCTACTTTAGCCCTTCCGGCAATTTGCTCAGGACTAAAATCTTTGCTCAATTGTTCTTTAACGTAATCCTCCACCTCTGTTGTAAAACGCCGATGTTTTGGCTTTTCCCGCTGCCTCCTTTCATATTTTCGTTGAGCCAGGTCAGCGTTATAAAAACCGTTCCGCTTGTCGCAGTTCCTTTTCAGTTCTCGACTTACAATGGATTTGTCCTTGTCTATCGCCTCAGCGATTTCGCTTTGTTTCAGTTTGCCTTTCATTACTGAAATTATGTACCTTTGTTCTCTGGTTAAGTGTTTCATTCGCAACTTATTTTTGGCGATTTAGGAGGCAAAAGAAAACATTTACTCCATCAGGGCAAATGGGAAAGATTTTTTCTTTCTCCTTTGTCTTGAAAAATATTTATGTTCTGTTTTTCTTTTACGTCTTAACTCCTCAAAAAGTTGCATTAATTACTTGAATCTTGGAATTAATAATTGGTCGCGCTTTAATTATAAATCATTACGTGCGTTATTCTTACGTAAACTTCCATCCCCATTTGTTTTTATT
>JBAXKG010000093.1:0-7420 GCA_037137455.1 Bacteroidota bacterium
TCCATGCCGATAATAAATTTCCCATGATTAGATTGTTAGAAAAGGATAAGAAAATACCATATGATCTACTGTTGCTAGCAGATGAAACGATTGAAGCAATCAATAAATATATCCATCAATCTGACATTTATGTACTTGACCAAGACAATATAATTATTGCAGTTTTTGTATTGCAAACGATTTGTAGCGATACAGTAGAAATAAAAAACATTGCGGTAGATACAGCTTTTCAAGGACAAGGGATAGGTCAAGGATTAATAAAAGATGCTATTAACCTTGCAAAAGAAAAAGGATTTAAGAAGATAATAATTGGAACAGGAGATGCAGGGATTAAACAATTATATTTATATCAAAAAGTTGGTTTTGAGATATATGATATAAAGCACAGATTCTTTATTGATAATTATCCAGAACCAATATTTGAAAATGGAATACAATTAAAACATATGATAATGCTAAAAAAAGATTTGAAATAAAGCCCAACCGCCAATCGAGTGGGCCGACCTGTCAGCATCGCCGACAATGCAACTCTTGAATATTCCGGACTAAAGTAGGCCACCATTCCGGTGATACTGTCCCCTCTAAAAGACAATTACAGGCATCTTGCCAGGACAAACAGGATTGTTGAAAGGTGAATATCCCCACCCAAACAAAAGAAGCCACCAATTAGGCAGCTCGCATGTCACCTCTTGAAACTGGAAATCTGAATTACTGATGATGTCACCGACCTGATATTCTCAAAAAAAACATATCTTTACAAAGTTAATGTCAACAAAAAAACGCAAGAGTATGGAACACAAAATCTGGTTTGATGATGAACATCAACTAATCCAAATGAAAATAAAAGGAGATTATACGACCGAAGAAACTCTTTATCATGGCAGTAAATGTATTGAGCTACTCGAAGGGAAACCTTACCGGCAAATGGTTGTTGACCTCCGTGAATTCGGTACTATGGAGAGCCGGGAAACACGCTCGGTTTCAAACCAAATGCTGAACAAGGCAGGCATAACTGATGTTGCTTATGTCGGAGCCAATGCGGCCAGCCGGATGATCGCGAAAGTACTGATGAAACTCGGCTCATTGAAGGCCGAATCAGATTTTTTTAAAGATTTCGATAGTGCATTTTCATGGATTGAAAAAAGGAGGAAAAAACTATGAAAGAAGCAGGCAATGTAAAAAATATGAAAGAACGGATCGACCGGATCGAGGATGTCCTTGCCTCGGTAGCTGCCGGCGACATGGATGCACGCATCCAGTCTGATATCGAAGACGATCTGAGTGGCATTGAGGCGGCCATCGATCTTCTGATCAACGACCTGACCGATGAATTGCGGCAGCGCGAAAAAATGCAGAAAGAGTTGGAAACCAAATTGACGAAGATCCAGGAGCAGCAAAAAACCATTGTGCAGCAACAGGAAAATTTACTTGAATTGTCGAGCCCCGTGAGTAAAGTCTGGGACAATATCCTGATCCTGCCGGTTATTGGAACGCTCGACAGCCAGCGCACCCAGATCATGATGGAAAACCTGCTGCAGAAAATTGTCGATACCGGCTGTACCATATCCATTCTCGACATTACAGGTGTTCCAACAGTGGATACCCAGGTGGCGAACCACCTCTTAAAAACGGTTACCTCGGCAAGGCTGCTTGGCGCTGAATGTATAATTTCAGGTATAAGCCCGGCTATCGCCCAAACCATTGTTCATCTCGGAATTGATTTGTCATCCATCCGGACCAAGGCAACATTGCAGGATGCCATGATTTATGCAATGAAGCAAAATAAGCGTGCTGATGAGGTCAAAGCGCTAAGCAATATTGTGATCCCCAATGATAATGTAGATTAATTTCCCATGGATATACATGAAAAAAGGATTCCGATCATTAAAATCCACGATTATCTGATTGTTCCGATTCAGGTGGATATGCACGACAGAATGGCCATCCAGCTGCAATCACAGATTCTCGAGGAGATTGCTAAAACACGGGCCAAAGGGGTGTTAATTGATATCTCGGTGCTCGAACTGGTCGATTCGTTTATCGGCCGGATGCTTTCGGGCATGGCCTCAATGGCTGCCATTATGGATACAGCCGTGGTAATTGTCGGCATGCAGCCTGCCGTTGCCATCACACTTGTTGAGCTGGGCCTTGAAATGCCCGGTGTTGATACGGCACTCAATATGGAGAAGGGTATGGAGATGCTTGAACGCAGGTTGAAAAACCAAATATAAAGGTACCTTTTAATCCTGTTTTTAATGCTGGAAATCCCGATCGATATTGATACAGAATTGCTTGGAAAGTTCAAGATTGAAACCGAATACGACATCGTTATGGTCAGGCAAACCATCAGGCAATATGCCAAGGATGCCGGGTTGGGCATTGTTGACCAAACCCGTATTACGACAGCAGTCAGCGAGTTATTCCGTAACATGTACAATTATGCAGGCGGAGGTGAAGTGCTGATTGAAAGTGGCCAGGTGGACAGCCATCATGCACTGATCATTACCTGCATAGATCAGGGTCCTGGGATCGAGAACCTGGAACTGGCCATGAGCGATGGTTTTACTACAGGGATCGGAATGGGATATGGATTACCAGGTGCAAAGCGACTTGTCGACCGGTTCGAAATTAAATCAAAATTAAACGAAGGGACGACCGTCCGCATTATGAAATGGAAATAGCACGTCAAAATATCCTCAGCCTGCAAATTGACAACGAATCTGATGTTGGCGTGTGCCGCCGTAAAGCAGTAACCCTTGCGGCACAGATGGGTTTTGATGAAGTAAAGACCGGAGAGGTGGCTATTATGGTTACCGAATTGGTTACCAATGTAATAAGGCACGGGGGAGGGAAGGGTAAATTGGTGATTTGTCAGTTTTCCGATACGCATGAGCACAATGCATTAGAGATATGGTGCTGTGATTCGGGCAAAGGCATCCCTAATTTAAGTAAAGTTTTAAAAGATGGTTATTCGGGAAAAGATTCCCTTGGAATTGGAATGGGCACTATTCGACGGTTCTCGGATGCTATGGAAATCAATCCGTCTTTGTCGCCGGATTTCCGTGATGCCTTTTTTGTCGGGCATCACCATTTTAAAAACTGTATACGGACTTTAAAATATTTGCCTGCCAGGTCCTGGATAGGGGCTAACAGAAAACTTGAAGTGGGCGCTGCTTCGCTTTGTAAACCTGGTGAATTGGTGAATGGAGACGGTTATCTTGTAAACCACTTTGGCCCCGATTTGTGTGTTGCAGCGGTCATCGATGGTCTTGGTCATGGAAGTGAGGCCAATCTGGCATCGCATCTGGCACGTGAACAAATTATCCTGAAAGCTGAACTGCCTGTCAATGTCTTAATGCAGCACGTGCACAATGCCCTTCAGGGTACAAGGGGTTCGACGATCGGACTTATGCGCCTCGATACCGAAAACCAAAAGATTTCATATTCCGGCATCGGCAATATCGAAGGGTTTTTGTTTACGGCGGAAGGCAAGAAAAATTTGATGTCTTATGGTGGTATTATGGGCCACAATATGCGCACTCCGCGGGTTTTTGATTTTGATTTCAAACCGGGTGATTTTATTTGTTTGTATTCAGATGGAATCACAACACATTGGAAATTCGATGATGTTAGCTGGAATGAGCACCCTCAAAAAAGTGCAGAATATATTTTAAATCATTTCTCAAGGCGCAATGACGATGCTACCGTTCTTATCATCCGCTACGCAATATAAAATTGGAGAAATTCCGGTGCAGTTCGAATCTGATGTGGTTCGCTCGCGCAATCTGGCATCGTTGCTTGCAACTGAACTGCAATTTGACAAAACCACCTGTATCAGAATTGGAACAGCTGTTTCCGAGCTTTCGCGAAATATTATCGAACACGCTCAAGGAGGCAAGGTGAAATTTTCCATAGCAGTCAGAAAAGATGCATCCGATGGCATTGTGATTGTATTTGCAGATAATGGTCCAGGTATTAGAGAACTCGACCTGATTGAATCAGGAAATTACCAATCAAAAACCGGAATGGGGGTTGGCCTGATGGGGTCGCAGCGATTGATGGATGATTTTAATATCCAGTCGAATATTGGGATGGGAACCACCATTACTGCAGCGAAATGGCTCCCCCGGATGTCGATACGGCATGAGAAGAGCAGGTTAATGGAAATCCAATCTGCTTTTCAAAAAACCATTGAACGTGGCGATTCCAGCATGGTCGACACCATCAATTCGCAAAACAATGAACTTATGTTTCTCCTGAAACAGATACAGGAACGAAACAACCAGATTGAAACCATTAATCATGAACTGGAGGAGACCAACCGGGGAGTTGTTGCCCTCAACCGTGAATTGCAGGACAATACAGCTGCCATCGAAAAAGCCAAATCAGAGGCCGAACAAGCAAATAGAGCCAAAAGTGATTTCCTTGCCAATATGAGTCATGAAATCCGCACACCAATGAATGGGATTATTGGAATGTTGGATCTTGTGTTAGATACCAAGTTGAATTCCGAACAAAACCAATTCCTGAAAATGGCCAAAGACAGCGCTGACGTGTTGTTAAGCTTATTGAATGATATTCTTGACTTTTCAAAAATTGAAGCCGGACTGCTGGAATTGGAACAAATTGATTACAATCTGCATGAAATTATTGAAAGCGTTTCAGATATTGTTATTCAGAAAGCGGAGGATAAAGGGCTTGACATTCATGTTCTGATCATGAATGATGTTCCAAAATTCCTGGTTGGCGACCCGATGCGCTTGCGACAAGTGGTTATCAACCTTGTTAGCAATGCATTAAAATTTACCGATAATGGGGAAATAACCATCACGGTAAGCAACAATTCAAATAGTGTGCCGGCAAACTCCTCATTAAGTGATGATGACCTGGAGCTGTTATTTTCGGTTCAGGATTCGGGTATCGGGATTCCGGAAGCAAGACAGCAAGCCATATTCGAAAGTTTTTCACAAGCCGATAGCTCCACCACACGGAAATTTGGCGGCACCGGACTGGGGCTAACCATCAGCAAGAACCTTGTAGAGTTGATGAAAGGCGAAATTTGGGTGACAAGCAGAGTTAACGAAGGAAGTACATTTTATTTCACCGGACGTTTTAAAAACTCGGATAAAAATAATGAAGTCAGCCTGAAAATACCTGATAAGATTCAGGGGATAAAAATTTTAGCAATTGACGATAATAAAACCAGCCGGTTAGTCCTTCAGGAAATTCTTAACAGCTTCGGCTTTGTTGTCCAGATATATGAAAACGCAAAGGAAGCATTACGGGATATTCAATCTGGAGATAAGGCCAAATACGATGTTGTGATCACTGATTACCTGATGCCTGAAATGAATGGATTTGAATTCCTGAGGGAAGTGCGAAAAATCAACCCGGTTCCGGCAATTGTTCTGACATCATTTGGATCATGGTGCGAAAAAAATATATTTAAACGACTCCTCCATGTCACCACCATCAGCAAACCTGTTAAAAAATCGGCCTTGCTGGACTGCATTATAGACTTGTTGGGAGCGGCAGATTCAGCGAATGAGAGAACCACCGGAAAAGCTGATCTTTCCATTTTTTCGCGATTGCAATCACTGCCTGATTCAACGCGGATTCTTTTGGCCGAGGACAATTTAATCAATCAACGGGTAACAACAGCGTTGATAAAGAAAGCAAACATTGCGGTGGATGTGGTATCTGATGGAGAAGAAGCTGTTAAGGCTATCCGGGAAAAGAGCTATGGGCTGGTTCTCATGGATGTTCAAATGCCTAAGATGGACGGCATAACTGCAACAAGGGAGATCCGTGAGAAATTAAAATATATCAATATACCAATTATTGCAATGACCGCGAATGCCATGAAAGGCGACCGTGAAAAGTGCCTGGAAGCAGGCATGAATGATTACCTTTCAAAACCGATAAAACCCGGTGACCTGCTATTAAAACTCGAGCATTGGCTGATAGATCAGAAATAAGGTTTAAATTCTGATTCCTGTTTCTTCCGGCAAACAATTCAGATATTTCTGAGCATCTATCGATCCCTCTGTGGGTGCCCGGGAGGAGAAAAATTTATCATCGGTTTTTGATAATAAGTATGCCTGCATCCTATTCCGGTGACATTAAATGCCCCGTATTTTTAGAGAATGAATGCAAGATTTAAGAAGCTTTGATGAACATTCAACTTATAACGAAAAGTGACGCTGTTGACAACCGACTGGAAATCTCAAACCATCAGATTAAAGTTCCCAAGGCAATCAGGCAGCAAACGATTGGGTACTCAATCATCTTGAAAAAATTAACAATTATACTTCACTGGCATGCACTTTTTATTTTATCAAGATGGGTATTCTTGACGGCTATCCGGGCTTTATGTGGTCCTTTATGGCCGGAGCTTACACTCTAATTAAAATTGCAAAAACCATTGAACTGTCTGAAAATGCCGGTCACATTGATTACTCTCAATCAGAACATATTGTCCACCCTTGAGCATTGATTGTTAACCGGTTGAAATGGTTAACCAAAATCTGCGCATCGTGGTCAAAGGCTCCGGTTTTTCAACTATAAGATCTAAACTAAACAAAAGAAGCCACCAATTAGGCAGCTTCGTATAGTCAGGGGCAGTTATTGGGAGTTATTCAAAGTCAGCTTCGGCTGGGGTAACGGGGGCCAGAACTCTATTATCAACAGTCAGCACAAGGATGGCATCCTCAAAATCTGCAACAGTCGGAGTTACCGGAGCCAATTCAAAATTTGAAACCATCTCGCTGGCGGCATCCTCAAAAGTGGCTTCCAAAGGAGTGGTTGGGGCAAGCATAATTAAAGTACTTGCGTAACTTTCGTTTCTTACCGGTACTGCTGAGCTTTCATTGCCTGCGAAAAGAATACTTCCCTGGAGGGTGAGAACTGCTGCCATTATAACTGTTGTTGCTTTCATTTTGCCTTGTTTTTTGAGGTTGATGCGGCAAATATATATCGGATTGCAAATCTGATTGATCTGTTTTCGATTGAATGGAAGAACCTCCCGTCAGAAAGCGGAAAACAATCGGTGAAAATGAAAATAGCAGGTTGGCGATGATTTTTTTCTTTAAAAGCGCGCACCTATGAAAAAAGACACCCTGGAGAACAGGATGATGATGGAACGGCAAGGGTTAAAAATCTCCGATGCAAAACTTTTGATGGGATCACTAATTGGTAAATATCCCGTAGTTCTTGATGGTGGCAAAACGACAATATATATTTCGGACAAAAGCAAGGAGGCTGAGACGAGAATAAGGTATGCATCGCGAATGGAATATGTGTTAATGCGTTATCCTAAAAAAAACAAATAATAAATTCCCCGTCCTGCCTGACTATGGCAAAGCAGTTCTCTTTCGCATCATTATACGATGCTGCATTTATTTCCTCAGGCATTTCCCGG
>JBAXKG010000094.1:0-7373 GCA_037137455.1 Bacteroidota bacterium
CTCCGGAATTTTGGCCTCCGGAACTTTAACCACCGCCACTTCTTGTATGGAAAGCATTTTATCAGCCTTAGTACCCATCTCTTTCGGATAACTCTCTGAAGGCTTCGCTATCGTGGCCTTCAGGTAGTTTTCCCTGGCCATTAGGTACTTTTTATCGATGTAAAAGCTGTCGGCCAAAGTGATAAATTTATCATATTGAGCCTGAGCGTTTGACATCCTTGCGATAATGCCTTCAATTTCCTTAATTTTATTTGTGGGATATACCTGCCCTGGCTTTATCACCAATGCATCCTTGTATGATTTGATAGCTTCGGGATATTGGTCAGACTTAAAAGAGAGATCGGCTTGGGCAATTGCCTTATTGTACAAATCATCCCTGGTTTTTTGATCGGCGAGGATCATTGTAAGTTCCCTTATTCTGTCCTGAGGATATTTTTCATCGGGTTTGATGGTTCCGGCTTTTTTATAATCAAGAAGGGCATCCTGATAATTTTTATTAACATAGAACTTATCAGCCAATACAATGGCTTTGGCATATTCTTCATCTTTGACCCGTCTGTCAACCTGGATTTTTATGATTTCATTAATCTTGTTTTTGGGATATGGGTCATCAGGTAAAAGTTTGCTTGCATTTTCATATTCTTGCTGCGCTTTCAGGTAATCTCCTGCCAGGAATAGCTTATCGGCGCTTGCCACTGCCACATCAAACAAAATATTCTGTGCTTTTTGAGAACGTAACAAATCGATGGTCTTGCGTAGCTTTTCACGGGCGATTGAATCATTTGGGTTCTGTGACACAGCAATCTGGTAAGCCGACTTTGCATTCAGATAATCTTTGATCTTAAAATAGGCATCGCCCGATTCAACTGATTTCCGGCTACTGCTTGTATCATCCTTCAAAACCGATAATGTTTGATTTTCGTGATAATCAACATGAATGTTTGCTGATTGATCTATACAAAACAATCCGAAGGAAACTGCAGAAATAAAAAAGAAATAAAGGATTGTGGATGTTTTTTTTTGATCGTTTACTTTCATGTGATGGCGGTAAATTCTGATAAATCAATCAATCCATCCTTAATGGTAAGTTTACGATCGGCCATGTTGGCAAGTTCAAGGTTGTGTGTTACGATCAAATAAGTTTGCCGGAAGGTATCGCGTAAAAGGAAGAATAATTTATGCAATTCCACTGCTGATGCAGAATCAAGGTTTCCGGAGGGTTCATCGGCAAGGATTACTGAAGGGTTATTGACAAGAGCCCTTGCCACAGCCACACGCTGTTGTTCTCCACCCGAGAGTTCAGAGGGCTTGTGATCGATACGGTCGCCGAGATTCATGAAATCAAGTAACTCCATGGCACTTTTTGTCGCTTCTTTTTTCCCTTTTTTTGCAATAAATGCCGGTATGCAAACATTCTCAAGGGCAGTGAACTCAGGGAGCAAATGATGAAATTGAAAAACAAAGCCGATATGCCGGTTCCGGAAATCTGACAATTTTCGGTCCGACAGATCATGAATATTGATGCCATTCAATCTGATGGAACCGGAATCGGCTTTATCAAGAGCTCCGATAATATGCAAAAGAGTAGATTTTCCAGCTCCGGAAGCGCCGACAATCGAAATAATTTCACCCTTTTCTATCCCTAAACTAATACCCTTAAGAACTTTAAGCGGGCCAAAGGATTTTTGAATATTTTGTGCGATGATCATAAGGTGGGTTGAGCTGCAAAGTTAAGAAAATTGAAATCTTTGTACGCTCTTTTTTGTAAATCCAATTCAAACAGCTATTTTTGAAATTCGTTACTAAGTTGTAAATATTATGAATCTACACGAATATCAGAGCAAGTCTATTTTAAAGCAATATGGTGTTGCCATTCCCGAGGGAGTTCTTGCCCATACTGAGGAAGAGGCAGTTAAAGCTGCCGAATATCTTCAGGGGGCAACCGGTACCGATAAATTTGTTGTCAAAGCACAGATTCATGCCGGGGGACGTGGAAAAGGCGGTGGAGTGAAAGTGGCCCGGTCTGTTGATGAAGTCAGGCATTTTGCATTGCAAATCATCGGCATGAACCTGGTTACACCACAAACAAGCAAACAAGGTAAACTTGTCAGGAAAATATATGTCGAACAAAACATTTTTTATCCAGGGCCAACAAATCCGACAGAAATCTATATGAGTATCCTATTGAACAGGCAGAAGGGACATACCGTTATTATGTATTCCCCCAGGGGCGGAATGGATATAGAGGCAGTTGCTGAAGAAACACCTGAACTAATCTTCACCGAGGAGATCGATCCGAAAGTTGGTTTACAGCCCTTCCAGGCAAGAAAAGTGGCCTTTAACCTTGGATTAAAGGACGAGGCCTATAAAAATATGGTAAAATTCGTGTTTGCGATCTATAAAGCCTATGTGGGAAGCGATGCCTCATTGATTGAGATCAATCCTGTTTTTAAGACCTCTGATAATAAAATTTTAGCAGCTGATGCAAAGATGGTAATCGACAATAATGCTTTGTTCCGTCATCCTGATATAGCCGTGATGCGCGATTTGGACGAGGAGGATCCCAATGAGGTTGAGGCATCACGACATGACTTGAATTACGTCAAACTAAATGGCAATGTAGGCTGCATGGTTAATGGAGCCGGATTGGCCATGGCCACGATGGACATTATTAAACTATCGGGTGGCGACCCTGCCAATTTCCTTGATGTTGGCGGCTCTGCAAATGCCAAACGTGTGGAAGCAGGATTCCGGATAATCCTTAAAGATCCTGCCGTAAAGGCGATCCTTGTAAATATATTTGGTGGAATTGTCCGTTGCGACCGGGTTGCTCAAGGTGTTGTGGATGCATATAAAAATATTGGCGAGATCAATATTCCGATCATTGTAAGGTTGCAGGGCACTAATGCTGAAGAGGGGAAAAAACTTATCGATGAATCCGGATTAAAAGTGCACTCGGCCATCACCCTTAAAGAGGCAGCCGACCTTGTTACACATGTGTTGAATTAACCCGGACTTCCATCTCTTTATCAAAAAGGAATGATCTGATTTTTTCTAATTCATTTACAGGAGATTCGGAAAAAGATAATTTTTCCAGATCGATCTCATATTTTTCGAGTTCGGTATTTAGATAAAACCTGTTCATATATTCACGAAGATTTTCTTCATCGGTCGATCGACAATTTTCATTCGAATTTTTAAGAAACTGAAGCATCCTCAATCCATCGAATTTTTCATGGAATGCCCTCGAAAAATGATCAGGGTCTTTGTGGTTCAAACGTAAAGGATGAAAAGGATCCCGCTCTTTTGTTGCCATAATCATGAACCTGGCTATAGCAGTTGGCATCGATTTAAGATATAAAACAGGAAGAAGCAGGTACGTTTCAAGAATTTCGTCAAATAATGCCGGTGGATAAACCGGGTAACTACTCCAGTCGCCCGCGGCGCCTTTGATCATTGCCGGACCGGTTCCAAAAAAAACGCGATCCGAAAAACGTGCTTCAGGGTAAACCATCTCATCGTTCCACAATAAAATCTCTCCATATTTTCTGAGTTTTTGAAGAAAATAAAAATCTTCGCCGCTAAGTTTTGGTGTCATCCCTCCGATGGCACGGTAGGCCCAAACGGGCAGCGCCATGGCAGAACCAAGCGCCGTAAAAGCATACGGAGAACCAATTCGCTCAAGATTGAGAAAATAATGGCGCATATAAATCTCATAACGCAGGATGGCACGATTGGCGATTATATCGCTGGTCGTTTTGTGAAAGTATGGCACCGCCAGGGCAACTGCACCGGGGTGGTTTTTAAAATTAAGGGCGACAGAAAGCAGGTAATCGGGTGTTATAAATGTATCGGCATCGAGGCTTACAATAATATCACCGGGGTTGGCCTCTTTACTGATATGATCCATCAGGGTTTTGCGGGCCCAGCCCACACCATGTCGCTTTCCGGCCCAGCCCCTGCCCCTGGAGGTGAAATCGAGAAAGGTTACATTTTCATTTTTAAAATCCTGAAGAATTTTCAGGCTTTTTGCATTGTTTTCGCAGACAACAATTTTATCTGGTTCATTCCACCATGACTCCGGCTGATTAATACAAACAAATAATTTGAACCTGCGGTACGATTGTCCTGCAATACAATTCAGCAAGCGTGGTAAAAATTCCGGTTCATCCATCACCGGAAGGGCCACATAAACAAATGGCAAATCGAAATCTGCGCCCGGGTTAATGGTCAATTTTAAGCTTTTCGAACAACCTGTCATCCTGTATTACTTCAACAGCTTTCAGAACCTCCTCATCATACTGGTTAACAATCGCGTACAATTCATTCATATCCCATAACTTCTGAGCAATCAAGCCCTTGATTTGCGATTTAATGAGTTTTTCTGATGCAGCATATCCTTTCTCATCTTTCTTCACTCCCTCCTTTTCGGCATAGATGAAGAAATCGGCCATGAAAGAGCTGTCGACAAGAAAATTTTTGTCAAACGAAATGAAATCCGGATAGGAAATTTTGAGGCTTTTGCGTGTTTTGTCAACATAATCACCGACATAAGAATTAACAACATTTTTTCGCCGCAATTCAAGGTAATAATCCGAAATCGGCGTTGAATCCCATGGAATAAAGACATCGGGCATTATTCCTCCGCCTCCGTAAACAATCCGTTTTTTTGAGGTGTAATATTTAAGCGAATCAGGAAATTTTATGCTGTCGGGATGGATCAACTCCCCATGTTTCATCCGGACGCTGAAATCTTCATAATATTTATCAATTCCTTCGGAATATGGTTTTTGGATACATTTCCCTGAAGGATTATAATACCTGGCTGTGGTGAGACGGATCTGTGAGCTGTCGGGAAGCTGAAATGGCCTCTGAACAAGTCCTTTTCCGAATGATCGGCGCCCGACAATTATTCCCCTGTCCCAATCCTGGATTGCACCTGATACAATTTCGCTGGCCGAGGCAGAATTTTCATTGATCATTATCACCAGTTTCCCCAATTCAAACCGCCCCCTGGCAGAAGAATAAAAATCTTCACGCTGGGCCTGCCTTCCTTCAGTATAAACGATCAGTTTGCCAGGCCCAAGAAACTCATCGGATAATTCAATAGAGGTTCCCATATAACCGCCTGAATTATTACGCAGATCGAGTATCAGACTTTTCATCCCCTGAGATTTCAGAAGGGTCATGGCATCATTAAATTCCTGCATTGAAGTCTGCGCAAATTTATTCAGGTTAATATACCCAATGCCGGGCTTAATCATGTAAGCAGCATCAATGCTGTTGATAGGGATTTTATCGCGGGTGATTGTGAATTCTATTAAATCCTTTTTCCCCCGCCTGAAAATTGAAACATTCACTTTGGTTCCTCGTTTGCCCCTGAGATGGTCAAGAACAAACTGATTTGTGATTTTTTTTCCAACGACTGACTCACCATCAATTTTTACAATTTTATCACCCGAAAAAATACCCAGCAGTTCGGAAGGGCCGCCCGGAATTGCGTGAACCACAGAGATAGTATCTTTAATTATCTCGAATTGGATTCCGATACCATCAAAATTACCCTCAAGAGGTTCATTGGCTTTCTTGACATCCTTTTTGGAGATATACACCGAATGCGGATCCAACTCTTTCAAAGTCTCAATAATTGCTTTTTCAGTAAGCCTTGCTTCGTTAATCGTATCAACATAAGCATAATTGATAAGTTGCATCGCGGCATTGTACTTTTTAATTCCGGCATTCGGGTCCTGCCGTTGTGTTTGAGAATGCAGGCCAAATGAAAAAAATAAGAAAAAGAGAATCAGGGAGTTGATTCGGCAAATCTTTACAAATATTAATTTGTTCATCTTAAATAGCTTAATTAACAATGGTTTTGAGCGATCAAAGGTACTTCTATTTTTATTTCCGGTACCTTTGTGACTCTATTTTAACTAATTTTAACGCGAATTATTATAGCTTGGCCGACGAAGAAAAAATAAGATTTTACAGGAGTTTTTTTTATCCTGCAATATTTTTGATCCTGTTATGGCTTATCAAAGGCGCCGATATTATTTTTAACCTGGAGTTAAATAATTGGGGACTGTATCCATTGCAGGCAAAAGGATTGATCGGGATTTTCACATCGCCATTCCTGCATGCTGACCTCGCGCACCTGTTCGCGAATTCATTGCCTCTACTGGTTCTTGGCGCGTTCCTCTTTTACTTTTATAAAGATATCGCCTGGATGATACTGGGTTTGCTTTACATCATAACAGGAATCTGGGTTTGGGTTTATGCCAGGGGAGGCGCCGGCCATATCGGCGCCAGTGGTATTATTTATGGCCTCGCTTCGTTTTTATTTTTCAGCGGTATCATCAGAAGGGAAAAAGGCCTTCTGGTTACAACTTTGCTTGTGACTTTTCTTTACGGCGGACTTATCTGGGGCATTTTCCCACAACTTTTTCCGAACCAGCCTATCTCATGGGAATCGCACCTGATGGGCCTCCTTGCGGGAATAGTTCTTGCTGTTTATTACCGCCGCCAGGGTCCACAGCGAAAATCATGGGATTGGGGAGACGAAGATGAAAATGATGACGGATTATGGTCCGAGCCTCAGATAGATGACCATCCTCCTGAAAAGTGAATCGTTAACGCCTTCAATATTCTTTAATTCCTCCAGTGATTTGAAATTCTTGTTTTTCTGCCGGTAAATCATAATATTTTTGGTGATCGGGAAAGGAAAATACGGATGGTGTAAAAGTTCCTTAAAAGTGACAGTATTCAAATTTATTGGTCGAACAGAATCGGCATTAACTTTCAAATTTGATTCGATCAATTTGAACCGGGCTGTATCCATTCCAAATACTTCAAGCAACTGCTGTTTGTCGCTAAACCCCTTTAACCTCTCACGATAATTCACAATACGCCGCGCAAAGGAAGGGCCAATGCCCCTCAACTGCTGCAAATCAAAAGTATCGGCCGAATTAAGCTCAATGATAAGTACCGGTTTTGGTTTAAACAACATTGATTTTGATGAATCATAGCTGTATCCGCTGAACCGATTTCGGTAATTGCGATATTTCTGAATACGGGCGATGCTGTCGGAATCGGCTGCTTTATGCCAGGCTTTTTCAAATGCAATTATTTCCATTGAAAAGCCGGTAAAATCGGGCGTTTTTTGAAATGTTCCTGATGGTATCACACCATTGGCTATGATCAAGCCCAAAAAAATCAGGCATAAAACAAATATTCCGCGCTGCTCGGTGCGATTATATGTCAGATAATTGGTTATCAAATGAACTGTCATGGTTACTGATTTCTGAATTTTCATTTCGCAATAATTGATTGATTGATTGATTGATTGATTGATTGATTGATTGATTGATTGATTGATT
>JBAXKG010000095.1:0-7291 GCA_037137455.1 Bacteroidota bacterium
ATCCAGGATGAATTCTCCATGTTCGACGACTGGATGGATAAATACAACTACCTGATTGAACTTGGGAAAAGTTTACCTTTAATAGATGAACAGTACAAAACTGATCAGTTTATCATAACCGGATGTCAATCGAAAGTATGGTTGCATGCTGAATATCGCGATGGAAAGGTGTTTTTTACTGCCGATAGCGATGCCATCATCACCAAAGGGATTGTAAGCCTGCTTATTCGTGTCTTTTCCGGCCACACACCTGATTCCATCATTCAGGCCGACCTTTCGTTTGTCGACCAGATAGGCCTTCGTGAACATTTGTCTCCAACCAGGAGCAACGGCTTAAGTTCAATGATCAAACAGATGAAACTATATGCTGCCGTATTCAAGTTGAAAATGGCAACAAAAAATTTATAATTATGGAAACAAAAAACGACCCGTTATACTCCCCTTTCGAAGCAAAGGTCATTGACGCTCTTAAATCTGTTTTCGATCCGGAGATCCCGGTTAATATTTACGATCTCGGGTTGATTTATAATTTGAAAATTGATGAAAAAACAAATGATGTGTATATTCTTATGACCCTTACAACTCCAAATTGTCCGGTAGCAGAGGATATGCCAGGCCAGGTGCAGGATGCCGTAAAACTGGTGGGCGGTGTTGGCAGCGTAAAGGTTGAACTAACCTTCGAACCTCCATGGGATAAGGATATGCTCTCCGAATCGGCATTGCTTGAACTTGGATTGTTGTAATCTCATCACAAACTCACCATCTCTTTTTCTTTCGTACCTTTGCCGACCAAATTTATCAGTAAATATGCCCCCGTTTACCGGTCCTCTTTTAACACAGATTAATCTCCCGTTAGATCTGAAAAAACTCAGATTGGAAGAGCTTCCGCAGCTGTGTGAGGAGGTCAGACAGTTCATAATTGAGGTGATGTCGGAGAATCCCGGACACCTTGGAGCCAGTCTCGGCGCCGTTGAACTTGCCGTTGCACTGCAATATGTTTATGATACTCCCAATGATAAGATCATATGGGATGTGGGGCATCAGGCGTATGCCCACAAAATATTAACCGGGAGAAAAGATCGCTTTGAAACTATTCGCACTTATAAGGGAATCAGTGGTTTTCCTAAAATGTCGGAAAGCAATTACGATGCATTCGGAGTAGGCCATTCTTCCACATCTATTTCGGCAGCTCTTGGGATGGCCGTGGCATCCAAACTCAGTGGCCAGACTAACCGTCATCATGTAGCCATCATAGGCGATGGGGCAATGACCGGGGGCATGGCCATGGAAGCGCTTAACAATGCCGGTGTATCAGGGGCCAACCTCATGGTAATCCTTAACGATAACCAGATTGCCATCGATAAAAATGTGGGAGCCATCAAGGATTATCTTGCAGATATTGTTACCTCCAGGACCTATAACAAGTTTCGCGATAAAATCTGGCTCATGATGGGTGGTGGAACAAAATATGGCAAAAACTCCCGCGCTATTGTGAAACAGTTAGGAAATGCTTTAAAAACGACACTTCTCAAGAGTGGTAACCTTTTCGAAGCATTTAATTTCCGGTATTTCGGCCCGGTGGATGGCAACGATGTAATCCGCCTGGTAAAGTTGCTTCGCGACATGAATGATATCAAAGGCCCGAAACTGCTGCACATTCATACGGTTAAAGGGAAAGGGTTCGAAAAAGCCGAGAGGGACCAGACAGTGTACCATGCACCGGGTGTATTTGACAAAAATACCGGAACAATCAGGGAAGATAAATGCCACGGACTTGCCCCCAAATACCAGACGGTATTCGGCAGAACGATAATTGAGCTTGCAGAGGCAAACCCGAAAATTGTCGGGATCACACCTGCCATGTCAACCGGATGTTCCCTCAACCTGATGATGAAAAAGATGCCCGACCGTACATTCGATGTTGGCATTGCCGAACAGCACGCTGTTACCTTCAGCGCCGGGATGGCTGCCTCGGGTTATATTCCTTTCTGTAATATTTATTCGACCTTTATGCAGCGTGGCTATGATCAGATAATCCATGATGTGGCTTTGCAGAAACTCAATGTGGTTTTTTGCCTCGATCGCGGAGGATTGGTAGGAGAGGATGGAGCAACCCATCATGGGGCCTATGATCTGGCATATCTGCGTTGTATCCCAAATATGATAGTGGCATCGCCCATGAATGAAGAAGAGCTCAGAAATATGATGTACACGGCGCAATTGGATGGAATGGGCCCTTTTGCGATTCGTTACCCTAAAGGCCGTGGTGTGATGCCGGAATGGAAAACACCTCTCTCAAAACTCGAAGTTGGAAAAGGCCGTAAAATAATTGATGGCAACGATACCGCAATTATCACCCTTGGCCATGTTGGAAATTATGCAGTTGAAGCATGCGCTACGCTTGGAAAATCTGGTTATTCAATAGCACATTATGATCTTCGGTTCCTGAAACCTTTGGATGAGACTATAATGCATGAAGTTTTCGGTAGGTTTAAAAAGGTTATTACCGTTGAAGATGGTTCGGTAATGGGTGGCATGGGATCAGCAGCGCTGGAATTCATGGCCGATCATGGATATAACTCACAGGTGGTTCGTTTAGGGATTCCCGATCTCTTTGTCGAACATGGTACGGTTGCAGAACTGCATCGCGAATGCGGGTTCGATACAGACGGAATCGTACAGGCGATCAAACAACTGACATGAGTAAATCAATTGTCACAGGTGCATACGGCGCCATCGGGCAGGCCATTTGCTATGGAATCGCGAAGGCTGGTTTTGAACTTACCCTGGTTGGTCGTGATATTTCAAGTCTTGAAAAAACACGGTCACTATTGATTCATCGGACAGCCAATCAGAATATTTTTTGTGAAGCCGTTGATCTTTCCTCGCAAAAAGAGATCATTGAATTCAGCAGAAGATGGAAGGGCTCTTTGCACCTATTGGTTAATAATGCTGCAACGGCGCCACGCAAACGTACTGAAACAGATGCCGGGATTGAAATGCAATGGGCTGCCAATGTACTTGGATATTTCTGGATGATCCGTTATTTTCATCCTTTTATGGAACGAGACACCGATGCAAGGATTGTAAATGTTGCCAGCTACTGGGCAGGCGGTATGGATTTGAATGATCCTGAATTTAAAAGAAGGCCATATGATAATGACGTGGCCTACAGGCAGGCAAAACAGGCCAACCGTATGATCACTGTGGCTTTTGCTGAACGCCTTAAATCAAAAGGAATAACCGTAAACTCCTGTCATCCGGGCGATGTCAATTCAAAACTCAGTAACGCGTTTGGTTTTGGCGGTTCCGAATCGCCGGATCAAGGGGCAGCAACTCCATTGTTTTTGTCACTCTCAGAACAGGTCAACGGCATCACTGGCAAATATTTTGAACACGGTAGTGAGGTCAGATGCCAGTTTTCTGCGGATAAAAATCAAGTAGAAGCATTGTATTCTCTTTGTGAAAAAACCCTTATATGAAAATATCCTGAAGGGTAAATATCACATTAATAACTGGAAAGCGCCGGCATTTTCCCATCGTATCGTTTATCAGTTACCAATTTCAACATAAAATCAGCCACATCGGCACGGGGAACGCTTTTTGAAGTTGGATTCTCCAGGTTCACCTTATAAGTGTTGGTTTTCGGTGAATCGGTAAGTCCCGTTGGACGAACGATCACCCATTCGACTTTACTTTCCTGAACTATTTTAGCCTGGCGGCGTTTATCGGCAAACACATGCCGGAGGAACAAAGGCATTAAAACTTTGCTGAACCAGAAACCGCCATCGTTTCCCAGGATTCCTGCCGAGGACATGCAGATAAACCTTTTGACACCTGATGATTCCATGGCATCGAGTATATTTGTTGTGCCATCAGAAAGCACGGTATTGGGCTTGTTTTTATCAACGCCAAGTGCACAGAGTACGGCATCCTGGCCTTCAACTGCCAATTTGACTTTATCAGTTTCAAGGATATCGCCCTGAATAACCCGTAGGTTATTATGTTGAATTGTGACCTTTGAGGGATGGCGTGCAAATGCAGTTACCTGGTGACCCTGGTTCAGCGCCTGGTATACAATCAGGATGCCTGTTTTTCCACTCGCCCCGAATACAGCTATTTTCATACGGAATTTTTTTATAAACCTCTCATTTATTTTACACAATCAACGATCGTTTCCTGTGATCCATACATGGGAATGCGTTTGACCTCCCTGGCAGAAAAATCGAGCTGTTTCAGATCAATTTTACGCAGTGTGGGATTTTCATAGGTTTTAAAATATAAAATTGAGTTAGTCTGGTCGCGGAAAGTAACCCACTGGGTTGATTCTTTATTAACCGGTTTTCCATCAGGGGAAATATCGTAAATAATTCCGAATGGTATGGTAAAGGAGTTGATCACGTGATTGCAAAGGTTGAGATTTTTAATTGCATCGGGTTGTTGATCCACCGTATGCATGAACATTCCCAACCTTACGAAACGGCTTGGAGGCGTATAATCGCCTGGCAGGCCGAACATCCCATCGCCATGACCGGTTGGCCTGAATGTCATACCGGCTGCATTCACAGTTTGAGGGTTTACCGTTTCCAAACCGATATACTGCCTGAGATTTGTAAGGTGCCATGGGAATGAGGGGGCATTGGTCATGATACCGAGCGGGTTGTCGTAAATATGACATTCACCATGTTCGTACTCTATGACGATACAGCCGCCGGTCGCATCATAAACGATAAAATGACAGGTAGGGGCCATTCCCGTGGGCGGATCAACATAATTGAACACCTTTACCCCGGCCACAGCGTTTCTCAATTCATCAACAGTTGCAAATGAACCCAAAACCCAATCGCAAAAAACTGACTGGGCCAGCGCGACGCTGCTGTCAGAGGTTGTTACCTCCTGCCATTTCATGTCGGTCTCATACCAGAGCACACCAACGGCAAGCCCCTTTTCATTCATCCCATCCGATAGTCCGTGATCAAGCCCGAAAGAAGCCACCCCTGCATAACCGTATATGGTACTCCATTTTAACCCATTGGTCCCGGTTGCGAAAGGGCTTGCATACTTTTTGTTTCGGGGTACAACGATGATATCGTAACGCAGATCAACGCCGAATTCCATCGACCGGGTAACCATCATGGAACCATCTTTGGCTCTCAGCCTGAAAATGGTGCAGGCAAATACTTCCGAAAATCCGACAAGTATCAGCACCCCTATGAGCAGGGTAAATTTTGTTATTTGCTTCATATTTCATTTATCAAGGTATAAAAATAGACAAAATTATGTAACGATATCTTTCAATTAAAATCACGCAGGTTAAAATTAAGGATTAAAAAGTAATTTTACACTTTAATGATGTTAAAACAAAGCAGCCGCCCGACAGCAGCCATCTCTGTTTTAATTCCAGACACTAAAATTTATTGATTATGGAGATTATTACAAATCAGAAAATCCGTTGCATAAAAACCATTGGCAGGCTGGATGCAAACAGCAGCAATGACCTTGATCTGGCGCTGATGGCTTTACCCGAAAATGGAGAGGATATCATTATCGACTTGTCGGAATGTCCCTATTTGTCGAGTGCAGGAATCAGGATCCTTCTAAAAGCCAAAAAGAGATTGCAACCTGGTCAAAATGAACTATTCCTGGCCGGTGTTGTTCCTGATGTATTTCATGTACTCGAGATAGCCGGCCTGCACCGCGTATTACGTTTTGAATCCGGAGTGGAGGCTGCTTTGGCTATCATTCAATCTGGCAGGAAAAATATGACTGAAATCACAGAGATTTCGGTCGATCATCATCATTTGGTATATCAACAAACCGGAGAAGAAAAAATAACGGCTCAACTCTGCCTGGCAACAGAAATATTGAGCTATCACGAACTTGGGTACGCGATAGGCTTTGGTTCACTTCTCAATACCGATGCAGGCGATACCAGATGTGCAGACCTCTTTGTAACGCTGGAAAATTGTTCAGGTATTTTACCGTTAAATCAATCTGCAGATCCTGACTTTAGAATCACATCCGATCCGGCAAAGAGCGGTTTACCGGTTTGTGAGGCCCTGTCATTTGGACGCCAGCATACTGGTTCGTTAAAATTAACTTCACCGGGAATATTATCATTTGGTCAATTTGTCAAGGCTATAAAATATTTGAGGGATAATAGCCTTTCAAAAAATCGTGCGACCCTGATGGTATTGGCAAACCTCGACAAAAATGAACCCTCATTGAGCTTGGCTTTAGCAAATGATGATGATTTGGAGGGCTTTTTCAGAGATAACGGAATGTGCCATTTTCAAAAATTTCTGTCAGAAAATGGTCAAATGAGGGAATTTATCGGAATCACTTTTCTTTTGGCTGAACTGGATATTTCTGCACCGGAAAATCCGCTTTCTGAAATCATCAGGCGCCATATGACATTTGTGAACATCATTGCCGTAAGATCGTTCAATCCAGGCACTTTTCTTCAAAACCCGATTGCATGGCTGTTTCATGCCGACAAATCTGTTGATGGCAGAACAAAAAGGTTGACTATCGAGACGAAACCCGGAATGGTTTTCGAATCCAACAAGTTATTCCTGGCAAGGTTGCTTTACAGCGATTCATCGAAGTTGCAGATTGATCCCTTGCATGGAGGATATTCGGCGCAAACCTATCACGTTACCTCCTTCGACCATGAGGGCCGGAAAATGAGGCCTACCGTGCTCAAGATCGCCCACCGTGACCTTATCGCCAGGGAATCGGAACGATGCCAGCAATACGCTCTTCCATATATTTTTAATAATTGTGCCGTTGTGCTGGGTGCAGAATACTTAGGCGAAACTATGGCGCTTCGTTATAATTTCGTTGGAATTGGAGGTGAATCGAACCAACTGAAATGGTTGACTCACTATTACCAGCAATCAGATATTTCTTTTCTTGAACCGCTTTTCGATAAAGTCTTCCTCCAAATCCTTAAACCCTGGTATGGCCAGCCAGTGAGTAAAACAATCTTCCCGTTCAGGGATCATGATCCCACTTTTACATTTTTTCCTCATATCTACAAAACAGTCAACGACCTGTTTTCCATTTCGGCAGAGGAAAAATACATCGTGATACGCGAAAAGACCCAACCCATCCTTAACCCCTTTTGGTTTCTTAAACATGAGTTTGCCAGGCGCCGTGATTGGAGTATGGAATATTTCACCGGAATTTGTCATGGCGACCTGAATATGCAGAATATCCTGTTGGATGAAAATATGAACGTTTATCTCATCGATTTCTCTGAAACAAAACCCCGGTCGGTCATCTCCGA
>JBAXKG010000096.1:0-7064 GCA_037137455.1 Bacteroidota bacterium
ATGCGATCGGACAAGCCGGAGCATCTGACCACCTTGCGCCGGTTTTGGTTGACCACCTTAACTTATTGACAATCTATAAACTGAGATGGTCAGGCTGTATCGGCGAAGACTGGTCAAAGCCAGCGTTTTTTCCAAAGGGGCTACAATTTTTTTATAATCAGCTTGTCAACGCGGTTTCCGTCAAGGTCGACCACCTCCAGCTCGTAACCCATGAAAATGAATTTCTCCCCCGGTTTCGGGAAGTGTTTCATCATGCTGATGGTTAGTCCGGCCAGCGTATTGAACTTTACATTGTGCTTGTCAAATCCCTGCAGGTTGAATTTGTAGGCAAACTCATAGAACGACACCTGCCCGTCGGCCAGCCAGGAGCCGTCGGCCCGCTGGTGGATCTGAGGGATCAGGGATTCACCCTTGTCGAATTCCCCGATAATGGCTTCCAGTATGTCGTTCAGCACCACCATTCCGGCGATGGATCCGTATTCGTCGACAACCAGTCCGTAATGCGTCTTTTTTTCCCGGAACAATTCAAGGGTTTCATATACCGTCATCGAATCGAGGATAAGCTGTGCCGGTCTGATATAATCTTCCAGCTTCTGCTCAACATCCCGCCGGTAGCCCATGAACACCTCCTTCAGGTAAACCACGCCGACCACTTTGTTGATGTTGTCCCTGCATACCGGGTAAACCGAGTGCATGCGCACCCTGATCTTGTTCCAGCTTTCAGGATTGCTTTCAGCCACGTCGAGCCATACCAGTTCCGAATGGTGCGTCATGAGGGAGGTGATCTTCTGGTCGCCAAGGTTGAACACCCGCTCAACGAGGAGATGTTCAATCTGCTGAACATCACCGCCCAGGGTTCCCTGCATAACCAATGCGCGGATCTCTTCCTCCGTTACTCTGGATTCGGAGGATGGGGTTATCCTGAGCACTTTTAATATAAAATCGCTGAGTTTGGTAAGCAGCCAGGTAACCGGTATGAGTATCTTGGAAAGTAAGACTGCAGGGGGCACCATCACTTTGGTAACTCCTTCGGGGTTGATCAGGCCAATTCGCTTCGGTACCAGCTCACCAATAAGCATGGCGACAAGGGTCACAATCGTCACCACAATGACCAGTGCCAGGGTATTGGCTGTGGGTTGCGACATCCCGGTTGTGATGAGGAGGGAAGCCAAGCCTTCGGATATCTCAGCACTGCTGAAAACCCCGGTCAGAATTCCAATGAGTGTAACAACAATCTGCACAGTCGATAGCACGCCAGCTGGCTTAGTCAATTGTTCGAGTGCAGCCTTCGCTCCCTTGTGCCCTGCCCTGGCATCCATTTCGAGTTTTGTCCTCCGGGAAGATACCATAGCAATCTCGGTCATTACGAAGAGCCCGTTGACAATGAAAAGGCAAAACAAAATGATAATTTCTATAATCATAAACTGTCATTTATTGAAGGGTTGATGATATTTATGTCCTGCCTTGGGATAGGAACTTTGACATTATTTTCTTTTAATTTCTTAAAAACCCCGAACAGAACGTCGCTCTTGGTGCTTCGTCCTTCACCCTTTTCGGAGATCCAGAACAGCAGCTCAAAGTCGAGCGAACTTTGGCCAACCAGGGTGAAGTAAACCAAAGGTTTTGGATCCTTCAATATCTTTGGATGATTGTTGAGGATTTCCATAACGAGATGTTGTACCAGAAAGGGATCCGACTCGATACTCACGCTCAGCGGGACTTTCACCCTGCGTTTCATATCCGAAAGTGTCCAGTTTATCACCTCGTTTGATATCAGCTGTTCGTTCGGTACAATAATCTCTGAGCCGTCGAAGGTGTGGATGTTGCTTGAACGAAGATCAATTGATTTTACACGTCCTATGAGCGTGCCAACCTGCACGGTATCGCCAATCTGGATGGGCCTTTCAAACAGGAGGATCAATCCTGAGACGATATTGCTGAATATTTTCTGAAGTCCAAAGCCGACACCCACGCCGAATGCTCCAAGGATGAGGGTGAATTTGTCCATCGGGATGCCCGTAGCATTGAATGCCAGGAAAAAACCTGAAACGATCAGGCTGTACTTTACCGACATGGCTATGGTATGGGGAAGACCCTTGGACAATGGCATGCGGTTGAGCACATCGTTCTCCAGGATCAGTTGAAGGAACCTCGCTAAAAAAAAGGAGCCAAAGATGACTGCAAAGAAAAGCAGAACAATGTCGAGCGAGAAACTGGCAGTTCCAATCACAAACTTGTAGGTGAAAAAAGAGATGACCAGGTCCGACGCGTAATTATCTATATAAAAAGCCTGTAAAAACCCCACAAGCCAATAAAACACGGTCAGCATGTTCAGGATCAGGATCGACCACTCTTTTATCTGTTCCCCGTAAAGGTTGAAAATATTCAATTTTCGGATCTGAGGTGAATCGATTCCCAGAACAACAATTCCATTCAGCATGATGATGGCAACATAAAGCATCATCGCACTCAGGGTATTGATAAACACTGCATTGATAACCATGAAAGTGAGGACAACCCTGCCTGAAAGATTTGAGGCCAGCCCCGTTATGGCAAGGGCCAGATTAAAAATAACAAAGATGTAAACAAGGCTCCTGAGGAGGCCCATGTCCATGTGCTTCCTGAGTTTGACAAGCATCATTCCGAGGAGGCCTGCTTCAAAAACTGCAACAATCAGGTATATCAGACGGGCAAGTACAATGTCGGAAACGACAAGTATAATTAACAGGTACATTAAAATGATAAAACCGAACCAATAGAGATATACCTGGTATTTGCGGTCCATGATCCTGTTAAACAGGTTAAAGAGAGGGTAAATGGTGATAAACACAATTAACTCACGAAAGATGTAAGGGCGATCAGGAAAGATAAACGCAGCTGCTAAAAGGGTTAGCAAGGCTGCCGCACTCAAAGGCTTTGAGATCAGGACCAGCAGCATCTCCTTGTAAAATTTTCCGTATCCTTCCAGGTTAAGGTGGACCCTTCTCTTTAGCATGTAAAAAAGTACCAGGAGGGCTGAAAAAAGCAACAACAATATGATAATTAAAGGCTGATGAACAAGGAGGTAATCGCCAAGTTCTTTTAACTTTACCTTTTTGAAGGTTTGAAGTGCATGGGTGAAGGCATACAGGTAATCCTTTCGGAAATCAATACCAAACAAAGGAACCTGGCCTTTGGTAAATAAATTCAATTCTGTCCGTTTGATGCGGTCAAGCGTTCTTTGAAGGGCAAGGTCGATCTTTATACTCAGGGTGATGGTCTTTTCTAGGATTTCGATCATCATCTCTGATTTCTTGTCAATCAGGCTCTGCGCGGAATCAATGAAAACAATCGTGGTCGCCATATTCCGGGTAACGGGACTGTTAAGTGAATCCTTATGTAACAGAAGCCTGGTTTTTTTCCATACCTCTTCTTCCCATTGAAGCATGTTCATCAAATCCTCATGTGACTGGAGAATCTCTCTAAGCTGATGTTCTTCCTTTGCAATGATCCGCTCCTGCTGTTGCAGAAATATTTTCCTGCTTTCCAGTGTCAGGAGGCTGATCAGGGTATCATTCCGGTCTATTACTTTTAAAAGGCTGGTGTCGATCTTTGAACGGATCAGTTCGTTCCTGGCTTTGATCATTTCCAGGGTACCGGCTTTATATAGGTTAAGAATTGCCTCCCGGGTTTTGGATACCAGCT
Source organism: Bacteroidota bacterium (assembly GCA_037137455.1). Taxonomy (GTDB): domain Bacteria; phylum Bacteroidota; class Bacteroidia; order Bacteroidales; family FEN-979; genus CAIVAT01. Next base: position 3,685 of record JBAXKG010000096.1, read on the forward strand.
GTACAGACCTGGAGGGAATTTCGCTCATTTTAAGTACTTCCGGCTGCTTAATCTCCCCATCGGAATGCACTGGTTCAACTGACTGCCCGAGCGTGGAGCCCAGCATAAAAAGCCCGTAAACGATGAAAAACAGAAATAATCGTATTGTTTTCATGCGAAGAAGATAACTTGCAAATATAAGCGGAATATCCTGACTCAGGAAGGAGTGTGGGTACTGAACTTATCGAACATATCAAACCAAAGGTATAGTTATTCTTACTTTTTTACAAAGAATAAAATCAAAAGAGCAGCAAAATCAATAAGTTTAAATCCTTGAAAACAGCCACTTTGCCATACACCTCATTCTTAGGCTAACGCACAAACACTACACCTTTGGGTTTTACCAACACCCAGCGTTACGTTAGAGAATGTGAAATTCGTTAAATTTCCAAACCCAGTCCTATTATAATTATCATTTTGCAGTTGGTCAATAAGATTAACCCGAATGTTGCTTGGTAAAAATATATTATCAAAAAGCCTTGTTTTATGTTGAAATATTAACCATATTTGTTTGATAATGAGGTGCCATAAATAAACTAATGTGTAATTTGACTGGACATCGCCCTCAATCGGCAACTTTTCATACCGCCAGCCATTGGCAGTAATTTTAAAACCATAATAACATGAAAAGAGCAATATTTTTATTAGCAATTTTATGCATTCTTTTCGGATGCAAAAAAAAAGAGAAAGAGGGAGGGAAATTAGAATGTACTATGACATACAATATTTTAAATAATACGAAAGTGGGTAACAATATAAAGGCAAATAATGAAATAATGATCGATCGATATTCCCAATTTGGAGATTACATAACAAGTATTACCCCAAGCAGATTTGTTGGAAAGTTCTTACATATAAGACTAACAAATTGGCACGAAGGCATGGACCAGCATTTCAATATTGATTTTTTTAACAATCAATTAGATTTGGCTAGTCCACAGCGATTGGCTGATTTTAGCAATAATAGCTCTGTAAGTTTCACACCCGAAGGTATCAATGTCAGTGATAAAAAGGAATTAATATATTTCATTGCTGTCTGCTTATTCCTTTACCAGGAATTTGAATTACCGGTGCAATATGAGAGTTTTTCAGGAAAAATTTTACAATACCTTAATTGTGAGGGGGGGGTTAACAATAATTTTGATGGTATCTTCATAGGGGCTGAAAGAACAGGATGCTTTGTTAAAGCAAGTCATGAAAATTTTATGGCACCTATATTCGATCAAAATTGGCCTGGTTTTACTGGAAATTGTCCAGTAACGGGACACACTTATGTATTTGGGAATACCGATTCTACTTTTATTTTCGACAATGGGCCGGATGGTACCCAGACTAATAACAACCCCATGGGACAACCGGGATATATTATAAGGAGCTCTAATTTTAATCCAATAACTATATCAGCAATACCGGTTGGAGAAACAAAAACAATAAAAGGAACCATGAGTTTTAACACAACCGATTTGATTCAAATATATGCGGGAAAAGACAACATTCCCTATACTATGGATGATTATTTTGTATATGCCCCTAATTTTTGGGAAAGAATTTCGGTGACACTTGAATCCTATTAAGAATTATAAGACTACTGGCTCCGCATACAGCGAAAAAACTATTGCCAATCGAGTGGGCAGCCCCGCCGGCATGCTGAAGGTGCAACTCTTGATTATTCCGGGGCAAAGTGAGCTACCCTATTCCGGAGCAAAGTGAGCCACTATTCCGGCGATACGGCCCCCTCCAAAAGACAATTACAGGCATCTTGCCAGTGTAAACAGGATTGTTGACAAGTGAATATCTCGATTAAAAAAGAAGCCACCAATTTGGCAGCTTCGCACAGACAGGGGCAGATATATCGAGTTATTCAAAGTCGGGAAAGAGAGATAAGATTACGCTATGCCCTGCGGAAGGGATTATGATGTTTTATACGCCGGGAGTAATATTGTTCCTTAACCCGGAGTATTGGTTTTAAAATATGATGAAAATTTTTCATCGACATGCTGATCGAACCACACGTCGATAATTGATTTCCTGAACCTCCATTCTTTTCCCAGTTTAGCAGCCGGGATTTTACCATCCTGTGCCCAGGTATAAATCGTTTGCGGTTTAAGCTTCAGGTATCTTGCAACCTGCTCCAATGTCATGATATCATCCATGGGCTATTTCCTGATTTGATTTAAGATCTTATCTGCCCCTGTTGACTTATTACTGGTTGTATCCGCACTATTTCCGGGAGTGGTTTTTCCTTCAGGTTTTTCAAGCTGTTTCGGTGAAACGAGTTGCTCAACAGAATAGATAATGGCGGTGTAAAAATTACCTTCATATTTCCTGAAAATCTTAAACTCCTCATGTTTTTCACACAGAAAAGGCCGTAAATTCCAAGCCAGCTGGATACCGACAAATGCAAGGATAATGATCCATATCCTGAATATGGTAACCCCGATCTGCGGATAGATGCTTTTATTTTCACATGCATATTTCAATGCATCGACCATGAGCCGCATACCGAAAATTCCGGCAAAAACAAAGATGACCACATGGAGCAACTGCAGGAAATGATAATTTCCACCGGTAACCTGAAAAACCACCACAATGGGGGCAAACGACAGTGCGATGGTGGCTGTAAGAACCACCCCGCTTAAAACAATCACGATCATCTGCCTGAAACTCATTTTCGACCCAAGCACCTGCTGGATGATGAAAAAGGAGGGAAAACAGATGATCACTGTCGAGATAAACAAAATGATGACTTTCAGCCCGGTTACGATGGATTGCAAAAAGCTGTGATAACTGCCCATCACCATGCCATAAAAAAAAGCAAGCAGGCAAATCAGCAGGATCTGATTCAATATCAACCTGTTTGATTGTTGCTTGTTGATGTCATTAAAATACGACTCTTTGTTTTGGAAGATCTTAAATACTTCCCTGAATCCCACAAAAGTTTTCATAAAAGTATAGTTTTAATTTCTCCAAATATAGTACTTATTTTACTGTTTGATACTGTTTATTAATATATTTTATTGTATATTATGAATATTTGATGCTTTTCGGTATGAATTTCAGGTATAGTAATCGTTGACGACCCGGCAAAATCAAGATCATTTTACCAATCATCATCCATTAATATGACCTGTTCAACCAATTAAGACTTGCCCGGTCTCTCCCTCAATTCCTTCACCAAATTTTCTGGTTTACCTTGCAGTAAACCACCTTGCGGCTTGCTAATACTTCCGGGTGTCCCCGGCGTACAAGGGTCTTTCACCCTCTGGAAAGTCACACACTTGTTTTTGGCTATCTCAAAAAGATTTGTATTTTTGGACTTTTTCAACAGCTTACAACAAGTG
>JBAXKG010000097.1:0-6455 GCA_037137455.1 Bacteroidota bacterium
AACTGGTTTCCGGCGTTAACAGTCAGGCTGGTGCCCTGGGTAAGGTTTTCGACCTTTACGCTGTCAACTGCAGTGGCTGCCCCTGTGCCTTCGAAACTGATTAAATAGTCCTGGGCCTGTAATTTTAGCAGTGTAAAAATCATCAGGAATAATGTGTATTTTCTCATGTTCTGGGAGTTTAAACAGGAAATAAAAGTAATGTAGGCGTCCAATTTAAATATCGATCATTCTACAAATGGACGGTATGGCCTTACAAAATGAACTTGAAGGTGCACAGATGGAAAACAATGGAAAGAACCTGCTTTTAATCCCATTGATCAAAAACTGTAAATCATTGAATTAAAAATATGTAAACTAAAGTATCTGAAAAATGTAAAATAACACTATATTTGTATTTCTAATTATCCATGGATTATAAACAACGAATATCAGACAACGAGTTACAGCGAAAACTCAACGCTTCGGGAGCGGTGCTCATCAGGGGCGCAAAATCCTGTGGGAAAACCGAATCGGCAAAACAATTGGCTAAAAGTGTGTTGAATGTTGACAGAGACGAACAAGTACAGGCTCTCATCAGCACGGCGCCCAAACGTTTGCTGCTGGGCGAAACACCTCGTCTTATTGATGAATGGCAGGCGCAACCCAAACTTTGGGACTACATTCGCCACGAAATAGACGACCGTCAAAAAAATGCACAATTCATCCTCACAGGTTCCGCAAATCCGGAAGAATCAGCAAAAATGCACTCGGGTGCCGGCAGGTTTACCATCGTCGATATGCGCACCATGTCGTGGCAGGAATTAGGCTTTTCGTCGGGGAAAATAAGTTTGGCTAAACTCTTTGAAGGCGAAAAAATTGATGTTTATGACAACCCCACCGACCTGGAGTTTATCATCGAGAAGCTGATTATTGGGGGTTTTCCCACGCTCTTAAATAAAAATGTTACGCAAGCAACCGACTTAAACCGTTCTTATGTTGAATTGCTTACCGAAGTGGATATGAGCAGGGTTTCTGATGTGAAACGCGATCCTGTAAAAGTAAGGAGCCTGCTGCGCTCGCTTGCCAGAAACACCGCAACATTGGTGGATATTTCCACTTTGGAAAGTGATATCCGTGAAAAAGAAACCGGAGGCATTACACGACCAACCATTTATGATTATCTCGATGCCTTGAACCGCTTGATGATTGTGGAGGATCAACCTGCCTGGAACACGCATATCCGATCTTCCTCTGCATTGCGAAAAGCGCCAAAACGACATTTTACCGATGTTTCTCTGGCCGTTGCTATGTTAGGAGCAGACGAAAATTCGCTGTTAAATGATCTGAATTTTACCGGTTTTTTGTTTGAATCACTCGTTACGCACGAACTGCGCGTATATGCGCAGGCAAATGATGCCAAAGTATATCATTATCGCGATTCGAGCGGTTTGGAAGTGGACAGCATTGTGCAAAAATACAATGGCGACTGGTGTGCTTTTGAAATAAAACTCGGCACAGGGCAATTTGACGAAGCTGCGATTAGTCTCAGCAAGTTAGTTTCGATATTGGATACAAAAAAAGTAAAACCGCCCAAATCGCTCAACATTATTACCGGAACAGGAATAAGTTACACCCGGAACGACGGAATAAACGTAATTTCATTGGCATCATTAGGCGCCTAATTTTTTCATGGCTATCTGCTCAGCCGGGCCATCTGCTGAAGAAACAGGTCTCGTTTGATACGGGAGATGGGAATTTGCGAACCATCTGCCATTTCGATGTACCCGCCCTCCTGGCGGACATATTTTTTTACAAATTCCAGGTTGACCAGGTGGGAATTGTGGGTCCGGAAGAAATTCCGGTCACTCAACAAGTCCTGGTACTCCTTGAGATTCCTGGATACGAGGTGTTTCCGCATTCCCGTGAGGTAAAACCAGCAGTAGCTGCGGTCGGCTTCAATCCTAATGATTTCCCGGGTGTTCAGGTACTCCATTCCTTCAGATGTTGGGATTGCCAGCTTTGTAGGCAGGGCTGATTTCAGGTTTTCGAGCAATTCTCCGTAATTGATGTTCTGGTTGTAGGTATGTGATCTTTTCCCGATAACCTTATCAACTGCTTCTATAAATTCACTGATGTTAATGGGCTTCAGAATGTAATCGACCGCGCTGAATTTGATCGCTTTTAGAGCGTATTGATTAAATGCGGTGATAAAGACAACGTCGAACAGTTTATTTGGAAATTGGACAAGCAGGTCAAACCCGCTTCCATGGGGCATTTCAACATCCAGGAAAACCAACTCCGGTTGATGCTCCAGAATCATTTTAATACCATCATTGGCGTTGCTGGCTGTACCGATCACCTTCAGTTTCGGACAATATTCCTGGATGATGGAGCGGATGAAATTAACGGCATCGGCTTCATCATCCACGATGAGTGTTTTCAGGGGCTTTGTCATGTCATCAGGGGTAATTGAAGTTCAACTAAGGTGCCACAGGGGTTGTTGTTCTCATCTTTCAGATCGGTGAAAACAACCTTCAGGTCGGTTCCGTAAAGGGCATTGGTTATGTTTATCCGTGATTCGGTGATTTTTGTTCCCAGGGAACTGTGGGGGCTGTCTTTATGTCTTTTTATCTCCATGGCCGCTTCCCTGCCGATGCCGTTGTCTTTTATCGTACAGCAAATATGGTGATCACATAAACGCATTTGCAGCGTCAGCAATCCGCGGTCGGGTTTATTGATAAGTCCATGACAAACAGCATTTTCCACATATGGCTGAATCAGCATGGTTGGAATCTTGTAAGTCAGGGTATCTATCTCTTCATCGATGATGATTTCAAAGGTGAATTTTTCTTTAAACCGCAGGGTTTCAAGTTCAAGATAGAGCTGAATGACATCGAGTTCATCCTTGACCGGTACCAGGGTATGCTGTGAATTTTCCAGAATTTTCCGGATCAGCCTTGAAAACTTTGTGAGATAATTGTTTGTGGCGATTTTATCATGCTGATACATGTAGTACTGGATCGAATTCAGGGTGTTGAATATAAAGTGCGGATTCATCTGCTGACGCAGATTTGCATGGGTGATTTCAGATAACTTGTTGGTCATCTCGCTGATCTTTCGCTTTACAGTCAGTTTAGACTGGTAATAAAGCAAAAAGCCAATGATGAGCAAAAGCAATATAAACCCGGCAATTCCCCATGCGAAATATTTGTGTTGTTCAAGTTTCAGGTTGAGCAGTTGCAACTCCTTCTCCTTGGCCTCAGTGTCAAACTTCGCACGGGCATAGCCAAGTCCTTCGAGGTATTTTCCCGCGTTCAGTGAGTCGTTTGAATTTTTAAAAGCAACATGGTAGTTATAGGCCATTTTGTAATCACCCCGGGTAATGTACATATCGCTCATGTCCTTATACAATCCTGCTAAAATGTAGAAATCTCTTGTTTTTTTACCATATAACTCACACAAGTTATAATAAAACAAGGCTTTACTGTAATCTTTCTTATCCCTGTAAATGGTGCCGATATTTCCATATGGTTTCGCAAAGCCCGCAATGTTCGATGGTGAACAATAGGTGACCGACTGAAGATAATAGTGCAGTGAAGAGTCGGGTATATGTTTTAAGTAATAAAACCATCCGATCATATTCAGTGTTGTCATCACTGCCAGCGAATCGTTGAGGGATTTTTTGATTTTCAGTGATTCCTGAAGATATGGCATGACAACCTTAAGGTTACTGTCGAGAAACATGATAACGTTTCCCGTTCTGAAACACGCCAGTGCAGTTAGTTCAGGGTTGTTTTCCTTTCTGGCCTCCTCAAGGAACAACAACATGTATTTTTTCTGCTCCAGGTACTTTGGCGTTTGACCGTACACATTGGCAATACCCTGGAAGGCATTCGGGATGATTGTTTTTAAATGTTTTTCCCGGGCGATGGAGATGTTTTTCTGATAGAGATCAATGCTTTCGTTAAACTGACCTGCGAAAAATAAAATCGTTGCCAGGTAATTTCTTGCTTCCGCGGCTTCCTGAAAATTGTTTTTTCCTTCCAGATAGGTTATCACCGTTTCCATTTCCCCGACAGCTTCTTTTTGCATTTGATGCGATTGCAGCAGCATGGCGTGCAACCATCGTAAACGATAAGGAACAGGCAGCTTTTTTTCGTGGGTAAATTCCATCGCTTTTGCAATGTAAACCTCCCCCAAATTGCGCATGGTATTATTTGCCATGCATACGTCCGACAACCTTATCAGGGTATTTAATCTCGTGGTATCCGGCAGTTTTCCGGTCAGCTTTTGTTCCAGGATCGCGATGGAGTCATTTTGCTGCCCAAAGACTGTGCCGGTTAGCAAGCAGAAAAACACGAAAAGGATAATTAATTTTGTCGCTCTCAACATACAGATGATAGATAATATGAAAACATGCAAAACTATTAAATATGGGGCAACAATTGGATGGTAAATTTTCCAATGGTCTGTTTAGGAGTATGGTTTGTGGTTCTGAGTTTATGGTTATCCTGCAAACTGCAACCCGCTGAGATTTCTGTATAATCCATCTGCCACCTGTATCAGTTGGTCATGTGTACCCTGTTCAACAATTCTGCCATTGTCGAGCACAAGGATATGGTCGGCATGTCGGATAGTCGAGAGGCGGTGCGCAATGACAATGGAGGTGCGTCCCTTCATTAGCTTTTCCAGCGCATCCTGCACCAGCCGCTCCGATTCCGAATCGAGGGAGGAAGTTGCCTCATCTATAATATTGATAATTCTTTCGGGATCCCTGTTAAAGTTTGGAGAAGCAACATCCATCACAATATCGCCCGAATAGGTAAATGCATAGGGAACTGTTCCGGTTAGCAGGTAAATACTGGTTTCAATTTCTGGGGTTGATGGAGGGAGGAACGAGTAAATATGAGGTATCGCTTTTTCGTAAAACGAATTGTGACTGCCCATAATTTGTTTGGCATTGATAAACGCAAACTGGTTTTTCCTTTCCTTTATCGAAAGTTTGGAAATCTTTTGAATACTCTTCTTCCAACTTTCAAGCGGTATCTCAACCATGTTTCGAGTATGCCACTGTTTTGTAAGAAAAAACGCCCTGTTGTTTGTCCAAAATGAGTCAACATCACTTAATATTTCTAGTGGATGCAGGTATATTGCTTCGATGGCTGAATTATCAAAAACAACTTTTGAGTTTTTATATATTGGATTCACTTTATCGTTGCTAACTTGAGCAAAGAGAGCGCAAGTTTGAAGTACAAGAAGTCCAATACAAACGATTTTATTTTTCATAAGTTTTCATTAATTTTCAAAAGGAGAAGTAAAGTTTTTATTTGGTATTAGGAAGAGCTTGTTGTTAAAATAATCGAAGATTGTATTGAACTTCATAAAGAGCGGAAGTCCAATTACACCCAAATTATTGGGGTGTACACGGGAGGTCTTTTCGTCGCCAAAAATTGCAGTTGGATTCTCGAACCTGTACTTTCCAATGGTCATACTTTGAATTACACCACGATATTCAGCTGTTTTACCCTGTATTCCATAGCTGAACGTAGTTTTAACATCAGATGGCAATGGAATATTATGCTTATTATTCAAAGCAATTTTCAAAGGATAAATTCCACCTAAATCAATATCTATTCTATCTTTATACTCTTTACCGTCGGGCATTACAAAATCAAAAGGGATTGAGTATGTACCTGTTTCATTTAGCTTCATATCAAGTATGCTTCCCGTTTCGTTATATTTATAAGATTTCGGATCATGTAATAGAATCTCCATCTTAATAAAATCGAATTCAACTATAAAATGCTTGAAAAACGTATTGCAAAGTTGCCCATCTGCCCCAGGAAATGCTTTTGCGAAACCAGCGCTGGTCGGCGAAACCAATACTGGTTGCTCATAGAATTCAATATCTTGAAACTTCAAGGTAAGGTTCTTCGCAGTATATGCTTGTGTTGGGTCTCCTTCACCCGTTCCACCAATTGTTGATTCCTCTATTGGCTTTAGCCCGAGTTCGTCGACCAATGGTGACCCTAAAAGCCAAACCTGATCCCACAAAATCCCGTTATCAATCATTAACGTAGCTTTCTTGCCATTAATTTCTAAATCCATAAGCGGTTTTCCATTATGCATCTTAAATGGAATTCTTATGAGACCGCTATCCTTTTTTAGGATTTTGTAAGTTCCAGGGCCACTGTTTTTGGCCACTAAAGAATCCGGTTTATTTTGGGAATTAACGGCTGTTTGAATCAAACAGCAAGCGATAATGATTACAAATAATTTTTTCATATTTTTTATATAGTTGATTATTATAATTTTCAATCCAATTGGAGGTGGAATGTTAAATATGGAATATTATCACTTCCTGAAAATTATCAAAGTAGGTACTTTTCCTCAATTCCTTTCAGATATTTGATTGTCTTTGTGTACTCCAAAAACTCTCAGGATTGGCCGGGCAAAGCGGATTATCTACAAAGATT
>JBAXKG010000098.1:0-6424 GCA_037137455.1 Bacteroidota bacterium
TGATTGATTGATTGATTGATTGATTGATTGATTGATTGATTGATTGATTGATTGATTGAGTGAGTGAGTGGGTGAGGTAGTGTAGGTTATTCCGGTTTTTTGGGTGCAAGCAAAATGCTGCCGATACGACATTCAAGGCATCGTTTTTTATCGCAATAAAACCATTTAAGTTGCAGCAATGCCTGTGTTTGCATGGCATTTCCACAAGGCAGCCCCGCGCTTTCCCATTTTACAATTTCCGAATTTCTTTCACCAGGAAGTTGTTCAAGAAAATTCAGCGCTTTTTCACGCAGGCATGGTTGATCTTTTTCCAATCCATAGAAAAAAAGAAAAGGAACGAGTCCGTTGATAATTAAAAGATTGACACAAACCGGTCCGATGGATTTCGGTTGAAAGTGAGAAGTTTTATCAAATAAATAATGTCTATTCCAATATTCAGATGCCGATATATTCAATGACTCTGCGACTTCGCTAAAAGTGCCGGATTCAACCATTTTGAAGAAGCTGGCGCGCTTATTAATTAGAAAGCCGGCAAATTGGCTTATTCGAAGGGTCGGGAAGTTAGCAGGCCTTAAACGAAGAAATTTCCAGTAACATCCGTGAACCGGTGAGAGGTTGTATTTGGCGGCCAGAAAATGATATTCCTTTAATAATGCCCGGGGGTATTCATCTGAAAAATTCTCCGATAACATACCAGCTTGTCCGTAGAATAAAGCCTCTGCCTGAAAAAGCCTGTCACAAAGTTGACGAACGATTTTTAACGGGATTGATTTAGCTAACAATTCGAATGGAAGTCCATTGGTTCTGAATCCGAAACTCAAGGCAAAATGCCTGTAGAAAGATTCTTCCCAGTCATGTCCGCAACTTTCCCAAAGTTTTTTAATGCTGACAGATTTATGAATAAGCCGCTCTACTGCCAGCGCCGGAACCCAAAGGTTGAAATTGTTTTCGGAGGTATTACGGAGTTGATTATAGCATGGAATCCATTGATGGTTCTGCATCATCGACTGATATTGTTCGAAAATCGATTCAGAATATTGATTTTTCAGAACAAGGGTTTGGATTGGCTCACCATTTTGATGGCAAACTGAAATATCGGATTCATAAACAACATGAAGGATTGTATTATCGTAAGCACGATCAGATTGATGACCATGTTTGTACCAATCCGATGCACGCACATGGATTTCTGCATTTCCGGCCCATATTGTGTTTCCAATTCGCAGGCGGGCATTAAAAAAATCGGGTCCGCTGTCGGTATTTTGATCGCCGGGGTGCAGAACTGTGAGCGCATATCCCGACTCGGTTTTCAGATCGGAATTGATTTGTCTGTACTTCCAGAGGTAGGAAAGAAATTGTTCGTTCATATCAGTTGTTTTAATGAAAAGCAATTTTCAAGCTTAATCAGGCGAAAGATCAAAAGGTTATGTACATTGTTGAAAAAAAATAAAATAATTAATTATCTTTGCATAAATAATAGAGGAGACAGCGAAATGAAAGATGTCGCCACATTGGTTTCCGGGATTGAGTATAAGATGAGGAAGCTGATTGAGCAGCATCAGTTGGCGCGAAATGATAACAAGAGGTTAATCAATGAGGTTCAGGGATTAAAAGAGGTCATTAACGAACAAAAACAAATCATTAAACAACTGGAAGAAAAGAGTAAAATATTAAAACTAGCTAAAACACTGGAACTAAAAGAAGGAAACGTAGAAGCAAAATTGAAAATCAACGAACTTGTGCGGGAAATTGATAAATGTATCGGGCTTTTAAATACTTAGAATAGAATTCGTAACCTGACTAATGGAGGAACTTTCCATATCGTTACCCCTCGCCGAACGATCATACCGGTTGGCGATTGACAAAGAACATGAGGAACTTTTTCGAAATGCTGCCAAACTGATCGATAAACGTATCAAAGATTATTCGGGCAGTTACGCGTACAAAGACAAACAGGACCTCCTGGCTATGGTAGCGTTGGAATATGCCACCGGGTACCTGCAGAATGATAAGTTAATGTCGGAGAAAGAGACGCAGTGGAGGGCAAAACTTCTGGCAATTGATCAGGCCCTTGACGAACAATTTTAGTATTAAGCTTTAACCGTTCTTTGAAAAAATCTGAATATCTACCCGCATTAATTCAGACAGTTTGTAAACCTAACATTACAAATATTAGGACAACGCTCACTAGCTCGTAGGACAGGCCTCACTTCTGCTTCGGCAGGAGAATCGGGTTAGCTCCCGGACAGTGGAAGTTCGAAAAGTTTGGCAGTCCTATTCGTGTCGTATGAGGTTTATCAATACCTCGCTGAATAGTGCGGGTTTTTTCATTTTTCCGCGTTCCTTCATTTTACTAACCGCGTAATATCTCTTGTCATAGAGGTTTTACATTTAAAAACTTTATCGATGGAAGGAATACTGCTATATATTATCATCGGGGTGTCTGGAATCATCCTGGGAGGTGTCTTTACAGGAACTATTTTGAACAGGGCGCTCGAGCGCAAACGCGATGTCCTGTTGAAAGATGCCATGGAAAAGGCTGAAGTTGTTAAAAAAGAGAAAATTCTGCAGGCCAAGGAAAAATTTCTGCAATTGAAAGGTGAACATGAAAAATTCATTCATGAAAAAAACGAGGAAGCATCCCGCAATGAAAATCGCCTGAAGCAGAAAGAAGGCACAATGAATCAAAAAGTTGAAGAGTTTGCCAAAAAACAGAAAGAGATTGCCACAATCAAACAAACCCTGTCGCAGCAGCTTGAAATAATCAACAAAAAGCAGGCTGACCTTGACAAGGCGATGAAAATCCAGGTTGAAAAGCTTGAAGTCATTTCAAGTCTTTCGGCAGTCGAGGCCAAGGTACAATTGATTGAAACCCTGAAGGAGGAAGCTAAATCGGAGGCCATTGTTCACATCAAGGATATAATTGATGAAGCCAAGCTGACTGCCAATACTGAGGCAAAAAAAATCATAATTGAAACGATACAACGTACGGCTTCCGAACATGCCATTGAAAATACTGTATCGGTATTTAATATCGAAAGTGAAGAGATTAAAGGCCGTATTATTGGACGGGAAGGGCGTAACATCCGTACCCTCGAATCACTTACAGGCGTCGAAATCATCATCGACGATTCACCTGATGCCATTCTTCTGTCGGGATTTGATCCGGTTAGGCGGGAAATTGCCAGGCTTTCACTGCATAAGCTCGTTACCGATGGCCGCATTCACCCGGCACGCATTGAGGAGGTAGTTGCCAAAACCAAAAAACAGATCGAGCAGGAGATTATTGAGACTGGAAAACGGATTACTATTGATCTGGGGATCCATAACATGCACCACGAACTTGTAAGGATGATCGGAAAAATGAAGTATCGTTCTTCATACGGGCAAAACCTGCTCCAGCATTCAATCGAAGTTGCAAAGCTATGTGCCACTATGGCGGCAGAACTTGGGTTAAATCCCAAACTGGCAAAGCGAGCCGGGTTGCTGCATGATATCGGAAAAGTTCCTGATACCGAACCAGAATTACCGCATGCTGTTCTTGGTATGAAGATGGCCGAAAAGTTCAAGGAAAAACAAGAAATCATCAACGCTATCGGCGCCCATCATGATGAAGTGGAGATGGATAACCTTATCTCACCGATTGTTCAGGTATGTGATGCTATCTCGGGAGCCCGGCCGGGAGCGCGCCGTGAAGTGGTTGAAGCCTATATTGAACGGCTGAAACATTTGGAAGAACTGGCGCTGAGCTACCCCGGGGTTGTAAAAACTTATGCCATCCAGGCCGGCCGGGAATTGCGTGTGATTGTTGGCGCAGATAAAGTTACCGATGCGGAAGCCAACCAGATTTCATTCGATCTTTCAAAGAAGATCCAAAGCGAAATGACCTATCCCGGACAAATCAAAATTACTGTCATACGAGAAACCCGGGCAGTGAGTTTTGCCAAATAAATCCTCTAAAAAGCACCGTTAATGATGGTTTTGTTGAGATTTAGCGGCATGTTATGGGGCGATTGTTTTTATTGAATTGATATTTGGAGATCTTTACCAAGGCCTTGCTTTATTATTCTATAAAACGTTGATAACTGGATTTCGCTTTTTCCGGACTCAATTCTTGAGATATAGCTTTTCTTTGTTCCAGTTTTTTCAGCAAGTTCTCCTTGGGTAAGTTTGGCTTCCATTCTCGCTTCTTTTAGTAATTCTCCCAGGCGAAAAGCCATTGCTTCAGCTTCGAATTGCTCTCGAGCCGGAGTTCCTTTTTTACCATATTGTTTCTCTAAATGCTCTTCAAATGTGGTTATCTTGTTCATTTTATCTTCTCCTTTTCTTTAATTCCAAATATTCGTTTTTAAGCCGTTCGCCTAACTCGATTTCTTGTTTCGGGGCTTTCTTTGATTTCTTGAAAAACCAGTTGATCACCACTACCAGTCTTGATTCATCGAAAAAGCATAGTATTCGAATCTCTTTAAAAGTAGTGCTGACTTTTATTTCATAAAGACCATCAGTTTCTTCGAGGTATTTGAGAAATCGTATTGGTACTTTTTCTGTATACTGAATAAGCCAAAAAACATAATCAATCTTCTTTTTAACCTTAATATCCAGTTGGTTATATAAGGAATAGAAGTGATCCCCCCAAACAATAATTTCTCTGATCATTTTGCAAAGTTAACTAATCAGTTAACACTTGTCAAGTTTTTTTTCAATTGCCCCATAACGATTGGCTAAACTGATGAGCCAGTTTATTTCTGCCTTAGCTTTACTGGTGAGTTTTCAAACGCCCAAATGTTGTGTTAATAAATAGAACGAATACTCAAAAAACGATTTATCGGATAAGTTTTTCAAAACAGGGATTTCAAGGATCTTTTCTGTATGTTAAAGTTCCCATCACTCTTTTTATTTGGAGAAGAGTAAATCCTGAAAAGTACTACAGAATAGACTCTCGCTTGGTAATCAGACCAAAGTAATCCTTTTGGCATGTTGTGATGGTGAACATGGTTTACCTTAATGACAGGGTAAAGTTACAATAATAACATCTACGAAAGAAAAGATGATTTACTTAACCAACCACCCGACCCTCACGTTGGCATATATCCCATCGAGGTAGAGACCTCAGGCTGAAAGAGTAAGTTGATCTTTGATGATGAGCTGTGCAGTTTTCAAACGGAATCCTGTGCAGTTTTCAAACGGTATTTACACTCATCGCCGAAGACCCCCGCAGCGACGAGGTGATCAAACCCTTCCTTTCCGGGCGGGATATCAAACGCTACCGGGAGCCGAAGAGTGATAAATTTCTGATATTTACCAAGCGGGGAATCGAGATTAACAGTTATCCGTCAATATCTCGAAACTATCCCAATTAAAATGATTATTGAGAGCAATCCTTCCGAAACCTCCCTCCACGCCGCCATCATCACCAACGTTGATCTGATGCTGCAGTTGAACAAATATCTGGAGGCGGCCACCCTGCCCGATCAGAAGGATAAGATCAAAGCGCGGATCGGTTATACCGACGACAAGATCAACGGGATGGTTTACCAGTTGTATGGATTGACGGAGGAGGAGATAATGATTGTTGAAAACTTCCGGTGAAAACGGGTTTACCTTTTAGTTCTATGGGCGATTAAGCAGGAAAAAAATGGATATGATCCCAGCCAATGTCATCCCCGATGAAGCAATCATCAATAAAATCTATGTTATCAGAGGACAAAAAGTGTTGCTGGATAAGGATTTGGCAGCACTTTACCAGGTTGGCACAAGAGACCTGAACAAGGCCGTAAAAAGAAATCTTGAACGGTTCCCTGAAGATTTTATGTTTCAACTTACCAAAAAAGAGGTTACCGACTTGATGTTCCAAACTGGAACATCAAGTTGGGGAGGAAGCCGAAAACTGCCAAATGCCTTTACAGAACAGGGAATGGCTATGTTATCCAGTGTTTTGCACAGTGATTTGGCAATTCAGGTACATATCAGGATCATTCGTGTATTTACAAAAATAAGGAACCTGCTTGAAACGCATCAGGAGATTTTGAAAAGGCTTATCCTCCTGGAAAACAATGATGACAATCAGGATAAGAAAATCATGCTGATCCTCGATTATCTTAAATCTTTCGAGCAGATGCAAAAAGAGGAGGAAGCTTTTAAAAACCGAAAAATGATCGGATATAAAGCCGGAAGTGAGTTGAGTGATATGGTGGTTTAATAGAACAAACCATTAACAGCATTAAATTATTTGAAAACAAAAATATCAGGTTGGTTTGGAACGAACCGGACCAGAAGTGGTACTTTTCTATTCAGGATGTGCTTGAGGTTTTAACAGACTCGGTCAACATTAAATAGAGATGGGCAATTGTATAACAGCTTATTATGAAAATGTTGTACCTGAAGCAAAAAGCCCCTGTAAATGATTGATTTACAAGGGCTTTTT
>JBAXKG010000099.1:0-5985 GCA_037137455.1 Bacteroidota bacterium
GTTTTTCAGGATGGACTTGGAAAGGATTTCAATTGCCTCTGCGATTCGACCTGTTTTGGCGATGAAAATATCGGGTTGTTTACTATGATTTACGGTAAGGACCGGTAAATTTGATAAATCCAGATCCGGCTTTGGGTTAATCTGTGGTGCTCACAATGGTTCAGTGATCATTCAAGGCCAGTCCCTTCTTCTGAAACTCTTTCCAGTTAAGGTATTCTTCTCCTTTTCGTTGTTCTTTCATGGTAATACATCCATCAACCGGGCAAACAATTTTACACAGGTTACACCCCACACATTCTTCTTCCTTTATTTTGTAATTGTTGTACGGATGGCGCTCCTCTTTTGAAATGGATTGATGTGAAGTGTCTTCACACGTAATGTAACACAAACCACAGTGAATGCATTTATCCTGATTAATATCGGCAACAATATGATAATTAATATCAAGTTCCTCCCACTTGGTTAATTTCGGAACTGACAAGCCCATAAAATCATTTATGCTATGATACCCTCTTTCATCCATCCAGTTATTCATCCCGTCACACAAATCCCTGATAATTCTGAAACCGTTGAGCATTACAGCAGTACAAACCTGTAAATTGCCGGCGCCAAGCAGAATAAACTCAACAGCATCTTTCCATGTTGTTATCCCTCCGATGCCTGATATTGGGGTGTTGCGGGTTGCCTCATCCTGAGCCAGGGTTGTGATGAATTTTAACGCAATAGGTTTGACAGCGCTCCCGCAGTAACCGCCAAAGGCAGATTTGCCTCCAACGTTTGGGTTGGGGATAAGAGTATCAAGATCAATCCCTGTCACCGATTGAACTGTGTTAATAAGTGAAAGTCCATTGCTGCCTGCCTCAATAACCGCTTTCCCGACAGGAACAACAGAATGCACATTGGGGGTGAGCTTGGTTATTACAGGAATTTTAGCAACTTCCATAACCCATTCAACAATCATTTTTGCAATTTCAGGATCCTGCCCCACTGTGGCCCCCATTCCTCTTTCAACCATTCCATGAGGACAACCGAAGTTCAACTCAAGTCCGTGAGCGCCGGTATCCTGGGCTTTTTTCACTAACTCATGCCAGCTCTCCTTATCGTTATCGGCCATTAGAGAAACAATCATGGCGCGATCGGGAAAAAGTTTCATCACCTCCCTTATTTCCTGCAAATTGAGTTCCAACGGCCGGTCGGAAATAAGCTCAATATTGCTAAATCCTGCGATTTTTTTCCCGTTGAAATTTAAAGCTGAATATCTCGATGACACATTTTTAATTTGCGTTCCAAGGGTTTTCCATACAACACCACCCCATCCTGCTTCAAAAGCACGCAGGACATTAATTTTTTTGTCGGTCGGCGGACCGGATGCCAGCCAAAAGGGATTGGGTGACTTGATACCCAGAAAACTGGATTGAAGGTTTGCCATAATGCCAGAATGTTTTTATACCATACCCCCGGGGGGGGTGGATTGATTTAAATTCCGAGATATGCTAAAATCGCCTTTGCGCCATTCTTCCCGTCCTGAACGGCATTCACTACTTCCTTGCCTCCATTTACCGCATCGCCACCTGCAAACACACCAGGAAAACTTGTTTCAGCGTTTTCGTTTATCAGTATTTTTCCATCCCTGTTCCTGATAGATGAGCTGCTCATTAAATCTTCGAAGGGTATCTGTCCGGTGGCTTTAATGACCATATCCACTTCAAGAATAAACGTTTCATCTGTTTCAACGGGCGCCCGTCTTCCAGATGAATCGGGTTCACTCAATTCCATTTTCTTGCAAACGAGTTTTATGACTTTGCCATTTTCTCCGATAAGTTCTTTCGGACTGGCGAGCCAGATAATTGAACAGCCATCAATCCTGGCCAGATCAAGTTGGGCATCTGTACAGGGTTTTTCATTTTTTGATCTTCTGTAAACCATTGTCACCTCTTTTGCTCCAAGTCTTTTTGACTGAGTTGCCGCATCAATCGCCGTCATCCCCATTCCTATTACTGCAACCCTATCGCCAACGGCAACCTTAGAATAATCAGTGGTGCGAAGGGTATAAATAAATGAAATTGCATCAATCACACCCTCAAGTTCTTCACCCGGAATATCCAGTGGACGGGTCAGCCCAACTCCGATACCAAGAAATACAGCATCATATTTTTCGCGGAGTTCCATCAGTGTAATGTCCCGTCCAAGCTCCTTCCCAAGCTGAATATCTATACCCCCCAAAGAGATAATATAATCAACCTCCTCTTTGCAAAACTCAGGTGTGACCTTATAAGCTGCTATGCCAAAAGTCATAAGGCCACCTGCTTTTTCTTCCTTTTCAAAAATGGCAACCTCAATACCTTCAAGTGATAAAGCGTGGGCACAAGCCAAACCGGCAGGACCCGCGCCAACTACGGCAACTTTTTTACCGGTTGAGGGTTTCCGTTCAAAAAGTTTCCATCTCTCCTTCATTGCCTTTTCAGTGGAGTACCTTTGAAGTTTGGCAATGGGAACTGGTCTCTCTTTCAGCAGATTAAATACACACGCAGCCTCACAAAGTTTTTCGACAGGACATACTCTCGAGCATCCCGCCCCCATGATATTTGACGAGAAGATCGTACGGGCCGATCCTTTAATATTATCCGAAGAAATTTGTTTGATAAACATCGGAACATCGATGTTTGCAGGGCATAGTTTTGTGCATGGGGCATCGAAACAGTTGATGCACCTGTTTGCTTCAATGATGGCGCCCTCATCATGCTCGATTGGAGGATGAATATCGGAAAATAATTCTTGCAGCTCCTCTTTTGTCAAACGGTTATTTTCTATTGCCATTTTTAAATAAATTGCAGGTTACAAATCTGTTATTTTTCCGTAAGTCTCAGGTCTTCTGTCACGGAAAAACTGCCAGGTCGATCTTACTTCATCGATCATATCAAGATCAAATTCTGCAATGAGCAATTCGTCATTGTCTTCAGAAGCACACGCGAATATTTGACCCCGGGGATCAACAAAATAAGAGGTTCCATAAAATTTGCCCAGATTCCATGGCTTTTCAGTCCCCACCCGGTTGATGCAACCCATGAAGTATCCGTTCGCTGCAGCATGGGCGGGTTGTTCCAGCTTCCATAAGTACTGCGACAAACCTGCAACAGTTGCCGATGGATTGTAAACTATTTCAGCGCCATTTAAACCAAAACAGCGGGCGCCTTCAGGAAAATGGCGATCGTAGCAAGTATAAACGCCTATTTTAGCATATTTCGTCTGGAAAACAGGATATCCAAGGTTCCCGGGTTTGAAGAAAAATTTCTCCCAAAAACCTGCAACATGTGGTATGTGATTTTTCCTGTATTTCCCCAGGTAGGTTCCATCAGCATCAATGACTGCTGCAGTATTATATAAAACACCCGGTTGTTCCTTTTCATAAATCGGAACAATAATCGCCATATCATACTTTTTTGCATAAACAGCCATCAATTCAGTAGTTGGGCCGGGGACTGGTTCTGCTGAGGCATACCAATTTTTATCCTGGCCCGGACAAAAATATGGGGTGTTAAAGATTTCCTGAAAACAAAGAATCTGTACGCCGCTGTTTCCGGCTTTTTCAATATACGGAATGTGTTTTTGCAACATAGCATCACAAATTTCGCGAATGGTTCCTTCACCTTCTGTTATAGCAAGGCTCATTTGTATAAGCCCTGATTTTATTATTCGTGGCATATTTTATGATTTTTTGGTTAAACTCCCTTATTTCGCTTAATAAACCTCCCATATCCCTTTTCAACAAGAACTTCATCGTTATCAATAGCTACCCTTCCTCTCAGAAGTACTGTTTTGCATTTTCCGGTGATTTCCCATCCCTCATACCCTGAGTAATCACAATTCATGTGATGTGTTTTCGCCGAAATGGTATGTTTTTCGTTGGGATCGAAAATAAGAATATCAGCATCGGAGCCAACGGCAATTGTACCTTTTGCCGGGTAGATCCCGAAAATTTTTGCCGCGTTGGCCGATGTCACCTCCACAAATTTATTTAAAGTTATTTTTTTCTTAAGTACCCCTTCTGAAAACAATAATTCCATACGGTTTTCGATGCCAGGGGCCCCGTTTGGAATTTTCGAAAAATCTGTTTCTCCTGCTTTCTTTTGTTCCCAGGAAAAAGGACAATGGTCTGTAGCAACAATTTGTACTAATCCCTGATCAATTCCGGCCCATAGCGCTGCCTGGTCCTTTTTCTCCCTGAGAGGAGGGCTCATGACCCATTTTGCTGATTCGAATCCTTTATCATACAGCATAGCATCGAGCACCAAATACTGAATACAGGTTTCAACAAAAATCTTTTGATTTCTTTTTGTGACCTCCCTGATCTGGTTCAGGGCTCCTTCGCACGACATATGAACTACATAGGGAATCACCCCGGTATATTGAGCCATATCAGCAAATCGTCCGGTGGCCTCCGATTCGGTAATTTCAGGCTGCGACAGGTAATGATATAGTGGAGTGAGGTTCCCTTCCGATCTGTTTTTTGCAACCATGTAATCAATCATGTCGCCATTGGTAGCATGCGTTGTAACAATCCCACCGAGTTTTTTTACTTCATTCATCAAACCCACCATTTGCCGGTCATCAATCATTAATGAACCCCGGTAAGCCATGAATGTTTTGAAAGAGGTTATACCCTCTTTTTCGATCATGTCTTTAATTTCAGCTCTGGTATTCTCATTGAAATCGGTAACTGCCATATGGAAAGAGTAATCCCCCAGGGCATTTCCTTCCGATCGGCTTTTCCATTCATTGAGCGCCGAATACAGTGATTTGCCTTTTGTCTGCAATACAAAATCAATCACCATAGTTGTACCACCGAAAAGGGCTGCCCGCGTTCCTGTTTCATAATTGTCGCTGGAAAAGGTACCCATGAAAGGCATATCCAGATGAACATGAGGATCGATGCCGCCCGGAAACACCAGTTTATTAACTGCATCGATAACTTCATCGGCGTTAACCTGAAGATTTTTGCCAATGGTACTTACCGTTTCATTTTCAATAAAAACATCCGCAATATAATCATCAGCAGCGGTAATGATTCTTCCGTTTTTAATCAGGATTGACATAAGATATAGCGTTTTCAAGACCTTCAGGGCCTTGGATCAATTAATTACAGTATTCATCAGCAATTGCAATTGCCTCAGAGATTATTTCCAGCCCTTCATCAATTTGTTCTTTGGTGATACACAGCGGCGGCGCGGTAAAAATCCAGTTCCAACGAACAAATGTAAACATGCCCGATTCACGTATTTTGGCTGCAACCTTGTTCATGATTTCCATTTCGCCCGGTTTTGCATTCCAGGGAGCCATGGGTTCTTTGGAAGTTCTGTTCTTTACAAGCTCGATACATCCCAGCAATCCGGTATTTCTGAAATCGCCGATGGATATGTGCCTATTTTTCATCTCTTCCATCCTCGATTCCAGGTACAAGCCCATTTTGGCAGCGTTCTCTACAAGATTTTCTTTTTCATAAATATCAATCACCGCAAGCGCTGCTGCACATGCCACAGGATGCGCTGAATAGGTTAACCCAAGGGGAAGTGGTTTATCATCAAAATACTTTGCAATCTTTTCTGAAACAATTATCCCGCCCAATGGAATGTATCCCGAAGTAAGACCTTTTGCCATGCACATTATATCCGGCTCTATCCCGTGGTGTTCGATGGCAAACATTTTCCCGGTTCTTCCAAACCCGCTCATCACTTCATCCACGATGATCAAAATGCCATATTTATCAGCGATTGCCTTAATTTTCTTCCAGTATCCGGGTGGATATTTGATACATCCCGAAGAACCCGATTCCCCTTCAAATAAAATTGCAGCGATGCTGTCGGGATTTTCATATTTGATTACACGTTCAACATGGGCGGCACAGTTATCTGCACATTCCTCCCATGTTTTACTGTTCCAGGGGCAACGATAAAAATAGGGATTTTCGACATGAATGAAATTAGGCGC
>JBAXKG010000100.1:0-5957 GCA_037137455.1 Bacteroidota bacterium
TTTTCATTGGGGGATCAGTTTCGCTTCTGTAGATTTTTCATTTTCATATACGATAAAGCGTTCGATTCCATTTGAACCAATAAACATGTCGGAACTTAGCCGTTTGGTTATCCATTTGCCGATTTTCACATTTGTCTCCGATCTTAATTGAATATTTGATTGCATCAGTTCATCTTCCATCTTCAAATAATGCAATTTAAAACTGGCTCTTGTGAAAAGCCAGAACGGCGCTATCAAATCCTGAAAAAAAATCAAGACAGGTTTATTGAAGGTGTGAACAGGATAATTATCAGTTACAACCAAATCAGGGTAATGACCGAGCATAACTTTGTATGCGCTGAGAAAGAAGCGATATAGTAAGGAATCGTTATCTCCCTCAAAATGAGTAAAATAATGCAAGTCGGCATCGTTTCTGAACCAGGCCTTTGAACGACTTTTCACGCAATAAATACAGGTGTTGTTTAAGGCATCAACCTGAACTTCCCAAGAAATGGAATCAAGAGTGCCGGAATCGTTTGTTACCTGATAATTTAAACTCTGACCTGGTATAAAAAGAAAGGCTTTTTCGAGATTAGTATTACGGTTGATATTAGACAATTCATTATTTTTCGCAGGAATTTCGTGTGATTTTAATTCGAATTTCCCATGCTGATGCAGTATATAATGGCTTATCGGATGATTATGGGTTTTTGAGCCGATGTAAGGAGTTGCCTGGATCTGAAAATGAATGTGGGGCACCGGAGAACGACCTGAGTTTCCACAATTTGCCAGATGCAGGCCTCTGTAAACAGTCTCCCCCTTCACGACCTTAAAACTCCCTTTTTTCAAATGGGATAATTTGGTATAAATATGATCGGTATGGCGCAGGATAATAGTGTTGCCCCAGTTATTTTCCAGATCCATTGTACCGATCTCATTATCCTCGAATCCATCGGTTATTTCCTCTACCCACCCACCGGCAGGAGCGAGAACAGGCATGTTGTAGCTGTAATAATCTTCCGACTTATCTCCCTTCCCAGAAAAGACCGAACCATCTACGTCAGTTACTTCAAAGTCCCAGGCATGTCGCCAGTCGCCTTTATGAGTGAAGGATCCGTCATGCCCCTGCGTTACCCTCCACTTACCCATAAATGGCAGAGCAAACGGAAAAAAAAATTCTTTTCCGAAACGGATATTATAATTGAGATGAGAGTAAAGATTTTTCTCAGGAGAATTCTGCTGATAACTCACCAGTTCGGGTTTAGTTAAAAACCGCTCACGGAGTTTAAGGGAATAAAGAAAAAGCAATACGATAAGGTTGAAGGGCAATGAATAAATTGAAAGTTGAAAAAGGGAGAAAACAGTATATGAGCTCGTTAAAATGATCGAGATAAGCGGGGTGAGGAGAATGACCCATAAAAACGACCACCTGGAGGGGATGATGAAAAAACCGCCAATAGCAATCGATGTAAGTATGAAATTAAAACCAATAAACCCGTAACTCAGTTCAGTTATGTCTGCCCCTATAAATTTGTAATATAGATAAGCGGAAAAAAAGCCAAGTAAAGAAAGAATAAATGCAATACGGGAAAAAATGACCAGCCCCACTGCAACTAAAATTCCAGCGAACAAGTGGTATTGAAAAAAAATGGCGCCCAGCGATTTGAAATAAAGTTTTATTGATTCATGCAAATCAAGGGTATTAAACCAATTGTATATGTCGACCATTGTTTGTCCGCCCCAGGCATAAAGTTCATTCATACGGTAAATCCCGGATTCACTCACCTCCAGGGAAGTAAACTGGCGTGCAGCCAGAGTAACCATCCATATCCCAAGTAAAAAAGGAATGCTTAAATAGGGTAAACCATATTTACCGAACACACCTTCAAGCCCAACGGTAAAAAACAATGTAAGAAATGAGGCAAAAATGAGCACAGTGAAAAATGCCGGTCCCGGTTCATAGAATACTCCGATTCCCAATCCCACCAACAAACTGTTGAACCCATAATAACCTTGTTTGATATTGTGCTGGTTAAAGCCGATGAACCAAGCCAACAGGTTGGATACAATCACCGCGATCATCCCACTCAATCCGGCATCAAAGTCGAAAAAAGTAATTGTAATCAGAATAAGGGCGAAGATCTTGTTATCTGAAAAAAAAATCTGGCTATAGCTGTTTGCAATTCCTGACAAACAAGAAGGAAAAGTGGATTGCAACTTATCGAGATCAGCCATAACCCAGCAGTAATTTCTTCATTATCCTTTCTCCTCTTCCCATTGTCAATTTATTTTTCTAAGATGCTCAGGAATTTTTTCCATACTGTTCATGTTTTCCAGCGTCTCCTTATCACGGATTAAGTGTGGTTTTTCATTCAGGTCGATCAGCAATACATTAGGCCGAAGGGAGATGAATTGCATCCATTGGGTAAGGTTGTACGCACCCACGTTTTGGATCACAACCTGGTCGCCACGATTAAGCAGCGGAAGTTCGGTATTCTCGCGGATTACGTCAATGTTCATGCAAAGCGGGCCATAAACGCAGGTCTCCTCTGTATAATGGGTAAAAGATTGTGCCGGAGTAATTTTATGATCATACCAGAAAGATGTAAAAAGAATGTTTACGCCGACATCGAGAATTGTATTGCGACGTCCGGTGCTGGATCGTTTATTTGAAATAACGGAACCGATCAGATACCCTGATTCGTCGACCAGAGCACGCCCTGTTTCAAGGATAAGCAATGGTAGTTTATCTTTTTTGAAATTGCTGTTCAACAATGCAGTGGAAATGGCTTCGGCAAAATCATCGAAAGTCGGATTGGTATCAGAACCCGGTAAATATGAGCCTTTCAGGGTATTTCGTGAAGGGAAGCCGCCGCCCAGGTCGATGTATTTGATTTCGTGGTTGAATTTATGTTCCAGGGAAAGAACGAGTTCGGCCAGTTTTGATGCTGCAATTCCATATGCACCAGGGGAAAGCATAAAGGTTCCGATGTGGCAGTGCAGTCCCACCAGGTCCATCTTCCCCGAATGCATGATTTTGTTAATGGCATCCCAGGCTTGTCCGTTTTCATAGTTGAACCCAAACCGGTCCCACATGGGATATACGCCCGTATCCATATTAACCCGGATGGCAACCCGGGGGCGTTTCTTCAAGCTTCCAGTCAGTTCAACAATGGTGTAAAATTCATCAAGATGATCGATATGGATCAGTGAATCATTCAGAATGGCTTTAGTCAGATCCTCTTCGCTTTTTTCAGGACCATTAAAAATGATTTTTTTACCGTTCACTCCAAGGGCAATAGCTTTATCGTATTCAAAACCTGAAACAACCTCTGCCCAGGACCCCTCCTGATGGAAAATATTACATATTGCATTCAGGTAGTTAGTTTTGTAAGACCAGGCGAACTGTACTCTCGGGTATCGAGTCTCAAAAGCTTTTTTTGCTTTTTTCAGGGTATTACGGATGGTTTTTTCCGAAATGACGAAAAGCGGAGAACCATAATCCCGGATCAGATTTTTAACTGCAAGACCATCGATCGCTGGCATAGCCTGTAATTCCGAACGCGTTCCAAATTTATTTGGCATACTGCCTTCCAGCTTTTTGATCAACGGTCGTTCATATCTTAATTTATTCATATTGCTGATGTTTCTAAATAAAAATCAAAGATCAAAACTAAAAATGGCATTAGCCATTAATGATAAGTCATTGGTCATTCGTCAAAGTTCCCCGTAAATACTGATCTGCTCAAATTCTTCACGGTCAACAATCATATCCCAAGCATAGCGGATGAACATTTTCCCAACGGTATAGGTCGAAAATGGTTTCACTTTCATTCCCATTGCAAGGTTTACCAAGGCTTCCGGAATATTTTGACCTACACCTACCGCCAGGTATATCCAGGCAGGAAGCCGGGGATTGATTTCCAGGAGGTACAATTTGCCCTCTTTGTTTTTCATGAGCTCAAGCTCGAAGCCCCCTCGCCATTTCGTATTTTTCAGAAATTTCCGGGTCATTTCCAGCATTTTTTCATCGGCAATAGAAATGCCACCCCAAGCCTTCCCCTTATCGGTTATATACTGTTTACGCATCGGAACTGCCGCAATAGTTTTTCCCTTCCCATCGCCTAAACCGGTCACATTGAATTCTGTTCCATGGATAAATTCCTGAATGATGATCGGAAGACCCCATTTAGCGCTTATCTTGTTGAAGTAACTTCTAAGTTGTTCAAAATTGTAAGCTATGGAAGCATCGTAAAATTTTCCCTTTACAACCATGGGGAAGGAAAATTCGGATTCAAGACTATGAACGGAATTCAAATCATGAATTGATTTGCTTTTTGGAACGTTGATCTCATACCTTTCTCCGAAATCATTAAGGTTCACTTTGGTTCTTTCCTCATATTGCGCCATGGTTGGAAGAAACATGTGAATCCCCATTGTCTTGAGTTTTTCTTCCAGTCTGATGAAAGAATAAAGTTCTGCATCGAAATTGGGAATGATCACATCCAGGTTTTCCTTCTCATGGATGTATTTTAATCGTTTCATCAGGCTTTCAGTCCCTCCGGATGGATAAGGAATCTGGTAGGTGCGGTCGACCAGGTCGTGCATATAAATCCCCGGCTCCAACGATTCGTATGAAAGTCCAATTATCCTCACATCAAATGATTCCGCCTCGCGTAAAGCCCGTATAACCGAAACCCCGGGGCCTGGACTATCAATTGCATTGAGGCCGGTAACCCCGATATTAAGACTCCTTTTCTTCATGTCGTTCGAGCAGATGATTATGTGAAAGCAGGCCAATGAAATCCTGGTAATCATTCTCAATAGTGGTCCTGTCGGTAGTATACCTTGCCAGAAGAACAGCGCTGATCTCTTCCTGTGATTTATCTGCCTTTATCATGTTTAAAATCTCAACCCCGATAGGATTAACCGAGAATGATTCGCCGGTGACTGGGTTAAAGAGAAGTCCTGCCTCGCTGATAGCAATATTTTTCCTTAGCTTCATAATGGTTTGTCTTTGCGGAAACGGAGGTGTCTCCTTCTTGAAAAAATTTATTTCGCAATATTACAACGATATTGTGATCTGATAATTATGTCATTATATTTATTTTGTACAACATTTTGCATGAACGGTGCAAGAAAGCCATCATAAAAAAAAGGCTGTCGGCAAAGTCTGCCAACAGCCTTTTCAGGTATTAATTTCTATTCTTTTAAAAGCTTAACGTGTTTGAGCTCATCTCCTTTTTGAATGTAAAGGAGATAAAAACCTTTTGGCCTTCCGGTCAGATCAACTTCAAATCGGTTTGCACCTGTTGTTGCCTGATTGGTGATGGTTTTAAGTTCCCTTCCTGTTACATCAATAATTTTATAGGAGTAGACATTGTTATTTCCTGAATTGAAGGTGATGATGGTTTTTTCTTTTACCGGATTTGGAAAGACAATTAGCTCTGTCAAATCCTCGCTCTCCGGAGCATTTGCATCAACCACGGCAGATTTATACATATCGCTTATTGTAGTGAAATTGCCATTCCCCGTGTATGGAGTCCAAAATCCGTTACAGAAGTTATTCAAGTCCCATGTGTAGGCTGTTCCGGGAAGCAAACAGGTTAGCGTTGCGGTGTTACCCAAGGTACACTTATATTTATAGTTGGTAGTGCCGGTTGGATAGTACCTCACATGTGTCGCCCCGCTGATGCCACCCCATGACAGATCAACCGTATGGGCAGTTGCGTTAGTTGCCGTGAGTCCGGTGGGGATACAAGTGGGCAGAGGAACCGTATCGGCCAGAGTCGTGAAGGCGCCACTCCCTGAATAGGTTGTCCATTGTCCATTGCAGAAATTGTTCAAGTCCCATGAATAGGTTGTGCCGGGATACAGAAATTTAAGTGTAGCAGTGTTTGTAGCGGAATACTTATATTTATAATTGGTAGTGCCGGTTGGATAGTACCTCACATGTGTCGCCCCGCTGATGCCACCCC
>JBAXKG010000101.1:0-5917 GCA_037137455.1 Bacteroidota bacterium
GGCACAGGGCACAGGGCACAGGGCACAGGGCACAGAGCAAAAGACTATGGTGATCAAAATGGATTTGCCCGGAAACAATATCGTGCATCAGGTTGCGGATTTTCTCGGAATACATGAAAATTCACATTCAATCCAGGCAATGTCCTGGCTTGGCCTTTTCGATGAAACCCCAATGAACAGAAAGGTGGATTCGACTTTCGAAGTGACCTCCGACCTTATGATTGCAAAAATGAGCCTTGGAGTAATGGAGCGGGATATGGTTGTAATGCAACATACATTCCTGGCTGCATTTTCGGATGGCCGAAAAGAGGTGATCCGTTCAAGAATGCTAGATTTTGGCTCACTGGCCACCGATACTTCAATAGCACGTACAGTAGCTTTGCCTGCTGCTATTGGCGTTGAGATGATCCTGAACGGACAAATCAAAGTGAAAGGAGTCCACGTCCCGGTAATTCCCGAAATATACAATCCGGTGCTCGATCAGCTTGAAACCATGGGCATTAAAATGGTTGAAGAATACGGACTTCCGCTTTCTCAAATGATTAATGAATGAAACACCAGCTATCATCTCTGAATATCGTTGAATCTGCTGAGGGAATGACTTGTTATCAAGCATGTTCAGCCTATTCTCAAATTCACAAATTTTCACATCATCAAATATAAAATGTCATATTTATGGGAATTGGCGAAATTATTGTAATTGTTATTGTCGGCATCGTAATATATGCAGTTTTCAGTATGCGCAAAAAACCTGCTGGTCCGGATTCACGAACATCAAATAAAAGTTCGACTGGTGATGGTTTTTCTGACAGCAGTTCTCACGGCAGAGATTATTCCGACAGCGGTTCTTCATTCAGAGATTCTGCTGGCACAGATCCTTTTGGATCGGCAAATAGTAATCCTCAGAATAATGGACCGAAACGAAAACCCGGCTATGCAAAATGGGTAGGTGGAGGATTGGGTTGGGTTTTTGGCGGACCTATCGGGGCCATACTTGGTGTTGCTCTCGGATCGGTGTTTGATGGCATGAGTACCAGCAAATATACCTACCAGGGAACACCTCGTGGTGATTTTGCAATGAGTCTTTTAGTTCTTTCAGCCGCAGTGATGAAAGCCGACAAGAAGATTGTAAGATCTGAACTCGATTTCGTCAGCAATTTTTTTGTAAATCAATTTGGTTCGGAAGAAGGAACCCGGCTGATAGTGATGTTGCGGGAAATTTTAAAACAGGATATTAATGTTCAGGAAGTGAGTGTCCAGGTGGGACAGTTCACCGATTATCCGGTTAAACTTCAACTTGTTAACTACCTGTTCGGCATAGCAATTGCCGATGGATTATATCACCCTGAAGAAGTTGATTTAATCGCGACCATTGCCGGTTACATGGGGGTATCATCTTCCGATTTTACTTCCATTAAAGCTATGTTTGTGAAAAGTACGGGTTGGGCATATGATGTTCTTGAAATATCTTCCGATGCTACTGACGAAGATGTTAAAAAGGCTTACCGGGAAATGGCCAAGAAGCACCATCCTGATAAAGTGGCTCATCTCGGTGATGACATAAAAAAATCTGCAACTGAAAAATTTCAAAAAGTCAGCGCAGCCTACGAGGAGATTAAAAAACAACGCGGCATGAAATGAAAAAGTCCCCAAATCATTATGGGGTTACAATGTCAGGGTTGTTCCAATTCTTCGAAGGAAATATCCATCAGACTATAATTTTGCCAACCGTTGAAATCGAAGTGCCACCACTCAGAGCTAAACACTTCAAAACCCTGCTCTTTCATTACATTGATCAGCTTCAATCGGTTTTCTTTGGTAGCAGCCGGCAAATTATCATAAGCGGCGCCTGCACGTTTCGAAAAATCATCGTATGGCGTTGGCATCTCCAACTCAGCCCCGGTTTTAAGATCGACCAGGCTTACATCCACTGCACATCCGCGGTTATGTCGTGAGCCTTTTGCAGGAGAAGCAACAAAAAGAGTATCTTTAATGAGGTCATAAAATAAAATTGAAGCTGCATACGGACGGTAGGCATCAAAGACTTTGAGCCCGAGCCCTTGCGTCGACAGTTCCTGCTGTACTTTTACAAGTGCCATGGCTGCAGGCTGACGCAAGAAGGCCCTTGCCGTAGAATAGACCTGCTTATGCGTAAAGTTATTGGCCGTTGCGTAACGTATATCGAGTTGGATGGACGGGATTTCCTTTTTCAGATCAACCAGCTGATTTTGTTTATCCTTCATACACTCCTCCCTGTAGTTTGCAACAGTAGAAATGATCTTTAGATGGTAGGGATTTTGTTTCTCATTCTGGGAAAAAATCACCAAAGGGATAAATGATATGAAGAGGAGGGTCAGGACTGTTTTTTTCATGGATCTTTTATTTTCTTGAGAAAGTAACTATTTTCGCTGTCACTGAAGCGAAGACAAATATATGAAAAACGTACTGTTTACTGAAGCTAAACTTGGACCCGTGTTATTGCGCAATCGTTCAATACGGTCAGCAGCCTTTGAGGGAATGTGCCCTGGGAATAAAATATCGGATGATCTGATAAACTACCACTCTGCAGTGGCCGCCGGCGGAATTGGGATGACCACGGTAGCATATGCTTCAGTATCAAGAAGTGGGTTGTCATTTCCACATCAATTGTTTATTACCCGTGAAGAAATTCCGGCCATGCGCCGGTTGACTGATGCAATCCATAAGGAGGGCGCTGCTGCAGCTATTCAGATAGGACATTGTGGCCTGATGGCAAAAAAATCGATATCCGGTAGTTGCCTTGCTCCATCCGGAAGTTTTAATCTGTATGGCCCGACCTGGCCCAGAACCATAAGCCAGGATGAAATCAGCGCCATCGTAAAAGATTTTGGGATCGCGGCAAATATTGTCGGAGATGCAGGTTTTGATGCCATCGAAGTACATGCCGGCCATGGTTACCTGATCAGCCAGTTTCTTTCGCCCTTTACAAATAAACGAAACGATAAGTATGGCGGCTCGTTCGAAAACCGCAGCCGGTTTATGGTTGAGGTTATCCGCGAGGTGATGAAATCGGTAAGATCGAACCAGGCCGTGGTGGTCAAAATGAACCTGAGAGATGGGTTTAAGGGAGGAATGGAGTTGGATGAAGCAATAAAAACAGCCAGGTTGCTGGAGAAAGAGGGTGTTCACGGCCTGGTTCTTTCGGGTGGATTTGTCTCCAAAGCTCCGATGTATGTGATGAGGGGCAGTATGCCGGTGAAGGTGATGGCCCATTATATGAAAAATCAATGGATGAAATTCGGCACCCGCTATTTTGGCAGATACCTCATGAAGCCGCAACTCTTCAGTGAAGCCTATTTTTTGGATGATGCACTAAAAGTAAGGTCTGAGGTGCGTTTGCCGCTGATTTTTGTCGGAGGTCTGAAATCGAGGGCTGTGATTGAAGATGTTCTGGATAAAGGATTTGATTTTGTGCAGATGGCCCGTGTACTGATTCATGACCCCGGTTTCATCGATAAACTTCGATCAGGAGAGGTGAATGAATCCTCCTGCAGAAGTTCAAATTACTGCATCGCCCGAATGTATTCCGGGAAAATGAGCTGTTTTCAGCATGAGCCCGATCTCCCGATAAAATGGCGGGCCTCCTTGGAGAGAAACGATATTAATCGTGAAACCTCCAGGCAATACCAAATTTAAAAGCCCCGTCTGGCATGGGATAAGTTGGCGTGGAATAATAGCTCCGGCCCATAAAACTGGCATTGAAATGGGTATAGGAGACGAAAAACCGGGCTCTTTGTATCTTCAGATTGATTAACACATCCATGTATAGATAGTTCCCGATTTCACGTTGATCCTGTAGATAAAAGGTCCGTGTGGCCGGGTTATAGTTGTCGGCGAAATAGAGAGTGTTGTAATAAAAGTTCAGACCCGGTTGGAGGGTGGCTGCACCACGAAAAAGAGGTTGGGTATAATATACCGCAAGGTTTCCCATGAAGGTGGGGAGTCGGAGAACAGTAGTTCCCTGAACCGATTGATAGGCCAGTTGGGTTTTGATCCTGAATCTTGAGATATTTATGTTTCCATTCAGGTAAATATAAACATGGCCGAATTCATTTGTATTCTGCATGGGTTCTCTGTCAGAACCCATGTTAACAAAATTGTTGATGCGGCTTATATTGAATCCTGTTTCCAGAAATTTCCAAGTATAGTTGAAGCCACCAGAAATCACTCCTTGTTTTTGCCAGGTTGTATCCCACTCAAAATTATTTCCCATATAATGTTCATAAAACCATCCTGGTTTCTGAAACGAATAATTTCCTGTTAAAGAAAGGGTTCCGGCATTTTTATCCTGACGGCCCAATATGGTGGAAAGTTTTACCCTTAAGCTCAAATCGCCCTCATTGTAATCGCCTAATACATATTCGCCCTGGGCCTGGAGCCTCAAACTTGAAAATGGATTAAAATCGATCTCGGCATGTGGAATGTACTGCAGGAAAAAATTCTTGATCCCGTAGACATCAATTTCGGAGTAGAGTTGTTTGATTCCTGCATTTATCTGAAATACCCTTAATTTCTTGTCGGGCCTGAAACTCGGGTTCGACCATACAACCTCATTGCAGATTTTGATTATTGTTATTGAATCGACTGTCAGAATGGAATTATGAATGGGTAGAGGATAAAACCCGCTATCAGGCTGGTTGTCGATGTAATTCTGGATCTGGCGGTTGTATTGAAATGAATATGTCAGGCGACCCAGTTCTATCCTTTTCCTTGAACCCAGGCTTGTGTCTTTATCATTTCGTGGATGTCGCGTGAGGTCGAAATAATGTTTCATAAAGAAACCAGATTCCCTGATTCTGTTTTGTGCACTAGCCAGGTTGACCGGAATGACCTGCCGGTTCGATTCAATATTTTGTTCGAACAAACTATCATATTTGATGCCACCGTTTTCGAAATTTTTAAGTCGGTTTATCGTGAAATTGGCAATGACGCCATAGCGTTTGTTTTTTGTAAAAAACTGTGAAGTCAAAACAAAATTTATGTGGTTTGTTCTTTGTCGCATGTAAGCTCCGGGAGCGCTCATTACCCGGAAGTCAAAACCGAGATTGAAGCTACGGTAGATATTCCGGCTGAAGATGGCATGAAAAGTTTGTTCTTTTTTTGCTCCCTGATTATAAGTCAGTTCTGTATAGGTTTTAACCACCTTGTAATATTTCACACTGTCGTTTTGGTAAAGGTACTGGTCGAAACTATGAATTCCGTAGTCGAATCCGCTTTCGCGATAAAAGGGGAAGGGGACAAGTGAGCGGTAAAACTGACCAATATTCCCCAGCGTTTCATAGAACGCATCGTGTTTATATAATATGTCATAATTCTGAAACCCGGTGATAGCGGTATCATTTACATGCAACTTGAGCCTCCCCAGTTTTTCAAAATCGCTGTTGAAAAAGGATACCTCTGTTGAATCACGATATTTCCTGATAGAATCGAGGAATATTTTGTTTGAGATTATTTGTGCCTGTGAAATGGCTGGGGTTGACCGATCAGATTGATTTTTCTTTTGATTAATAGTTGTATCGTTCAACCTTGAGGGTACATCTCTCAACCTGGATGTTGTATCGTGTAATCGGGAGGTTGAATCAGTTGACTGGGCAAATCCATTGATGCCAAAAGCCGTGGTGAGCAATTCAATTATAATTACAAAACGATAGATATAATGACTCATTCAGGGGATAAAAAAGTTGAGGATAAAGGTACGTAAAAAATGGAGTTTGGGCAGGGGAGGGCAAAAAAAAACCCAGCGATAAGGCTGGGTTTAAAAAAGATCGGCGACGACATACTCTCCCACAAAAACTGCAGTACCATCTGCGCTAGTGGGCTTAACGACTCTGTTCGGAAAGGGAAGAGGTGAACACCACTGCTATAGTCACCGTAAGAT
>JBAXKG010000102.1:0-5899 GCA_037137455.1 Bacteroidota bacterium
AGTGATCAGCCTGGGATTCGAACCCAGGACCCCCGCCTTAAAAGGGCGATGCTCTACCGACTGAGCTAGCTAATCAGTTTCTGAATTTGAGGGTGCAAAAGTACATATTTTCTATCAAAATACAAATTATAATCCATAATTTACGTGAATCAAAAGCTCAGGATAATTAACCATTTAAAGGTATTCTTCCAGGATTCCTTTGCCATTTCTGATAATAACCATTTCATCAGTAGTACAATCTACAACAGTTGAAGGAATATTCCCGCAATGACCCGAATCGATGACAATATCCACCAGTTTATGAAACTTTTCATAAATCAGTTCAGGATCAGTTTGATAATCAATGATTTCGTCGTCAGAGTGAATAGAAGTTGTCATGATCGGATTCCCCAGCCTTTCGACAATTTGAATTGGAATGTTGTGATTGGGAATACGAATGCCTACAGTTTTTTTCTTGCTTTGAAAAAAATGAGGAACATCACTGTTTGCATTCAGGATGAAGGTAAACGGACCAGGTAATGCCCGCCGCATCACTTTGTAGGTATGATTGGGAATCGGCTTTGAATATCCCGAAAGCTGGCTTAGATCGCTGCATATAAATGAAAAATTGGCCTTTTCCCGTTTAATCCCCTTAATTTGTGCAATACGGTCAACAGCTTTAATTTTGGTGATATCACACCCCAAACCATACACAGTGTCTGATGGATAAATGATCACACCGCCCTGTCGCAGGCAATCGATCACAATCTTCATCTGGCGTTCGCCGGGATTTTCGGGATGAATCTTCAGTATCATAAAAAATGGGTAAGCCCCTTATATCGCACCGCTCGACCATCATACCCTTGCTTTCTTCCGAACCTGGGGGAGTTAAATAGGAGCTGGTCGTATAAGACTTACCCGTTGCAAATTTACAAATTTTCAAGCCTCTATTGACAATGCTGTTGTTTTTTTTGTATGTTTGCCATGAAAGAACCTTAAAACCCTTGTCCCATGGAAGAAAAACCACGTTCCGTTTTATCAAACGGATTATTTTACGGATTGATCACTGGCGCTGCGATGATCATTTTTTCATTGATCACGTTTCTGCTGGATCTTTATTTAAATAGAACAATCGGCTGGATTGGCTATATACTGATTATTGGAGGAATGACCTGGGGAACACTGGAGTTCCGAAAAAAATATTCTAATGGTTTCCTGACTTTTGGCAAGGCCTTCAGCTCTTGTTTTTGGATCGGTTTGTTTGCTGGAATATTATCCTCAGTATACCTTTTCCTTTTTGCCCAGGTTATCCACCCGGGTTTTATAAATGAAATGTTAGATCAAACGCGGTCAGCTATAGCTTCATCAAGCCCCGAAATGACTGAAGAACAAATAGAACAGGCAGTATCAATTTCCGCAAAATTCATGTCGCCCGTTATGATGGCTGTCTGGGGACTTGTCACTTATGCAGCGATATCAGCTGTTATTGGCCTGATATTGGCAATTTTCCTCAAAAAGGAAGACCCTTCCCTCAAAACCAGTGTGTAATCGATTTCGGATGAATATTTCTGTTGTTATCCCTCTTCTCAACGAAGCAGAATCGCTGCCTGAACTGGCTGCCTGGATTGATCGCGTTATGCAGACAAATAAATATTCCTATGAGATTATTTTTGTAGATGATGGGTCGCGCGACCAATCCTGGGAAGTTATCCTCGGCCTTCAAAAAACCAATTCTTCTATTAAAG
Organism: Bacteroidota bacterium; assembly: GCA_037137455.1. GTDB lineage: Bacteria > Bacteroidota > Bacteroidia > Bacteroidales > FEN-979 > CAIVAT01. The sequence continues at coordinate 1,725 of JBAXKG010000102.1, forward strand.
GAATCAGGTTTCGTCGCAATTATGGTAAAGCAGCAGCTTTAAATGTTGGATTCCATGAAGCATCTGGCGATGTAATATTTACGATGGATGCCGATTTGCAGGATAGTCCCGATGAACTCCCTGAAATGTACGCCATGATAATTGACCAGGGTTACGACATTGTTTCGGGATGGAAGAAAAAACGCCATGACCCCATCTCGAAAACCATACCTACTAAATTTTATAACTGGACGGCCCGAAGAATGTCGGGTATCAAACTGCATGATTTTAACTGCGGTTTGAAAGCATACAGGAATTCTGTGGTGAAAAGTATTGAAGTTTATGGTGAGATGCACAGGTATATCCCTTTCCTTGCAAAGTGGGCAGGATTTTCAAAGATCGGAGAAAAAGTTGTCCGTCATCAGAAGCGGAAATTCGGAAAGACCAAATATGGAATCGATCGCTTTTATAAAGGATATCTTGACTTATTGACTATTACATTCACCTCAAGGTTTGGTAAAAGGCCAATGCACTTTTTCGGACTATGGGGAAGCCTGATTTTTTTATCAGGTTTTTTCATCGCGGGCTATCTGACCTATGATAAATTTTTCAACCAGGCATTTAAAATGACTGAGCGCCCCTTGTTCTTTTTTGGTTTACTGGCTATGATCCTTGGTACCCAATTATTTGTTGCCGGATTTCTTGGTGAACTTATATCGCGCAGTTCTTCAGACAGGAACAACTATTTGATTGATGAGAAACTCGGGTTGAAGGACATCAACCATTCTATATAGCCAAATTATCATGGATACCGTGCGCAGGGTAGCTTTCCTTAAAACTGTTTCGATTTTTTCAGAATCGCCCGATTCACTTTTAAGGCAGATTGCTGAGAACCTTACTGAGATGGAGGTATCAGAAGGAGAACATATTGTGCTTAAAGGCCAAATGGGTGATGCCATGTACATCATTGTCGATGGCCGTGTTAAAGTGCATGATGAAGAATATATATTCTCAGTTCTGAATAAAGGCGATGTGTTTGGAAAATATTACCTGCTCGATAAAAAGGAACGTTCAGCAACGGTGACAGCCCTTTCACATTCCTTTCTTTACAGTTTCAGCCAGGAATTATTTTACTCCATTACCAAAAACGAGACCACTGTTATTACCGGGGTATTAAGAGCCCTGGTTGGCCGGCTTCGTGACATGAATATTGCTGAAGAGCAACTGGCAGCACAAAATCGAGAAATTGTCAGACAAAAAGAGGAACTTGAAAAACAGAAAAAAGAATTGATCGAACTCAATGCCACTAAAGATAAATTCTTCTCGATTATTGCCCATGACCTCAGAAGTCCTATTGGAACATTGATATCATTATCTGAAATGCTCAGAACAGATATTGACATGCTCACAGGCAATGAAACGTATGATATTCTCGCCAGTCTGCATGATCTCTCGAAAAATCACCTGAAACTGCTCGATAATCTGCTTCAATGGGCGCGAATTCAAACAGGAAGGATGACAGCAAGCCCTGAAAATTTTAATCTTATTGAGGTAATTGATGAAGTAATCGCATTTTATAAAGCCACAGCCTTTGAAAAACAGGTCAACCTGGTTAGTGCTGCAGAAGGCGATATTAATGTATTCGCCGATAAAAATATGATCCGGACTGTTTTGAGAAATTTGGTATCCAATGCCCTTAAATATACAGCGATGGAAGGAGTTGTTGCATTGGGAGTCAGGCTTTTGCCAGGCCAGGTTGAAGTGTTTGTTAAGGATAACGGCCTCGGAATGACTGCTGATATGGTTGAAAAGCTTTTTAAACTTGATCAGACATTTTCAACTATCGGTACCGCCAATGAAAAAGGAACCGGTTTGGGATTGATATTGTGTAAAGAATTTATTGATAAAAACAGAGGTTCAATTAATGTTGAAAGTGAACGCGGATTTGGTTCTACATTCCGTTTTACTCTGCCATTGAGTGATTGAGTGATTAATCGGATGAATCAGCACAGAAAAATTGTGTTAATCGGCCCGGCACATCCTTTAAGAGGGGGTCTGGCTACATTCAATGAACGGCTTGTCCGCGAGTACCGCAACAATGGCGAGGATGCGTATATTTATTCGTTCAGCTTACAGTATCCCGGATTGTTGTTTCCCGGAAAAACACAGTTTTCAGCAGAACCTGCTCCCGATGATATTCCTATTTTCATAAATGTTAACAGCATAAATCCAATAAACTGGATCAGAACCGGGTTTGAACTGAGAAAACAAAAGCCGGATTTTGTGATCGTCAAATACTGGATGCCATTTATGGCTCCGTGTTTTGGAACCATTTGCAGGATAATAAAAGGAAACAAACATACAAGGATCATCACTATCATCGATAACCTGGTTCCACATGAGAAAAGAATCGGCGACAGGTTGCTCTCCGGCTATTGGATTGGAACGGTTGACGGTTGCATTGCAATGTCGCAATCGGTGATGGATGATCTGGAGAAATTTGATACTGAAAAACCAAAATTATTTTGCCCTCATCCATTGTATGATAATTTTGGCGATCCAATAACAAAAGAAGAAGCCAAATCACAACTAAATTTGGACCCATCGTTCCATTATGTTCTGTTTTTTGGCTTTATCCGCGATTATAAGGGTCTTGATCTTTTATTAGAAGCTTTTGCCGATAATCGTATGCAGCAAATGAAAATCAAATTGCTGATTGCCGGTGAATTTTACTGTGATCCAAAGCCTTACCGGGAAATTATATCCCGGCATAACCTGGAGGATCAGGTAATTATTAGCAATGACTTTATTCCCGACAGCAAAGTACGAAATTATTTTTGTGCTGCCGATTTAGTTGTCCAACCATATAAAAGCGCCACCCAGAGCGGAGTTACACAGATTGCCTATCATTTTAACAAAGCCATGATAATTACCGATGTTGGCGGACTTGCTGAAATTGTTCCGCATGAAAAAGTCGGGTATGTTGTAAATCCTGATCCTGCAGAAATCTCAGCAGCAATTGTTCGTTTTTATTCTGAGAATAGAGAAACCGAATTTTCAGTCAATGCCTCTGTCGAAAAGCAGAAATATTCATGGAAGAGCATGGTTGAGACAATAGATCGACTTTTAGATCAAATCAAAAAATGATTTTCGAGATACACTGATGAAGTCATTTTTCCAATAAATTTTCTGTAATTTCGTTTGCTGTTATTTACCTGATTATTATTTATGATCATTCGCAGTAAAGCACCCTTACGCCTGGGTTTGGCCGGCGGAGGTACAGATGTAGCGCCTTTTTCGGAACTTTATGGTGGTGCCATACTCAATGCTACCATAAGCATGTATGCCTATGCCACCATACAGCCAAGGAATGACGGCAGAATTATTCTCAATTCCATGGATAAAAATGAATTTTATAACATGGATTCTGTAGAACACCTGAAAATTGACGGGAACCTTGATTTGCACAAAGGGATATATAATCGGATTGTCAGCGATTTCGCCCACAAGCCGCTATCTTTTGAACTTTCAACATACGTGGATGCCCCACCAGGATCGGGGTTGGGCACATCATCAACCTTGGTTGTGGCCATTGTCGGGGCTTTTGCCGAATGGCTTAATCTCCCGATGGGCGAGTATGATCTGGCACATCTGGCCTACGAAATCGAACGCAGCGACCTTATGATGGCAGGTGGGAAGCAGGATCAATACGCTGCTACATTTGGCGGGGTTAATTTCATGGAGTTTTTCAATGAGGATAAGGTAATTGTAAATCCGCTCCGAATCCGGGAAAAATATCTCGATGAACTGGCGCATAATCTTATCTTATATCATACCGAGACAAGTCGATTGTCGTCAAAAATAATTGAACAGCAAACCAGGAATGTGCTTGAAAAAAATGTGAAATCACTTGAGGCAATGCACAAACTGAAGGATCAGGCTGTTATGATGAAGGAAGCCATCCTGATGGGCGAATTGGATAAAATCGGTGAGATTCTCGATTTTGGTTGGAAGTTCAAAAAGAACCTGGCCGATGGGGTTAGCAATCCTTTGATTGACGAAATTTACACCTCAGCCATGCAGAATGGGGCAACGGGTGGAAAAATTTCAGGGGCCGGTGGGGGTGGCTTTATGTTTTTCTATTGCCCGGGCAATAACCGGTCGAAAGTGATCGAAGCATTGAAGAAATTCGGTGG
>JBAXKG010000103.1:0-5829 GCA_037137455.1 Bacteroidota bacterium
TCGCATTGTTGGTTGGTAAATTCGCCTCAAGAAACAATACCGGAGAACGCGCGTAGAAGAGGTAACTTCCGGCACATTGAAATCATAAGTTTAAAGCCGATGTAGCTGTGTTAAAAATGTTATATTATCGTGTTTGGCGTTTGTACTCACAATAATTACATTATTTGGTTAATATTTTTATCGAAATGGTTATGTTTGTTTTAAAATTGGTATCTGAAATAAAATATTATTTATAATGAAAAAACTTTACCTGCTCATCCTGTTTGCGGCCTTCTATTTCCCGGTTCCGATCCTTGCAGAGAAGAATGATTCCCTGTCGCCTCCAAGGCAGCCAATCCACAAAAACGTTATAAAGTTCAACCCCACCCCCATGATCCTCTGGAGTTTGAAGAACATAACATTCAGCTATGAACGGATACTCTCCCCTCGGCAATCCATATCGCTTGAACTTGGATACCTTGAGTTTCCAAGGTTGTTCGATGATACCATTATTAATCTGGTGAATATTACGAGCCACCAGAAAAAGGGCATCAATGTCACTTTAGAGTATAGGTTTTACCTCACCAAACTGAATGTCCGTCCCATTCCTGCTGGTTTATACATAGGCCCTTACCTTACCTACTATGGTTATCAGTTTAAAAATGGGCTGGATCTTATGCATCCATCCGCTGATCCTAATGGGATGATCAAAGGAAATTACTGGTCGTTCAATCTGGGTTTGGAACTCGGGTACCAGTTCGTGTTTTGGAAGAGATGGACCCTGGATCTTGTTATGTTTGGACCCTCTGCCAGCTATTTCGGGGGGGAAACGGAGATTACGGGAGAGCTGAGCCTCGAACAGATCAAGGCGATCAATGAGGCGCTGTATAAGAAATTAATTGACCGGTTTCCGGTAATGGAATATCTGTCGGTTGATAAGACATTCAAGCAGACCGGAAAGCTTGATATTCTCAGAATGGGATTCCGGTACCTGGTACAGATCGGTTTTCACTTTTAATGACAAGTGACAAATGACAAATCCATTTTTCGATTTTTTGATCTGTTAAATATTATCAACATTCAACCATTTTAAAATGGTAAAACTCAGAATTGGAAAACTCATTATTTTTTGTCTTGCTTTACTGGTTTTTCCATTGGAATCTTATTCTAACAGTAAGACAAAAACGATCGTCATCTTTTTTTCGCTGCATGCCAACCTGCCTGCATACCAGAACTTGTTGGAGGGTTTTCGCACAACCTTATCAGAAGAATATCAACAACCAACCAATTTGTTGATTGAATACCTTGATATCGGGAGAATGGAAGATGACAAATATGCAAAGTATATCATTGAACAGTACAATGAAAAATTTAAAGACACTAAAATTGATCTGTTAATTACCGTAGACCCCGGGATCATACCAGTGCTTGAGAAATACAATCTGGATGCGCTCAAAAGGAGTCCGGTAATAAGCATTGTGCTTGATGCCCTTGATGCCGAGAAAGGTCATCTGAAATCTGAAAACGTCGTCAGAATGACACTAAAATTCAGGTTTGGTCAATCAATTCAATCAGCCTGCAACTTTTTCCCAACCTATAAAAATATATACATTATCAGCGGATGTTCAAATATCGATAAGTATTTCACATCACTGGTCAGGTCGGATATCGGCAGAGTTGAAAAGAGTCATAATGTCACGTTTATAACAGGCATGTCTCTGGATTCAGTCTTAAAAATTACAAGAAAAATTCCTGTGCATAGTATCGTCATTGTCCCTTCGTTTCTTTCTGACAATAAGGGGATCCAATTTTCAACACCGGAAGTGACTGGTTCCCTTGCCTCCAACTGCGACGCTCCATTTTTCCCCCTTTTTGACAGTTTTATCAAAAGAGAAGGTGGCATTGGTGGTTATGTTTTCAGTTTTAATGCAGTTGGGAAGAAGGCAGCATTGATTGCAAAAGAGGTTCTTAATGGAAAACCGCCGGGAGAAATTGTTACCGATGATGATTTCTACCAGAATATATTTGATTGGCGAGTCCTGAAAAAGTGGGATTTACTTGCGTCGGATGCGTTGCCTTCCGACAGTATTTATTATTATAAGGAGCGTAATTTCATTTCTGAATACAAGTGGTATATACTTGCAGGTATTTTGTTTCTGATCCTGGAAACATTTCTGATTGCTTATTTATATAAGCTTTATGTCCGCCAAAAGGCGGTTGTAAAGCAGAAGACAGAAGCAGAAAACCTGTTTCTTGAATTGATTCGTGAAGACAGGCTTGCGACCATGGTAGAGTTAACGGCATCTATTTCCCATGAACTTAATCAACCATTGACGGCGATCCTTTATAACGCCCAGGCAGGCAAGCGGTTTCTCGAAACGGGTAAACTGGATCATGACCAGGCAAAAGAGATTTTTGAGAATATTATTGAAGACGATAAGCGGGCTGCAGCTCTTATCAGCAGTGTTAAAAGTCTGATGAAACTGGAAACCAGGGAGATGGAAAGGGTAGATCTGGATTCATTGATCCGGGAGACAATGTATGTTTTTCACTCAGAAGCAATAAGACAAAAGATACAAATAACCCGGATAGAGAATAATGATCAGGTCTTCGTTTTCGGAGATAAAATTCAATTACAACAGGTTATTCTGAATTTTATGTTCAATGCTGCGAATTCAATGGAAAATACAGACACGGACGATAGAATTTTGGAAATACGCCGACTCATAGAAAAAGGCATGGTTACAGTTTCAATTCGTGATTATGGTCCGGGAATTGATCCGGCCATCAAAGAGAAACTTTTTAAACCATTTGTCACTTCCCGGGAAAGCGGGTTCGGTATTGGGCTGGCTGTCAGCCGGTCAATCATTGAAAAACACAAAGGAACGATCAGGGCTGAAAACATACCGGGGGGAGGCGCTGAATTTTCTTTCAGCCTGCATGTTGTTTAATATGGAAAAAAAAGAGACCATTTTTATTGTAGATGATGATCTTTCGATCAGAAGGTCACTTGCACTATTCCTGACTGCGGCAGACTTCCAGGTTGAAGTCTTTTGCAGTTCTGAGGAATACCTTGCCAGGGAAAAGTTTAATGGAATAGGGTGCATTCTGCTGGATGTTAACATGGAAGGTAAAAGCGGGCTTGATCTCCAGCATGAACTGATATCCAGGGATTCACAATTGCCTGTCATTTTTATAACCGGGTTTGGTAACATTCCCATGAGTGTAAAGGCCCTGAAAAACGGGGCTGTCAATTTTCTTGAGAAGCCATTTAAAGATGAGGAGTTGCTTCGGTCTGTATCGGAGGCACTTGAGTTATGCCGGAAATTAAATACTGAAAAAGAGGAAATTGATGAGGCCAGGGAACTGATCCGGGCCCTTACCCCAAGAGAACACGAAATTTTAACCTACCTGATGACAGGTATGTTAAACAAGCAAATTGCAGGTGAACTCAACATTGCCGAGCATACCGTAAAATTACACAGGCATAGCATCTGTGAAAAACTGGGTGTGAAATCCGTGCCGGAAATTCTCCGCATTGCCGATAAAGCCGGCATCATTCCCACTAAAAAAAGGTAGGGAGTAAAAGTATTGCAGGGAATCACATTATCGCCCACCCAAATTCTCACATCTCGAAATTTCCAAATTTTCATATTCTCAAATTACTTTCTTATAGAACCTAAGTACTATGGATTATCACCAGCGGGGGAATTACCTTTGATCCCTTTGCTTTTGATATTTTGTACTTGCTCATTTTATTACACGAGGGTTTCATGATATACTTAATTGAGGATGACATTTCGATAAGGCGGGCATTTGAGTTGTTTCTCAAATCTGCAGGAATGAATTACGTGTCATTTGAAAGCGCCACTGAATTTTTGTTGGGATTCCAGCAAGGATTGGATGATACCCTTGTTCTTGATTTGAATTTACCGGGTATGAGTGGTTGCGATCTTCTTAAAAAAATGAATCTGGATGGAGTTAACATTCCTGTTATCGTCATCACGGCATCGGATGATCCGCAAAGCCGCGAATACTGTAAACAATATGGGGTTAAAGCATACCTGCGAAAACCGGTTGACGGGGAAGCATTAATAGATATTATCAGATACAATTGAAATTGAAAATTGTTTAAACCCATAAATATAACACACAAAAAAATTAGTATTATGAAAATCAAATTGCTCTTATTATCGGTATTGCTCATTGTTTCAGTACAATTGGCTAAGTCACAAAGCAAAAAAGAACTTGAAAGCAACCTTACTTTGATGACCGCTTCAAAAGATTCGATACAGAAATTGTTAACTGCGATTTCAGCAAGACATGACTCGGTCAGTAAAGCATGTTTAGCCTACGATGCCATGTATAAAACCATTAAGGAAAAGATTGTTCATTATGATTTTAAACCGACAAATTTTAACAAAATAGCTGATTCTATGCAGATTAGTGTTGATTCAGCTTTCAAGAAAAGCAAAGCAAGATTTGTTGCGCTCAGTGATTCGGTTAAAATGTTATCCCGTCTTTCCGACAGTTTGCGCAATGAAATAGGCCATCTTGCTTTCATGGTCAATAAATATATTGGCAAAGGAACAGTACCTGCAGATAAAAAAGATCTTTCAGGAACATGGGAGTTTAATGTGCGGTGGTATAAATTAGCCGGGGACTCCATTCAAAGCGGAATCAATTTAATGACCTCTTCACCTGATTCCAACTCCATCACGAAACTTGTTTTTGTTGATTTCGAAACGGTCCTCGTAATTTTCAGCAAAGGGGATAGTATTAAGTGTTTTTACCAGGTGAATTCCTTTGCCAAAGACAAACCCTGGACCATGGATATAACCCGTGGTACCAATATCAGTATCCGTCTCAATGCAAATCCATTTGATGGTGAGTTGTATGTTTCATATCGGAAAGGTGATGGATTTTATTACGGGTTCATGCGTAAAAAATAAGGCATCTTATGAAAACGAAAGACCAGCCAACATTGGATCAGTTTCATTCGAAGCGCCAAAGTGTCGATGAACGGATTGCTGCCGGAAAAGATCTACGGAAAAAGTTTCCGCGAATTCTGCATGGCGAATACAAACCGGCTGCCAACCGCACCGATCCGGTTTCGATTCTTGAAGAACAGTCCAAAAGCAGGCTTCAGGAGCTGGTACCGGTCCGTTATGAAAGAATGCTCACCTCACCCTTTGCTTTCCTCAGGGGTGGAGCCGCCATCATGGCTGCTGACCTGGCCGCCAGTGGTGAGAACACCGGGATCAATGTACAGGCATGTGGCGACATGCATGTGGCCAATTTTGGAGTCTTCGCCTCGGCAGAGCGCAACCTTGTTTTCGGCATCAACGATTTTGATGAAACACTGCCGGGTCCCTGGGAATGGGATATAAAGCGGCTGGTGACCAGTATCATGGTCAGCGGCAGGTTTTTAGGTGCTGGTAAGGATTTGTGTGCAGCATCAGTGCGGGCTGCAGTTAGTTCCTACCGCAAACGGATGAAGCAATATGCCTTGATGGGGCATATGGAGTTATGGTATTCGACCATCAGGGAAAATGATATCCTGGATGCAGTATCCCCTTCGGCACGCAAGGGAGCAGAAAGGATCATGGGCAAAGCACGCGAGCGAAGCCATATGCAGGTACTCAGCAAACTAACCGACCTGGTTGATGCGAAATTCCGCATGCGCGAAAATGCGCCGTTTATTGTACGGGAAACCCATACAAAGGCGGGCAGAACCATCGAAGAGGCCCTTAAATTATTACTGGAATCTTATTACCTTTCACTGGCTGACGACCGTAAAAAGCTGCTTCAGGAGTACCGCATTGTTGATGTGGCCAGAAAAGTAGTCGG
>JBAXKG010000104.1:0-5682 GCA_037137455.1 Bacteroidota bacterium
TGCGTTTTCTCGTATTTCTTATTTTGTGAGATGGCGATAGCCAGTCCAAGAATCTTGCGGGTATCAACCGGGTCGATGATGCCGTCATCCCAAAGGCGTGCAGTACTGAAATAGGCCGAGCCTTCATCTTCGTATTTCTTCAAAATGGACTGCAACATCTTTTCCCTTTCCTCCGGAGCAAGTTTTTTTCCTGCAGCAGCAAGTTGATCTTCTTTCACGGTGATCAGCACATTGGCAGCCTGTTCGCCGCCCATCACCGATATTTTGGAATTGGGATACATAAAAAGGAAGCGCGGTTCATAAGCCCTTCCAGCCATTGCATAATTCCCGGCTCCGAATGATCCGCCAAATATCACCGTAAATTTTGGCACATTGGCATTGGCCACGGCATGCACAAACTTCGCCCCATCGCGGGCAATACCGGCACGTTCGTATTGTTTGCCTACGATAAACCCGGTAATATTCTGTAAAAAGAGGAGCGGGATTTTCCTTGAAGTGCAGAGTTCAACAAAATGGGCTCCCTTTAGAGCTGTTTCTCCGAAAAGCACGCCATTGTTGGCCAGGATGCCAACGGGGTAGCCCATGATCCGGGCAAATCCGGTGGTCAGGGTAGGGGCGTAGCGCTCCTTAAACTCATGGAAGAGACTACCATCTACTATGCGGGCAATGATCTCTTTCGAATCAACCGTTTTCTTCAGATCGACAGGCAGGATCCCGTAAAGCTCTCCGGGATCGTAAAATGGTTCTTCAATTGGATGGATTTCCAGTGTCTGATACTCTTGCCGCTGAATCGATTCAAAAATATTACGACATATCTGGATGGCATGCAGGTCATTCTCGGCCAGATGATCGGCTACTCCTGAAATCATAGTATGCACCTCGGCGCCACCCAACTCTTCGGCAGAAACTTCTTCACCGGTAGCGGCTTTTACTAATGGCGGCCCACCAATAAATATAGTTCCCTGGTTGCGAACGATTATGGTTTCATCACTCATTGCAGGCACGTATGCCCCCCCCGCAGTGCATGATCCCATGACCACCGCAATCTGTGGAATTCCCTGTGCCGAAAGCCTTGCCTGGTTAAAGAAAAAGCGGCCGAAATCATACTTGTCGGGAAAGACATTGGCCTGTTCAGGGAGAAACACCCCACCCGAATCGACCAGGTAAACGCATGGTAACCTGTTTTCCATCGCGATCTCCTGCGCCCTCACATGCTTTTTAATGGTCTCCTTAACATAGGTTCCTCCTTTCACTGTGGCATCATTCGCCACGATCATAACCTCCTTCCCATGGATTACTCCTATTCCGGTAATGATCCCGGCCGATGGAAACCCGTTGTCATAGAGGTCATAGGCAGCAAGCGCGGAGAGTTCAATAAATGGAGTATTGCGATCAACCAGCAGGTCGATGCGCTCCCGGGCAAGTAGTTTGCCGCGTTCCTTGTGCCGTAACACCGCCTGCTCCGGTCCGCCCTGCCTTATGGTTGCCAGTATCTCTTTGTATCGTTCGAGCAGTTTTAGGAATTCCTCCCTGTTTTGCTGGTATTCCGGGCTGCTGACTTTTATTTTGCTTTCTATCCTAAACATGAATTAACATATGTGGTTTGAATGAAAGAAATTCTCCCTTACCCTGAGTAGCCTGGAGCCGGGGATAAGGTGGCCAATAATCGCCTACTAAATTAAGAATAATTCTAAATTGTACAAACTTTTTCTGAAATATCTGCCGTAACTTTGCGTTCCATTAATGTCTGACCCGGTTTTTGATTTGGAACATGCCTTCACAGGCTAAAAGCAATGACTCAAAGTTCGGCGGATTGAATAATTAGTGCGGTATGTAAATATTCTATTGTGACCTGTTGTGCCTGTGTGGTTAAAAGAAAAGAATTATATTGAACACATCAACAAATAATATTTTTGAGGAACCAACCCTGGAGAAACTCCTGGAATTTGAGCAACTGAACGGGGAGAGAACCAACATCAGAAAGGCATTTGCTTTATTACTTGACCAGTCGTCAAAGGATCAGGATTCCGGATATATAGAGATGGTACTGGAGACGGCGCTGCTCATCCTTGAAGATTTTAACCTTGGACCCGACTCTGTCAAGACCCTGATGCTTAAAAACCTGTCGGACAAGCATACATTGTCTCCGCAACAAATTGAAGCTGATTATGGAAAAACTGTCGGTGGGCTGATCGAAGGCATTCGTAAACTCGAACGTCTTGATACAAAAAAATACAGCACCAACAAGGAAAATTTTATCGGCCTGCTGTTGACCTTGTCTGACGACATCCGTGTCCTGCTTATCCGTATGGGCATGCGGCTTTACGACATGCGACATTTGAAGGATTATCCGTCAGAAAAGCAAGAAATAATTATCGGAGAAACTACGGCCCTGTATATTCCGATCGCACACCGGCTTGGACTCTACCGGATTAAAAATGAACTGGAAGACCGGGTGATGCAGGCAATCGATCCTCAAACTTATGAACTTATTGAAAGAAAACTGATCGATACCAAAGCCGACCGTGATCAGTACACCTCCTATTTTATAAAGCCGATTGAAAAACGGATGCGCGAAAACGGCTTCGACTGCGAATTGAAAAGCAGGGTCAAATCAATTCCGTCTATTCGCAGGAAAATGCTCACACAAAAAATAGAGTTTGATAAAGTGTATGATTTGTTCGCTATCCGTATCATCCTCAATAAAACGGTTGAAAATGATGCTGCCGACTGTTGGAAGATCTATTCCCTGATTACGGATATATATACTCCCAACCCCCGCCGTTTGCGCGACTGGATATCCTTTCCGAAATCGACTGGCTACGAATCACTTCACACAACAGTCATCGGCCCTGAAGGACGATGGGTAGAGGTTCAGATCAGAACCCGGCGCATGGATGAGGTAGCCGAAAAGGGATTTGCCGCCCACTGGAAGTACAAATCGGGAAGCAAGGAACAAGCTGAAGCAGAAAAGTATGCGAGAATAAGGGAATTGCTTGAAACCCCTGTCCAAACCTCGTTTGAAAAATCAATCAGCCATGAAAAGAAAGCATTATATACGAATGAGATCTTCATTTTTACTCCAAAAGGAGATCTGAAGAGGCTCAAAGCGGGGTACTCAGTTCTTGATTTTGCATTTGAGATTCATTCCGAAATCGGATCAACATGCACGGGAGCCATTGTTAATGGGAAAATGGTCCCGCTAAAGTATATTCTGCAAAACGGAGATGAGGTAAAGATCCTGACTTCCAAAACGCAAAAGCCTAATCCCGGCTGGCTCGAAATCGTGAAAAGCCCCCGTAACATCGCACGCGTCAAGCATGCGCTGAAAATGGAAGCTTATAAAGAGGCTGACTTCGGGAAGGAGATCATTAAAAACAAGGTATTACAGCTGGGTTATGAATTTGCTGATCCGCTTGTTAACAAACTTGCTGCTTTTTTCGGGTGCGAAAATATCATGGAATTATACCAGCGTTTTGGCGAAGGCAAAGCAGATCTCAGTAAGATAAAAAAGGCTTTATTGGAACCTGATCCAGGGATTGCGCCTGCACCTGATAAAGAAGAGACCTTTCCCGAACGGGTGTCAGATTTGAAAGCTGGAAAGGAAGACTTTGTCATTATTGACCCAAAGATCAAGTCATTGCATTATCAGTTTGCAAGATGTTGCAGCCCGGCGCCAGGCAATTCAATATTTGCATTTGTAAGTGTTTCCCAGGGAATTAAAATCCATAAAACAACCTGTACGAATGCGCACCAACTGATTACAAGGTATCCATACAGGGTTATGGAGGCCAGATGGAAAGAGGGTGAAACTTCACACAAGTGACCAGGCGGACAAGGGAACACGTGGAAATATAGGGAGTGATTTCATCTCGCCTGAAACTTACGGGGAATTTTCTTAGCTTTGGGCATTACATTTACTTATGGCGCTATCCTGGAATGAAATCAAGGACCGGGCGATCCGGTTTTCAAAAGAGTGGGAACTGGTTGCCAGTGAGGATGCAGAAGCAAAATCATTCTGGGATGATTTCTTCGATATTTTTGGTATTTCCCGGCGTAAGGTGGCCAGCTTTGAAACTCCCGTCAAAAAACTTGATGAATCAACAGGATACATAGACATGCTATGGAAAGGAACGATTCTCATTGAGCATAAATCAAAAGGGAAGGACCTTGACAAAGCATATAAACAAGCCCTCGATTATTTTCCCGGACTGAAAGATTATGAACTGCCAAAGTATGTGCTGGTATCAGATTTTGCCCGTTTCCGGCTCTATGAACTCGAAGAAGGAACAGTTCACGAGTTTGAACTCCGCGACCTTTATAAGAATGTAAAGGAGTTTGGTTTCATTGCCGGTTATCAGAAACATGTGTTCAGGGAACAGGATCCCGTAAATATCCATGCAGCAGAAATCATGGGAAAACTACACGACCGTCTCGAAGCCATAGGATATACCGGAAAACCACTTGAACTCTATCTCGTCAGACTACTGTTCTGTCTCTTTGCCGAGGATACCAGTATTTTTCAAAAGGATCTGTTTCGAGATTATCTTCTTAATAAGACGAAGGATGACGGCAGCGATCTCGCCCATCATCTGGCCACGCTCTTTTACCTGCTCAATACTCCGCGTGATAAGCGGCTGAAAAATCTCGATGAAGAGCTGGATGCGTTTCCCTACGTGAACGGAAAACTCTTTGAGGAATCGTTGCCACCTGCCTCTTTCGACACTTCCATGCGTAATATTCTGCTGGAATGTACCCTGTTGGACTGGGGAAAAATATCGCCTGCCATCTTTGGATCCCTGTTTCAGAGTGTGATGAATCCGGGGGAACGCCGGAATTTGGGCGCCCATTATACCTCTGAAAAAAATATCCTGAAGGTGATCAAACCCCTGTTTCTGGATGACCTTTGGATGGAATTTCATGCTGTTAAAGAGAATCGCAACAAGCTGGTTCAGTTTCATAACAAACTCTCTATTCTTCGCTTTCTTGATCCCGCCTGCGGATGCGGAAACTTTCTGGTGATTTCCTACCGTGAACTGCGCTTGCTCGAACTTGAAATTTTGAAGGTGCTTCATAAAGGTCAGCTGGCTTCCGATATTTCAGAATTAACGAAACTTGATGTGGATCGGTTTTATGGAATCGAGATCGAGGAGTTCCCATCACAGATCGCGCAGGTGGCCATGTGGCTGATGGATCACCAGATGAACATGAAGATCAGTGAAGAGTTCGGGCAGTATTTCCTGCGCCTGCCCCTTCGCAAGAGCGCCAACATCGTTTGTGCCAACGCTTTGCAAATAGACTGGCAAAGTCTCATAGATCCCATTCCCTGGGAAAAGGGAGAACAACGGTTCGATTACATCTATGGAAATCCGCCGTTTGTGGGAAAAAGTCTGATGAATCAGGAACAGAAAGTCGATATGGAACGCGTGTTTTTGGGTGTTAAAGGCGCCGGTGTACTGGATTTTGTGACCGCCTGGTACATTATGGCTGCTAAATACCTCGATTGGCCACATGGTAATGCGCCCGAACCTGTCGAAGGGCCACTCCAACGCAACAAGACCCGATGTGCATTTGTTTCTACCAATTCGATTTCCCAGGGAGAACAGGTTGGTGTACTTTGGAATGAACTTTTCAACAGGTATCACATAAAGATTCATTTTGCCCATCGCACATTCAAATGGA
>JBAXKG010000105.1:0-5623 GCA_037137455.1 Bacteroidota bacterium
GAAGCAGTAGCCCTCCAGTGTGAATACCTTGCGGATCCTGTGGGATTGGATGTGCCGGCCCCCCGTCTTTCGTGGCAGATGAAGAAAGAGGTGCGCGGGGCCTGGCAGACCGCGTACCGGATCATGGCTGCAACAAGCGACAGCCTGCTCCTGAAGGATACTCCTGACCTGTGGGATTCCGGTGAAATCAAATCCGGCCAGTCCATCCAGATTGTTTATGCAGGCAATCCATTGCAATCCGGGATGGGTGTCAGCTGGAAGGTGCAGATACGGGATGAAAAAAACAAGGTTTCGCCCTGGAGCTACATCTCTCATTGGGAAATGGGACTTTTGGCCAAAGAAGAATGGCAGGCAAAATGGATCGGCGCCCCGGAATCACAAAGATCGGGCGAGTGGAAACTTCCTGCTCCCCTTTTTAGGAAAGAGGTTGCTGTTTCCAAAAAAATAAAAAAAGCCAGGGCTTACATCAGCGGACTCGGGTATTACGAACTTTACATTAACGGAGTAAAAATCGAAGATCATGTGCTCTCCCCAAATCAAACCAATTACGACCGCCAAAAAGTTGAGAAGTGGAGTGAATCACGGATCGGGAACATGGAAAGCAGGGTTCTGTATGAAACCTTTGATATTACAACTGCGATGAGATCAGGCGGTAATGCCCTCGGAATTATCCTGGGGAATGGCTGGTATATCCAGGCCGATCGCCCGAAGGACACTTCATTATGGTATGATACACCGCGCCTGATCGCTCAATTCGCGATCGAGTATGAAGATGGAAGCAAAGAACTACTGATCAGTGATGAAAGCTGGAAAACATCGGCAAGTCCGATTCTCTACAACGGACTGCACTCGGGTGAAATATATGATGCACGGATGGAGCAGAAAGGATGGAACGAAGCTGGCTTTGATGATTCCAAATGGACGAATGCCGTGACTGTGCGTTCTCCCACCGGCATGCTGTGCGCACAGATTTTCCCGCCCGATCGGGTCACCCAAACGATCAAGCCGCTTTCAGTAACCGAACGGGATAAAGGAGTATACCGGTTCGACCTGGGGAGACTATTCTCGGGCTGGGCACGGCTGAAGATTTCAGGGGCAAAAGGAACGGCAATCAAGATGCGATTCATCGAAGAGTTTGGCCCCACCTACGGTCAGACCGATACTTACATTTTAAAGGGCGAAGGAACCGAAGTATGGGAACCCCGCTTCACCTGGCATGCTTTCCGATATGTTGATGTGTACGGGTCGCCCACTGCATTAACCCTCGAAAACATTGAAGGAAGGGTAGTAAATACCGATATCATAAGGGCCGGAAGCTTTGAATGCTCCAATCAACTGCTGAACCAAATCCTGGAAAACTACCAGTGGACTCAATTGGGCAATGTTCACGGGGGTGTTCCGAGCGACTGCCCGCATCGCGAGCGCCGGGGATATACCGGAGATGGCCAGATCTCTGCCAGATCAGCCATTTACAATTTCGACATGTCGTCGTTCTATACAAAATGGCTGAATGACATCGGCGATGCGCAAAATCATAAAACCGGTTATGTCCCCAATACCACTCCTTACCAGGATGGCGGGGGAGGAACAGCCTGGGGAGCAGCATATATAATAATCCCATGGTATATGTACCAATATTACGGCGATAAACAGATTCTCCGCCAGCACTATTCCGGAATGAAGCACTGGATAGAATACATGAAAGGAGCATTGAACCCCGATGGAATTCTGGCCAGCCAGGGATTGGGTGAATGGGTTCCGCCGGATATTGTTGAAATAGAACCCGACTTTGTAAACACCTGTTACTACTACTATTGCTGCCGGTTGATAGCAAAAATTGCAGCGGTTGTTGAAAACACAGGCGATGCCGGTTACTTCAATCAACTGGCCGATAAGGCACAACAGGATATCAATACCGCTTTTTTCCATGCTGAAAAATCGAGTTATTCCGTAGGCCGGCAGGGGGCGAATATATTTCCCCTGGGTTTTGGAATTGCCTCCAAAGAAAATATTGATGCGGTATTTAACAATCTGATCAGGAATATTATTGACAACAACCAGGCTCATTTTGATACCGGGATATTGGGCACACCGCTCCTGCTTGAAGTATTAACGGAAGGCGACCGGACTGACCTGGCTTATACGCTCATGAACCAGCGCGATTTTCCTGGTTTTGGATTTATGATTGAGCAGGGAGCCACTACTATCTGGGAAACCTTTCAGGGCGATGTGTCGCATAGTCATCCCATGTTTGGCAGCGCTTGCGAGTGGTTTTACCGGAATCTGGGCGGTATCACTCCGGATGCGGATGTTCCCGGGTTTAAACATGCTATAATCAAACCCACTCCGGTAAGCAGCCTCTCCTTTACAAATACCTCCTATCAATCTATGTATGGCGAAATTAAAACGAACTGGAAATTTGAAGGTGATGATTATCTGCTGGATGTTACCATTCCTGCCAACACTTCGGCTACTGTTTATGTTCTCGCTATTGACAAAGGAAAGATCACAGAAAGCTGCAAATCCATATCAGTAAACCGGCATGTAAAATACCTGCGAAACGAAAAGAAATATGCCGTTTACGAGGTTGAATCCGGCGAATATCAGTTTCGGTCGAATGGCTCCCGAAACCTGTTAAAAAACACCATTCTCTCCAATCCGATCATTCTGCCCGCGGATACTTTAGCTCAGATTAAGGACTCGGTTTTGGTGAGAATAACCTCCGATGTTGCAGAAGCCCGAATACATTATACAACTGACAATACTGAACCAGACAGCACCTCACGGTTGTTTGAAAAACCTTTTTACGTGTCGCAGCCAACCACTATTAAAGCAAAAGCGTTTTTAACCGGTTATGAATCAAGCTTCACCAAAACCAATTTTATCGATTTTATTAACCCCGGGATCAATGGATTAACCTATAAATACTACGAAGGTATCTGGGTTAAGATTCCCGATTTTTCAAAATTTCCCGTGATTAAAACAGGTACGGTTTATGAGTTTGGATTGGATAATCTCATTCCAACCAAGGATGAGTTTGCATTGTCATTCAGTGGTATGATCCGGACTAATACTGACGGGATCTATGAATTCTTCATCCAGTCGAACGATGGGACGCGCCTGTTCATCGATAATAAGGAAGTCATTGAACATGATGGTCCGCATGGTGCCGATATAGAAAAAACCGGAAAGATTTTCTTATCAAAAGGGATGCAACCCATCAGGCTCAATTACTTTCAGGCAGGCGGGGGGTTGTATCTCCGGGTGCAATATTCCGGGCCTGGCATTGAAAAACAAGATGTTCCGGCAATGATTTTGTTTCAGAAATAAAGCGGAGATTTAACCACAAAGTTCACAAAGGGAATTCACACAAAGCTCACAAAGAATATAAACTATGACGGAAAACGAAATTGCAAATAAAGCAATTGGTATGGCAATCGAGATTCATAAACTCCTCGGACCAGGGTTGCTCGAAAGTGCCTATAAAGAATGTCTGTTTTACAAGATCAGAAAGTCTGGACTGTGGGTGGAAAAAGAAAAACCTATGCCTCTGATTTTTGAAGAAGTAAAACTTGATTGCGGGTACAGGATTGATTTGCTGATTGAACAGAAACTGGTAATCGAATTAAAAAGTGTTGATGCGTTAAATGAGTTCGGTATAAAAACTCGCGAAGCTTCAAGATGCCAGGGTTTGAAAATTCGAAAAATAGTTACAACAATTCCGATAGATTCCAAAAGTTGAATGTCGGATGCGAAATTTGATCATTACTGATATTATTGGTCGGCAATTTAGCTTATATTTCATTAAAAATGGAGCTATTTTCGAAAATAGATTATTAAATAGGTCATATTCAATAATATACCTATATATTCTTCCGAAATTAATCGCAATTCCCGAATTAAAAGCAAAAAGACTCGTTTTAAATAGTCCTCTGACTTTTGTTTTTCCGTTTTGCGTTCTTGATTTAAATTCTTTCATCAACGCTTCAACATTTGGTCTGAGCTTTCGGCGTTCTTTAGGAATATTTTTGATATTGCTATTACGTTTGCCAAGTAGATAATTCTCATGGCCAAAATAGTATCTCCCGTTTTCTTTAAAAATCTGGCATTGTTCTTTTAATGGACAATCATTGCAGATATGGGTATCAAAATTGACTTTATACCGCTGTTTTGTCGGAGTCGATTCAGCTTTTTGGCCAGGACATTCAACTGTGTATACATCAGGCGATTGACTTATTTGTTCAATTTTTTTCTCTATCTCACTTTCGCGGCCCCTAACAGCAGTGGTGATCTGTGTTATTTTTAAAGCTTCCAGTTTTTTGTCGTTTTCTTCACTGCCATAACCACCATCGGTGTGCAATTCATTTAAGTCGGGGGTCTTCTCTACAATTATGTCTATCCGATCGCTTAATATTTGTGTATCGTCAATGTTGTTGGGGTTTACAGCAATGTCGGTAATCAATTGTATCAGATTTTTCGGATTTGCTGTTTCGGTACCATTTATCGTGTATCCTTTGCTTTGTTGCTCTTTCTTTTTGCGATAAGTTGCATCCAGATCATCGGGTGATTGCAACATTCCGCTATGGAGTTCCTCAGCCGGTTTCGGGCTAATTTCCTGATTAACAACTACGAAATGCTCCTGGAAAACCCGCTTGAAATTGACAAATTCTTTCGTCTTCTGATACCGGGGTTGCTCACTTACCAGAGAATGTACAGCGTAGTACACTTTGCCCAATTTCTCCAGTTCACGTGGCAAATCATCTGATTTCAGCCCGTAAACATATTTGCCCGATCCCGTTTTCAGATATCCCTCCAACTGCTCCACGATTTGCTTTTTATCGGTTTCTTCCAGTATCTTTTCCAATCTTATCAGTACTTCTATCAATAATTGGATCCGGGAGTATTTCCGGATATTGGATGAAACCAACGTAGAATCTGTTCTTTGAATGTCCGTTTTTAATGATAATTGCTCTAATTGTTTAGCGGTTAAACTATCAAAAACATTCTCGATTAAATTGATACCTGTTAACTTTTCGTGCTCCAACATCCGGTTTTGAAAATTGAAAAGTGTTGCTCTTGAAAACGGCACTTCGCTAATGCGTTCAAGACCTAATGCAATTTTGTAACGGAGGTCAAACATCACGCTCTCCATCAACTCGTCAAAACTAATCCCTTTGAGTTCCTTTAAAATCAAGGCTGAAACCAAAATATTAACTGCAACATTCGGACGGCTGGCTTTTTTTGAATATAGAGGTCTGAAATTATTCTCAATGATATTTTTTAGGATCAGGTTGTAAAACCATTTCTCTTTGGAATTGCCCAGCAAATCCTGCTGCATTTTGCAAAGCTCCATTTCAAAACTGAATAATCCCGGCTGGCTGTTTGATTTAAACATGTTTTCTGTGTTTATCTTTCGTTATCAAAGATAATCACTATAGTATTGATTACCAAATATTTGTGTTCCACGTGGAACAATTTAGAGCCTGATTATCAGCCACTTACAAAATTGTTAATAAATTTTTAATTCATTGTTATACAGCATGTTACAAATACGACTTATTAACAGTTTGAAAGGTGAAATAAACCCCTAATTTTGCTTGTTACCTTTTTAGACTGGACTCAT
>JBAXKG010000106.1:0-5603 GCA_037137455.1 Bacteroidota bacterium
GGGCAGTAATAATTTTTGCATCGGGAAATGAGCTTGAGAATAATGCAGACAGAACCACCAGGTTATTACTGTTATCATCGACGGCTAAGATTTTTATCATATTTTACCTGTTTTTTACATCAAATCGCCCAACGGACCAAGATTGATATTCAAATCGCTGTCGGAGAAATTAAAGTGCTTTTTCAACTCTTCCATTTTCAGCTCAAGTTTCATAAGTGTTTCACCTAAGCGTTCAATCTCGTCATCAGTTAATGATCCGCCATCGACTCTTCGCATAGCCTGCTTTTCAACCAGCTTCCGGATCAGTTCAACCAGTGTGAGCACCAGTTTTGCCAGGCCTGAATCTGCATTGTCGGGAGTAAGTTTGAGCCTGGATTCTTCTGCATTGGCTGTAAGTTTCCCGATCTCCTCCGAAATCCCATCAAATGATCCGGTATTAAATAGTATTTTATTTTCACTCATATGTGCGGCCTTATCATTTTACCTTGAAATCAACAAAATTATAGGGTGGCCATGGGCCGGTTATGATAAAGTTTAGCCCGTGATATTTATTTTGTAAATCACCGACTGCATGGATCAAATCATCTTTCAGCAGCTTATCAATCAGGAAAACGCCATCAATGATCAAAGTTGACGTTACCATTTTTTTGATTTTTCTGATCGCCTTCAGCCGGTCAAGTTGTTCTGAAACATCTGCAATGACTGAATTAACATAGGTTACCAGTAATTCCTCCAATCTGTGCTCTTTAAGTTTTTTGTTCACCCAATTTCTGGATGCAGAATTTTTGATTTCAGTGACAGGTGTCAGTTGGCCTTTACACTCTGCTTCAGATTTTACAATCAGTTCTGCCATAATTTTTTCGGGTTCACAAAATATTTTAAGCCCGAATTCAAATTTATTTTCAACTGTTAAATGGTTTTGCTCAATTTCGGGATAATTTTTTTCCAACATTTGAATGATAGCTTCGTTGGATTCCATCAAGGATCCGAATCGCATTGGAAGTAATGTAAATTGTTGCGAAAGAGTTTCAATCAATGCACCATATTCAATGGCCAACGATTTATCGGCAATCAGATTGGTCTTGTTTATATCGCTGACAATGACAGTGATTTCACCGAAGGATAATTCATACAAGTCAGCGCCTGCAATGCCCTTCATTGAAGCCAGCAGAGCATGTAACCTCTCAGTTTTTTTTTTAACGGATAAAAGGGCATAAATTAACTTATCCATTGGTATGTAATTATTTCGTTTAGTCTTTGCATATTGCCATTCAGGGCTAAAGTCATAATAATAAATGATTTACATTAACCCCGCCTTTAAGAAACCGGGCAATTCAGGCTTTGCTTTGATAATTCCCTGACTTAAGTTGTTCCATCGTCTCAACTGAGCTCAGCATTAACTTTACACCCAAATATACCAGGTCGACATCTGCCACTGAAATAACAATATCACCGGTCAGGATGACCCCTTTATTAAGTACCCTGTCTAATACTTCAAGGATTGTAATATCTTTTGAGCGGTCGATTACATTATCGTGCATCACAGTTTTTCTTTAATGGAGATGAAACTGAATGGCGGCCATGGTCCGGTTACCTCAATAATGAATCCGAAATCCCCATCATTTTTTTTCAGAGTATCGAAGGTCCATTTAAAATCAGGCACTTTGTCTTTACTAACAAGAAAGGCAGCATTGAGGATCATGACCTCCTCTTTTCCTGTATATTCTTTTGGGAGCAGGTTGCTCAGGCTTGACGATTCGCTCAGACTGTTAAATTCATCAAAATACTTCTGTCCATATTCCTTACAAAGCCTGTCCATCTCATTTTCAATGAGGTCGGTTTTTTTTAATCCCAACAGAAATGCTTTCCCCGGAGAACTTGCCATAATCTGTTTTTCCAGTTCAGATGCTTTTTTACTCAAATGGTCAATTTGTTCACAAAGCGATTTTCGATCGCAGTAAATCTTAATTGACCATTCTTCTTTTCCACGGATATGATTGAAATTTTCGATCAACGATTCGGAATAATCCGTGATGAATTTTTGTAAACCGGCTTTGTCATTATAGATTGTACCAAATTTAAACGGGATAACCGTTGTGTATTCCATTATCATTCTGATCACCCTTACATGCTCCCTTGCATGCTTTTCAACCCATTGAATATCCGATAAATTCTGTTTGAAGTTGTCTTCCGAGAAGTCATGTTCTGAAACAACTTTCACAACAATATAAAAATTATTGAACATCAGCGATTTCAGACCTTTGGAATTCATGTCGTTGACGAGGTCGGGCGGACTGTCTGCAATGCAATATACATATATCAGATCGTTTTCCATTGCGATTACTGGTCAGCGCTATAAGTTCCGTCAGAAGAATTCATGCGTTCGAAGAATGTAATTTCAAGCTTTTCATCCATTTTTACTGAATAGAACAGCCGCACTTGTTTCGGCGGCAGATTCATGGATTTTAAAAATGAATCGTCTTCATATACCTCAGCAATGGAATTCCAGATTTCCTGAACTTTTTCAATTTTTATGACCGTTACGTCATAACATTTAATGTTCTCTTTCAGGAATTTAACTACTGTTTTTTTTACATCAATTATGTTGCTCATTGTTTCCTCCGTTTTAAAAAGTTAATAGGTTTTTGAGTTGATGAGTTATTTATTCATTTTTTCTTCCCTGATATTTTCCAGTAATTTCAATAATTCATCCTCCCGGCGGTCATATTCATCTTCGTCAATTTCATCCATTTCAAATTTTAATTGCAAAGCCATCAGCCTTTCTTTTACAGCGCCTTCATCCGACATCTCTTTTTCTATCATCTCGTTGATCTTCTTTCCAATAAAAACCACCCCTTTTAACGGCGCAAGCAGGATATCATCGATTAGAAACATATTAAATTCCTTTGGTGTTAATAACAAGATTTACAAAATTATAGGGGGGCAGCGTCCCCACGTATTTGAAGGTCATGAGCGTGCCAAGCTTTGCATCGAGATCGTTTACGGCCTTGTCGAATTCGGTTTCCACCCTGTTTTTAATAAGGAAGGCGGCGTTGAGGATCATCATGTCTCCGTAATTATCATTCACTTTCACATCATCTGCAAGTGGTTTTAAAATCGCAAGGATGTCGGTTTTATAGTTCGCAATCTCCTTCTTCAGCGCTTCGGCTACCATTTCACCGATTTTCATACGCTGGTAATGTGTTTTATCAGCCGGCTGGTTCATGAGCTTTCCCCGCAACGTCCTGATTTCATCATACTTTTCAACGATGTTTTCATAAACCGGCGCTTCATGGGCAACTATCTTGAGTCCCAGTTCCTTCTTGCCTTCCATTTTCGTTAGCAGATCATCAAATTTTTTGTAATCCTTTTCCAGTATTTTCAGGATCCCTGAGTCATCATTATGTTCGGAGATGGTCGAAAACCTAACGGGAAGAACTGTATATTGCTTCATCACCTCCTCTAATACCTTCTCATGTGCGATCATGTTAACCCTGCGGGCTTCATAGATTATGATTGGCGAATTACTTACTATGGCGGTGATACCATTGTAATTGATTCCATAAACAATGTCGGCGCGTTTCCCCATGCCGATGGGACCATAATCTAATGGGCCGGAATGCCTGATGATCCCGTAAATGTACTTTCCTTCTTTAGGAATTTCTGATTCGTTGCTCATATAGCGATTTCAAATAATTTGTGCTACAATTCCCATTTTTCGGGAAATATTTTCAGATCGATAAAATTAAAGATCGGCAAGGGGGCGGTATATACAAAGTCGCTCCGGTCCTGGTATTTAATGCCAAGGTCGGCCATGATGTTGTCGAATTCAACCTCCCTGCCGCTGTTTACCAGGAATGCCGTATTCATAAACATAGAGTCGCTGCTTTTCTTGTTGTGCTTAAACTCGAACACTGATTTCCGGAATGCATCGATAATCCTGTTTGCTTCCTCCTCTTTCTTTTCAACGAGGGCATGCTCGACCAGCTTCCCGGCCTCAGCAATTTTCAGGTTTCTTGTTGCCTGGTCATCCAGTTTTTCGATTTCTGCCCTGAGTTTTTGTAGTTCAATGTGCTCCCTGTCGATCTCTTTGTAAATCATTCCCATATTTTTCCAATTGCCCCTCACATTGAGTTCCACCTTGTTTTCGAACTGTTTTAGCAACTCCATAAACTCGCTGTACCGCCGGTTGAGCAGGTTGCGTATTTCATCGGGCGTTGCCGCTATTGTTCCAAACCTTATCGGAAGGATGCTTCTGAATTCCTTCATCACCTCTTCGATCACTTTCTGGTGAGCAAGCATGTTCTCGGGATTCACTACGAATCTGCTGAGCGGATGATCGCTCACTACCATGCATAAACCATCGAAACCGATGGTGGATACCAGGTCGCCTCGTCCGCCAACACCAATGGGCCCCAGGTTTACATCATAATCCGAGGCGATGATGCAATAAATATATTTACCGTCGCGCTGCATAATACTCCTTTATTATTCCTTTATTTTTATCAAAATCAAATTTTCAATCATCGTTTCTTTTGTGAGTGAAAAATATTCTTCTTTCGACAATTGCCTTACTGCTGATGCATAATCAATCAGCATATGGTAGGCCTTTTGTATTGTGTTAAAGTTATCTGTATCGACTATATCATGACTATTGTCGGGATGAAATAATTTAGCTTTTTCAAGATAGGCCTTCTTTATTTCATTTTCGGTAGTCTTTTCATTGATGCCAAGCTCTTTTCTGGCCTGCTCAACCTGTTCATGATTTAACTCTTTTATTTCAAGGGTAAAAAAACTATAACATGGCAATGGCCCTACTATTTTGAAATTCAGGGCGCCATTGTATTCTTCATCCAATTTTTCAATTGAATGTTCAAATTCTCCGACATTATTCCTTTTAATCAGTATTGCTGAATTGGTTACCATCTGGTCGTTCATCACCTCATGAATTTTGATGTCAAGACTGATGGTTGTAAAAGCATCAAGAATTTTTAATTCAATTGCCTTATTCTTTTCGTCCAGCTTTTCTTGAATCAGCATGCCAACCTTTACCTGATCAACCTTTGTTAAGGCAATTCCACTTTGCAGCAATTGACTCTTTAATTCCATGATTTCAGGGTGGTTTGCAACCTCGTTGAGGGTTCGGGTAAAATCAGCCCAGGTTACCGCAAGTTCAACCTCAGTCAGATATTCAATTTTTTTCAGGGTATCGATAATTAAATCAAAGCCGCATGTCAGTATTTTCAAAACCTCATCTTTGGAACTAACAATGGTTCCGAGCCGCATGGGGATGATCATGGTAAAACCTTTACGTTGGAGTTCTTCAATTGTTTCCTGATGATGAACCAGCAAATGTCCAAGCGATTCCCTGTCTAAAAAATCGAGTTGTACACTCTCCCTGTCTGAAACGATGGCAGAAATGTTCTGAAAAGTAATGGCATAAACTCCTGAATTTTCAAGCAATTGAAATTGCGTTGTCCCGTAAAAATTCGGTACAATTCCGTAGATGTATATTCCTTTTGATGGCATGTTTTAAGTTTATAAGTTTATGGGTTTATGGGTTGAGGGGTTGAGGGGTTTATGGGTTGATGAGTTTATAAGTT
>JBAXKG010000107.1:0-5586 GCA_037137455.1 Bacteroidota bacterium
TATAAATACTACTGTTTTGCCATCGTCAGGCAGGACGGGGGATTTATGATTTAATTTTTTTAGGATAACGCATTAAAACATATTCCATTCGCGATGCATACCTTATTCTCGTCTCAGCCTCCTTGCTTTTGTCCGAAATATATATTGTCGTTCTGCCACCATCAAGGACTACGGGATATTTACCAATTAGTGACCCCATCAAAAGTTTTGCATCGGAGATTTTTAACCGTTGCTGTTCCATCATCATCCTGTACTCCAGGGTGTCTTTTTTCATAAGTTCGCGTTATATTACAGAAAAAAATCATCGCCAACCTGCCATTTGTATTTTCACCGATTGTTTTCAGCTTTCTAACGGGAGGTTCTTCCATTCAATCGAAAACACATCAATCAGATTTTCGAACCGATATATCTTTGTCGCATCAACCTCAAAAAAAAAGCAAAATGAAAGCAACAACAATTCTAGTGGCAGCAGTTCTCACCCTCCAGGGAAGTATTCTATTCGCAGGCAATGAAAGCTCAACAGTACCGGTAAGGAACGAGAGCTATACAAATACATTTATTATGCTTGCCCCAACAACTCCTTTGGAAGCAACGTTTGAGGATGCTGCAAGCGAAATGGTTTCAAATTTCGATTTGGCTCCGGGAACTCCGACTGTTGCTGATTTTGAGGATGCCACCATTGTAATGACTGTTGATAATGAAATCCTGGCACCAGTTACGCCAGCCGAAGCCGACTTTGAATAACCCGATATATCTTTCCCACATATTTGTCTATTGAAAACCACCTGAAAGGGTGGTTTTTTTGTCCATCCCCGAAGTAAAATGAAATACATCGCTTGGAAATCCGTTAGTATAGAAATTCCAAGATCAAGCACCTTTACGTTTAAAAGAACTTTTTAAACCTAATTTTCTCTCCAATGAGGTGCTTAACTGCTTTCATCTTTATCATCCTTTCAGGATCTTTTCCAACAAGTGTGGAAAGTCAGGATGTTACATATCCATCACGAAGAGTAGATTATCCCGAATGGAATGAACCAAAATATAGCGCAGCCAACTCGGCCAAAAATGAGGATTATTTAACCGATGAAGAAAAGAAAGTTTATTATTACCTGAATCTGGTGAGGATGAATCCGAAATTATTCGCAGATACCTATCTGGGGTATCTTAAAAACTCAACTGATTATTATGAAAGCAGCCTGTATCTTGAATTACAAATAATCAGACCTCTTCCGGTGTTAAAACCAAATAGGGAACTTTTTGAATCCGCTCAATGTCATGCAACAGAATCCGGTAAACGTGGGTATGTAGGTCATGAAAGATTTCAATGTAAAAAATACTTTAGGGGTGAATGTATCCACTATGGGATATCAGATGCGTTAGATATTGTTACCAAATTGTTAATAGACCAATCAGTTGAATCTTTGGGACACAGGAAAATTTGTTTGGAAAATTTTACTGAACTGGGCGTTTCGATCCAACCACATAAAGAATATGGAGAAAATTCAGTTTTGGATTTTCAATAAATAAGAAGTTTATTCCCCGAGAGGGTGTGAAGAATTTTGTATAAACTCCGACTGCGCCAGAAGGATGCACTTTCTGTTTCGGCGATCCACATGCCAAGGACCTCTTTGAAGCCGTCCCGGTTTATTCCAATAATCAGGTATATCGTCTAATTAACAATGCCATCATGGTGATGACTGCTGATAACTGAATTCTGGCCCCGGTTATGCCAGCCGAAGCCGACTTTGAATAACTCGCCGCATCATATTTTTACAATGCGAAGCTGCCTAATTGGTGACTTCTTTTGTTATGGTTGGAAATATTCATCTGTCAGCAATCCTGTTTACACTGGCAAGATGCCTGTTATTGGCTTTTAGAGGGTTCAGTATCGCCGGAATCGGTGACTCACTTTTGCCATCGTTAACCTGTACGGGGAATTTGTCTGCCACCGAAACGGCTGTTAGTTTTTATTTGGGAACAGGAAGATCCTTTTGCTCAATCTCTTAAAAGAAATTCAATTTAATAACAGCCATTGCAGCATGCTTTTTTTATACTATATTTATGGAAAATTTTAGTCCTCCCTGGAATTTCACGGGAGAACAAAAATGTTTTACACACAACTTTCTTGTGGCCAATCTGGGTAAATGAGTTGTAAATGAAAAGCCAAAGAGTCACCTAAAACTATTAAGATGAAAGTCCAATCTGTCATTTATTTCAGTGTTGCTTCTTTCTTTTTCCTTTTGATATGGACTTCCTGCAGGAAAGAGCAGAACAATACAGGCGATGATATAGATCATTTATATGCCCCGTCTCCTGCCGATGACGGGTCGCACCAGGTGAAAAGTCTCAATTCATTCGAATGGTGGTACTTTGATGCCTCGTTCCGCAATGGATATTCCATGGTCTCTGTTTGGCAATACGGCAACATAGAATATACCCCGTTGATCGGGATCCCTTATTACATGATCCTTTTCACGGTTTATGATTCAGTTGGCAACGCGACGTTCGTCCCGGTAGTTTTTCAAGAAAAAGATGTGACCATCTCAAATCATTCCTGCGATGTGAAGATGCGCGAGAATTATGTATCAGGATATTATCCTGTCTACCGGGTTCACTTCCGCCAGGGCGATTTTGGCTGTGATCTGACATTTACCAGCGAGACCCAGGGCTTCCGTTCACCTCCGGGAGGTATAACTGAATTCCGTAAAGATCCTTACTGGTACCTGGGATGGGTTGTTGCCCAGCCAAGAGCCACTGTAACGGGTACACTGGTTTACAAAGGCCGGGAGATACGGGTTGAAGGGAATGGCTACCACGATCATAACTGGGGAAATGTTCCGCTGAAATCACTTTATAGTTTCTGGTACTGGGGACGTGTCCTTATGAAAAATTACACCCTGGTTTATTCCTCCGGGGAGTCATCGGATGTATTGGCAAAAAAACCATTGAACCTGCTGATTGGGTTCAAAGGGAAAAAACTGATCGAAAATTCATCGGAAATTATAAGAGAAGAATTGGATATGAGATATGATCCTGCCTCCACGATCCTGTATCCGTCAGAATTAAAGTTAACATTGTCGGGAAAACATATTTCGGGGGTCCTTGACATGCACCTTATAAGGATTCTTGAACGATACGGAAATCCTTTGAATCCATCCCAGTACGGGCATGGTTATATCCGGTTTCTTTCAACCTGCAATGCCAGTTTAATGATCGACGGCATCAATATTGTCGAAACCGACACTGTAATCCACGAACTGATGATACCATGAAAAAAATTATTTTATACTCCGGATTCATTATTCTCCTTGCTGCTTCCTGTTCCAAATCGGACCGAAAAATTTACCCGGTCGTACCAGATGATACGAAGTATGCGACCTCAGCACAAAAAGAATGGATGAAGCTGAAATACGGTATGTTCATTCATTTTGGTCCGAATACAATCCAGAAAGTCCCATGGGGAAATGGAACCTATCCTGCCTGGTTGTTGAATTTTTCAACCGTTGATCCGGATCAATGGGCCAGGGTGGCCAGGGATGCCGGAATGAAGTATGCCGTGCTGACCACCAAACATCATGACGGATTCTGCCTTTGGCCCTCAGCATTTACGGCCTACTGCACGAAATCTACGCTCAGTCCGGGCGTGGATATTGTCAGGCGTTTCGTGGATGCTTTCCGTGCAGCGGGACTCAGGGTCGGATTGTATTATTCGCTGTGGGACAGGAATAACCCTGACTATTACAGCTCAAATGATTATCTTTATGTGGATTACATGAAAAACCAGCTTACGGAATTGCTTACCGGTTATGGCGAGATTGACGAATTGTGGTTTGACGGCGCCTGGGATCGTGATTATCCGCATGCCTGCCAGAATGATACCCTCATGGCCCTCTTCGGACTTCCTGTACTTCCTGTCAATTCTCCGCTCAATTCCCACTCGATATGCTGGATGTATTCTGAAAAATACCAGGAAATGTCTCCCCAGTCGATCCATGGTCAGCGGTGGTCATGGGAAGAAATATATGCCCTGATCCACCAGTTACAGCCAAATTGCATGGTGATCAATAATGCCAGCATGAACTGGAAAGGTGGCGTAAAATATTTGCCAATGGATGTCAGGTCGGTGGAACAGTTCGATTTTGTTCTTCCCACTGGATTTGTAAGGTACGATGACATAGATAAATGTGTTTATTCTGATGCCATGGGAACAAAGCATTATCTTCCTCTGGAATTTACTACTTCCATTACTCCTGAATGGTTCTGGACCGGGGATTTTCTGTTACATCCCTCTGTTGATGAAATTGTTGGATGGTTCCGCACTTCCCGGAAGCACAACGGCAATTTTCTTCTGAATGTCGGACCGAATGCCGAAGGCCGGATTCCTGACTACAATCATGATTATCTTAAAAGGGCCGGGGATATTTTGAGGTCAACCGGTGAATTGCCCTGAAAAACATCGAAAATTTACATCTCTGTAGTGGGTTTTCAACAGACTGGCATTTAACAATGAAAATAGTTATCTGGCGGGTGTTTTATTCCTTATGGAAGGAAACAATAATGACATTTTAAATCACGGGATTGAGGACCTGAATAAAAAAACTATTTTTGTATAACGCTTATCAAAGTAAGGAAATGTTCATTCTTTTTAAAGTTCAGGGAGGGTGATCATGCGCAGCGGCGCAAGGTGGTCAATTTAGGCGGCGTACCAAAAAGCATCACTTACAACTTTTATAAATTCTTTTATGACAGAGATATTTCAACAGGAACCTAACTGGATAGTACGGACCCTGGCCGGATTTTTAATTGGTTATTTCTTTACTTATATAATCAGGGGCACAAATTACATCTGGCGACGGATTTTTAGCAAAAATTATCTTACAGGAAAGTGGAACAGCTACTACCAGGTGTGGGAAAATAACAGGCCGGTTCTTAAACGTGAGAATTGGACAATTAAGTTTGGTTACAACAGCAAACTGAGAGTGAATATTGCTACAGAAGACAGCCTCTCCTTTAGTGGAGAGTTGCTTGAGGAGAAAGGAAATTTAATTGTTATAATAAAAGCAAAAGAATTTAATGAAAGAGGTTTCGGCAGGTATCCGATACCAATTCCAGGCAACGACACAACCGTTGTCGGTCTTTATTTAGGGGTTGACTTCAACGGGCATGCAACAGCATGTGTAAATATTCTTTCAAGAATCGAACTTCAAGTGAATGAACTGTCAGCTCTGCTGAAGGAAAATACAGATGTCGATGAAGCCAATGGAATGATCAGACTGAAACATTAGCATTTTTTGCATTTTATGAAATATCCATTATCGTATTTAATCAGATATTGCACAACTTATTGTAAGCCGTAGAAAAAAATCAGAAATACAAATCTTTTTTAAAGAGTGAGCATCAGTCAAATGACATCACCACTGTTTGCTCATTCATTATATTATTATAAATGACAGGAGCGATTGGAGTAGGATCCTGGTATTCACCAATCTTTGTAAATTTCCTGAGAACAAATGGGAGTCCGTTGCACATAAAGAAATCGGGGGCATCGCCAATTTCAAAATGCAGATGTGGGGCATCTGAATTCCC
>JBAXKG010000108.1:0-5521 GCA_037137455.1 Bacteroidota bacterium
ATCTGAAGGGATCTGAATATCGAACGATATATACTGTCGTTGAAAAATAACGATGTTGGAAACAATTTTTTCAATTGATATAAAAAACTCGATATTCGTACAGACATAATTTGAACAGCTTTTAATCGCAGTTTTGCTTCTATCAGAAAAGGGTTTGTAATTAACGGTCGCACAATTTCTAATAACGGAAGGATTTATTAAAAAAGGATGAAACATGTTAAATAGGGTAGTCATTACCGGCATAGGGATATATTCTTGCATAGGTAAAAATCTGGCAGAGACAACCCAGTCTTTGTATCAGGGGAAGTCTGGTATCATATTGGATCCTGCTCGAAAAAAATACGGTTACCGCTCGGGATTGACTGGTTTCATAGAAAGCCCTATACTCAAAGGTATTCTTGATCGTCGATCACGAAATATCCTTTCTGAACCGGCCGAATTTGCTTATATTTCAACTGCTGAAGCGCTCAATATCGCAGGGATTGATCAGGAATTTATTGACAAGAATAATATAGGTATTCTTTTTGGTAATGATAGTTCGGCAAAGGCTGTGATTTCTGCTAACGATATTATTCGCGAAAAGGGAGAAACTGTAATGGTAGGGTCAGGATCAGTTTTCCAAAGCATGAATTCAACTGTAACAATGAACTTATCTACTATTTTTAGGGTCAAAGGAATTAACTTTACAGTAAGTGCGGCTTGTGCGAGTGGCTCACATTCAATAGGACTTGGATACATTTTTATTAAACATGGGTATCAGGATTGCATTATTTGTGGTGGGGCACAGGAAATCAATATATTCTCTATGGGAAATTTTGACGCACTTGGAGCCTTTTCGATACGTGAAGATGAGCCACAAAAAGCATCCAGGCCTTTTGATCGAGATCGGGATGGTCTTGTACCAAGCGGGGGCGCCGCAACTGTAATACTCGAAAGCCTGGAACATGCACTTCATCGGGGAGCAACCATATTGGGCGAAGTGATTGGGTATGGATTTTCATCTAATGGGTCGCATATTTCAAATCCTACAATAGAAGGGCCGCAGAAAGCATTAAATATGTCTATTGAGCAATCGGGAATCACCATTAATGAAATTGATTACATCAATGCACATGCAACATCCACACCATTAGGGGATTCTTCCGAAGCAAAAGCATTATATAATGTTTTTAGCCAAACCAGGCCTTTTGTATCTTCCACAAAATCGATGACCGGCCACGAATGCTGGATGGCAGGTGCGAGCGAAATAGTTTACTCGATGCTAATGATGGAACATGGTTTCATAGCGCCAAATATTAACTTTGACAATCCGGATGAAGATTCTGCAAAATTGAATATTTTGGCTAAAACTAAAGAAACAAGAATAAATTGCTTTTTATCGAACTCTTTTGGATTTGGGGGTACTAACGCATCCCTGATCATCAAAAAATGGAAAAAATGACTATCTGCTTATTTGCTTTGCCAATGAATAAAGGTATTCTTAAGTTTGCAATCCTGCCTATATATTTAAAAAATAGCGTAATGAGCAAAATCTACTTGTTAAAAGCAAATTATCATAATCAATAAATTGACAAGCCATGACCCAAATTGAAATTGCAGAAAAGATTATTCCATTTCTGGCTGAAGAATTTGAAATTGAAGCAACTCTGATAAAACCAGAGGCAAACATGCGCGAAACATTGCAATTGGACAGCTTAGATTATATTGATCTGGTCGTAGTGATTGAAAGCAATTTTAGCTTTAAAGTAGAATTAGGAGATTTTCAAAATTTAATCACTTTCAATGACTTTTATAGTTATGTGGATTCCAAGATTAATACTTCTCATGAATCAATAACAAAACAGTGAACTGCTTTGATCCTATTTTTCAACCCTGTTAAACATTCGATGAATCATGGGTTCACTTGAATCTGGCAGGTTCTTAGTCTTTAAACAGCCGATATTAGATGATTTGAAGGAAACCGTTCATTGACTGATGTGCAAAATATTCCCTTTTTAAGTTAGGCATAAGAGAACAACTGATATGTGTATCCAACATTACTTCAATATGTTCAAAAAATATACAATTGTTACTTCATTTATAAGAACTATCTTTTGTTCAAGCAAACTAATCATTATATTCATAATGCTTATTACAGGATTCAGTTCAGCTCATTCACAAAATTATACACCTGTTAAAAATTTAGTAGAATTCAGAACCTTATATTCCGGAAAATCAGTTGCGATAAACAGCCTGCAAAGCGATTTTATCCAGGAAAAAAGCATCACAATGCTCGAAAATAAAATCATATCCGAAGGTTCGTTTATTTATAAAAGAAACAATAAGTTGCGTATGGAATATCGAAAACCATACACCTTTCTTTTTGTGATGGAAAACGATAGGGTAACAATTAAAAATAATCAGCAAAAATCAAGTGTATCAACGAATTCGAACAAATTATTTAAGATGATCAGCCAGATGACTATTGATTGTGTCACTGGCAATGTGTTGAATTCTAAAGACTTTGATATTGAAATTTTTGAAAATACTAAAGTCTGGTATCTGGTGCTAAAACCCCGGTTAAAATTGCTCAAATCATTGTTTGAAACGATTGATATATTGATTTCTAAAAACGATTTCACTGTGGAACGAATCGAATTGAAAGAAACTTCAGGGGATAATACAACGCTGATTTTTAGCAATAAGAAAATTAATATCCAGGTTAATGATGAGGTCTTTCAGGTTAATTAATTGTATGATCGCATTGTTTATGACTTCAGTGGTGGTCAATGCCCAGGCCCCTATCCCTGATTTATACAATTCAAGGGATTCTTTAGGTTTGTACAATATTAACCTTGGCATTAACTCCTTCCATTTCAGTGGATTGCTGTTACTTAAAAAGTTGAATGATTCTACAATCCGCATGGTCATGAGTTCCGAGATGGGGCCCAAGCTGCTGGATATGGTGCTTTATCCAACAGGTTATAAAGTTCTGTATGCATTTCCAGAACTAAACAATAAGAGGATATTGAGAACGTGCTACGAAGTCTTCGGCACACTAAGTGGTATTATAACCAGAATGCGACCTTTCATTGTTGAAAATACACCCGAGGCCTCATATTATACTTATGATTTAAGAAAAAGGAGGAAGGTTCTTTACATTGTAGATTCGCTGTCACATAAACTTATTTCAGGAAGGTTCGAGAAAGGGAATACTGTTAAATTGATATTTTACTATTTATTTGCACCGGGTACAATTCAAATCAGTTCAATGAAACTTGAACACCGGCATTTCAGCATGAACATCTCATTAAGTAAAATATGAGGGGATCGATTTTAGTATTGTATGATTTTTTCGAAAAAAATCGCCTTGTTTTCTGGGTGATAATGATTTCCTTTTTCATTCTTTTCACAGTATTGGCGTTAAGAATTTCTTTTGAAGAAGATATCAGCAAGATTCTACAAATGGATACTAAAACGCGTGAGTACAGTAATATTTTACAGCACACACGTGCGATTGATAAACTGACTATCTGTATTTCCGATAAAACTGCCGATCCCTGTCCAGACCAATTAAAAATGGCTTATTGCGATAGTTTGTTGATTCGCATTAAATCACTTGATAGCAGTTTAGTTAAGAAGATAATTGTCAATCCTGACGATTTTCCTTTTATGGAAGTGTATAAGGCTTTGCTCAGGAACCTCCCTTTTTTTATAGAACAACCGGATTACGCATATTTCGATTCTGTACTTCGACCCGAAAACATTCTGCACAACCTGATCGAAAGTACCAAACTTTTATCCACACCGGCGGGAATCATTGTCAGGCAGCGCATGCCATTGGATCCTGCCGGAATTTCAAACCTGGTAACACTTCGCTTGCAAAAACTCGGTGAAGCCACTGGTTTCGAAATAAACAATGGTTATTTCTTTTCAAAAGATAAAAAAAACCTTGTTCTTTTTATTGAACCGGCGAATCCTCCAAATGAAACAGCTATCAATAAGATACTTATTAATTCATTGGAGGGGTTTGTTGTTGATTTGAATGACCACAAGGAGTTTTCCAAGATTGACTGCAGTTTTATCGGGGCTACTGCAGTGTCAGTTGAAAATTCTCGTCAGATACAGTATGATGTCATAGTAGCCCTGGTAATTATGTGTGCGGCGTTAATTCTGCTCATCACTACAGTGTTTCGTAAAAAAAGGACACCGATACTTATCTTTCTGCCAATTCTTTTTGGAATGGTATTCTCGCTTGCCTGCATTTCATTCATCAAGCCAACTATCTCTTTTATTGCCATTGGTGCCACTTCGGTATTATTGGGAATTGCAGTCAACTATCCATTGCATATTCTTACTCACCGGCTAAAAGAGGGAAATCTCAGAAAAGTCATTGGTGACATGGTTGAGCCAATGATAATTGGAAGTGCTACCACGATCGGTGGTTTTTTGTGTCTGCTCTTTGTTAAGGCAGAAATACTAAATGATTTCGGATTACTGGGCGCTTTCGGTCTCATTGGGGCTGTGCTTTTCTCGCTGATTTTTCTTCCCCATCTTATCGGACAACCAATCTCGGAAGGGAAAATCGCCGAAAAATGGCTCCAAAAAGCAGGAAATATTCAACTTGAAAAGAGTCCTTTCCTTTGTTGGTCCATCATTCTTCTGACACCTGTCTTTCTCTATTTCTCCCAGGATATTGAATTTGACAGTAATCTGATGCACCTGAACTATATGTCGCCTAAACTAAAGAAAACTGAACGTTTGCTGCGCGACAACGACAGTTTAATGCGTTCAGTTTATATTGTTTCTTATGGAAACACCCTCGACCAGGCGCTTGCTTCGTCGGAAAAGATCAAACAATTGGTAGATTCATTGAACCTGGCAGGGGCTGCCATTAAGTACACAGGGGTTGCCGATTTTCTTCCTTCGGAAGCGGAACAAAAAAAACGTGTCGGGCTTTGGAAACAATATTTTAATGAGAATAAAATACAATCTATTCAGGCATCCCTTGAACAATCAGGGAAGAAATCAGGATTTAAAGAACATGCTTTTGATGATTTTTACTCCATACTCAAAACACAAGCCGGGAAAATTGATATTGTTGATTATCTAATGCTCTCCAAGGTATTCGCCAAAGAATTGGTAACAGTTTCACCTGAAATGACAACGATTATCTCAGTACTTAAGATTCCCGAATCATCACAAACTGAGGTTGATAATTTAATTTCTAATCAACCCGGCAACAGACTGCTGGATGATAATATCGTCTCAGCACAATTGTCATCAATCATTAATGCTGATTTCAATTTTATTGCAATATTTACAGCGCTCATGATTTTTATAGCGCTATTTCTTACCTATGGGAAACTGGAATTGGCCATCACAGCATTTGTACCGATGGTTGTTTCGTGGATCTGGATTTTAGGCCTTATGGGGCTGTTTCATGTCAAGTTCAATCTTGTCAATATCATTCTGTCTACCTTCATATTTGGCATGGGAGACGACTATTGTATTTTTACGATGGATGGTCTTTTACAGGAGT
>JBAXKG010000109.1:0-5499 GCA_037137455.1 Bacteroidota bacterium
ATCTTAAACTCGCTGTTTTTATCGGTGATCATATGAAATGATTTTGATGAGCTAATGTAATAATGTGCTAAAGTGCTGAATATTTTTCAATTTCACTTATTCTTTGGTAACATAAAACAGAATGTACTTCCTTTTCCTTCTTCGCTTTCAACCCATATCTTCCCGCCGTGTTTATCAATAAAATCCTTACAGATAATAAGTCCCAAACCGGTACTGGGTTCACCTTCGGTTCCTTTACGGCTAGTTTGAATATCGAGCCGGAATAAATTGTCCACCATAGCAGGACTCATTCCGATACCCTTATCTGTTACGGAGAATTCAACACTGAGCTAATAACTTTTTTTTGTTGTTACTATTTGGTTGATTTAATGTCATAAGAAAATATGTTCTACCGATTTCATAGAAATTGTAACCATTATTCAATTCATTATCATCTTTATACATCCTTAATGACTGAAAAAAACAATCCAGCCCTTTGGAATATTCTTTCTTTTTGGTTAATATATTTCCGATATTAGTCAGAGATACACCAATATTGATACTATCATTTAGCTCTTCATTTAGCCGCAGCGTTCGGTAAAAATATTCCAACGCTCTTTGAAAATCCTTCAGATTTGAATATGCATCAGCGATATTGTTCAAATTTCTGATAATTGATTTTTTATTCCCTAGTTTTTCATTAATGCTTAATGCCTTCAAATAATATTTAAGCGCTTGTACATAGTTATTCTGACGGATAAAAATCAAACCAAGATTATTCAGCGTAATTGCCTGACCATATTTATCGGCCATTGCCTCATTTATCTCCAAAGCTTTATAAAAATAATTCATAGCTCTTGGATAATCTGCCCTGATCCAATAACACACTCCCAAATTGTTATTTGCGTCTGCAATGCCTTTTCCCCATTCCAACTTTTCTGCAAGTTTCATGGCTGAATCAGCATATTTAATACCATCATCAAGATTAATTGAGTATAAACCAAATGAAAGTTTATTAAGAACAACTATTTTGTTTGTGTCTTCTTTTGCATTTTGCAACCTGGTCTTTAAAGAATCAACTAAGTTGCCATCTTGGTTGGAAGCAAATGAAGAACATGTCAAGATCATTAAATGAGTAAGGATTATAAGTTTCATTTTATAATCATTGTTAGTAAATTGTCAATTTATTCCTTCCTTATTTACTGAAATACTTTTGTATTAGCCCCTTGAGGGCATCGATTCTGATAGGCTTTGCAAGATAATCATTACATCCGGCCTCCAGCGCCTTTTCCCTATCATCTACCATTGCATAGGCGGTTTGGGCAATGATAATGACATCGTTATTAAACTCGCGGATTTGACGCGTTGCTGCATATCCATTCAAATCTGGCATCGTAATGTCCATTAGAACCAAATCGATGTTGGGGTTGTTACGGCAAGCTTCAACAGCTTCGACTCCCGTTCCCACTTTTAAAATTTCCCTGCAAAACATCCTGAGTACTGTTGACAAAAACGATAACGACGTTTGGTCGTCTTCGGCAATCAGAATTTTCAGATTTCTAACATGATGTTCTGCTGTGATTTCCGAAGAAATTTTTGTACTGCCCGTCTTAGATTCTAATGCTACATTGTATGGAAGGGTGAAAAAAAATGTTGATCCTTTTCCAAATTCACTTTCTAACCAAATTTTTCCACCGAGCATTTCAACATAGGCTTTTGAAATGGATAACCCCAGTCCTGTTCCTTCATAAGGTCGGGTAATCAAATCATTGCCCTGCCTGAATCGTTCAAAAATGATCTCCTGCTGATTCTCAGGCACGCCGCCGCCTGTGTCTTTAACAAAAAATTCAAGGTAGTCGCCTTTTTTCTCAACCCCAAATTCAATAAAGCCTTCGTTGGTATATTTAATGGCATTGCCAACGAGGTTAGTGAAAATGGCATAGATTTTCTCCCGGTCTGTTTTTATGATGGATTCTTTGGACGTCAGTGTGTTTTTAAATAGAAGCGCTATTCCCTTTTTCTCAGCCGCTGGGTTGAAAAAGGTATAAATAAATTCAATTTGCTGGCTGATGTTCGTTTCTGAGATCGAACTGTCCATTTGCCCCGATTCAATTTTCGATATATTGACAATATCGCTTATGATGTTAAGCATACGTTTGCCGCTTCTTTCGATCATGCTGATATATTCTTGTTGCTCCTCACCGGTTAAATGCGGTACCTGTAACAATTCAGAAAACCCCAGAATGCCATTCATCGGAGTGCGAATTTCATGACTCATATTGGCAAGAAAAGTTGATTTCAGACGATCGCTTTCTTCGGCACGCTCTTTGGAAACAAACAATTCTTCATTTAATTGTTTGTACTTTTTGTTCTGTGCTTCAATTTGTTCGCTTTTATTCTTGAGAAGTAGTTCGGATAGTTTATGCTCGGTGATGTCATTGATGCAGGATAGAACAAATGGTTTGTCATTTATATGAATGATTTGGGCGGAGAATAAACATGTAATGATTTCGCTATTCTTTTTTCTAAATTGAAACTCTTTGTCTTTCACTTCACTACCTTCTAAAAGTGCGGATACCACCCGCTTTCGGTCTTCTATATCTACCCACAGTTTCAGTCCAACCGATGAATCGGCGGCTGCATCTTCCCGGGTGAAACCCGATATTGATGTAAAGGCATCGTTGATTTCAATGAATTTTCCATCTTCAGCACTTGTGATAGTGATGGCATAAGGGGATGTCAGGAAAGTCTTGGAATACTTCTCTTCGCTCTGCTGCAGAGCTTCCTCCATCCGTACTCGTTCGGTAAAATCAGCAAGAGTCCCTTCAATTCTAACGATTTTGCCATTCTCGGCTTTAACCAAATGAGAATTCACCATCACCACGGTCTTTTGACCGCTTATGGTTTTGGTATTTACAAGATAGTTCCTGATAAATCCCTTGTTCATCAATTTGTCCAGATATTCCAACCTTTTCTCAGGATTTTGCCAGAAATCGGGTATTTTGACTCCTTTCATATCCTGGTTGGGATCAAAGCCGAAAATCCTCTTGAAAGCCACATTATGCTCCAGTAACAAACCATCAAGCGTGCAACTGTAAAATCCTTCATCCAGGTTGGTTACGATATCATTAAACTTTTGTTCACTTGTCCGCAGCGCCTCCTCTGTCAGCTTTCGATCTGTGATGTTCTCATGTATAAAAATAAATCGTTCTGGTTTTCCATAGTTATCCTTTATGGAGAAAGCAACTACCCTTAACCAAATCGGAACATCTGGAAATTCGGGGTGAAAATCATGGACGTTGTAATACAGATCAGGAAAAGTAATACATTCACCGTTTTTAAGACGTTCAAATAAATCATTAAATCCATTTTTTTGTATTAATTGAGGATCATTAAAAATCGAATAGTCAGAAGGAGGAACAGAACCAAAAAGCAAGTTGTGTGCAGGGTTTACTTGAAGTGTAAAACCTTCCTTATCTACAATTTGAATTGACATCGGATTTTTTTCAATAATATCCTGAAATATTCCTTCGGCCTGCTTGCGTTCAGTAATATCCCTTACAATTGCCAATACGTTGTCTTCAGGAGCAGGAACAATGCGTGCTTCGTAGAATTCCGTTTTACCGTTGATATTGAGAGAATATGAAAATTGTACCAATTCTTTGCTCTGAAACGATTGTTTGAAAGCCGCGAGAGCTTCTTTTGCAATATCGGAAGGGAACAAATCGCTGATATTTTTTCCGATAGTGGCTTCTCTTGTAAGAAAAAGTTTTGAATCATCTTCGGAGTAAATATCTAAATAATCACCATTTTGGTTGAAGACAAACAACAAATCGGGGATTGCCTTGAGAATGGCTGCTTTTTGATTTTCGCTTTTGAGCAGGAATTCTTCTGCATGCTTGCGCTCGGTTATCTCTTTTTTAAGCGACTTATTCTTTGTTTTTATTCTTAATAAAAAAAGGAATGCCAATAGAAATAAAACAGTTATCACACTTGATTCAAGTAGTTCAAATAATAAGATATTATCCCA
The DNA here is from genome assembly GCA_037137455.1 of Bacteroidota bacterium. Classification (GTDB taxonomy): domain Bacteria; phylum Bacteroidota; class Bacteroidia; order Bacteroidales; family FEN-979; genus CAIVAT01. The sequence continues at coordinate 4,010 of JBAXKG010000109.1, forward strand.
CGACTTTGCGTTAAAATCCATTCCAAATACAGCAATGGTTTGACCGGAAGCCTCATCTTTAATGGGAATCAGGGTACTTCTCCACGTTCCCCACCTGTCGGTAAGAAAAGTTGTAATCAACTCTTTTCCATCCCTGAAAGGCTGTTTGTCTTGTGGTTTTGCTTCAGTATATTCCTGACCGGGAGGTGAATAATCTTTTGAATCCTCAGCTTCGGAATCTGCAAAAAAGTATATTTTGCCGTTTCGTTCGGTGTATATATACGCAAATCTTGCTTTGGGATTGACGCGGATTATTGCTTTCAAGGTATTTTTTATAACCTGATACTGTGGTTTATCAATATCACCCGCCTTTGCTTCAAGCGCTTTTAAATCCTCTTTTGGCAATGTTGTTTCAATGGATCTGGCAATTTGCAATACATTTTCAGATTGCTCATTTTCAATTCCCATCCAGGTATAACAGACATACAGCACACCTAAAACCGCAATTACCAGAAACAGAAATATTTCCGGTATTGCTTTTCGATTGATCTGATTTTGTTTTCGCATAAAAAAGATTCAAATTTTGGTGAGGCTTACAGGATCAGAACACATGTTGTGAATACATTAACAAATATAAAGTATTTTTTTTCAGCAGCAGGATATTTGAATAATTGAAGCGATTCTGATATAATCGCGTGGAATTGAAAATATTCGCTTCAGCATAATGAAAACCAATGGCCGAATGGCAGGGTTATTTAACCAACCACTCCATCCACTATGTTCGTTTTGCGGGTAGAAAGTTCAACATTGCCAGTCAGAGCCAGTGTTTTGATCTCCTCCTTGTTCAGGAATGCCCTTGTAACAATGGATTTCATATCCTGATCCGACACCCTTTTATCGTAGAGCAGTCGAAAAGCAACCTCTAACTTATCCAGATAGTCAGAATGCATTCCCATTACCAAGGCCGCTTCCACAAACCGTTCCTTTACATTCTGAGTATGTTTTATGTAAACCCTGTTGGTGTTGTTATTGAAGGATGCATTGAGAGTTTTTTGGCATACAACTCTTACAGTTGTAGAGAAGGCTGTAATAGCCATTGATCCGTCATGAGAACTGCAAAGCACCAGGTAGTTTTCAATGGGGCAGCCACTACCAATAACAATCTGTTTTGGAAGCTTTGCGGTCACAAAGATCTCCCCTTCTTTGCCAAGGCAACCCGCAGTTTCGTAAATAGCGTTACCCTGACCTACAATCTGGTCGAAGAATGTGAAAACATCACGGTTCTGAACAATAGTGTAATCTTTCCCGACCATTCCAAGCACTTCGTTGTTGTCTTCCCTCACTGTAGCAAAGTAATCAGGAACCTCAAGCCATCTTTCGGTAAGTAGCCTTTGTTTTTCGACTATCAGAAGGGGAAATTCATGGGAAAATAAAAAAATCTTAACTTTTAACGTGCTAATTGTTAATAAGTTAGGATAAAAAAGTCGGGGTGAGAAGACTCGAACTTCCGA
>JBAXKG010000110.1:0-5450 GCA_037137455.1 Bacteroidota bacterium
TTTGCGGTGGAACCCTGGTTGTTGAAATTGATGGCCGGGAATGGGGCGTGCTGGTCCAAACCAATTCAAGTGTATTGGTGGATGTGTGGATAGAATAGTGATAAATTATTCATGTGTTAAATTATTAATCGAAATTTAAGATGAAAGGAGGTTGGTATGGGTTGAATCAATCATAATGATACATTTTTTGATAAAGAAAATTGTTTGATTGCATTCTGTTTTCCGGAGTTGAAAACAGAGGTCACACTCAATTGACAAATGCTGTTTGATAAATTAGATTTATGACATGGAAATTTCAAAATTTTGATTTCAAATTGGCAATAAAAACAGGAAGGCAAGAAACTGAATTGAACGATTTAATTTCAAGTAAAACGGCTTGATTAAGATCGTACCATGGCTGTTTACATAAAATGTACTGGCTGTTGAATTTCGTTTAATTAGATTGGTTGAAAAATGACTCGAAGAAAAATAACATCAGAAAATATAAAAAAATGATAGTCTTCACCCTAAACTAAATTATTATGAAAACAAGAATTACTTTTATACTAACTGTGTTTTTAAGCATCTGTTTTTCCACAACTGCCCAAGTGAAAATATTCCAAAACAATTGGATTTCCCTTGGATCACTTCAGGAGGGTGGATTTGGATTACAAATCGCCCCTAACCGATATTCGTATTTTAGACCTTCAGTTTATGGGGAGTACACTTGGAGTAACTTGGTTTATACCACAGATGAGTTTCAAAAAAATTGGATAATAGAGAAACCAAACACAGAACAACCATTTTTTGTTTATGGTAATGGGTTTATTTATTCAAGAGGATTATTACTCGGTTCAGATATAAAATTCAAAGAAAATATTTCTGATATTGAAAGTCCGCTCGAAAAAATAATAAAACTTCACGGAGTGTCTTATAACTTGGTAAAATCTGATACCGGATCAGCCAAAATTGATTCAGTTTTGGCAAAGGATGGCACCTGGCTAAAGGTGAACTCATCTCAATTTGAATATATCGACACTACAGTTGTCAATAAAGACTACCTCGATGAACTTATAAAACAACGTGATATGAAACACTTTGGTCTCATAGCACAGGAGGTCAAAGAGGTCGTGCCAGAACTCGTCAACATCATACCTGATGGCACATACGCAGTTGAATACACCGCTGTAATCGGAATCCTGATTGAAGCTATCAAAGAACAACAGATTCAAATAAATACTCTTACCTATGCTCCTACAGCACCAATGTTTTCTGATTCCAATTCTGACCTGAAATCAACATCTGAACAATCCGGTGTAAATCTATTGTATCAGAATACACCAAATCCCTTCAACAAAAGCACAGCAATACGATATAAAATAATTTCTGGTACCGATGCAGTAATCATGATATTCGATATGCAAGGGAGCCTCATAAAGACTATCTTTGGATTAAGTTCCGGTGATAACAAAGTTACAATCAATAGTTTTGAACTCAAACCAGGGATGTACATGTATTCCCTTGTTGTCGATGGATCCATTGTTGATACCAAGAGGATGATTCTCACCAATTAAAAAGCAAAATGAAGAAGTTTATATTCACATTCCTAATCATCATAGGTTATCAGTATATGGCTGCTCAAACCTTTACCTGTGGCACCAGTATGTTAACTGATATCGATGGATTCCAGTATCATACGGTGCTAATGGGATCACGTTGCTGGACAAAGGAGAACATGAGAACAACGCATTATGCGAATGGGCAACCTGCGGGTATCCCTGAGCGTGAAGCGGGTTTTCGCGAATCGATCAATATGCCCGGGAAACTTAATGTTTACATAAATCTTCTAACGGCGGAAAAAATCCATGTTGATATTTATAATGCAGATGGGAAACAGGTTTACGGTTCCATTCTAAAGTGTAACGCAGGGGGTAACGTAATCGACTTCATCATAGGCCCCCCGGGATTCTATATGGTAAAGCTGAGTTCAGAAACCATCAAATCTACGTTCAAAGTGATAGGCAGTGATCACCCTGGAATTGAAGCGACATCGATGCCATCAACACCAGAATATAAATCTGATCCATTTGAATTGAAATCAAATCCCAGGTTTTATTATGATTACAACAATGACCCCGTGAACGATGAAAAATTTGGTAAACTTTATACATGGGCATCCGCATTAAATGTGGAATATGGTTGGAATGTTACGCTTGACACCGTAATTCAGGGAATATGTCCGAACGGCTGGCATGTGTCGAACGATACCGATTGGATGCAACTTGAATTGTACAAAGGGATGACACCTGATGAGATCGATCTAATATTTGTTATGGTCAGAGGAACAATAGCTCTTACACTACAAACTTCTGATACAACCTACTGGAAAACTGCCTGGGGAACCGGTGATGCTGAATTTTCAGCACGGGGGGCCGGAATATATATATTAGGAGAATTTGTAGTTTTAAAAGAACAGACAAATTGGTTAACCTATAGTCCCCATTGGGGTCCCATGATCAGAAATATGGCGGGTGGCTCAGGGTCTATTATAAGAGACCAAGTTCTCCTTAATCAAATGGATTGGGCATATTCTGTCCGATGTGTCAAAGATTATTAAAACTGACATTAAAATTGCATGTATGAAAAAAATAATTTCTATCATTATAGTATTGCTTTTATCTGTTAATACTTTTCCCCAGGAATGTGACGACAAAAAAACATTGGAACCAGATGTAATGGGATCATTAAGTGAGGCCACAGGACCGGGATGGGTATTTTGGCCCGAAACAAGTGATGAATTCAATGAGCTCACTCTCGATCGAAATAAATGGGATGTTGCAGGGCAGGATGGTTTATTTTGCCATGGCATGTCGCCATATGCATATTTCAAGGATAATGATACTTCAGTCGTCCGCGTAAAAAATGGCCGATTGATCCTTAAGTGTAAACCAGATATGCCATATCTTTGTGAAGGGCAATACCATACTTATTCAAGTGGGTATATCAAGTCAAAAGAACTCTACTTAGGGGGGACCTTTTTTCACTATGGTCTAATCCAACTTAAGTGTAAGTTTCCTAATGAGGTTGGATTAGAACCATGTTTTTGGACTACCGGTGGAGAATATTCCGGGGGTTTCATGACACGATATGACGAGATCGATGTTATTGAGAAGAATTTGAACCTACCCTCAAATTATATTTTCAGACAGAGTTTATGGCGATGGATTTTTTTAAACCCGCCGCCGAGTCAGGAAAGACATGCGGACGGAGAATTTAAACATCTTGAATATCCGTCTCCGTACACTGGAACTGATTTTGTTATAACAGTTGAATGGTTGCCAACTGAAATAAATTTTTACATGAATGGACATTGGACAAATACTTATAAATATACCAATGATCCATCATCCCTTTCGTTGTCCGACTATCCTGGCCCCCGAAGCGAGTTTACATGTGTAGATTTCACTTACGCATGTAAACAGGGAATTCAACTATCCCTATCATTGACTTCAAATAATCCAGTAAATCTGGCCGAAGGTTTTGAGGTTGATTGGATAAGATCTTACAAATTAGTACCAGGCGAATCAACGTACTGGCCTGATTTTGTATTACTTAGTGATGCGGAACTAACAAAAGTACATTCCACCATAACATTTGGTGGTACTTCACATAATGGCGAAATACCTGCAAATAGTAACATACGTATATGGGCATCCAATTCGATTACAATGGACAAAGGTTTTACATTACAACCAAACTGTATCTTTGAAATGCGTCGAATTGATACTGATCCAGATCTATTCACTGGGAACATTATAGGTAACGGAGAAGAATAAATTGATTATATCACATTTGATACGGGCATAATTTTTCATTTTTCTTTAAATATAACAGGATATGAAAACAAAAAACATTTTACTTTTCGGGTTGATAATTGGATTACTGTTATCCTGCGGGAAAAGTAGCGAAAATATATCTAAGGTTTATTCTTTTTCAGGTAAAGTTCAGAAAGGTCCATTTATTACAGGGACAACAATAATATTGAATGAATTGAATTCAAATCTTGAACAGACAGGAAAATCCTTTACAACCTCAATCACCAGTGACGATGGAAGTTTTAGCCTGAAAAATATTGCTTTGAGTTCAAATCTTGCGCTCCTGACCGCCAATGGATATCATTTCAGTGAGATTTATGGAGAATTAACAGGAGGTCCTTTGTCGTTACAAGCGATCACAGACTTGTCTGTCAATGAATCTGTGAATATCAATATTCTGACTCATCTGATTAAAGGCCGTATTGATTATTTGGTTTCAAATGGATCGGGTTTTCAGGATGCCAATAACCAGGCGAAATCAGAAATGCTTTCATTCCTGGGTGTAACGGAACCGTTCGGAACAGATTTTGAAAAACTTGATATTTCGAAAGGAGAAGATTACAACGCGGTCCTTTTAGCCTTTTCGATCATTTTGCAGCGATATACGAATATATGGAATGAACGGCCAGCCCTTACAGCAGAATTAACCCAGCTATTATCAAATTTATCTTCTGATTTCTCAACCGACGGGCAGATAACAAATAAAAATTTGATTGACACCCTGCTTTATAATATCTCAAACCTAAACCTGAAAGATATCCGCAAAAACGTGGAGAACAGATATTCTGGCCTCGGACAAACAGTGACAATTCCGGATTTTGAAAAATATGTGGCCGGGTTTCAGGAAAAGTATTGTAACATTATCTACACCAGTTTCAATTACCCTGACAGCGCCTCGCCCGAACCTATAATAGCGCCTGATTCGAAACTGCCTAATATTTTAGTTCCTTCGGATACAATTTTTCAGGCGGGCAAGCCATATTCAATAGCGGCAATAATTCCGTTAAATTCGAACCTGACCATTAAGTTTAAAAGTGTCAGTAACAATGATAATTACGCCCTTGGAGGCCCTGTTTATGGATGGGAAGTGATCAATGAATATCCAAATGGAATAACGTTGAATTCACAAAGGCGAAATGAATTAATGACCATGCTATTCCATTTGGAAAAGGCAGGGAATGCAACCATCGAGTATTATGAAAACAATTCAGGAACACCAACATTTACAAAAAAAATAAAATGGGAATAAAGTTGAAAAGCCGGACACATTGACCAGGGACCCTTGTCGATTCGAAAATATTCAGCTATCAGGATCAAAATTGTGGTTCCCATCAGACCCTTCAGCTTTAACCGAATTGAGTTTTTTACTTTCAGGTTATATTATAGATGGTGAAACAATAAATACGGGTTCCAATAAAAAAATTCGAAGAGAAAGGCCTTTGAAATGCAAAAAACCCTTGATAACATTGTTATTAGAGGTCTGGGTGCGCCAAAATGCCGAGAATATTTTTACGGGATAAAAAACTCATGACCGCTTTCAATGGGAATCTCTGCATATTCCGGATCAATTACAATCAAATCAGATTTTTTACTTTT
>JBAXKG010000111.1:0-5414 GCA_037137455.1 Bacteroidota bacterium
GACCCTTCCATAAAAACTATCCGGGTTTTTAAAGAGGGATTGGAATTATCGCCTCCCATAATCCAGCTCAAATCAACTGAACGGCTCCAGATCTCCTTCGATGACCTTGACCCTGAGATAAAAAGGTATAAGTTCACCATCATGCACTGCACATCAAACTGGCAAACATCTTCTGAACTGCCGGTTTCCGATTATATTGATGGTTATTATGAAGAAAACATCGAACAATTTGAGTATTCCTACAATACAGATGTAAAATATATACATTTCAAAACAACTTTTCCGACAGACAACATGCGCCCAAAGATCTCGGGTAATTATCTGCTGGTTGTTTATGAAGAAGATCCTTCCCAAATGGCCTTTACAGCCCGTTTTATGGTAGTGGAGCCAACACAGGTTACGGCGCTTGGAAAAATTGTACAGAGTTCAGTCATCGAAAATCACGATACACGCCAGCAAATAGATTTTGTAGTCAGGTTGAACGGGTTTCAGGTGCAGGATGTCGGGCGTGAAATAAGGGTGGTTTTGCAACAAAATGGACGCTGGGACAATACACTCCTGATATCAAAGCCGCGCTTTGCCCGCTCCGATGAACTTGATTACCGTTACGATGAATCGATTTCCTTTAACGGTGGCAACCAGTTCAGAAGTTTTGACACTAAAAGTCTTATTTACCAATCCGAACGCATTGCAAAAATAAGCTATGATACAACGAATCAGGTGTTTTTATTACCCGACCAACCGCGCACTTTTAAACAATATGTATTCGAGAAAGACCTTAATGGCAGGTTTTATGTGAAAAACGAAGAGCATGCGCAAAATAGCAATATCGAAGCAGATTATGCCTGGGTACATTTCTTTCTGCCCTATCCGGCTCCAATTACAATCGGACAATTTTATGTGGTTGGCGAACTCACATACTGGCAACTGAATGAGAGCAGTATGATGAAATTTAATTCTTCAAGGAAAGGCTACGAACTTAACCTTTTTCTGAAACAGGGCTATTATAATTATATGTATCTCCTTAAAGAAAATGGAAAACAGTCAGGCGAAGAGTCTTTCATCGAAGGAAATCATTGGGAAACCGAAAATGATTATACAATCTATCTGTATTTTCATGAAACCGGCTCATTATACGACCGTTTAATCGCTGTGAATTTTTTAAATACAGTCCAATTATAAAAATGCATTATTTCAATGCCGGGAAACCATTGAACAAGCATTGAACAAGCATTGAACACCTTATTTAGTAAAAACTCCAAAAAAGCAAATTTTAACTACATTTACATATTTAAATTACCCGGTTACTTATTTATGTTTGCACGAGGGTGTTTCAGTGACTACTTTTGCAACTTAAAATACTTATGATGAAAGCAATAAATGCGATTAAAATACATATGGCAAAAATCCTTTTACTTGCTGCAGTTATTTTTATTGTGGGCTTTATAACCTCATGCAATAAAAAGAGTGATAATCCCGATCCACCAGGCGGAAATAAAAAAATGGATCAACTGGTTATCGATCGCAATTTTGACTGGGCTACCACTAAAGATGTTGCTTTCAATATTATTGCCCGTGATAATATGGATAAACCACTGTCAAACGTCAGGATTAAAATATTTACCGCCAACCCCGATTCAGGAGGTGTTTATATGTATGGCGGGGTAACCGACGCCTCCGGGGTGTGGAGCTCTACCCAACCAGTTCCAACCTATCTGAAATACATATACGTGGCCAATGATTACGTTGGTTTGATCAGGGAACAACGCGTTGCTGTTCAGGGGAATACGATAGACTGCATTTTTGGAGGATTGGCGCCCAACCCCGTTTCTTTAAAATCATCGGGAGGCGGGTCGGTCAAAAGTACTACGGCAACAAAATGGGTTTACATGAGTTCATACACTACCGGCAGCACAGGGGGGGTACCTGCCAACCTCGAACCGGTTAATGATCCTGTTTCTCAGACATTGCTTAATGACCTTAATGCAACCTTGCCCGAGCGTAAATCAGTACCGGTATACCACCCTGAATTTCTTGCTTCAACTGTGCCAAATAACTTAGTCCTGCTTGAGGAATGCGATGTATGGATCACCTATATCACCGAAGGCGCCGGATGGAATAACAGTTTCGGATTTTTCGTTTTCAATTCAAGTCAACCCCCCACCTCAGCCGATAAAATTGATACCGTGAAATTAATATTCCCCAACCTCTCCAATACCGGCAGCGGGGGTGGGCTTAATCCGGGCAATAAAGTAAAGCTTGGACGATTTCCTGCCGGAAAATCTATCGGCTTTGTAGTAGTCCCTCATGGCTGGAACGGGAATGGCGTTTATATTCCCCCTACCAATCCTTACATTATTTATTCGATACCGGCATTTAATCCCGAACCGGATAACCTTAAAAAGCATATGCTTATTTTACGCGATGCAACCCGACTGCAATTCCTGTTCTCATTTGAAGACTGGCGAAGAGATGACAGCCCCTGTGACCATGATTTTAACGATGGGATCCTTTACATTAAGGCAAACCCGGTTTCGGCAGTTAATACCGAGGGTATGCCACCAATCGTGACAACCCAGCCCGATACCGATCTGGATGGTGTTCCCGATGTTTTCGACGACTACCCCAATGATAACACCAAGGCCTATGATAACTGGTATCCAGGTAAAACCGGATATAGCAGTCTGGCTTTTGAAGATCTGTGGCCCGGGAAAGGCGATTACGATTTCAACGACCTGGTGGTAAGTTATCGTTTTAACCAGATTACTAACGCACAAAATAAGGCGGTTCAGGTAAAAGCAACTTTAATTACAGAGGCGATGGGCGCCAGCTTACGCAATGCATTTGCATTCCAGATGGCTGCAACACCAAATCAGGTGCTTAAAGTCGCAGGATATGACCTTAAACATAACGTAGTGACCCTTTCGGCAAATGGAACCGAAGCCGGACAAAGTAAGGCCGTGATAGTTGCCTATGATGATGCCTACGATCGTTTACCTCCTCCGGGCATTGGTGTAGGCTCAAATACTGAAAAAGGCGCTCCCTACATAACCCCCGACACCATGCGCCTGACCATTGATTTTATTGCCGGCGGAATTTCCCTGGCCCAGGCTGGCACTCCGCCTTATAACCCGTTCATTATCCTGAATGGAAACAGGAACAAGGAAGTTCATCTGCCCGATAAACCCCCTACCGACCTGGTAAATGGCGCCGATTTTGGCACCTATGATGACGACAGCCAGCCAGCCTCCAACAGATTCTATAAAACCAAAACAAATCTTCCCTGGGCGATTAATATCGCACAGAAATTCAGTTATGTTTTTGAAAGACAGGCCATAAATACCGGCTATCTGAAGTTTAACCAATGGGCCGAAACTGCGGGCGCCTCTTTCCCCGATTGGCATAACAATACAGCCTCCGGTTACCGCGATAACACTATGATCTATACTCATTGATGAAGTTGACAAATTTAAAATACAGTTCAATTTTATCAATTTTTTGGTTGGTATCACCAGCTTTTTCCCTATCTGGCGGAAACCTTGATAAGACAATTATTACGGTGAAATTTGTATCGCCTCCCGGAACTTTCACAGTAACCAAAACCCCGCTTAAATACAATAAGCTTTTTGCATTTAGTTGTCAGCTCGATGATGGGGCATCTGATATTTATACAAAAGGATTACCATTTTTGAATGGGGGCAAGGTGGGCGGAACTACATATCCCGGACTGAAATATACAGACGGTTGCGGCACTGATATCAAATTTAAAATGAGCAGTTCGCTTTATTCTTTCGATGCCAGCGAAAAAGTCGACATTCACGATCCTGTATCTGGAAATCCGTCTTTTGTCAGATGGGCACAGGTTAACGAAATGTACCAGAATGGTTGGGGTATCAGCAATCATGGTCTCAGTGGAAACGTGGGAAATTTTGAGTACTCTGTGGCCCGTAACCATAGTTATGTAAAACTTAAAACCCAGGCTGCCACGACCGGGGGTATAAATATGGGAATTTTCGTCAATCCCAATGGCGATCCCAACTTTACCCAATATGCAATTCAAAATGGCTATCGTGTTTGTTTCAGAGAAGGAATTTCATTCGGAAAACCCAGTTTTGATGTTACTTCAACCTGGCCTCCGGGACAATATGAAATGGGGCGAACTAACTTCTATACCGGTATCAATATTTCAACACTTGCAGATAATATGGCAAATGCAAGTACAGGCGGAGCGCATCACTGGGGTGTGGCTTTTTCACACTCCATAACCAATGCTACATTTGGTTATGACTTTGAAACTTTCAAATCGCAGATGACCGATATTGCGAATAAATACGGGAAAGGAGGCGGAGATAATATTTGGATGACTACCGAAGAAGAGGTGCTGAATTATATCATGCTTAATCCTTATCTGAATGTGAATACTCAGATATCCGGCAATGATCTGGTTATAAGTTTTGCCGGCAATCTGCCTGATGATTTTCGGTTTTATGCAGTTTCACTGATGGTAAATTCAAGCGCTGCAATTCAGTCGATTTCAATTCAGGGGCCCGGGGCCATTACTTATAACGGAGCTGGTACCAATGAGTCGTTAATCAACCTGAGCTGGGATAAAAACACACTGTTTACCGATTCCATTGATCCTGCTGTTATGGATGCCGAAACATGGGTAAGCAAAACAGAAGTTATAAGGACCCAGCAATATGCAAATATCGCGACAGATTATGTAAATATTCTTCCCGCCGGTATAATTAAGGATGGATTCAGAAGCAGATTATGTGCTATTGGCGGCATTATCTATCCGCCTTACTTTTGCTCATTGTCTGTGGAAGAGGGCTTTAATGGGCACCTTGATATATTTCCAAACCCGGCTAACGAAGAACTTAACATCAAAGCCGGTATCACGATCGATAAAATTACTTTGCTGAGTATTTTAGGTAAGATAGTGCATGAGAAGGTTGTCAAAAGCCGCGATGTTCAAATCAATGTTATGGGGTTGCACCCCGGGATTTACATTCTGAAAATTGATGCAGGAGCGCACACCTCCCTGAGAAAAATTTTTGTTAATTCTTAGGCCCTCAGGAGGCATTTTTATCACCCCCACGATCTTGTTTACATATGGGGCCCCCAATACGAAATTTTTTACCCTGGTTCTTGTTTTTCATCAAAAACCATAAAACGAAAATGATGTTTTTTGACACACTTACGAATTAATTAGCAACACTTACTAAATTATTAATAACAACCCCTTGTTTTTAGTAAAATTTGTATTACTTTTGTAAAATGCTAAAAGACTGTAAAAACTCTTTTGTGGCTAAATGCATTTTGATCCATAAATAAACAAAATAATAAATAATAAATATCAGCCAAATGAAAACAAAAATCTACTCCGTCTTCTTAAGCCTTTTCCTCTTTTC
>JBAXKG010000112.1:0-5349 GCA_037137455.1 Bacteroidota bacterium
TGGGAATCTCTGCATATTCCGGATCAATTACAATCAAATCAGATTTTTTACTTTTAGAACACATTCCTCTCATGCGAAATTAATAAAAAAGTGAGCAGTGTATCCAAAGGAAGCTATTCTCATCTGCCTTGCCCTTTTCTCCTGAAAATGCCATTTTCTGAAGATCAGGCTGAAAAGTTGGTGTCCGTTTCCGTCACCAACTTATTTTCCCTCTTTGCTCAATAACAATCAGATAGCCTTTTCCCGGCATCCATTTTCTTCCGAAATCCGATTACTTTTCTACCGAAAACAGTTCTTGACAACCGATTTTTTTTATTTTAATATTGGCAGGTTGATTCTTAATCCTTTCCTGACATGAAAAAACTCATTCCGTTATTCGTATTTCTTACCCTCCTGTCAATGGCTATGCAGGCCCAAACAGCAAAGCCCTATCCGATCCCGTCTTTCAAGGTGGCGGTGGATAGCGGGTATGCCCGCTTCGAGGAAAATGCCCACCTGGTAAAGCCTGACACATCGCGTGAAAAACGGGATGCCCATGTAAAAATTATCAGGAATGGTCCGTCAATTCAACCATGTCAGGCCCAGGTCTGGCTTTACAGCCTTGATGGACTTGATGTCTTAGGGCCTTATACCGTAGCCTGCGGCGCCACGCTGACCGTTGAAATTGATGGTCGGGAATGGGGCGTCCTGGTCCAAACCAGCGCCAGTGTATTGGTGGATGTGTGGATAGAATAGTGATAAATTATTTATGCGTTAAAATTATTAATCGAAATTTAATCTGAAAGGAGGTCGGTATGGGTTGAACCCTTATGAATCAAAACTATTTTCGAAATTTTCTTTTACAAACCTATTAAACAAAACAGATTTATGAGAACATTTAGACCTTTACACATTTTGGTTTTTTTAATTTTATGCATTTTTATTTTATCAGGTTGCAAAAAAGAACCTGAAATAAACAGCATTAAACCATTAATTTCAGAAAAGGATAAAAAAATCATTAATCAGATTGAGAATTTTAAAGTCAAAATAAATTCTAATCTTAAAAGTACTGAGGAAATATCGGTTGATAGCGCCGTTTGGTATCTTGAAGCAGCGCTGAATCTCACATATGCAAGAGCCAATAATACGAGGGATATTATCAATCTTGATTCGGCGACAGTAAGCATACCTCTTACACAGAATAATACAATCTTCTTTTCTGATATTGCAATGGCATACGCTAACCTTGTAGATAGTTTATCATTGCATTATCATGCCATTTCTGGCGAAAAAGGAGTTATATTTACCGATCTTGCTGTTATAGGATTAGCTGATAACAATGTAGTCATAAAAATGACGGATATGATTACCACCAGTAGCAATACTGGTTTTTCCGATTTCGGCCCTGATGATTATTGGATTTGGGGATTTAGCGCTGGAAGATGCGATGGCACCATGACACCATGGGATGCTTCATCGAAACTTACCCAGCATGCAAACATGGGCGATTGCATTCTGCCAATAAGTTGTTACACATCTGTTGAACATTCTCCTATGATATTTCCGTATGATGTTCCCACATCCGAAAATCCGTTTGGGTATTCGAACTCTCTACTTTTTCAATTAGGAGGGCTTGATCCTGCGGTTAACCAGTGCTTATCACCAGATGCAATGAATTATTATCTTGACGGACTGAAAACGATTGCCAACATGTATAAACCTGCTGGCAAACAAACCATTAAATATTATTGCCACTATGACTTTTCTGGGTCAATAGGATACTGGATACATATGCATTGGGCAAAAATCACCTATGGAGTACCGATTGGGGTATTAGATCCACCGGCAGAGCTTTAAGAAACCAACAGTGAGGGTGTCTATTACCTTTATGACACCCTCAACTTTTTAGCAGGAAATTAAAACTAAAAATAATTTTACAGGTCATTTTATGAAAACACGCCCGTTTCACCTGATCTTAGCAATAATAATCCTTCTTTTATATCATACCTCATTCTCCCAGAATACCTTTGAGTATAGGTTAAATGATAGTACTGACAATGTTACAATGAATGTGCTTGAAACCGCCTCCGGTCAATTTATCCTTAACAGTTTAAAAATCGATAACCAGGGAAGAAGTAACGTTCAACTTTTAAAATTGGATCCCTCCGGAAGGTTGATTGATACAAAAATATTTAACTATCAAGGGAAATGGTGTGGTTTTGACCAGATGCTTCAGCTTGATCCAAATTTGTTTTTACTAACCGGATACATTGTTGATGGAGACACCGTCAAATTATGGTTTTGGGAGATGGATTCTCTTTTCAATGAAATTCAAAGCCGTGTGATTCAATTGGGTAAATACAATTATTTCAATGCTCGAATAAAACGTGATTACGAAGGGAATATCCTATGCTTTGGGTTAGTTACCGATTCAGTTGATCATCCTAATGCTTTCGTATATAAACTATCTGAAAATGGCGACAGCCTGCGCTTCAAAGTTTTTACCAGTCATCATGCTTTTGGACAATTCGATTTATTGGAAAAATCGGGGAATCAGGGTTATATTTATGTTATCTGCGGCTTTGGCGCAGGGGGAGATATCCTAGATCTGGATACCTTGTTTGAAATTCAAAACCAACATCCTGTGCCCAATGATATCCTAAATTTTACTGATTTAGGGTGGATTAGCCCAAATACATTTTTCCAGACCGGGGAAAAAATTAACATGTCGACCGGGAAAAGAAAAATTGGAGTTCAGGTATTGGATACAAACTATGCTGTGATCCACGTGAAATTTTTAGGTGAGAACGATACTACTAATTATTGGCCGGGATTACGAAGAAATCTTGATTTCGTTGACCTTAATACGACCTATATCGGAGGTACCGCAAATTTTATTCAATGGCCGTTTGCAATTGTTGATTGCTGGTATTATCTCACCCGGGTTGATACAACCCTGAACATCCAGTGGGAAAAGTTCTATGGAGGAGATGCCAATTATACCCTGTATGGCATCCTGGCCACCCGCGATGAAGGATGCCTGATGTTCGGAACGCTTTACGATAACAACCCCCAAATCCTGAAACGTGACATCTATGCGGTAAAGGTAAACAAAGATGGCGTTTTGGTTTCAACCGACGGAAACCCTTTACAAATAGTTAACGAAGCGATCCTGTTTCCGAACCCGGGCAGAGAATACTGCATTGCAATGCTTGGCGCGCAAAATCCATCGGCCACCTTTCGCCTGTACGACATGCAGGGAGCGGCTGTTTTATGCCGGGAAATCCGGCAGAGACAAACTATAATCAACCTGCCTGGCCTGGCTAAAGGAATCTATCCCTATTCGTTTGAGCAAGAGGGGAGGATTATAGGAAAAGGTAAATGGATCAAAGAATAATCCTTTTTTTGATACTGGAACTGTAACAAGAATTGATTTAAGTGACATAAAATCTGATCTGTATCTTTTAAGAGTCATTATTGGTGATAAAACCTATGACAAAAAAATAATCATATCAAAAGATTAGGTAATCGTGTGATTCAATTAATTTTGAACAAAATACATAATGAAAGTTAAATTAGCGTCAAACAATCCTAATAAAAAAGCCAAGCCATGAAAGGAAAAAGTTTAATTCTGGCAGTTTTGATAATTGCAATAATCCTTGCGTGCTGCAAAAAGGAAAAGACAGAGCCTAATAACCAAAACATCGTACTTACTACGGAAACTCCGGGGTTCTCAATATACAAAACAAAAGCTGATTATTTTAATTGCGTATTTGTAGGCATTGACAGTAATGAAAATATAACCATGACCCCTGCTTATAATTCAAACAGCCCTTTTATTCTTAAAGACGAGAACGGAAATATATTTTATACGCAGCGATGGAAACTGAATCAGGGATACATTGTTTCTAAGGAAATGTCATTCCCCATCGCTTTTACAAGTATTACCTTCCAGGAACTTGTTGAATATACTGATAAAAATGGTGGAGATATTCCGATAAGCTGGTTCAATTCAAGAATTGTCGACAAAAATCCCTTCACAGAGTTCTATTACACTAAGAATCTAAATCCTCCAAGAGAAATAACACTCGGCGAAATCAACAAAATGATCGAAGATGGAACACTTGAAACTGTTTTTACGAGAATCAGATAACGTATGAATTCAATCTGGCGAAATTTATGAGGGGCGCGTTGTTATTGTTGATTGCAGTGATTGCTTAGTTACAAAACGTTCGAATGAAGCGCTGAAATCGGAGAAGGAGATTTCTATTTTACCTGAAATTGTCAATGATTCTCTGCCTGTCTTCTTTTTCCTTATCATTTTTATGATAAAGTTCAATAAAGGTTATTCTTTCATCGCGCTGAAAACAGGCATAAACCAGTCGCAGGCCTGAATTTACCCCCCGCCCTTTCAGCGCTTTACAGGCAATTTTTTTAACTTTGATAACACAGGTTTCTATTCCCAAATCATCAATACGAAAACTAAACGGTGGCCGTTCGTCAGGGAAGATTTCCAGCACCTTTTTCACCACCTCCAAATCCTCATTCAGCGACCTGTATTTTTTTAAAAGGTTTTTCAGGTCCTTTTTAAATTCATCAAGTTCATCAAAGGTCATAGCTGTTCCGTTTCATCTCCGTAATTTCTTACAGTAAAAGGCGCCTCCCTGTAAAAAACCAGCTCATAATTTATCTCCCCGCCCTCTTTTGAAGCCAACCAGGGCATGTCCTTATGTGAATAATGACTTATTGCCTGGGCCGACCAATCGCTCATTTGCTCAATTACCCTGTCGACGGTCTCCTTTTCACTTGCCATTAATTCAGTAAGGTCTGCTTTTTCCAAAGGCAAATAACGCGTTTGCGGAAAATTGTGGTAGTGTGTTTTTACCCTTTGCAATTGTCCCTGATCGATCATTTGATGGATGATGGCATCAAATTTCTTAGGGACAGGGCCGTAGGGCAACTTATAGTATGTGGCCCCGGTTAAATGTTCCTCGTACATCTCATAATAATTGAAATCGGAAAAGTAGAGTAGTTTGTACAGGACAGTTTCTCCAACATTGGGTTTTCCCGCGCATCTTTCCAAAATGTACAGCAATATATTTTTGAACTTGTCGATTTTCAATTTCGGGACAGAGATACGTTCTCCCTGTTTTTTTGACTTTGTTGCGGGTTTGCTTTCCATCGCCTGACGGGGGTTAAAATCAGAAGAGACAAAAATATCCAATGAAAATTCCAGTACCACGGATATTTTTTGAAGTTCAAGAATATTCACGCTTCTGTTCCCTAACTCGATCTGGGCAAGGGATGGTCGCGAAAGGCCGATGCTTCCCGCTAAATCTTCCTGTGACAACCCTTTCATTTTACGAAGTT
>JBAXKG010000113.1:0-5341 GCA_037137455.1 Bacteroidota bacterium
ACATACAAAGGGGCCAGGAACACCATCAATTTTCAGCCTGTGATTCCGGTTCGCCTTTCACCTAAGATCAACATGATCACCCGGGTTGTACTGCCTTTTATGACACAATATAATGTTACAAAAGAGGGATCCTATCAAAGCGGACTGGCCGATGCAGTCGCCAGCGCCTTTTTTTCACCTGCCAATTCTAAAAACGGACTCACCTGGGGCGTTGGCCCTGTTTTTCTTATTCCCACAGCCACCGATACCATGCTGGGTACAAAAAAATTCGGTATAGGTCCCACCGCCGTAATGCTGTGGCAGACAAAGGGCTGGACGGTGGGCGCCCTTGTCAACCAGATCTGGTCAGTGGCGGGAAGCAAAGACCGGCCTGATGTGAACCAGCTTTACGTTCAGCCCTTTATGAGCTACAATTGGAAAAGCGGCGCAGGAGTCGGGCTTAGCTCTGAAATTACCCAAAACTGGCAGGCCGATGCGACAACCGTCTATATTATCCCGACTGTTTCAGGAGTTACAAAATTGGGTAAACAGACCATTTCACTCGCTGTTGGTCCCCGCATCCAGGTTGCAGCGCCATCAGGAGGCAAAGCCGATTTCGGCGTTCGGGCAGTTTTAATATTTGTTTTTCCAAAATAGGATGAAATTAACCCAAACAACTCAAACGCCGAAAAACTTTTCGCTTTCAGAAGGAGGCCCGTTTCACAATGCACTGGTGAAGATGCGCTTGTCTGATAAACAGGGGAGGTTAGTCCTTGTGGTTTTGTGCATAACCTGGTTGCCCCTCGTGCTCATCACATTCATTGAGGGAACGTTATACTCGGGTATTCAGCTCTCCTTCCTGAAAGATGTTGCCATGCAGGCGCGTTTACTGGTGGCCTTGCCGATACTGATTATGATAAAACCAACCATAGACCGCAAAGTTGTTGAGGTGACAAAATACTTATCTGAAACTTTAATGGGCCCTGAAGATCGGCATGAAATTATCACTAAGGCTTTTTACAGAGCAAAGAAATTGACAAGTTCAGGATTGACGGAAATCATCCTGTTGCTGATCGTGATTGGCATAACAATAAGCCTTGTCAAAGGCGGCGTTTACAGTGCACTTGAAGGGGGAACAACCTCATGGATGGCTTCCAATAAAACAGGAAATCAGTCACTGAGTTTTGCCGGCAATTGGGCTGTCTTTTTTTCTATCCCCGTATTTTCATTTTTATTGATGCGATGGCTTTGGAGGTATTTAGTATGGATCTTGCTCCTCTTCCGCATATCAAAATCAAAACTGAACCTTCTGCCTACGCATGCCGACCGCGCCGGAGGCTTAGGCATCATCATTCTTGCGCAGCGGAATTTCAATCTTATTTTTGTCGCAGGAAGCGTTTTAATATCAGGTCAGTTAATGGCACAATTGATCAAATATCCCGATTCCTTCTTCACCCTACGGAATTTAGGACTCTCGTATATTGTGTTATCTCTGATCCTGGTACTTTTTCCGTTGGTTTTCTTCATGGGAAAATTGGTAAAAATCAAACAGCAGGGACTCATGCAATTGAGCAAACTCGGAGCAACTTTAAGCGACAAATTTGAAGGGGAATGGGTAAATGATTTGCCGATTGAAAAGAGAATTTCCGAACAGCATGTGGATCCATCCATGGTATTTGATTATGCAGGTATTTATGATTCAGTGCAGCAGATCCGTATTATTCCAGTCACAATTCGTGATATAATCGGCATGGCATTGGCACTCTTTGTCCCCTTCATTCCAATTCTGTTTATTCATTTTTCAGTATCGGAATTATTGAAAAAAATATTTGGGATGCTTTTTTAGTCTTTTCATGATTTAACCTCAAAGGTACACGGTATGAAAAAAATCACCATTGTTATTGTCCTTGCTTTGGTGATACCGTCTTACCTTCTTTGTGCGCAGGAAAAGCAAAAAACCATTCAACAGAACGATGTTTTCAGCCTGTTCGTCAAAAAAGAGAATAGAAAAATAAGGGATAGTCTAAACACGCTTCCGGTTGTACTTTACAAACCCTTTATTGCAGTCACTCCATTTGTTGGGTATAATCCCGCTTATGGAATGCTTGTAGGGGTTGCGACCAGTATTGGAATGTACCTTGGAAATCCAATAAACACCCCGATTTCTTCAGCCATTGTAGGTCTAAACCTGACAACGAAGGAGCAGATAATTATAACTGCAAGAACCAATGTGGTCACAAGTGGATCCCGTTTTATTCTGCGTGGCGATTGGAGATACCTGATCTTTTCGCAACCAACTTATGGGTTAGGCACCGGTATAAAAATGCATACAAACCGGGGAATTATCTTTAATGACGGGGGACAAACTGCCCCATTTCCTCCTGAGGCCCAACCGTTGAACTATAATTACATCAGGCTCTACGAATCGTTTTATTTCAAAATCACAAAAAAATTGTATTTCGGTATAGGGTATTGTTTCGATGATTATACAAAAATAATTGACCACAAATTAAACCTGGATACGGTTCCACGGATTATCACAAGTCATTATAAATACAGCACCGAACACGGATTTAACCCGGAAACATACACCATGTCGGGACTCAGCATTGAACTGCTACTGGATAGCCGGGATAATTCCATCCGTCCGGTGAAAGGATTTTTAGCCAACATAGGCTTCAGACCAAATCTTACATTTTTGGGAAGCACAAAGAGCAGTTGGATGTTAAATACGGAATTCAGGACTTATATAAGCGTTTCAAAACGTCGTCCCGAGCACCTGATCGGTTTCTGGTATCTCGGTCAATTCACCGAAAACGGGAAAGTTCCCTATCTGGGACTTCCGGCATTAACATGGGATATGTACAATCGTGCCGGGAGAGGTTATGTGCAGGGCAGTATCCGCGGGGTAAATTTTTTATACGGTGAAACGGAATACCGGTTTCCAATCAGCCGTTATACCGGGATATTGGGAGGTGTTTTATTTGTAAATGTGACCACGGCCAGTTCGGATGATAATTCGCGAAAACTCTTCGAAAATTTTGATACGGCCACGGGGGCAGGCTTACGGATCATGTTTAACAGAAAAACCCTGTCGAACCTTTGCATTGACGCCGGATTTGGCGCCGATGGCACAGTAGGGGTCTTTTTTAATCTAAATGAGGTTTTTTAAATTTAAATTCAATTTCTTATGTATATCAAATCAAACCTGTTAACATTAAGAATCAATCGGATTATAATTTTAATCCTGATTGCGATCTGGACCATTATTCTTTTTCCGAATATTTCAAACGGTCAGGATGCCAGTGATGTTGACCCATCCTTGGCTGCAATGAAAAAAAATGTCGCACCGGTAAAAATTGATGGTGTTGTGTTGTTTTATATCAGTGGCACTGCTTCCGCTCCGGCCGAGCAACGGGCAGTCACCATCAGCAACAGAATAGAGAAGGTGGCTGCCAATCCTTTTATTTCGGAGAATTATGTGAAGATCACGGCAGAAGAAGACCGTCTTAAAATCTATGCAGGCGAAGAATTCCTTCTGAATGTTTATGACGCAGATGCCAAAGCTGAAGGGATGAGCCGGACTGTTTTTGGCGAGGTCATTCAGAAAAAGATAAGTGCGGCCATTACTTCCTACAGGCATGAGCGAAGCCGGTCTGCTTTGGTTGAAAAATCGCTTTATGCTATTTGCGCTGCCGCAATTATGGCCGGCATTTTGTTTTTACTCTTGTGGATTATCAGAAGAATTAACACTGGTTTGCAGAATCGGATAAAATCAAAAATTGATACCCTGGAAAATAAATCATTCAACCTGATCCGGTCAAATCAGCTCTGGAAAGCTATCCAGATTTTTTTTAAAACGTTAAATATTTTTACAGTGGTTGTTGTTATTGCTTTGTTTCTGCAATATATTCTGGGACTCTTTCCCTGGACAAACAGTATTGCAGCTTATACCCTGCAATTATTTCTGAACCCAATCATTTCCGCTGGCAATGGATTCATTGCTTTTTTGCCAAGTCTCGCTTTTTTGATCGTCATTTTCCTGGTCACACGCTATTTGCTTAAACTGATCAGATTGCTTTTTGCAGGTTTAAACCAGGGTGGAATGGAGATTAAGAATTTCGATCCCGAATGGGCTATGCCGACCTATAAGATTCTGCGGATTTTTGTAATTGCCTTTGCAGTCATAATTGCTTACCCTTACATTCCGGGATCTGACTCTAACGCATTCAAAGGCGTTTCGGTGTTCCTTGGTGTCTTGTTCTCTCTCGGATCATCGTCATTCATCGGGAATGTGATTGCCGGTTATTCCATGACCTATCGCAGGGCATTTAAAAAAGGAGATCGTATAGAAGTGGATGGCATGGTTGGTTTTGTGGAAGAGCAAAAACTGCTGGTTACCCGGTTGCGTTCGCATAAAAACGAGGAGATCGTGATTCCGAATTCTGTTTTATTGAACAGTCATATTATTAATTACAGCGCAAAAGCTAAGGAATCGGGGTTGATCCTGCATACCTCTGTTGGGATTGGTTATGAAACCCCCTGGCGCCAGGTGGATGCCATGCTAAAACTAGCTGCCGACCGCACAGAGGGGCTTCTCAAACAACCACAACCATTTGTCCTGAAAAAATCGTTGGGCGATTTTGCTGTAAACTACGAGATTAATGCCTATTGCAATGATGTGAACCTTGTGAATTTATATTACAGCAACCTTCATCAACATATCCTGGATGTTTTTAATGAGAACAATGTTCAAATCATGACCCCGGCTTATGAAGGAGATCCTGAAACGCCGAAAGTGGTACCGAGGGATCAATGGAATACACCGCTGGCCAGCTAAAAGGTAAAATCAATCTTTTTGTCACGCTTTACATGTCGAGAGTCACGAATTTCTACTACGGTTTATGAATAAAGGGTACTTCCTGAAGGATTTTCGCACGGATTGCGGTCAAAATGTAATTTTCGATCTGGTAGAACTGGGTTGCCACAAGTCCATCGGTAATGGTTTTAACCTTGGCATAATATAAGGCAAGCAGGGCATCGGTCTTTTTCTGCAGTTCGATCACCTTTTTAGTCCAGGCATCAGCCTGTTCAGGGGTCATGGTTAAATACTGGTCGGCATATTGCGCCAATAAAGCAATGCGTTGCTTGCCAAGTTCCTTGCGCTGTGTTTCGTATTCATCGTACAATTTCCAGAAAGCATCATTCTGCGTGGCCGAGGGTTTGACAAAATTGGCCACAACTGCCTTTTTTTCCATACCGAAAGCGGCTTGCAGAAGGTCAACTTCCTCTTTATTTGATTGTGCCCATGCAAATGTTGTCAGGAATAATGCAGCGATGAGTAAAATTAATTTTTTCATGT
>JBAXKG010000114.1:0-5323 GCA_037137455.1 Bacteroidota bacterium
TTTTTCGTGGATGTAGGCATCCTTTCATTGGCCAATTCTCTTTACTTAATAAGATTGGTTCTAAATATAATGATTTATAATTTTTTTTGTTTGTTTTACATATCTTTGTTTCGTTATTCTACGAAATACAAAATGTGATGACTGGATAAAATGTACCGGATGATGGTTCATCGATAAAAAATTGAAAATCAAGAATCGTTAATCGCAATGCGTAAATCAAAATGGCCTAAGTAAAAACATATATTTTCAATTTCAACCGCAAAAAATTTATGAATTGGGAAAGGTATTTCAGGAATTTTACAGTCTTATAAATCAGTCAGGTAATAATAATTGTAAAGAAACAATGAAAATTTTAATTTTATGTACCGGCAACTCCTGCCGGAGTCAGATGGCAGAAGGTTTTTTAAAATCCTTCGATTCACGATTGGAGGTGTTTTCTGCCGGAACACACCCGGCGCCACATGCCAACCCCAACGCAATTGCTGTGATGAAGGAAGCAGGGATTGATATTTCACAGAACAGACCAAAAAATGTTGATTTTTTCCTTGCCGATTCTTTTGATTATGTGATCACTGTGTGCGGGGGCGCTAAGGAAACTTGCCCGGCTTTTATTGGTAAAGTGAAAACCCGGTTGCATATCGGGTTTGATGATCCGGCTGATGCTTCAGGAACGCGTGAAGAGGTGATGATGGTCTACAGCAGAGTGCGTGATGAGATCAGAATCAGGTTTCTTGAATTTTACAGGAATTTAAAAATGGGATAAAGTGATGCAGTGATGAGGTGAAAATAGTTGCGGTGAAACAATATATAATTGGAGAGGCGCCAACAGAGGTTGGGATGGTTCCGGTTGTAGCAACAACCTGGAGCAAGCGTGACCGGTGGAATACGCTCAAGGTTCGGTGGTCTGTTGGACGGATGAATTACCGTGTTGTACCCGGAATTTATGCCGTTGGAAATCCCGACCGGAATTCACTGGTTTTTGTGACCGGAAATTACAAACTCAGCTTCGATCATCTAAGGAGGGCTCTTGAAGGGATGAATGGCTGGATTCTTGCAATCGATACCAAAGGGATCAATGTATGGTGCGCCGCCGGAAAAGGAACCTTCAGCGCCAAGGAGGTGGTAAGGCGTATAAGAATTCACCATCTCGAACAGGTGGTCGACCACCGGAAGATTATTCTGCCACAATTGAGTGCAACCGGTGTAGCCTCTCATGATGTAAAGAAGATGACCGGTTTTACTGTGATTTACGGACCAGTGCTGGTGAAGGATATAAAAGCTTTTATTGATGCAGGGCTCAGGGCAACCAGCGCAATGAGACAGATCACTTTTCCAATGGTTGAAAGACTTAAGCTGATACCCGTGGATATTTTTTATGGAAAATATTACATGCTGATTGTGCCACTGGTTTTCTTTATCCTTTCCGGACTTAACCCTCGCGGATACTCCTTTGAACTTGCATTGAATTCGGGAGGAAAGTGTGTCGTTAACCTGTTTTCAGGTTATTTGGCCGGTTGTGTAATAGCTCCGGCATTACTGCCATGGATTCCTTTCCGGCGGTTTTCTGCCAAAGGAGTGGTTACAGGATGGTTTGTTGCCCTGCTGCTTATGTTGGCTGGTACATTGGGGATGACCCTGACCGATAAAGTTTCATGGTTTTTGATGATTGGGGCGCTATCGTCATTTATGGCCATGAATTTCACGGGATCCTCGACTTTTACATCGCTGTCGGGTGTGCAAAAAGAGATGAAAACTGCTTTACCGGCTCAGATTTGTATGTTCTCACTGGGCTTTATAGGATGGATATTTACCAGATTTGTTTCAATATGAATGGATTCGTATATCTTAAAGATGTCGTGACACTTGAACTGGATGTCACAAAATGCAAGGGCTGCCTTATATGCATGGAGGTTTGTCCTCATGGTGTTTTTGGAGTAGAAAATAAAAAAGCGTTTATCCTTCACAAAGATTTCTGCATGGAGTGTGGAGCATGTGCTAAAAATTGTAAAGAAGGAGCCATTACTGTAAAATCAGGCGTAGGTTGCGCTTCCGGGATCATCAATGGTTTATTGCGTGGAACCGAGCCATCCTGTGATTGTAGTGAAGAAAGTAATTGTTGCTGATAAAAATTGAACTTTTCGAATATGTAGACAAGAATAAAATATTTTAGACCGCTATCTTACATTATGGATTTTTTCAGCAATGGCCGTCGGGGTTTTCTGGGGTTGGCTTTTTCACGGTATTGCCGGATTTTAGAATTCAATGTCGTCGTTTTTGTTTGGAATTGTGAAATAAAATATTGAACCTTTTGCTACTTCACTTTCCAACCAAAACTTCCCGCCATGCTTTTCCACAAAATCCTTGCATATTATCAATCCAAGACCAGTGCTGGGCTCGCCCTGGGTACCTTTGCGGTTTGTTTGCTCATCAAGTTTAAAAAGGTTATCAATCATTTTTTTATTCATTCCGATTCCTGTGTCACTGATTGAAATTTCTACTGAGTTGCCGGATACAGGTTTGGCCTTAATGTTGATCTTACCTCCTTTGTCAGTAAATTTCACAGCATTTGAAGTCAAATTTCGGATAATTGAACCAAGCATATACTCATCAGCAAATACTTCCAGATCTTCGGGGATATCATAGTCGATATTAATCTCTTTTTTATTAGCCGGTTCCAAAATCGATTGTAAGCTTTCTGATATTTTTGGCATCAATAAGAATTGCTCAGGGTCAAAACCGGTCATATTCCTTTGTATGCGCGACCAATCCAAAAGGTTTTCAAGTAAACGATAAAGATTAGTGGCAGAAATTTTCATGGTCATGGCAATCTTTTGAATCTCGTCAAGCTTCAATTTGTGCAGATCTTCTGCCATAATTTGTGTAAAGCCAAGAAAGGCGTTAAACGGGCTACGCAGATCATGGGCAATAATAGAAAAAAACTTATCTTTTTCAGCGTTGAGTTTTATTAATAGTTCGTTTTTAAGCTCAAGTTCTTTTTCTGCCTGCTTGCGCGCTGTTATGTCGCGCGTAATACTGATTATATGTGGAACACCCTGAAGGTTGATTATTTTTGCCGACATCAACCCGGTAATTTCCACACCATCTTTTCTCACGAATACGGCTTCGTAATTTTCGGAATACCCTTGTTCTTTGAGTATCTCAACCACTCTTTGCCGGTCGGCAATATTTTTCCACAGGTTAATCTCCGGAATTGACTTTCCCGACATCTCTTCGCGTGTATAACCTGAGATTGCAGTATATCCCTCGTTGACCTCCACAATCTTACCATCATCAAGGCGGGTGATTAGAGCGGCATCCGGACTTGTGTTAAAAATTACACGCAGGTCATCTTTGGCTTCCGACATTTCTGCGTTCAATCGTTGGTTGAGCATTATGATAAAACCGAATGTCCACAGCAAACTTACTATAAGTGCATCGAAATATGGAAGGAAGTTGAACAAAGTAGGGGTAAAAATATTATCAACCCGTGTTCCGGCAATAATCATAATGCAACGACTCATAAAAATGGCGCTATGAATCACGAAAATGACGGCAAGGAAATTTGCAGATGCCTTGATATGCCTGGTTTTATGATAAAACAGGCTATAGGTAGTGATAATTGAAATTGCTGCAAGGGCTGCGCTGATTATAGCGGATCGGACCTGAATGTTGTCATCTAAAAATAAAAAGTAAAGAAACACAAAAAGAAAGGCCAATGCGGCGCCAAACACTAGTTTCAGGTTTACTTTCCTGTTGAAAAACCTTATCACCCCGATATATAGAAAAATTGTCCCGGCAAAAAACATTGAATTTTGAATGATTATGATCATTGGTAGTATTGAAGGGATGTTGCGGAGGAGCATGGCACCAAATCCTATTGCCTCAGCGGCACTCCACATCAACCACCATCCGGGTCCGTTGTAGGTTTTATTTATCCTGAACTGATGAAAAAATACCAACACCTGCATTAAATGTGTGAATCCCAGGATGAACACTATTGTTCGAATATCAATTTCCATACGTTTCTAATTTTTTCTCTGTTAATCTTCGCGTCAACCTTTTGATAGCTTTGAAGGAGCAGGAGGGTAATGGCCGTCTATTTCATTTAGTTATTTGCTAAATAATTATGGAAATAAAAGATTTACTGTAGCCCTGAAACCAAATCCAGGGATATTAAAATTGCCAAAAAAAACTTTTGGCCCCAAAACGAAATTAATAAATTGTTTACCTATTTTAACCAGCTTCTGACCGGTAAAAATAACGGAACCATTCGTAATCCTTGTTTCCCATTCGAGGCCAATTTCAGCGGTTAACCCCAATCCCCATCCATGTTTTAGCGAATAAACCATCAGGGGTTGAAAATAGGAGTAACTGAAATCAGGGCGTTTTTCACTCCCGGCGAAACTCCATATATGAAAAAGTAACCCGGCAGTGAGCAACTTCCTGCCTTGCCAGGCGGCGATGATACCTGGCCCCACGGCCCATTTCTTCGCAGATAATTCCTGTGGAAAACCAGTGGGAAAATAAAATGAGGGGCCCACGCCCCATACCAACCTTCCGCTTTTTGGCGTTAAAAAAGTGTTTATCAGCAAATCGCCCATGCCGGTCTGATTGGTGTTGCCGTAAATACTGGTCTGTGAAATAATCGGTAAAACCACACGGGTTGTGATTTCCAGCTTTTTACCCAGGCTGATGGGTATAATGGGCATTAGGTTCATTGTCCACCTGAACCCATTGTTTGGGGGTACATTGAGATCAAAGTTATTCTGGAATGGGACGCTGATATAACATAACGGGTTCATCCGTCTTGGAATTATCATAGTAGAATCTTGCGAATAGAGGGCTCCCGCAGAAATAACCGATAGTACAAACCCAAAAGTCAATTGAAATAAAAATGATTTATTTGATGCCGTAATAACTACAGAGAGCAATCGCTGACAGGCTTTGAAATTCGTTTCTTTCTCCTCTTCCATAATGATTGTAATTCTATTCAAATCATCTCCCTGCCGGAACCTTTTAAGAATGGTTCTCATTAAACTTGATGTACGTTTTAAAATATACCCAAATTCTATTGAACCTTCGTTGGCGCTGGATTACATATACTTAACAAACATACATCTATTTTTTCAAAGAAAGGATATTTGTAAAAATAAAATTGTTCAGGACCACTCTTGTTAGAGAAACCATTCAATTAAATTTTATAATTCCAAAATAAATCATACTTTTGCACCCCCTGAATCGTATGCCTTACATCGTATTTCAAATGTGAAAATGCCCGGATGGCGGAATTGGTAGACGCGCTAGTTTCAGGGACTAGTATCCG
>JBAXKG010000115.1:0-5297 GCA_037137455.1 Bacteroidota bacterium
ATGATGGTCAGCCGTTCGGCCTCGCTCCAACTTGATCGAGAGAGGATGCTCTCCAATGCCTGCTGGTTCAAACCAAAGGAAAGGGTTTCCACTTTGCCCTCGGGGTTGAAGTGAAACACTACATCCTCAACAAACTTCCGGTTGTTATTATTGAACCCAAATGACATTTTCGGCCCGCGGCAAATCACTAAATCATCTAATCGGATCGCCCGCAGGCTGTCGTTGCTCAAAACGCGGGCTTTTCCATAGCCGATAAGCCTTGTATATACATCGTATCCTTCAGGTGTGAAAAGAGGTCTCACCTTTTCGTATTGGCTGCCTTGGATGGCATCTACAATTTGATTTACCTTTTGCTGATAAGTTGCAGTTTCAGCAACGCGTTTGATTTTAATGGATGCAAACGCAGAGGTTACAGGCTGAACATTCTTTGATACGACCGATTGTACCGCCTTACTAACCAGCGGGTCAATCAACATCGATCTTTTGTCGAATTTCAGGCTATAGTATGCGTTGCGAAAAGGGATCGGATCGAGGCGTTTGAGAACATCTTCCAATTCCCGGTCGATACGTGCTTCGCCATCGAAAATGTATTCGGCCCTTATCTGCGATTCAGCCCGGCCGCTGGCGTTATCGCCGAAAAACTCCATAAAACCTACACCGTCTTTTGCGCCCACCGGCGCCGACCAGTCGCGTCCATCCCAGTAGGAATATTCGAGATTTTGCACAGGCTGGTCGTTGTAAGAAATATCAAGCAGTACCGATCTCAGACCGGGTTCATCCTTCACCTCCGATACCGAATATTGAAGCCCCGTAAAGATGGCATTGATCTGTTGTGGCAGATAGCTCAGGAGCAGACTCTGGCTGCCATTGAACGGAGTGTAGGAAATGGCGTTACCTTCGGGGTGACTGCGCAGCAATGAAAGGGCCCAATAGTAGTATTTGAGTGCATCGGCAATCTGGATGATACGCAGCGCCCTGTCGGCATTGGCCGTGAAATCAAGGATTTTCTGTTTACGTTGCTGAAATATCGTGGCAATATCGCTCCTCTTGATGTAGCGAAACACCTTTGCATCGGGTTCGTTGCTTATTAAAACTCGTTCGGTGTTGGTAAGTGTTGCCGAAGAGTAAGTTTTCACCATCAGTTGGCACTCCTCTTTAAAGTCCGATTTGCCTGCAGCCTTTACCTCTTCCTTCAACAAGTCGAATTTGCTTTCCACCTCCACCGAAATCTGGGTAATGAGCATATCGAGCGCCACCTGGTCGGCCTTGTTGATGGTTGTGCCGCTCCCTTCGCCCCAGATGTAACCGGCGCGGTCAGCTTTAATCTGATCAACCGATTGGGCGCTGGAAGTTGCGGCGATTAGAAGAAACAGTAACAATGGCATAAAAGCTCTCATCATTCGGTAGGATTATATCCGGGTGTAATGCAAATGTAGGATTTTTTTCAAGTTGGGACTGAAACAGAAAATCCATAATTGCGAAAAGAAAAAAACCCGGCTTTCACCATTGGCTACTAACAGGGTTTCGTAACAAGCTATTCGTCCCGAAATTCCAGGGCCCGGAAACCGGCCGGTTCAGTGGTAGCTATCCGGCCATACCTTTTTAACTATGGGACAACAACCAACCGGAAGCCCAAATTCGTAGCTCCATTTACCGTGGCGGAAACCCAGTGCTCTGCCATGATCTATTCCTTTGGTGGTACCTGCAAACGAATGAGCTCGCTTCGCTCGGTTCACCCTCTGGGAAAGTCGCATACCCGTAATTGACTATTGAAAAAAAATTTGTATTTTTGCCTTTTTTCTACAGTTTACAACAAGTTATGGGCAACTGCAAGAAACAAATTGGGTTATCAAAAATTGATCTTTCAGAATTCTAATACTGATGGCTTATGAAGGGAATTAACAATAAACGTTTTCGAAAAATTTCTGGGGCAATTTTGTTTATACTTTGGTTAATTGTAAGTATAACCTCTTTGGGACAACGACCAATCAATTCAGACACGACAATAAGAAAGAATATAATTGTGAATGAGGGTTTTGAACTTAAATTTTTAGACTGTCCTGGTGCAGGTTATGTCTGGAGTCTATCAACTCCATACGATTCAACAATCCTATCTATTCGTCAAATATCCGCAGAATTAATGGAAGGCAATTATCAAGTTGGAGGTCATTATGTTGCAACGTACTATTTTAAAGGATTGAAAAGAAAAAATTTAACTTTGGTTTATTATTATCAAAGGCCATGGCTCAAGGATAAACTCTTTAAATGCAAAATTGTGATTAGGATAAAATGAAAAGCAGCTGCCCATAATCGAGTTGGCTGCCCGCCATCATCGCTGAAGGTGCAACTCTTGATTATTCCGGACAAAGTGAGCCACCATTCCGGCAATACTTAACCCTCTAAAAGTCAATAACAGGCATCTTGCCAGTGTAAACAGGATTGCCAAGGGTTCACAGTTAATATCTCCACCAAAAAACAAAAGAAGCCACCAATTTGGCAGCTTCGCATAGAAAGGGAAAGATATTAAAAGTTATTCAAAGTCAGCCTCAACCAGCGTTGACCGTGCCAATTATTATCTTTTTAATAAAAATCATATATTTGAATAAAAAGCCGGTTCTGTTTGTGCCTGTTCCTTGTCCTATTGCCTTGAGCAGATCGAATATCGATATTATTGTAAGTTTCATTCTGCCTGGTTCAGGGAAACAGTTTTATGATGCAACTGGACAATTGATCCTTAAAGTGTCCTGGGTCTGCACCTGATAAAACGTTTGGTTTCTTCGGTTATTTGCCAGCATCCGGATTTCAGGACTTTGTCTTTGGCTAACGATCTCGGTTGGTGCCCATTTTCAAGATACAGAATGCCATCGGGTTTGGTCAACCTCCTGAGTTCTGTCAGGAACCCATCCGTATCTTTCACCATGTGAAACATGTCCAGCGCATAAACGATATCGGCACTCCAATCTGGAATGTTCACGTTTTTGCCATCGGTGTGGATCGCCTTAACATTCTGCAGGTTGTGTTTTTTGATCTGCCGAAAAGCAGCTTCAATTGCAAGCTCATGGATATCAACAGCATATACCAGCCCCTGGTCTCCGACCAATTGTGATGCCGATGGAATATACCTGCCTGTTCCTGAGCCATAATCGATTACCGTCTGGCCCTTTTGTATGTTAAATGGTCTGAGTTTATTTTTTGGTGTTGAGAAAATATCAGCAACATCAAACAGGAACGCCATAATCCTGAACGCCCAGTTGG
Source organism: Bacteroidota bacterium (assembly GCA_037137455.1). Taxonomy (GTDB): domain Bacteria; phylum Bacteroidota; class Bacteroidia; order Bacteroidales; family FEN-979; genus CAIVAT01. The sequence continues at coordinate 3,256 of JBAXKG010000115.1, forward strand.
GCATTTTGTCCATTTCATTTCCACAGAAGACTTTTTTCATTGTTCATAGAGGTTGGTTTGGCAATCAAAGTTAACTATTTAATGTTCGCCATATTGTACCGGATGGGTTTAATTTGTTCCTTGTGTCCCCGGTGATCAAAATGTTGTATTTTTGAAAAAAAGGCAAATGAAATACCCATCCTGACTTTGCTGATGCAAACCTGAAATGGCCAGATGGTTATTCTATGTAACAGTTAAAACCAAATTATTGACAGATGAAAGCAGTTGTATACACAAAATATGGGCCACCGGAAGTCCTGCAGCTCAAAGAAGTAGAAAAACCAGCTCCCGGAGACAACGAGGTTCTCATAAAAATTCATGCAACCACCGTAAACCGGACTGACTGCGGATTTAGAAAACCTGAATATCTCATTGTCAGGTTTATCGGTGGCCTCTTCAGACCCAAAAAAACGATATTAGGGAGTGAACTGGCTGGGGAGATTGAAGCAACCGGTTAATATCTCTTGGGATGAGGCTGCTGCCGTTTGTGACGGTGCATTTCTTGCAATGACATACATCAGGAAAATAGATTTTACGAAAGCGCCAAAAATTCTGATCAATGGTGCATCCGGATCTATTGGTTCGGCGAGTCTGCAGCTTGCTAAATACTATGGTGCGGAAATTACAGCCGTGTGCAAGACTGGGAGTATTGAATTAATGAAATCACTGGGTGCAGATGATGTAATTGATTACACAAAAGAAGATTTTACAAAAAATGGAAAGATGTATGATGTCGTTATGGATGCAGTTGGCAAAAGCTCCTTTTTCCGTTGTAAAAAATTGCTGAAACCGGGAGGGATATATTTTTCAACAGAACTCGGGTTTTTATCGCAGAATATTTTTTTAGCGCTGCTGACTCCCGTTACCGGAGGCAAAAAAGTCATGTTCCCTATTCCAAAGGACAGTAAAGAGGATATAATCTTTTTTAAAGAGCTGATTGAGGCAGGGAAGTATAAACCTGTAATTGACAGGCGATATAGATTAGAACAAATTGTGGAGGCACACAAGTATGTTGAAACAGGACAAAAAATAGGTAATGTTGTAATAACGATGACCTAATGAATTGGATAGAAACTCCAGCCAAGTTCATTGAAAATTAATACTACTGATTATCTGTATCATAAAATTTTTGTTGAGAAAACTTCACTTTTCCACTTCACCTTTTGATATCTTCTCTGATTTCCGGCCATTCTGCCTCCATTCCGGCAGGCTACCCTGGAACAGATGGGACATCTTCCGTAGGTAATCATAAATATTGTTAAATCGGGATAATTCCCTATAATTAACGCTATATTTGAATTGTCGCATTAAATTCGAATTTAATGTTGACCTACCCGCTAAATGCGAGAGCAAAAAGACGGCACCATGTGTACCGCATAACCACAACATTAGTGGTTAAAAAAGGTGAAATGCCCCCTTCGGTTCGATGGGGGCGTTTCAATTATGGACGTTAAGGTAAAATCAGACTGTTTGTGTCATTGCTCTCTTTCATTGTTATAGAAATTCTTCAATAACATGAATATTAACCTTATCTTGGGCGAATACGCAAGATTGATTTTCTGTAATATATCGCCCACCTATGAAAAAAGACACCCTGGAGTACAGGATGATGATGGAACGGCAACGTTTAAAAATCTCTGATGCAAAACTTTTGATGGGCTCCACAACAAACAAATATCCCGTAGTCCTTGATGGCGGCAAAACTACCATATTTATTTCCGATAAAAGTCGGGAAAGAGAGATAAGATTACGGTATGCACTGCGGAAGTGAGAATAAGTGTTTCTTTGCCAGGCTCTTGAATTAAGATTTGTATTTTTGGACTTTTTCAACAGCTTACAACACTTTAGCGGTAAGGCTAATAGACATTCGTACAAACAATTAACAAATCAATTAAACAATTATAATGCAGATAAGAAAATACAACAAGATTACCGATGAAAGCGAATTGATGAAAATGATTGACGATGAAGAAGGATGGGATTATGCCAATGAAACCCTAGCT
>JBAXKG010000116.1:0-5285 GCA_037137455.1 Bacteroidota bacterium
TTTTTTCCAACCTTTGTTTGATTCCCCTGATAATCTTAAGCGGAGTATCGGTTATAACCATGTTATAAACCCAGTCTGGTACGCTTCCGGCCGGATCAACATAGCCTTCGAGAATCACACGAACCTCATCCTTGCCGGTTGGTTCAATGATCCAGCGTTGCCAATAGTTTTTTATGCGTACCAGTCCATGACGTTCGGGAATCACCCCTGAAAGTGGAACGGCGTATACCGTGCGGATTCCCGTTAAAGGGTCGGTGGTGATCTTTGCCTCCACACACAGGTCGCGGTCGGTTATGGGCCATGGCGCCTTGTAAACGAGGTAATATTGTGATAGTTTTTCCTTTTCATAATAAAGGACCTTGATCTCGCGCAGGTTTTTATCCCACCAGTCAAGATTTTTGACATTACCTATCAGGTTGAAAACTTTTTCAACAGGCGCCTTTATGTTGGTAACCCCTTTGAATGATTTCAGCGAATTCCCGTCAGCTTTGCGTGTATATATTTTTATGCCCTCTTTTTCCTTGATAAACTGCCACGGTTGGGCAATCGTCGTACCGGAAAGTACCAGTAAAAAAATGAACTGTAAAATGAAGGATTGTCGAATGGAACTCGCCAAATTTTGAAATTTTCCGCAAAATAACGGTATTCCGGTCAAATTAAAAAACGACACGCTTCGGTTGCAGCTTATTTTTGGTTCTGTTTTACAGAGTTTTGTAATTTAGGCCTCTGATTATTGAAACAATGGGCAAAACTCCCTTAATCATTCATGTGCTGCGGGTATTAATTGCATTATTACTTGTGGTGATGATCCTTTTCGGGGCTGCGATTTTCATGATCCAGGATCAATCAAAAAAGAATATTGTTGAGGCTGCTCAGGTACTGCGGGAAAAAAACAGACCGATTGAAATACTTGACATGTGCATACAGCAGATCTATAATGTTGATAACGATTTCAGGATGTATACCCTGTCGTTCAGTAAAGAGTCGTTCAACAACTACAAATATCAGCTAAAGGCAATGGACTCGATTACCACGGCGCTTCAAGCCAGTCTTTCTTCCGGCTCCGGAAAAAAAAATTCGATCTATTCACTTCAAACCGGGAATAAGGAAAAGGAGGTCATGCAGGCAAGCCTGGGAAAACTGAAAAGGACGGCAGATTCCCTGTTAAGTACAGCAAATTCACTTCAATTACTCAACGAAAGTGGTCTCAAACCCGATCTTGCGGTAATAAAACAATATGATCCAGACCTCACCTTCATTCCCATTTCCATTTCCATTGATACAGTAAAGGTTACCACTGAAGAGACCACAAAGAAAAAAAAGGGATTCTTCAGTAAGGTTAAATCCTTTTTTAAAGGTGAAACACAAACGACCAAGGTTAACAAGAAGTTGACTATTAAAACAGGAGTGCAAACCAGCGCTACCGGCGCCCCCCGACCGCTAACCATGGCCGAGGTTGGCATGGAAGTGGCGCGCCAGACAAACCAATATTATGAGAACCAGCTAAAACAACAGTACCAGCTCAATCAAGAACTCAAGGAAAAAGAAAAAGCGCTTATTGTGCTTAATTCAAGATTAATGAGCAACATTTCCGGTATTTTCAGGGAACTTAAGCGCGATAACCTGGTCCGCGATGAAAAGATCCATAACCTGGCGGTGGTGAATATTTTAAAATATTCGCGTATCATAGAACTTTGTGTTTTTGGAAGCGTGGCTCTTGCATTACTTTTTACTTTTCTGATAGCTCTTACTATCAGAAAGATTATCAAATATCAGAAAAGAATAATTGCCGCGAGAAATAAAGCCGAGGATGAGGCCGCTGAAAAAAGTAAATTCCTGGCCTTCATGAGCCATGAACTGAGGACTCCCCTCACTTCGATAGTCGGATTTACCGAACAATTGAAGGACTCCAACCTTGACCCTGATCAAAAGAAATATCTCGAGGCAATGAGTGGTTCCTCTGATATCCTGCTCACAACGGTAAACGATATCCTTGATATGTCTAAACTGGATTCGGGGAAATTCCGGTTTGTTAAATTTTCATTTCTCGTGAAGCCGGTTTTCGAACAGGTTCTGAACAGCCTCCGTCCGATGGCCGGGAAAAAAGATATGCAAATTGAGTTGATTTCCAAAATACCGGAAAACCATTGCTGTATCGGAGATGAGATGCGGTTGAAACAGGTAATCATTAACCTTGTGAATAACTCAATAAAGTATTCAGAAAAGGGGACTATCACTGTTGCAATTTCGGCAGAAAATTCAAAGGGAAAGTCGAAATTGCAGGTCGATGTTGCAGATCAGGGAATAGGTATTGACGAGGACAAGCTGAATGATGTATTCAGCGAATTTTCGCAGGTACATGAACAGTCATCGAAAAAGTGGATTATTGGCACCGGACTCGGGCTACCGATCTGTAAAAAGATCGTTGAACAACAGGGTGGTAAAATATGGGTGACCAGCAAAAAAGATGAAGGCTCAACATTTTCTTTTGTCATACCCTATCAAGCCTTCACTGGTAAATCTGAAGAACCTGAACCTGCAGAGACCGTGTTTGATTACACTATTTTTAAAGATAAAAACATTCTGGTTGTCGATGACACTGAAATTAATCTTGTCCTTCTCGATTCAATATTCAGAAAATGGGGAGTCGTTGTTGACAAGGCCAGGAACGGAGTCGAAGCATTTCAGCGGTTTAAATCGAAGGAATATCATCTCGTGCTCAGCGATGTATATATGCCGGAGATGGACGGCCTTGAACTTACGCGTCAGATCAGGCGCGCCAATCGTCCGGCGAATAAAAATGTTCCGGTCATTATACTTTCGGCAAACATGATACAGGATGAGATTGAAAAGCTAAAACTGGCGGGTGTTACCGATTACCTCCCGAAGCCGTTCATGGCTACAGACCTGTACAAGATCGTGTACAAGCAACTGAAACACGTTGGCGATGGAACCCATTAGGTTTAAAATTCAAGGAAACAGCAATTACATGAAATGACCTCCGTTAATCCTAAAAAATCAACGGAAATATAAAAATCACCACGATGCTGTAAATGAAATAGACCGGCAGATACCGGTTGATGGTCTTTTCCACGCGGTCAAGCGGTTTTCCCCTGAAACCTGCAATGAAAAGATCAGGCAAAACAAGCAACAGGTTGACCAGTATCAAAATGTTGGAAACCAATACAACGGTCCGGTTTGGGGTAAATCCTTCCGACAGCCTGGTAATGATAGCGGCAAGGGCAAACAGATCGATCAGCAAGGTGACCACAGCCAAAAGGAACAGCAGGATGACGTTCAGTTTGCGGACATCTGATTTATCCAGTTCGGAAAGGGAGAAGACAATAATGGCCATTACACCCAGCAGCAGGATATTGAAAACCAACAGGAATTCACGGTTTTGCGACAGGCTGATCCCGGAGACGGAGATTGCCACAAGGTAAATAACGGCCGAAAGGAGAACCAGCGGGGTAAAGACCCTTGCAATTACCGGTGCGATCCTGTCGGTAATACCCGGGTACAGGTCAATAAGCCAGGCGGCGATCACCGGTAAAACAGCCGCGCCCATTATCCCCACATTTTCCATGTAGAGCTCGCCGATTTTCATCCCGATTATTTCAAACAGTCCGATGGTTACGCCCGACAACATCGCTCCGGCTATGGCCATTAATCCGGTCATGACAACCAGTTCGCCGCAATAGCGGATGAATCCGGAGACTTTGGCGGTGTTTCTGAAGTCGAGGGAAACAAAGGCCAGGGCGAAAATGAATGCCATAAAGAGCGGGGTATGAATAAATGCCAGTTTGGTGGTATCGCTCAGTTTTTCCGGTAACAGATTCATAAAGATGGCAAGTGCTATTGCGGGAAGGGCAAGAAGCAGGATATTCTTCCAGCCTGTGATCCTGTTTTTGATAATGAACCAGGTTGTAAGCCCGGCAAAGATGAGGATGCAAAGGTTACGGATGTAAAAATCCTCAGGGTTCATGCTATTTATGACGAGGGGCAATCTCGTCAGCAAGGCTGTAATGATGGAAATGACAGCTATCATTATCAAACCGTTTTTTAGCGCCGGGTGCTGCCGGATATGCTCCGTACCTTTCAGTCTGATCTTCCAGAATTTTACGAGGTCTGTGTCAATCCCGCGGCTGGCTTCATCGAAATCACGTATAAAGGCGGTTTTATCCTTCCTGAACAGGATTTCGAGCATTTCGGGGCTGCCGATGTTTTGAATGATTTGTTCTTTCATGGTACTCAGTGCTGATCTGTCATTTTTCTATATAAACGCACTGTATGCCATATAATTGTGAGGGAACGTGTCCCGTTCTGTTCATCCCGTTCTGTTCAATGGTTATTGCGTTCTGTATTTCTCAATAAAATTAATACTAATCCGGTAAGGATCTCTTTCTGTCAATCAGGTTATCAATGCGGACCCAGTAAATACAGGTATTGTAGTAATCGGGTTTGGTTCCGGTGATATAAAACAGGAATTTATGATCGGAAGTGACCCAGGCATTGTTAAGAATTGAAATGCTTGTTATGGAATACAAATGAGATAGTAGTTTTGACCCTATTGAATGCAAATTTTTCTGACAATTATTTCATCATCAAAAAGCAGTTTTAGAATATAGATCCCTTTCGGGTTGTTGGTCATATCCATACGAAAGGATTGTCTGAATGTATTGGTCCGGATCACCTCCCCTTGCAGATTGTATACTTCAGCTATTGCAGTTTCACCGGATAATGAATTAAAAGAAATATTGATCAGCCCACTGGTTGGATTGGGAAAGATTTTGATAGCGTCATTTTGCCCGTTTATCTGATCAATTGAAACGGGATTATTTACGATAATTTTCAAGTTTGTGAAAGCCGAGGCCCCGGCGGTATCGGTAGCTGTTACCTTGATATTCAATGTTTCAATGATCGGAGGGATGCCTGAAAAGGTGGCTGTGATGGAGTCGAATGATAACCAGGTGGGCAAAGGATTTCCATTGGTAAGTTTTGCCCCGTAGGTGAGGGTGTTGTTGCCGTCGTCATCGATAAAGGTGGTGTCGGGAATAGTATAGGTGAACGACTCGCCCTTTAAGACTGTCTGATTGGGGATCAAATGAAAAACATACGGTACAAAATTGGTATATCTCAAACTGTCAATAAAACCGGACCCTACCCAATAAATATCATTGTTCGATACATAGGTCAAATATAAACTATCATCGGTAATTTCTGCACCGCATTCATTGGTAGCGGTATTTATTTTATTTCCCAGGTTTTTCGGATTGGTCCATGTA
>JBAXKG010000117.1:0-5170 GCA_037137455.1 Bacteroidota bacterium
TTTCAATATTCTTCAAGGTTTATACCATGTGTCAAGCTGAGTTTGAACGTATGATGCAGCGGTTTCTGTTGTATAGTCACCATTCATCATGCCATTCAGTGCAATACCCATCAAAGTGCTGCCAGATGGTTCCCGGGCGCTTAACCTCTCGCACATGGTACGAACGGTGAGGTTGGCAGTTAGGGAAGCGTTATACATTTCCTGCGCCAATGGGTTACTCAGGGTGAGTATTCCTGGTGTATAGGAGAAGAAACCTGGAAGTTCATTCATCAACGCTTGTGCATATTGTGAACCGGAAAGCCATTTTATGTATTCGATGGCAGCTTCCATGTTCTTTGAATTCTTATTAATCCCGATGCCGGCGTCAACATGAAAGCAATATTGGAGTTTATCCCCCTGAGAGGCCACAGGGGGCGCAAACCAGCCAATAACGGAGCTATCAGCGCCAAGATCTTCAAAGGTGCTGATCTCCCAGGAGCCACCCAAAAACATGGCGGCTTTACCCGATGCAAACAACTGCTTCATGGCTTCATACCCCAGCGTTTGGTAACCTTCAGGCAGATACTTCTTCAGGGAGTTTACCGCCGAGAACGCTGCAAGGAAATTTGGGTCGGTCAACTTCTTTGTTCCTGACATCAGCGCTTGCCGGGCCGCCTCACCACCGTAAAAATTTGCGCCCAATCCGGAGAAAGCAATTTCGTATAATGTCCAGCTATCCATTGTCCCCTGAGCAAAAACTGTTTCGCCACCATTGAGCAGAGTTTCACAAGCAGCAATGAATTCATTCCAGTTAGTGGGTTTCTGAATATTGTATTTGGCAAACAGCGCCTTCTGATAGTAAATACCATGGGTAACACCCACTGAAGGCAACCCGTATGTTATACCCTGGTTTGTTGACCAGGCATTTACAACCATCGGATTGAAAGAGGCAAGGTTGGGTATGACATTCGTAAGGTCATACAGATAACCGTTATCGTAAAACTTACGACCCTTGTCGTATGAGCGAAGGAATAAGATGTCGGCTCCGGCGCCATCCTTTAAACGGTCGAGCGCAATACTGTCGTAAACTTCAGTATCAATGGGCTGAAAGCTGATCTGAATATTCGGATGCATTTGAGTGAAAAGCGCATTTATTCGATTCATCCGCTCTGAATCGTCGGTTCTCCAGCTTGTAAATGTTAGTGTTACCGTGTCACTAATAGAATCTTTCTTGCAGGAAATAAATCCTGAAATCAATAAAAACGAAAAAATTAAAATTGAAAAAAATTTCAACGATCGTTCAGGCAATGACATTTTCATAAATAGCAGTATTGGTTTTCAAAATCAGCTGGACCTCTGTTTTGGGCTGCAAATATGGGGAAAATCTTCGAGGCTTAACTTCAGAAAATTTAATCCTCGTTTCATTGTCGCAAATGCCATTCCTGTTCGTCAGTACCGGATTTTGCAGTCCCGCTTCGTTACCCCCTTCGGTCATGAGCTCCGCTTCGCTCGGTTCACCCTCTGGAAAGTCACACACTTGTTATGGGCTATCTTAGAAAGATTTGTATTTTTGGACTTTTTCAACAGCTTACAACAACCGTTATCTGCTATTTTGTGCGACACCGCAAACATCAAAAACGACAATGAAAAGGAACATATATTTATTAACAATTTTAACGGCACTTATATTTCAATCTTGTGGACTTAAAACTGCAAAAGAAGTTGGACTACATTTTTCCACGGAAAAATCAAATCTGCCTGACACACTGAATTGGAAAAAAATTGGTTTTGCCAAAGAATTGATTAATCAAAAAGAAATGGTCGTGGTCATCAGTGGTGGTACAAATCCAATTCCATTAGACAAATGGGACGAATTCAAACCATCATTTCCGTATAGAAAAAATATAGACCGTCATTTACTTTTTCAGCAAACGGCATTTTATCGTTCCCCAAATACTGATGTAAATTGTAAAGATACTGACTGCATAAAACAGCGTGAATATAAAAATTATACTTGGGTGGAATTGGCAAAACCAATTTGTGTAGATTATGTAGGCGGTGAAACCGATATACTCAAACCAGAAAAAGGACATTTGGTAATAAAGACAATTCAGAAATGTCAAACGGTAATGTTTACCGATAGTATTTTTCAACTTACAGACAATAAAGGGAATTATTACGTAATGCATGCAAGCGAAACTGGAAAACCAGACACAACAGCAACTTTGCCAAGCGGTTGGACACTAAAAAAAGTGATTTTGAAAGAACCGTTAATCATATCACCTTTTGGAGGGGGTAATGAATGTTACTACAATATTGTTGGAGATAATTTGGGACAAGGGTATCATCAATACATTTTTACAGACTCAGTATATCCATCAAATGAAAAATAATTATGATAATAATTGACGATGGAAATAAAACAGCAGCTAATCGAGTAGGCGGCTCCGGTTGGACAAGCCGGTGCATCTGACCACCTTGCACCGATTTAAACCATTGCAAAATTTGTTTAACTTTGGTCACACGAATGGATAACTGATCTCTATTATCCCCTGGCGCATAACTAATTCACTCTTACCATGAAGAATTTATCGACCAAATATGCCCACTGGGGTGTTCTTTGCATCATTTTTATCCTGGTCGTTCTATACTACTTTTTCTCCTCTGGTTATTATGGTTCCACTGAAAACATAACGCATTTTCTGTACTCAAAATGGGCTTTTCAAATGCCCGAATTTTTCATTTATCCCTGGGCCAGACCTCTATATACTGCCCTAAGTGCACCATTTGCCCACCTAGGATTCAAGTGGGTTCAAATGCTCAATGTGTTGCTTGGCATGGCAACTGCCTATTATTGTTATAGGATTGCAAAGCTCCTGAATATCCATCCAGCCCTGCCAGTGATCATATTTGTCTGTTTTACTCCGATGTATTTCATCATGATGCCCACTGCGCTTACAGAAATTCTTTTCAGCTTTGTGCTGGTATTCTCCTGCTATTTGTTCTTAAGCGGCCATTATTATGCTTCAGCAATTGTAATATCATTCCTCCCATTTGCACGAAGTGAAGGGTTTTTCCTTTTATTCTTCTATTTCCTGGCCTTGCTGTATGTTAAAAAATATAAACCAATCCCATTGCTGGCAATTGGCACACTTTTTTTTAGCCTGGTTGGCTGGTATCATTACAAGGTCTTTTTTTGGGTTTTTACTAAATTCCCCTATCAGGTTCACCATGGGTTGTATAACATACATGGTGAGCTGTTCCATTTTGTAAAATATTATGATGAAATTATAGGACTTCCGCTTACCATATTGTTTATTATAGGTACGCTACAGGTTTTCAAAGAAATACTTTCCAGGGATCGCATACTCAGGAATAATTCGGTAATCCTATGCTTATTGTCGTTGTTCCCTTTTCTTTTTTATCTTTCCCTGCACTCGTTTCTCTATTGGCAGGCATTGGGAGCATCAGTCGGACTTACAAGGGTTATGGCCGGTGTGACCCCGTTGGCCGTGATCCTATCCCTTAAGGGTTTGGCTGCATTATTCCAGTATTTAAGAATATCGAAACTTCTACGAAATATTATCTCAGGGGTGTTTGTCCTTCTGGTTATTTATTCATCTTACCGGCTCTATCCAATTCCTTATCAGCAGTCTTCGGAGGAGGAGACTATTTTTCGGGCCTCCCGGTGGGTGAAAGATTCTCCCTATGTTAATAAACTCCAATATTTTACCGATTTAACAACACCCTATGTGCTGGGGATCAATCCATTTTTTAATAATCCACCTAAAGGAAAGCTTATATACGTTTGTGCCTGGCTCAACATCATTGATGAAGGGTCAGTAGTATTATGGGAATCCCGTTTTGGCAACAACGAATCCCATATCCCGTTAGATTCCATTCTCAGTCATCCCCGCATGAAGCTGATAAAATCCTTTTATCCAGGCAACATGATCACTCCTTCTATTGAAAAGACATATTGCTGCATGGTTTTTATTACCTGCAGTGGCAATCCAAGGTATGATAATTATGCCATCCGGGATTCATTGAATGATGCTTTGGTAGCTGAACACAAGCTAAAAACACTATTGGTTAACTCATTTGATCAGCCCACAGATGTCGGGAATCCCTTGTTATTGTCAAAAGACACGGTACATACTGGCAAATTTTCATTCAGGATGGATGAGAAAACGACGTTCAGTCCCGGATTTTCCCAGCAGGTAAAGGATCTGCAGATTAAGCAGCGTGATTCTTCCGGACAGGTGATTGAGGCTAAAGGAATTGAAGTAGTTCTGTATGTTTATCTGTTAAAGCCCATAAAGCCCTCAAATTCTTTATTGGTTATGTCAGTTGAACATAACAATGAGTCATACAGCTACATTTCATTAAATCTGAATGGTCAGAAATTTAAACATAACGAATGGAACAGGGTTTTTCTTAGTGCACGGTTGCCTGAATTTAAATCTCTTGAAGATGTTTTAAAAATATACGTCTGGAATCCGGATAAGCAGGTTTTTTATTTTGATGACATGCACGTATTTTTGACGAACTGAGATAGAGCTATATTTTGGGGGATTTGGGGAAATAAGTGGAAAAGCCGGATCATCTGACCACCTTGTACCGATTTTAACCTCCCACGCTAAATATCTGATAATAAAACATTTAAGCTGGTCCATTGCGTCAGGCCTGGGATGGTTTACTCCACAGACTTCTCCACCTTACAATTGTTCACCTATTTTAATATCAATTTATTTTCAATTTCACCCCGAAAAATATTTATCACCGGTTATTGTTCATAAATCAAATCACGCTTACACCACGACCAATAATGCCCATTATTTTTATCGGTGCAATCAAGGCATTGGTATCATGAAGAACATTCGACATATAACGAAAGGTGATGCAGTTGACAACAGGATGGAGATCTCAAACCATCAGGTTAAAGTTCCAAAGTCAAAACTTTCATCCGGTTCAGTGGCAGATAAATTCCCTATACTGCTTGACGATGGCCGGACTGTAGTTTACATTTCAGATAAAAGCCGGGAGCGGGAGATCAGGTTACGGTATGGATTGCGAAAGTGAGGTTATTTCACCTTCACCTTTGATTTCACTACCGCTGCAAACTCTTTTGCCGGCTTAAACGCCGGAATAAAGTGAGCAGGAATCTTCACAGTTGTTCCCTTTGAAATGT
>JBAXKG010000118.1:0-5151 GCA_037137455.1 Bacteroidota bacterium
TGAAAATTGATCTTTCATTAATAAAGTCAATTTAGTATTATTTAAAAATAATGAACGATATTTTTCAAAATTGAAATATAGAAGTAAATGTGCTTGCCGTTCTACTCGAACAGGAAAGTGGTGCTCAGAGTTATCAAGATCTGTTATCTTATCAGGATGAAATGTAGATTTGTTGATAATTACAATAACATTGTGGTTGATTTCCGGATACAAATTATTAATATTATATAAGTCAATTTCGACAACTATAAATTTTGTTCTGGCCGTTTTGTCATTGAATATTCTAGGTGATTTACCCATGGAGATTTGTAAGCTAATATTATACTTTCTTTGCCGAAGAAAAACAGGAATAAAGGAAATAGCTGTCAATATTAAACCTATTATCGAAGCATAGGTGATTATCTTGGTAGTAGGTGTCTCAATTTGATTTACAGAAATCGCTAAATCTTCCATGTTTGTCGAGTCACTATTGTTTATCTGCTCTTGAATTTCTTGTGCTTTTTGTTCCTGCAAATAGGCGCTTTCTACAATAATGATTTGTCCTTCAAAAGCATCAATTTTGTTCACCCAAATAATGTATTTCCCGATTTTTCTTTCCTTATAATATTTTCCAATTACACATACTGAATCATTGTTTTTCAAAGTGTATGCAACGCCAAGTACATTAATTGAATCAGTATTATCAGTTACTGTAAATTCCATTAGATCTTTGAATCCTTGGTAAATCACATGTTCTTTTTTATTTGAAACTCTACCCTTAATCTTTACATAAGTAGAATTATAACCATTTGTATTAGTTAAAATAGTTTTTATGTCCAGATTATCGTCAGCTTGTTCTCCATGAAGATTAAGAACCAATAACAAAAGAAATACAGATAGGCTGAATGGTTTGGTAAAACGAGAAAATGGTGAAATCATGTGTTATAATATTAAATGGCACATAAGGTGTGTAAGCTGTTGAAACAGTCCAAAAATACAAATCTTTTTGAGATTTTTCCGACCCGACTCAAAGTGCTACCACTTCCCGGAAATAAATGATGCCACTTCTGTAACATTTATGACTCTAATTCTGTCAACGCCGGTTGAAGCCGACTTTGAATAACTCTTAATATCTGCCGCTGACTATGCGAAGCTGCCAAATTGGTGGCTTCTTGGACGATATCACGCCTGTAAACACTTGGCAATCCTGTTTACACTGGCAAGATACCTATTATTGTCTTTTAGAGGGTTCAGCATCGCCGGAATGGTGGCTCACTTTGGGCCGGAATTATCAAGAGTTGCACCTTCAGCGATGCTGACGGGGCAGCCCACTCGATTAGCGCCTGGTTGTTTATATTTTTCTTTCATTTTATCTGGTCAATTATTTCTAAAAGTCCATTTTTAATACCCGTATAATAATCTCCCTTTTTAATTTCTGGAATAATCGCGTTATCAATTATCTTTTTAGCTTCTTCGTCTTTGAGTTTGTTTTCCAGCCCATATCCAACTTGGATTCTTATCTGACGAATTTGTTTTCCAAAAACAATAGCAACCCCATTATTTTTATCTTTTTTTCCAATCCCCCAATAATTTGCCAAAGCAATTGAATAATCAAAAAGAGTTTTATATGGTTCAATTGAGGAAATTGTCACAATAACAATCTCATTTATTGTTTCTTTTTCGTGTTTTGAAATAATATCATTTAACTCCTTTATCTGTTTTTGAGTTAAAATTCGCTCAAAATCATTAACATATCCAATATAAGCAGGAAATTTAAAATCAGTCTTTTTACCAGATTGCGAATAACTTGTCAAAGTAGTCAATACGAAAATAAATCCTATTAGTAATATTCTTGTATTCATATCTGTTATGTCTTTCAGAATCCTAATAAATCGTTTATTTAATCATTTTTCCGCTGTTTGTCGTCTTTCTCATCAACTTGGCGTTAACAGTCGAGGCTATATGAAGTAAGGGATTGCTGGCTACTTTTCTGTCCACCTACATCGATTGTTTAAGCGGGGCAGAACGCTTGAATTACCACTAAACCCTTATTGCATATAACCTTTTTGTGTGTTCCTTGCATGAGCATCATGCTGCGCACACTTGTTGTGAGCTGTGGAAAAAGATCAAAAATACAAATCTTTTTGAGATTTTTCCGACCCGACTCAAAGTGCTACCACTTCCCGGAAATAAATGATGCCACTTCTGTTGCATTAATGACTTTGGCACCGCCCACGCCGAGTGAAACTGACTTTGAATAACTCGTAATTGCCCTTGACTCTGCGAAGCTGCCAAATTGGTGGCTTCTTTTGTTTTGGGGTAGCATGTAAAGAAATAATAATTTTATTTTTCTTTTTGTACAAAAGCACATTAAATATCGATATCTTTGGTATCGCTTGTTAGCTGCTTCATATAATAATTTCAACATGGACGCCTTTATTGGGTTTATGTTGGATAAAAGCGGAGTTAGTTTCAAAGGTTCCTCTCGTTTCATATTTATTATCCTGGCAATTGTAAGTCTGTTCTTTTTCAACCCCGGAAAAAGAGCACTCGCTCAGGGTTGGACTTTCACTTTTCAGTGGTCAACCTCCGGGCCCTGCGGAGATGTACCGCCTATTTCCTTACCATCGTATCCAAACTTAGGGATTCCTACCAAAGCCACTTGCGATTACTATCGACAGCTTATTAATAGCATAAAGAGCAGTACTCCTATTTATAAAAATGGTAAATATATCGGAACCTGTACTCTCGGCTATAATTGTTCAGAATGTACCGGATCCGATATCAACACCGGCGGACAGGTAACCCCGGGACAGGTTTCTGTTAACGGACTGGCTGAAGGGCAGCCATATTTCACCACACACCAGAGTAAAGCATTTGAAGACTGGGCAACAGAATATAAACAACTTCTCGAATCATACGGTATAACCAGTATCCTTGGGAAAGATGTGAATATCTATAAAATACCGGCAACCGGCAACAAAAAACAGGATAAAGATTACAAAGCGAAAGCTGATAATTTTGATCCGGATATTGACAATAGTGTAGTTTTTACACCCGATGTTGTTGATCTGGCAGGAAAAAAAGGGATTGTCGAACCTTTTACATCACCGGGAAAACAGGCTGCCAGGGATGCATGGTATAGAGAGAACGGTTTCATGGACATGCATAATCTTCCAGGCGACAACTACATTGATGAGTCAGGGGAGGAACAGGCAGGCAGGTCAATAACGGAGGCATCGATACGAACTGCCCTCGGTGAAGTGCCAGGCTCGGAAGGCGCTATTGGAGTCGGGAATGTGAATTTTATTGATGAAGCTATGAAACAGATTGCTAATGTTACAAATGAGTTTATAAATGGTGACCAAAATGCAGCTGCAGCAAAAGCTGAAAAAATGCCAGACGATATTCGTGTTAACACATTTAAAAAGACATCATCTGACGCTTTAAGCGATATAATTATAGAAAAGACCTTCGGGCCCGTTTTAAAATCACTACCCGGGGCTGAAGCATTGCATAAATATTTGAAATTAGGTTATGATTTCTGGGAAAATTTACAAGGAAAATAATTCCGGTCTTTTACCACGGTTAATTTGGATAACCATTTTAATATCCATCTTTTCAGCCATGGTTACAATTGCCCAGCCATCCCAAGATCCGGTTCGACTTGAAATTCTGCTGTCACAGAAAATGGTGGATGAATTGAAAATAACATCAAATTTCATAAATGATATTGACTTGACCTCTGACAGACTGGTAGTATTGTCAACAACTGATCAATTCTATATTCTTGGTTGGGGTGGCATGGTCCCGCTTGGTAATAAGACAAAGGGATATATCCATTCATTCGCCGTAACCCCCGAAAATCTTTTAATGGTTATAAAGGATAATGAAATATGTGTATTTGATTCAGCAGGGAACCTGAAGCGTCTTTACAGTTTACTTTCAGACAGAATGGGAATAAGCGCCGGGAAATATGCTCTCTATGTTTACGATTTAAAAAGGTGGGGAAAAAAACATCCTGTTTATGTGATTGCCGGCGGTGGAAAATACACTAAACTGCTCGAATTGCCTACTGCGATAACTGCGGCTTTGGAAATGGGTAGTTACCTTCTTTTTAGCACCGAAAATGGGCTATTCAGGTATCATTTCATTGATAAACAGCTGCAGGCCTTGGTAGCTTTACCAGCACATAAAGAAATAAGATCAATCGCAATAGATACCGCATCAAATAGGATCTATTTTTCAACCGACAGCACTGTTTATGCCCTGGTTGATTCTGGCACTGTTATTATTACTGATAAATCAGGTGGTATATTAAAGTATTTTAATGATGGACTGGTAGTTTTTAATCCTGAAAAAAATTTCCTTTTCAGGATCACAGGGATTGAAAAAAAGATCAGGTTAATGGAGAAGGCGTCTAAAACAAAGGTTGCTAAAATTAAGACTCCATCAATCCTGACAAATGAAAGTGTCATAGAAATGGTAAAAATCAACATGTCAGATGACATGATAATTAGCATCATTGGAAGCTCACAAGTAAATTTTGACGTTACTATTAATGCAATGATAAACCTGTCGAATAAGAATGTTCCATCAACTGTGATTAAGGCAATGAAAAATGCGATGAATAAAAAGAAACAAAAAAATACAATAAATATTGAAAGTGAATTTTGAATAAAAATTACGATCAAGTAATACTTTAAATTCGAAATCGATGAGAAGGTCAGTAATAATGATACTTTTAACATTATTTGTCATTGATCAGTTTTATGCGCAGAATACCGAAGTGTTGACCAATACTATCATTTTGAAGATGGCAAAGGCAAAACTTTCGGATGAAATTATCATAGATGAAATAAATAATTCGAAGGTTGAATTTGATCTCAGCAGTGATTCTTTAGAATTCCTGGCTGATCAAAACGTTTCCCGGGAGGTAATTGAATCGATGAAGAATGCCAGTGGATGGGAGGTCCCGGATACTCCTCCTATTATTACACCGGTTCCAATTATAGTTCCTGCTATAGGTATTCCGAATAATAGCAACGGAATTAATATAATACCAGATCCCGTACTTCAACAAGACTTTGCTAAGCCAGCTGACTCGATGGCGGAGACTAACCCGGAAACACCGACTAATCAAAATCCTTCTACCTCTTCTTCTGATTTTCC
>JBAXKG010000119.1:0-5149 GCA_037137455.1 Bacteroidota bacterium
TATATCATTATTGTCCGGCTAAATTCCATTGCGTCCCTACGGGACTTTTGGGTTATACTGCAACTTATTTTCTATCGATATATTTTCCCGATGGGACAGTCCCGTCAGGGACTAAATATCGGTAGAAATGATACAATAGTTCGTTAAGTTATTATAAATTCAGAACTCCTTACCCCGCGCAATCTAAATTAGCGGTAATTTGGAAAATCATTTTCAAATCAGTTCCAGGGAATATAGTTTCTGTCTGATTAAGTAATTTGGTTAATTCTGCAGCTGCTTCATTAAACCTGTTAGCAGACAATGAGTGCAGGGTTACAGTCAGAGTTTTATTATCGTAATCAGGTGTCAGGTCGGCATTCGACTGAATGATTTGTTTAACGACCATTCTTTTTTCATTTTCAGCTTTTGCCAAATAAGGTGTAATCCATTGTGCAACTGATGATTCAGCGCGGTAGCAAATCATTCGTATCACGTTCATCAACAGTTTGCTTTCAGTTTTAAGTTTGTTATAACGATGTTGCTGGGGCATCTGAGAGATTTTCAGCCGTGGTTTAATCTGTGATCTTTGAGCTTTAAGTTCTTCTTCCTGCTTTCTGTAAAATTCTATTTTGTCTTTATATCCTATTTGTTTAATTGTTATTGCAGGTAAATCATCCAACGGCTGATCTATGGCCAATTGGACCAAAGGGAAGAACCGGGCTTCGAGTCGTTGGATTTTTTCTCTCAATTTTTTAAGTTGATGTGTTATTTTCCTGTATTGTGGATTCACTATTTCTTTTTCCGGGTCGACAGGCTCCGTCCCGAATGATACCAGTTTATCAAAATCATAATCCAGGATAAGGTACCGGAAGAAGTTTTCCTGGCTCCAACGGGCAAACATGCGACCTGCAATGGAACTGAGTTCTAAGGTTGGATGTGTGGTGACAATTGATGTTTGATGCCCTGTTTCACCCTGACGCCTTACTTCTCTGAACCAGTAACCTCCGAGTTCGGTTACCTGTTCGCAAAGTTGCATGTTAACGATTTGCTGCAACACAGAAACAGCAACGCTTTTAAAACATTCAGAAGGCCATTCGTTCTTTACATTTTTGCGATAGGTTATTATGGCTATTTTGTACTTTTCCCATAACCTTTGGAAGAATGCCGGCTCGTAGGCTTCACGGTCAAAAACAAATGTGCAGACGGGTGTATTGTCGCAACTGTACTGCCTGGATAACAGTTTTGTCTGTTGAAGTTGCGGGATGATTTGATCTTCGATAACGGTTTGCAGTTTTTCGGTTAGTTCTCCCATAACCATCATAACGGGCATACCTTTTGCATCGTTTACCCAGTATTCGGTGGTAGCGCTCAGGCAAAGTTTTTGCCTGGAAATATATTTTACAGGAAGGTTAGCCTTGTCGCCATAATAAATCCGCACATGTCCATCAATGTATAAAAAACCTGCATCCCGGGATGAGTCGCCGCTATACCAATGATCAACCAGGATGTTATTCAGGTGTACGGCCTGTTGCTGACCAGTGAGTAGCTGAAGTTTATTTCGTAAACATCTTACTTCAGGAATCCGATCCAAACCTATGATACGACCGAGTTCTCCAGGCTTACATTGCTTGAGTTGTTCCGGATTTTTTATGCGTAAAAGAGCCATGAATGCCAGGGTCAGAACTATTGATTCCAGACTGTAATAAAATTTTGATGACCATGTGTAAACCTCTTTTGTCTTTAATAGGCCCTGTACCAATAAGGCCGGTAATAAAAATAATACGCCTCCACCACTTAGCGCTTGACCCTCTTCAAATTGGACCCCTGTGGATATGCCTTCGCCAAGGGAACAAGCTACGCGTTCTTCTAATCGCGTTGTGGCCATGCCAAGTAAAGAATCCTGATCTTGCTGGTTTCGCTGGTTGGGGGTAATGCCTTCATAAACTGGCGCTACCGATTTAGTCTTTTTTTTAAATAGCCCTGTTTAACGCCATAACGAATGGCGGATTCCCTGACTCCTTCTTCTTTAGCAATACTGTAAACGCTTTGTCCTTTGTCGAGCTTGGCCTGTATCCGATCACGCCGGCCCCCAACTATCTTATGAGCTTTACCATGGCGCACATCAGGGCCAAAAAATCCGGCCTCACCTTTTGTCTCAAATTTCTTTAGTGCTCGACTTACACTGTCCTCGCTAACCCCAAAGGCTCGCTCAATATCAACATTACGGCACAAACCCTGGTAAATTAAATTACTGGTTATATACCGGAAAGCATCATTGTTATCCTTCGAATGAGAATAAACTGGTAAACCATTGACGAGATATTGAACAAGCCCGTCTCTTTCATAAACTCCCACATTCGAGTTAATCAATATGGTGTCGCTTGGGAATATTGGTAATAATAGTTGCATGAGAGCAAAATTACCGCATTTCTTGTTTGCGGCAATATGCGAGGAAATACTTATTTTTGGGGAACGAAGTCAGGAGTTCTGAAGTTGCACAAAGGGTTACGCAAAGGCACACAAAGTTTATGAATAAGAGAAGTTAGAGTTGTTATAAATAAAACAAAGAAGAATATTATTATGAGTCCGGCAATATTAAAAGATCCTGTTGAATCCCGGAAAATAGTGATTTTCGGGGCCGGAAAGATCGGACGTTCATTTATTGGACAACTATTCGGATGCAGTGGTTACAGGGTTGTTTTTATTGATACTGATCTTGTAATTGTATCCGGTCTGAACACCCGTGGGAATTATCGCGTGATAATAAAGGGAGAGAAAGAAGAAGAAATTATTGTACCCAATGTTCGGGCTATTTCAGCATTTGAAAAAGAGCAGGTGATTGAAGCTGTTTCGACAGCCGGCATACTTGCCGTGTCAGTAGGAAAAAATGCGCTCGAAAAAGTTATCCCGGTTATCGCTGCCGGATTAGAATTAAGATACAAATTTACCAGCAGCTTTCCTCTCGATATTATAATTGCTGAAAACATGCTTGATGCCGGTGATTTTATCAGAGAACGCCTGCAGGGAATTCTTCCACCCGATTATCCTCTTGAAAAACTGGTCGGATTGATTGAAACAAGCATTGGTAAAATGGTACCTATAATGACTCAGGCAGATATAGATAAAGATCCTCTTATGATCTTCGCTGAACCTTATAATACTTTGATTCTCGATAAGAAGGAATTTAAGTCATCAATCCCTGATATTAAAGGACTTACTCCGAAAGATAATATAAAGGCATGGGTTGACCGGAAGGCCTTTATCCATAACCTGGGCCATGCCACAGCTGCCTATTTTGGCTTTAACAGACATCCGGAAGCCACATACATGTTTGAAGTTCTCGATGACCCGGAGGTTTATAATTTTACAAGGGAAGTTATGTTTCAGTCAGCAGCTATATTACAGGTTGCCTATCCGGAAGATTTTACTATGAAAGATCTTGAAGGTCATATTGATGATCTGCTATTTCGGTTTCGTAATAAGGCACTTCAGGATACCATTTACCGGGTTGGGCACGATTTAACGAGGAAGCTTGCATCCGACGACCGTTTTATGGGAGTAATACATCTCGCGACCCGGTTAGGAATGTCATATAATTTGATACTTAAGGCAATGTCTTACGGACTCTTTTTCAGGGCAAAATATGAAGAAGGAAATATGTTCTAGCCTGAATTATTCTTCCTCGAATCACTTGCAAAAAATTTTGAATTGACTCTGATAAAAGATCTTGGCTTCGACAGTGAGGCTGACAATTATGTTATCGCAGAGATTAAAAGATGGTATAGGCTGAAGCCAATGCTGTAATAGTAGAAATAACAAACAGTGAAAAGAAAGGGGTGAGTTCATGAAGATTGAGAAGGGGGATAAGTTCAGGAAATAAAAAAGAAGTTACATAAAAGAGACACGAAAAAAATAATATTACATACAACGTGTAATAAAAAAAATATTACTATATTTGTGTAATGATTGTAAATTCAGACCGGAATAATTTGCATATTTTAATATGATTATAAAGTTTGAAAATGACTATTTAGAAAATTTATTTACAGGAGAGCCTATAAAAGGTAAACCAAAATATAATGATTCAGTAATTAAAAAATTTAAAAAAGTCATTTTAATCCTTAAGAACGTTGAAAGCTCGATTGAGCTATAAAAGTTCAGGGGATTAAACTTTGAAGCTTTAAAAGGGAATAAAAAGGGCTTACATTCAATAAGGGTTGATTATGGTTACAGGCTGGAATTTAAACTTGAAAACGATGTTATTCAATTAACAGAAATAGTGATCATTGAAGAATTGTCTAACCATTATAAATAATATTATTATGACAACCAATAAAGTAGTCGGATCAAATGGGCAGGAGTTAAGGACAGATGTTTTATTACATCCCGGGGAAGTCCTTGAAATGGAAATATTATCGAGAGGGCTGAAAAAATCTAAGTTCGCGATGGATATAAAAATGTATCCTTCACATATGAGCGACATTTTGAAAGGGAAAAGGAACATTACGGAAGAAATTGCCCTTAAACTTGAAAACTCACTTGGCATAAGCGCTGAGTTTTGGATGCGCTTGCAGGTAGAATATAATATTTCGATACTTAGGGCAAAAATGAACCATGCAGCTTAAAATTTATTGAGTTTAAAACTCATGAACTGCAAAAATTAAAGGTGAATAAAACAGTGTAAAACTATCAATTGCATAAAAGTTAAGAAAAAAGCTTTTTGGTTATATGATAAATCCGGTTTCGTCATAATGACGGAAACCCTGGAAAATTTTTAAATTTTATTTATGTATATTGAAACAGACAAGACGTGAATTTATTAAAACGGCTTCGGCAGCATCTGCCGGTACCATTATAAGTCCGAAACTTTTACCGGGTCCCCAAATCTCAAACACCAGAACTTACCCTTTATGTGTTTTTACTAAGTGCCTTCAATTTCTTGATTATGCGCAACTTGGAGAAACCCTCGCGAATATTGGATTCAAAGGAGCAGAATTGACTGTCAGAGTTGGTGGCCAGCTCCTCCCTGAAAATGTAAAGGCCGATCTTCCCAAGGCAATAAGAACCCTGAGACAATCTGGAATTAGTGTTCCAATGATTGTCACAGATATCATAGACACTGAAAATCCGCTTACAGAAAAAATTCTAGGAACCGCTTCAGAACAAGGTG
>JBAXKG010000120.1:0-5078 GCA_037137455.1 Bacteroidota bacterium
GTTAATACATATTTTATTTGGTTAACAAGGTTTTCTGCATGAAAACAAGAATATTTTTTTTTCAAAACGCCACATAACTTGTTGTAAGTTGTTGATAAAGTCCAAAAATACAAATCTTTTTTCGATAGCCCATATCAATTGTGTGACTTTCCTGAGAGTGAACCGAGCGAAGCTAGCTTGGTCGTTGAAAGTAGGAACAAAGGAATATATCATCGCAGAGCACTTGGGTTTCCGCTCCAATCAAAAACACTACCACTTTCCTGGAAATATATGATGTAACTTCTGTAACATAAATGACTTTGGTTTGAAACGTCAAAAAAAATCAAAGATTCAAACATCGAAGATTTTCTCCATATTTGCATCACAAAATATAGCCATACCACATGATTAACCAACAAAAAATGTCAAATAAATGAATTTTTAGAACCCTTAAGAAATAATAAGCATATAAAAACCAAAATATTATGAAAAGTAAATTACCAAAATCAAAAAGCGCTTGTTCTATCAGCCATATTATATTTATGGTAATACTTAGCATATCACTTTTGTTCAGCAAACAGGCTTCCTATTGTCAAACAAATAATCAAACTAAAAGTCAACATGCTCAGGTCATAGTGATTGGTGCAGGAATAGCCGGACTTACCACAGCCTTAATTCTATCAAAGAAAGGAGTCGATGTGCTCCTTTTGGAGAAGAATTTGCAAGTGGGCGGCAGACTTAATTCGGTGACTGTTGGTGGCATACCATGCAATATGGGAGCTCAGTGGATTGTTACTGGTTTGCAACCTGTAATTGACCCATATATTGAACGATTGCAGCTTCAGCATTTAAAAAATATTTCTGTTGTATGGAATGATAAACTTATTATGCCGGGAACCGGAAATTATCTCTCGCAATTACCAATTTCGAAAGAAGCACAAAATGACATGATCTCTTCCATTGTAAAAATGGCAAACGATCACAAAAAACTCTTCAAAGGAAATGGAAGAGATTGGGTTTTCGATCTGCAGGCAGAAGACTCTCTTTGGATTAAACTTGAAAAACAAACCATTGCTGATTATTTGTCAGCATATCATCCCGATGTTATCAAATTTTGGGATGCCCGTGTTGGAGGAGGCTTTGGTGGTAATGCAAACAATATCTCAGCGCTTGTTTTGGTGGCTTGGTATGGTGGCGACCCAAATATTCCGATGGCAATAGTAAAGGGAGGAAACCAACTTCTTGCTGAAGAGATGTTAAAAGATTGCAAAAATGCCGGAATGAAGCTTGTTTTGGGCGCAGATGTTACTGAGGTAAAACAAAAAGGAACTCAGGTAATGATTATTTGTAGAGATGGCAGGGAGTATGCATCTGAATATGTTGTGGTTGCAGTTCCTTCTTTTGCAGCAAAAGAAATTGTAAAGGAGTTGAGCGCCGAAAAGAGCGAAGCATTGGAATCGGTAAAATACAATCCTCTTGCTGAAGTTGGTATGCATTTGAAAAACTTTCCTTCGGGTGAAGAATTGTCGGCATTAATGTTTATTGGAGGTGATGTCGCTGCTATTTTAAACCAAACCGGAGATATTGCCGGCAATCCTAAAGTTGGTACAGTGATTTGTGTTACCATAAACAAAAAAGAAATTATGGATCTTCCGGATAAGGAGTTGGTTGCTTTGATTGCAAAGGAGCTGAAAAAAGTTAGTCCGAATTTCGATCCCGGGAAAGATGTAATTGAATATTCTGTTAAGAGATGGAAAATAGGTGAAGTTCATGTTACACCCAACTACTTATCAAAATACCGGAAACTTCTGAGAGAGCCCTCAGGAAGAATCTATTTTGCAGGTGATTATGTGAGCGACTTCCCAACTTGGGGCGGCGCTGTTTGGTCAGGATCTAAAGCAGCATCGGAATTATTGTCAAAACCGGGAAAGTAATTCACTTACCCAAAAACTCCACTCACAGTGGTGATACTGGTAAGCGGTCGATTTCGACTAACCGTTGTTGTAAGCTGTATAAAAAGATCAAAAAAACAAATCTTATTTCAAGAGCCTGGTTCATCAATGAATTAGAAATAAATTTTTTTTCTGAATTTCAGCATATTTCTTGTTTTAGCTCACAATCCTTCAAACTTATTTGAATTTTATACCGATCTCCATGATCTCCGAAACGCTCCCAATCCTCACCGGGATGCTGAAATCCTGCCGGCCCGGCAACAGGGCATCCTGCACACCGCAGGTAACGAAAAGATGCGTATCCCCATATTTTTTATAACCCCACGCCACATCATAAACTGCCTTCGTGATGTAATTCAACGGCCAGATCTGCCCGTAATGGGTGTGACCTGAAAACTGCACATCCACCTTGCTCCTGAGGGCCTCTTCAAGGCAATAGGGGGCATGATCAAGCAGCAGGACGGGCAAATCTTTTGTACCGGATATTAAAAGGGAATCAACCGGCCTTTTCTTATGGTTGCCGCGAAACTTTAGGCCGGCAATGCAGAACTTATCATCAAGAATTATGATTGAATCCTGTAACATGATGATGCCTGCCCGTTTGTAAAAATCAATTTTATCCGCCAGGTCGCCTGGATGTTCGTGGTTCCCTTTCACGCCATAAATTCCGTAGGTGGTCCTGATCCCCTTCAGCAATTCCAGGAACTCCTCCAGGTTGGCCTTGCTGGTTTTCCCGTAGGTTTCTGCAATGTCTCCGGGGATGACAATGATATCAGGGTTGGTCATGCGGATTTTGTTTACCAGGTTTTTCAGAAAAACTTTACTGGTTATATTCTTCAGATGAAGATCGGCATCACAAATCCGGCGAGCACAGGCCCCCCGATGATGGTGCCGGTAAACAATTGTTTTAAAGTGTAAAGTCCCGGTTTTAACATGTTTTTCTATTTACTGGCTGAATCCAGGGCAAATATCAGGATTGTTTATTATAAACACTCAAATCATTTATTTTACAGACAGTACTTTATTCCTGAAATCCGTGATAAGCTCATCCGCACAAAAATATGATTGGCTGGTCAGTAAAAAACTTATCTTTGAAGGTACATCCTGCTGGTAACAACTATGCGGGTGGATATTTACCCTGAAAATCAGTGATCATTTATGAATTTAAACCAACAGGAAAAGTATGTATACCAATGATATTCTAAAAACAAGAAACGAAATTAAGAGGTTTTTCATTGCAGGCTTCTGGACTTTGCTATTGGAAATTCTTTTATGCCTGTACATTGCGTATATTTCAAATTCTGTTATCATTTTTACCTTCATGCTGCAAAACTCCTTATCGCTCATAGTTTATTTTTTCGCGATAATTGCGCTGGATCTTTCCATTAAAGACAATTCTTATAAATTTCCATATGGAACCGGAAGACTGGAAAATTTTATAAGTTTTTTTCAGGCCGCACTGAGTTTGCCCGGCGCGGCCATTGTCATTTATTCAATCTGGAAAACTGCGGTTCAGGCCCCGCCAGAAATCAGTTTTGGATACACACAAATCGCTTTTCTTTATATCAATCTCCGCCTGGTTATGCTTAAATGGTGGGCCAATTCGATTATGAAGCGGTCTGACGCTTACTCCCCGATCCTGAAAGCCTACAATATATACTACACGATCTGCCTTATTGAAACTATCCTTTCAGCAGTTACCCTGCTGGTTGCGCTCTATTTTCAACATTCCGACAGGGTCCTCCAGGCGAGAGTCATCGACATTTTGCTTTCGGTTATCTTCGCAACCTATTGGATAATCAATTCGCTTAAAGTTATGAAGGAAAACTTTGAAGCCCTGGTCGATCTGCCTCTAAAAGAGGCTGATCAACTGCTGATTTTAAAAATCCTGGCTGAGCAATTCAATCATTATGAGGGGATTGGATACATCTATTCCAGAATCAGTGGCAGGCAGAAGATTGTCGAGATCGAACTGAGTTTTTCGAAAAACAGAAGCTTATCGGAGATAGCTGATTTGCAGGAAGCGATGAAAAAAGGTCTTGAACAACATTTTTCCGATTTCAAATTCAATCTGATTCCGGTTATAAAATAACTACTCCTGTTATCCCCGCATGTAGGGATACCACCAGGGCTTTTCTTGCTGCACAAAATCCCAGTGCACGTGTTTAGTCTCCATAAATTCCTCCAGGCCTTCAAGGCCAAGCTCGCGTCCCAATCCGCTCATCTTCATGCCGCCGAAAGGTCCGGCGTCGTTGTCGGTCAGTGGGTCGTTGATCCAGATACTTCCCGCCTTGACCTCCTCGAAGAAAGTCTTTGCTTTTACTGCGTCGCGAGTGAAGAGAACGGCGCCGAGGCCGTATTGCGTCCCCTGCGCGTAGCGGATAGCCTCGTCGAAGTCATTGTAGACCATCACGGGAGCCACCGGTCCAAAGGTTTCTTCGCTCATTACTCTCATTGAGTGTGTGACATTGGTCAGCACCGTTGGCTCGTAGTAGTATCCCTTCTGAAATCCTGCAGGTCGCTTGCCTCCGGCCAATACTACTGCCCCCTTCTTCCTTGCCTCCTCAACATGTTCCTCTACTTTGCGCCGATAGTGGTCGCGCGCCAGCGGCCCTATGTCGGTTGAAGGCTCAAGACCGGGCCCAATCCTGAGGGTGCCGGTAAAGGTTACCAACGCTTCCAGAAAGCGATCGGCAATAGCGCGCTGTACATAGATGCGCTCGGAGGATGTGCAGACCTGGCCTGCATTGAGGTAAGCCGCCCAGGCCACCGCTTTTGCTGCCACCTTAATATCACTGTCTTCGCAGACTACGAAAGGATCCTTGCCTCCCAGTTCCAGCGTGACTTTCTTAAAACGTTCGGCACATAGGCGAGCGATCTTTCGTCCCGTCACGGTGCTGCCCGTAAAAGCCACCACATGAGTATCGGGATGGGAAACCAGCGCATTGCCGATCTCTTCGCCAGTGCCGGTGACGATATTCACCGCACCCGGCGGCAGCACTTCGAAACACGCGCTTAAGGCCAGAGTGGCAAGCGGTGTAATACTGCTGGGTTTAATGATGACCGTATTGCCGGCGGCCAGGGCCGGCGCCACTTTCCACGCCATCAGGAGCAGCGGATAGTTATAAGGAACGATACACACCGCTA
>JBAXKG010000121.1:0-5068 GCA_037137455.1 Bacteroidota bacterium
ATTTCATTGCCAGGTATCATGTTGTTCCTCCTTTTCTTTTGATATAAAGATAAATGTATGTGAATCAAGGGTTAAAACAGTGAAAATTGCGACAGATATATACATATGTTTTCTTGTGAACGATTCAGTAATAATAGTTGTCCCGAGTTTTCAGACCAGGAAATAATATCGGTGAATCTATTTTGCATAAGCAAGGATCAAGCTACTTAGATCAAGCAGATCTACAATTTTGCTATTGACGGAATCTTAATTTCCGAAATATACAAAAGGCAAAGCCGAAAAGCAAGAGAAACTTCAGGATGAAGGATAACTATATAGCCGGATAGCTCTATTAATAGATTATTTCTCGCAACTTCTTCGATCTCCTTCGTATTGAAAAAAGCCTTTCTAAAACCGGTTCCTAAGTTGGATAAAATCTTGTAAAACATATCCTTTGCGAATGATCACATCCAGATATTCGTATATCACGTCGTCAAAGGCTCCGGTTTTTCAACTATAAGATCTAAACTAAACAAAAGAAGCCACCAATTAGGCTGCTTTGCACAGTCAGGGCCAAGCTCATCATCAAAGACCAGCTCAAACATCAATTATATTAATATCTTTGGTAAATCCGATTCCCCTTAACGAGTCTGGGAAGGACAAAAAATGAGACTCACACTGGTATAAATTCGATTTCAGGTGGTACTAGACTCATCAGGCGATTGAGGAGCCAGATTATTTTTTCGGTGATTGGCTAAAAACAATTAAATTTCCAGTAAAGTAATGACAATTCTTCAAGATCAACTAATTTTATTGCAGTTCCCGGAGATGGTGAATCGATATGATGCGCAAAACGAAGGCAAAAAATAAACACTATCAGCGGAAAATTTCTAAATCAATGAGGTAATAAATCAATCACTATGAAAAAGCAAATCATAATCCGGAGTTACTCATTAATGGTTATAATGGGGTTTTTATTAACTCTTCCCTACAGTTGTACGAAAAGTGAAGGTGCACCACCATACAGACCGACTGGCACAACTAAGCGAATAATAAATACACCACTTGCCCCCAAGGCCATCGGGCCTTACAGCCAGGCTGTTGAGATCAACGGAATTCTATATATATCCGGGCAGGTGCCTGTTGATCCTGTTACGGATAAAATAGTCGGGGGCGGCATTACGGAGCAGGCCGAGCAGGTCATGAAGAACATAGGAGCCATCCTGAAAGCCGCAGGATATGAATACAGTGATGTTGTCAAGTCGACCTGCATGATGAGCAATTTGGACAACTTCAAAGCCATGAATGCCGTATACGGGAAGTATTATCCCAATGACCCACCGGCCCGCGCCACCTTTGCCGTGGTTAAACTTCCGCTTGAAGCCCTGATCGAGATCGAGACGATAGCTATCAAATCCAAATAAAATACATATTGGCTTCTTTTAGTTGGCTTCAATCGTAGTCAGCCCGACGACCAACCTAAAAAGATTTTGATAATGCCGAAAGCACTAAACCAACTGGCTTGAACAAGATTATTAACCTGATCATTGCTGGGTTCAGGACAAAGGGCGATGAATTAATTAAAGACCTGAATCCATTCACTTTTGAAGGTTTTGAAGAAATTTTCTTTTCTAAACCCAAAGATAAGGTCGACCTGTTTTCTGCATTGGAAACCGCAGGTGAGAAATTAAGGAAGGATGGCCGGATTAGTACCGCCATCGCCTATGAATGCGCCCTGAGGTCTCTGAAAGAGATTACGGGTGAGGAAAAATTCCCGGTGGATGAGGAAACCACCATCCATATCATGATTACGCGGCAAATAGGTCGGATCATTGACAGGTGGGGAAACAAGCCTTCAAAAAAAGAGCAATACATTTTTCCAATCCTTCAACCTGGCATAACTCCCGATGAAGAATACCGGACCATTCAGCAGGCTGTGCAGACGATCAATAAAAACATGACACGAATTTGTGATGAACTGAAAATTGACAGGGCACTACTTATACTGCGCGTCATTCGTTTGAATATCTAATGCATGAGGGTAATGATGTATGTTTGGCTTTGCCTTTTTCTTAAATTTGCATCATAAGCAAATACCGTTGATTGGTTTTGCAAAAGGGATGTCGTACTCTTTAAAACAATAAAGATGAGAACCGGATTATTTTCATGTCTGTTTTGCCTGCTCGCCTTTAGTCTGGCAGCCCAGAACTTTCCTATCGGCTACCAAACGATGAATTTCACTGACCCGGCCCGGAGCAACCGTCCTGTTCCTGCCGAGGTATATTATCCGGGACTTACCGCAGGAAGCAATACACCTTTGGCTAACGGGAAGTTCCCTGTGATCTCTTTCGGGCATGGCTTCCTGATGGCCTATGATTACTACCTGTATCTGAAAGATTCACTGGTCCCGCTGGGGTATATCATTGTATTTGCAAAAACAGAAACAGGATTATTGCCCAATCATCTTGAATATGGAAAAGACCTTGCTTTCCTTGTAAACCAGATGCAGCTGGAGGGGAACACGCCATCATCTGCATACTATAACCATATCGACAATACATCAGCCATCATGGGACATTCAATGGGCGGGGGCGCCTCGTTCCTGGGATGTGAAAACAATTCCGTTCCAAATGCGATGATCACCTTTGCTGCAGCCGAAACATCTCCATCAGCCATAAGAGCTGCCAGGCATATAAACATTCCTTCACTTGTATTTTCTGCGGATCAGGACTGTGTAACACCTCCGGCCACCAACCAGGTGCCGATGTATGATTCCCTGACATCAGACTGCAAGGTTTTCATCAACATCAAAGGGGGCGGACATTGTTATTTTGCTGATTATAACTTCACCTGTTCGATCGGAGAAATCGGCTGTGCATCATCATTTACCATCACCCGCGATCAGCAGCACAAAGCAGTGGTTGATTTCCTGGTTCCTTACCTCGATTATCACCTGAAAAAGATTCCCCTGGCATGGACGATCTTCAACGATTCGCTTCAGGTTTCACAGCGGATCACCTATATGAAATCGTGCAGCACGGTTGGCATCCCGGATCCGGGTAGTTTGGATCAGTTTGTTATTTCCCCGAATCCGGTTCAAGACAAGGTGATGGTGACATCCGGCAGCGGGCAGGGAAGAGTTGCCAGGATCGTATTGCGTTCGTTGACAGGGAGCATTATTTTAACCAGGTATGAAAGGGATGACACCGGAACAGCTTCCACCGAAGTAGATCTTTCATACTGTAAGGCCGGTGCCTATTTTCTTGAGATAACAGGCCGCAATGGCATGACCCAGGTCTTCCGGCTGATTAAAGTGTGAAATGAATGTAGGATGACAGTGTTCCCTAACTTTTTGCGGTTAACATGAAGAAATCCATAGAGGAAGTCTTAAAGGACACGCGCATAGTCTTGGATATCATACAGAAGACTGAACTGACAGACGAAGAAAAGGCCTGGATATCGGAGACCGCTGTCAGTAACTTCAACGACTACGTCAATCCCGGATTCCTGAAATACCGCAAGTCGGTCTCCAACGACTACACAGCCATCGAATGGTCTGACCACGCATGCGGGTTTCGGGACATTCACGGACGAGCGTACATCGATTGTCTGGGAGGTTATGGGACCCTTAACATGGGCCACAGGCATCCGAAAATCGTGGAGGCCGTAAAGGCCCAGCTTGACCGCCAGGCCATTCACAGTCAGGAGCTCCTTGATCCTTTACGGGGGATTCTATCGAAGCTTCTGGCGGATATCACCCCCGGGGACTTGCAGTACTCTTTCTTAACCAGCAGCGGCACGGAGGCCGTGGAAGGCGCTCTCAAACTGTCGCGCCTGCATACCGGGAGACGAAACTACATTGCCGCAGTGGATGGGTTCCATGGCAAGTCGATGGGCTCCCTTGGGGCAACAGCGAAGGCAGTTTTTCGCAAGGCATTTCTCCCTCTGGTTCCGGCATTCCACCATGTCCCTTTTGGCGACCTGTATTCACTCGAAAAAACGCTCTGGTCGCTTGACAAGGTTGGCGAAGACGTAGCAGCTGTGCTACTGGAACCCATCCAGGGCGAGGGTGGCGTAAATCTTCCACCCGACGACTACCTGCAGGGGGCTAGGGCGCTGTGCAATCAGTACGGCTGTCTGCTTATCCTTGATGAGATACAGACCGGCATGGGGCGAACCGGCAAACTATGGGCCTCAGAACATTGGGGTGTTATCCCCGATATTTTGTGCATTGGAAAATCCTTCGGAGGCGGAATCATGCCGGCAGGCGCTTTCATGTCGAATGCTAAGATCTGGCAGAAGATGATCCCGAATCCCTTCCTGCACTCATCTACCTTCGGGGGTAACCCACTGGCATGTGCAGCAGCCATTGCGGCCATCCACGTAACACTGTCCGAGAACCTGCCGGAGAAAGCGGCCAGCACCGGCGCCCATTTCTTAAAAAGGTTGCAACAGTTGTCCTGTGAGTTTCCGGATATCCTGGTTGAAGTTCGTGGAAAGGGGTTGATGATCGGCATGGAATTCCCGGATGACGATATCGGTTTTGAGGTCGCCAAGGGCCTCTACGACCGGGGAGTCCTGGTGGCAGGGACGATGCTCAATGCGCGGGTTATTCGAATCGAGCCACCACTGACCATACCCCTTGATGACGTAAATCGGGTACTTGAAATACTCGATGAGACACTTCTGGAGGTGCAAGCGGGCCGCGGTATGCCAGCCTCACCTTCAAAACGCAGAGAGAGCGCCCGCAATAAATACAAACAATTGAGAAAGGACACAAACAAACCATGAAGCGACACTGGATCGGAGGCGAATGGATGGGCCAAGCCAACAGGGAGCCCATTGACATCGTCAATCCTGCCACCGAGGAGGTTTTTGAGCAGGTTCTGGATGGCAGCCGTGAGGATGCTGATGCGGCTGTTGTGGCTGCAAACAAAGCTTTTGAGATCTGGCGCCGTATGACCGCCGTATCACGCGGCGAACTCCTCCACGAGGTGGCGGACCGCCTGAAAGCACGGACTGAAGAAATTGCGCGTATCCTGACGCAGGAAGGAGGCAAACCACTCAAGGAAAACATCGACGAAGTAGG
>JBAXKG010000122.1:0-5006 GCA_037137455.1 Bacteroidota bacterium
CGCTCCGGTAAGAATAACTAAAAGGCCTGAATATTTCTTGTCACTGCTTGGTTTAATTGTTTCCTTTTCTTGCAATAATTCAGCAGTTTTGTCTCCTTTTCGATAATACGCAACATATTGCAGATATTTTATTAAAGGCTTATCTACTTCTTTTTCAATTAAATGTCCAATAATATTATCTGCAATTGTGCTAGATCCGCCACCATTATAGCGCAGATCGATAAGGAGTCCTTTTGTAGAAGTCAGATCGATACTATCTATTAATTTCTGAAAACCATTCTCGATATTTGTGCTATTGAAATTTGGAATGTTTACATATAATACTCCGTCTTCAAGTTTTTTAGTTTCAATTGTTTTACTTAAATAATTTTGGTAAAATATTGGTAAGAATGGATTTTTAGAGCTTAATCCATCTCTGGTCAGTTTCACTTCTCTAATAGTTCCATTCATTTCTTTCACCTTAAAAGTAGCTTTTGTTCCTCTCTTCCCCATAAATATCATAATACTCCACACATTTTTAGCTTGTTTGGTGTCAGCAGAAAAATAGCGAGATACTTTTTCCTCAAAATAAGTTTTAACAGGTATATTTTTTTCAACTTCAACGATTTCTAATCCGGGATAAATATTCTGATCCTTAATTTCGCTCGTATTCCCCACTCTTGCAATAATGAATTTATCTTCCACAACCTGAACCTCAATAGCAGGCGCATCATCATCTTTTTTCAAGGGTCCCCAAGGCGCTTCGTTTTGCGTATGGCTATCACAAAGCAAGTTGGTAAATTCAGCTAATACTTTATAATAACTTTCAATGTCTTTGGCTTCTACTACCCGAGGAATAAATTCCTGAACTTTAGCATCCCAATTCAAATCCGGTAATTTATCAAACCATGGAAACGCATATTTTGCTTCGCCCCAAATGGTCATTAAACCCATAATTTTTTGTTCGTTGCTTCCTGTCCAGATCGCATTTGGATAATCCAGGTCATCTAACGATTTTTTTGATGCGATGCTATTCGGATTGATCAGAAGTGCCTTCTTATATAATTCTTTTGCCGATTTTATATCCCCGATTTTTACATGAACTTCAGCATAACTATCCCAAGCATTCCAGCTCGTCGGGTATTCCAATGTGTTGAGTTTAAGAATTTCAAGTGCCTCCTTGAATTTTTCTTTTTTGATTAAATCATACCCCAGATTGTTAACTTCCACTTCATTTACATTCAGTTTGCTTTCGCCAGTCTTGGCATTTTTAGCTTTCCAATATTCAGCAACAGCTGTTTCCAATCCTTTTTTCTCAATGATTTTCATTAATTCGGTCCTACCTGATAATAGGGGATTGTTTTTCTGTGCATGACTTGTTATTGCAACAAATGTCAATACAACAACCAGAAATGCTATGTTGGTTAATCTGTTTTTCATGTTATTTGGTTAATGTTATATTGGTTTAATACTAAAGAATAGAAAGACGATTATTTTTATGTCATGTTGTAGGAAGTATGAAAATTATTTTCAATCATTTTTTCCATTCTTGAAACAAGTACTTTTATAAATGGGCATATGAATTCTGGATTATGAAATTGCTTTCAGTATATAATTATTCATCAGATCGAAAGGTGATATATTACTTGTCCCGTTATAATTACCGCTGTTAAATTCGACAATCATATTAAGCGTCGGTATTATAAACATATACTGATCTCCCCACCCTGCTGCAAAAAAACATTTATGTGAAACCCCTTTTACAGTAAAATTCGTAAGCCACCAATAGTAACCATAACCAGAATTAGGGAAGAAATTTGCTGTTGAAGGAACATGCTTGTACTGAGATTTATCAATCCAATCTGGGGTAATTATCTGGCTATCTTCCCATTGCCCATCATTCAGGAAAAGAAGTCCAATTTTGCATAGCTCTCTTGCTTTAAAGTACAATCCTCCTGAAGCATGTATCTGTCCATTTCTGTATCCACTCCAGGCACCACCTTCGGATCTTAAAGGGTCAAATAGTTTTTGATTTGCAAAATCTAAAAAACCTTTTCCTGTAGCCTTCTCAATAATTGCTCCTATAACATTAGTTGACCCACTGTTGTATAAGAAAGTTGTTCCTGGCGAAGACACTAAAGGTTTTGAAAGAATAAATCTTATTGGATCATCGCTTGCAAATAGTTGTGTGATATCGTTTCTTGAATCTCCAATGGGATAAGTGCTTTCGTCCCATGCAATTCCACTAGTCATTGTTAAAAGATGATGGATTGTAACATTAGCTTTTTCTCCAGTTAGCACATCACTATATTCGGGGAAATAATCAATTATATTCTTATTCAAATCTGATATATACCCTTCTTTGACCGCTATACCAAATATTATAGAGGTAACGCTCTTTGATATAGATTGCATAGGATGATCAGTGGTTCGAGTATAATCCATTAGTTCTCCATTAAGATCTGGAGCACTATATAAAAGTTTATATCCCTTAAAATACTCTTCGAAAACCAACTTATTATCTTTAATAATTAAGATGTTATGAATGGTATGCGAGCTATTAGAATTTAGATAATCCATCATACTTTCAATTGGACCTTCATTCATCCCAACACCTACCAATGAGGCTGTTTCAAGTCCATCTGCATATACCACTGGAGTAGTATATGTATATCCATTTTCAATTGTGTCGCTATCTTTTTTACATGAAATGGCGAATGAAACCATAAAAATTAGGCTGATTGATAATAACGCTGCAGTTTTCATAGGCTTTATATAATATATGTTAATGATAATTTAATTGTTTTTTATACAGCGAACAGAGTATCCATATGTTTTTTTTACAGAATACTCACCCATTATGCATTCTTGACGATCTGCAGTTAGTCTGGCACCATAACCTTCGTTGGCATTGGCTTCATCCGAAGCCCAGAATGAGACCAGGTCTCCAGGCATATTAAAATCAACCCCGTCGTAGTTTCTGTAACCTGGAGGGTAAGCTGAGAACCCACTTGAATTGGTTGCACCTACATTTGGACTGAACCAATAGGTCGTTCCGGTCGATTTCATTTTTCCACCTGCTACACTTGTTCCTCCGAGATATTCAATGAGGGTATTCCATTCAGCAACTGTGGGAACATGCCAGCCCGTTGGTGCAAGCTTGCCCGTGTTTACAGCATACCAGTTGTACCAGGCACCATACAATGGTCGTAATGACGAATTGAAAAGTCCAAAACAATACGCAGGGGTTTTTAAATTACCCCAAGCCGGATCAATAACCCCTACTGAAGTTGCAATAACATTTTGGTGTATCACTGATTTTGTAATTTGAAAATGTCGCCCCTCCATCGTCTGAAATGGCAAGATAGACGTCGGTATTCATCGGATTCATGGCAATGGATGGCTCATTGGGCCATTCATTTGAAAAACCGATTTGAATGTTGGGATTCTGAGCCCTTACCGAAATGATAAAAACGAGAACAAGGCCAATAACGGATAGATTTGCTTTCATGGTGGCATAATATTATGATACTTGATATCTATCATAACTTTATAAACCGGGTTGTCTCTGTTTGTGATCCGGTTGATAAGCGGCATATATAAAATCCCGCAGGCAGGGTCTCGTCAGAAAAATACACTGCGTACCAGCCGGTAGACTGGTTTTTTTCAACCAGTGTTTTAATCAGATCCCCATGGATATTGAAAATGGACATCGTAACGAAGCAATTGGCAGGGATCTTATACCGAATGGTTGTGTGATCGCGAAATGAATTCGGGAAGATTGAAAGGCAGGGGAAAGGATTTGCCGGTGTTCCAGCCATACCGACGATCGTTGGAATGATGTGTGTGTAATAGACATCCTGTTCCCCGTTTAACGTATTTGCCCATGCAAGATGTGCCCCTGTGTTATCCGACACCATATCGAAATAATCTCCCAATTTTTCCTGTTGCGGATATCCGACTTTAGGATCGAAAGGCTCCGAAAGTTGCTTGTTGATCGACCATGTTGTTCCCTGGTCTTCGGAATAGCAATAGAACAGGGCCGATAAATATCCTCCCGTGAAATCAACACGGGTATCGAGCCAGATCACATCAATACGCCCGTTTGGCGCAACCGACATGGTTCCGAACCACTGGTAATTCTCTTTACTCACATCGGTGTTTATCCGCTGCGGAGTGCTGAAAGTGATTCCTCCGTCGGTGCTTTTTGCGAACATGACATCGGCCGGGTCATAATCAGAAATTCTTACAACAGAGGCCAACACGTAAACATTTCCGCGCCCTGGTCCATTTGACCTGTCAACATCAATGTTTACCTGACCAAGGATACCAACCGGATTGACAGGAGACGATAAGGTTACATAGCCATCAAGGTCGACAGGTGTTTCAAAATTCCAGGTAATGACGGAACCTGGTGTTTGTGCATTAATTGATTTTGCAACGGTAACACCATTTGGGGAGCCTGCCCCTGCAATGTACAACTCACCCGACGGGCCAACCTCCATCGTACCCCAATATGGGTTCCCGATTACCTCCACGCAGTCTTCAAAGTTGGAGCCAGCGTCAATTGACCGGGTGAAACTTCCGGGCTGACAAGAACTGTATTCAAAGTTCCATGCCGAATACAAATTTCCTTTACCCGGTCCATTGGTCCGGTCAATTGCCATCCATTGCTTGTCGCCCCCGTGGGCTTCAGTCCCCAAACTCCAGGTGGCGCCGCCATTTGAACTTTTAAATACTTTGCATAGGAATGCACCAGTGCTGCTTGACAGGCTGTTATAATAAATGTTGCCTTCTGCGTCGTAATCCAGCACAGGGTCTGATCGAAAAACTAATGGTTCGATCACCCCCGGGAAGGTCCAGCTTTGACCTCCATCGGAAGTGTAGCCATATCCCGCTTGTCTGTAGTTGCTTTGGACATTGTCGAATTGCCTCCATCCGATCGCCATTTTGTCCGGATTGGTCGGGTCGACTGCTATGGAAGGTTCGTTCGCTGCATCTCCAATTATATTGTTCCCATTTCCATC
>JBAXKG010000123.1:0-4967 GCA_037137455.1 Bacteroidota bacterium
AATGAATACCTTTTCCTCGTTTGTTCAAAAGTTATTTGCTGTTATGATAGATCCACTTAGCCCCTTCCCAGAACGCTTTGATAGCAACCTCCGCATGCACCGTTCCTTCCACAGGTTTCGGGATCATGGGTGGCCACTCCTGGTATTCGATATTGGTCAACCCGAGTTCTGTAAACCTCTTTTTAGCTGCTATAAAGTTGCCGAACAGCACGCAGTCATCATTTTTACAGTGCCATAAAAGCATCTTCGATTTCGGGGTCCATCCCGTATAGGAATTATTTTGGGCAAATATCTGCATGGCCTGGCTGGCCGGATTCCGGAGGGAATCAATAAAAGCATCGGTAAAGATCTTTTTCAGGATCTTGTCGGGAGGCATTTTTTTGTTGACCACCGTCTCATCATAAAATCCCGTTGTATACTGTGGAAGATCAGTAAGGTATGGAGCCTTCAGTACGATATCATAAGCAAAAACCTTTGGATAGATTGCATTATATCCCACAACCACCATCGGTAAAAAGTAGGGCTCCGGAAACGCTGAATCGGATAGCATAAGCGGCAACATGGTACCGGTCAGGTCATAGGGTCCCGACAAGCAGGCCACTCCGTTCAGCTTGACATTCCGCGCCTCGAGCTCCCTGGCGGCTGCCATCGTTACAAATCCTCCCTCTGAGTATCCCATGAGGAAGGTCTTTTTATTCCAGAATACATAAGGATTCTTAAACTCACTCAATGATTTGATGGCTCCCTGCAACATATCGGCTGTTGAAGCTGCCAGTCTTTCCCTGACACAGAAAGGATGGCTCTCCCCCACATCATCGCCCATCCCCTGGTAGTCGGGCATTACGATAATCCATCCCATGGTCGAGGCCATGATATCGGCGAGAACCGCTTCAGGATATGAATCGTATTCACTGTATTTCGCAGTCTTCCATTTGGATGGCGCCAGTTTTTTCAGGATCTGGGTCGCATGGTTTAACGATATGACAGGAGCATATACCCTGCCTGAAAAAGAAACCGGAGTAACCATCAGACCGGTCAATTGGATCTTTTTCCCATTATTGTCGGTGGAGTAATATTTGATCACATCATTCCTGACAAAGTAAGGAACAAATCCCGGTTCCATCCTGGTGGCTTCATATAAAAAATCGTGACAGTCGAACTGGTCCGGTTTATCAGGCAGCAACATTACCTGGTCAACGATATCCTGGTAATTCAGCAGGGTAGATTCTATCACCTCAAATTCTCCGCTATCTTTAACGGGCGTGTATTGATGGTTGTGATCCTTGGTGCATGAATTCAGCAGTGTTGCAATAAACATAACGCCGAATAATGTAACAACTTTCATCATCCGGTTGTCTTTCCGTTTGTTCAGTTTTTTGTTATTCATTTTTTATTTTTTATGCGTTAAACCAAATATACGCTGAAAAGACATCGGAACCATCAAAAAGGTTGCAAAGCAACCTGATTTTTTAGCCGGAACTGCCAATGGCAATAGAACCTGAGGAAAATAGGCAGATCAATTCTTTACAGCGCGAACAGTGAATCCATAGCCCCTGCGTTTTCCATCAATGACAGCCCCTGTAGTATCGTTGGAAAGTCCGCAGTTAAAGCCGCTGTAATCATCCGCGGGGGTAGATGTCCAGAACAGGCCCATGGTTCCCATCATCTCGAATTTTCCGCTGTATACCCTCAGGCCGCCCGGGAGCGCAGTAAAACCTGCCTGGTTGGTAGCACCGGAATTTGGAGAAGACCAATGCGTTGTTCCGCTCTCCTTGAGCTTGCCACCGGCCACGGTATCGCCACCCAAAAAGGTGACCAAAGTCTGCCAGTCGGCTTCGGTGGCCACATGCCAGCCTTCGGGAGCCAACCCGCGGCTGTCGCTGGCAGCATACCAGTTGTATAAAAAACCATACGTGTTTCCGGTATTTACATCGTTGTTATAGTTGCACAACGCGCCTGTGGAATTGTTTGATAATTTGTTCCACAATGAGTCGACCGTTTCATTCGGGATTAGGTCACCATTGCGATATTTCGTGGTTTTCAGGTTTTCGACCAGCCACACCTGGGCGCCAATGGTTACCTGATGGTAAATATTTCCATCAATATCCCTGACTGTGGTGACCGGGTCAGGTTGGGGATCGGTTTTCTTTTTACATCCGGTTGTAACCATTAAAATAATACCCATTACAAGGAACAGGTAAATGAAAATTTTGTTTCGCTTTTCCATGACAGGTGAATTAATAGTTGAATGTTATTGAACTTATTGAATCATTTTATCGATGTTTCGTTTGATGAATGTGTATGATAATAAAGGGATTCTCACCAAAAAAGCAACTACTAAATACAAAATAAACGCCAGAAAGGTTTGAAAGGTAAAATAAATGGTCTGAAATTGCTAAATGAATGAAATTGAATTATATAAAAATTTATTTTTTAATAATATTGGCCCACCTGGGAAAGGGTATGTATGTGTATTGTGCAAGGAAGATTAAAAAAAAACGCGTATGTACGCGAAAACACGTTACCGTAAAGAATAGAACCTTTCTGTGAAAATCAATATGTTGCGGAGTTTATATTCGAATGTCAGTCTCGTTTAAGATAGAGAAAAAAATCATCATTGACCCATACAGACCTTGACCGGATCACTGATTTTTCATAAAATTCAGACAGTTTATTCAAGGCTTTGGTCAGCGTTTCTTCAGCAACAAAGGTCAGGATCATATAACCGCCATGTTGTATCGTGATCTCATTGATCCGGTTATAAGAATTCAAAGGGACATCGGAGGTGATTAAGGGTTCATACCAGGATTGAAATATAATATTCTTCTTCCTGTTATAATCTTTTTTTGCAAAATCATTGGTGACCGCCCGGAAATGATCCTTTTTGTCAGGCGAGGTAAATTCAAAAACAATGTCAGATTCAAAGCGGCTTGCCAGAAATATTTTATCATTGATGGGTTCTACTGAAAGATTTTCTGTAATGTCCCATTCATTGTAATAGATAAAGGTCGAATGTTTCTTTTCAATATTGATCTTTGCCTGAATGTTTTCACTGATAATTAATCCAACGAGCTGTTTGACATGTTTGAAATTGTCGTGGGTATAAGTGATTTTAAGATGGTGATCAAAGTTTGCAACCTCCTCAGACATTTTGATATGATAACCGCTGATGATCTTTTTCCTGATCAGATCGTTCATGACGTATTCAATATCCGGATTGGGAATCATTGCGGTATTGTTCCATTTTTCTTCAAGCCTGGAAATAATATCAGGTTCTGTAACATAGCCGATGAACTTCTTCTTGTTGTTCACGAAAAGAGTTGTCTTGAAAAGCAGATGATAGGCAAAATCCTTCGTCAGGGAAGAATGTAAATCCAGAAATCTGATCTTCCCTTTGAAAACAAGGCCCAGATCAACAGCGACGGCAAGGTGTTGCAACTGCACATCCGACAAAATCACTTCATCATTGATCATATCATGAAATAAGCTATTCATCTTAGATGCGTTATACGTGTATGCCAGTTCCTCCAGATCTGCCAGTTTGATCAGCATTTCAATGGCTTCGATATGACTGATATCAGCATGACCTGTAGCTCCCCGAACTTCATAATTGCTGAAATCAAATTTCTTTCCAAAAATGGAGACCAATCCAACCTCGTAAATATCAGTTATTGTATCCTCAGCGGAAATGAAGGTCATTCTTTTAGTAAAGTCATTGATAAAATGGACCTGGCTGTCCCAGAGTTTTTCACTCAGAAGCCCGATGGTATAACTGAGCAGCCCTATTTCGTCATCGCGCCTGGTGAGTTTATCGAACGAATCGGGTGATTGAATGTCGGATTGCAATAATTTATGAACATTCCGGTCGAGTTCGACGATGGGCCGGGTAATCTTTTCAGATATGAAGATGGAAATAAAAAAACTCGTCAACAGAAATATTATCAGCATCATCGACCATACATTGAAGGCTTGTACGATCTGGTTTCCCTCATCAATACCAAGGTTGGAATTAAAAATGAAACCCGATACATCAAAATTCGTTTTGTTTACAAACCATGCGACTTGTAAAAAGAAGGCAATCATATAAAAATTTGAGAGCGCTATTTTGATGGGGAAATTGATTTTCAGGCGGCCCAGCAGAAGCAAAAAAACAGGAAACAGGAGCAATGATGCAAGTATATTGGAGTTAAGAATCGGGAGGAAGAAATACTTCAAGTTTGTATCAAATGTCAGTGAACCATGATTAAGGTTATAGATGATGGAAGAATAGGTGACAAATGCGACATTTGAGAATATTAGAAACAGTGTTAATTCCAGTAACTGCGAAATTTTATAAAGTTTTAACACACCACGCATGCGGTTAAAACCCATGATCATACCCATCAGTCCGTTCCCTATCGACCAACTGAGCAGATACTCAGAGCCGTTTCCGAGCAGCAGATCTGAAAACATGTTGCCGATAAATCCTACCAGAAAGCCATAAACAGGTCCGTAGTAAAATCCTGCAAGGCAAATTAGTACGATCTGAGGTCGCACATCGGCATTTGAAATCCCTGGGAATTTCAAAACTATAAGGGTGTTTAGGGTGACCAAAATCAATAAAATCAAGAACATGGCCAGGTACTTGTTTGATAGGATACGGCCGATATTTTTTTGAATTTTGAAAAAATCAATGAAATTCCTATCCATAAAAACAAGTAGATTTTTCACTCAACACATCTCCGCGATGTCAATCGTCAAGACTTTTGTCACCGGTATTTTGTTTGAGTGCAGGTACTAATTAGTGTCGGTCTATAATCTCAAATTGTTAATAAATACAGGGGTTTGATAAGGTTTTTCAAGAAAGTTCCCCGTACCTTCGAATCAAAGATAATAAATCCATGAAAATTAATAAAACATAAGCTCATGAAGGATTTTTTTATTCAAAATACCGGAATTCCTCAACGAGCAACCGGTATATTTCTTCT
>JBAXKG010000124.1:0-4914 GCA_037137455.1 Bacteroidota bacterium
TCCTTAAAGCCGATTATCAGATGACTTCCGTCGCAGAAGGGTTTGTTCTTACTGCCACCACAACGGCAAATTGCTGCAACTTCATTCTCAATTTTGATTTTCTTTTTCCTGATATCCCGAACAATGAAGTTACCTGTTATTAAAGCCGGACCGTTTTTAAGTATCTGAACACGTGCGAATTTCGCCTTCTTTTTTGAAGTCGATCTGGGTTTTGAAGTGATAAATTTTGGACTCTTTAAGTAAAGAAGCGCACGAGAGGGGCAGGTGTCAATAGTTTTCATAATCTCCTTGCTGTTAGATGCATGGACATTAATCCAGGGCTTTTTTTTGGAATTGAAAACTTCGGGTAACCCAATAAGACAATTTGCAGAGTGAATGCATAATTCAGGCTGCCAAAAAACCGTTATCTCACCATTGGTGAATTCTTTAACTGTCTCATTGTTTTTTTTAAATTCCGACAATTCAGTTTTTGTAACTTTGTGTGACATATAGATTTGCTTAAAATTTTCGTAAAGATAAATAAATATTGATTTTAAAGCAAAAAATCCCCGTGGGATAATAACCACAGGGATTTTTCTGCATTTTACCAAAACAAACTGTTCAAATGAGTCTGAATGTAATGGTTACTGCGTAATGCTCATTTGACGAGCCTTTTATTGCTTTCAGGCAAACTGAAGATAGCTGTTTTTTTACATTATCGGAGATGTCTTTGTCATCAGTCGATAATTTTTCGATGTTGAGCTTACCTTCTTCATTAATCGTAAAAATTAAATCCACTGAACCCGTATATCCATTCTCAACAGCATGCTTAGGATACTTTATAGATTCTTTGATTATTTTACAGATATTATCTGAAGAACCATCTGCCGGTTCAGAGGCAAATGAGGAGATTCCTGAAACGCTAATAAACATCAGGACGAGAATCAAAGTCGAAATTAATTTAATTGTTTTCATGGTCGTTGTCTTTTGTGGGTTAATTAATTGATCTGAAAACAAAATTAATTCCATAAAGCATTGAAATCAAATCTTTTCTGTGATTTTAACTTAATATAAGCCGAATGGGGTTTATCCATTGGTAAACCCCATTCGGCTGAAACATGTGGTCAAAATAATCGGTGAACCGGGCATATTATCCGGCAAAATCTGTTTGCCCTATTTTATGGAATTTCCGGTATTCATTTGTTGTACCTTGATTTTTTCATTGGCCTTTAATCCTGATATAACCTGGATATTGATCCCATCAGAAAGACCTGTTTTTATAAAACGTTTTTCGAATTTTTGCGATGAAGTTTCAACTTCAACATAAGCCGAATCACCTTCGAATAAAAGAAGCGCCTCTTTTATTGCCAAAGTATTGTCTTTGTGGTCTAAAACAATATCGGCGTTTGCACTATAACCTGCACGGATAAACTGGTTATCCTTTAGTTTTACATCGGCCTTGATTTCAAACTGAACAGCTCCGTTTTCAAGAACACCTTTGGGTGAAATATATTTAAGAAGAGCATGAAAGGTGTCATTTTCTATGGCTCCGATTGTAAGCATCAGGTCCATACCCGGCTTGATTTTGCCGACTTCCGTTTCATCAACTTTCCCCTGGAAAATCATATCACCCACATCTGCAACAGTTGCAATAGTTGTTCCCGCGTTAAAATTGTTCGTTTCAATTACGCTGTTTCCCACTTTGATCGGAATATCAAGCAACATTCCTTCAATGGTAGACCGGATAAGGGTATTTGTTGTCTTCCCCGATTTTTTATTCACACCTTCACGGATCAATTCAAGGTTCGCTTCGGCTGCATCCACCTCCTGACGGGCATTTTTATAACTTACCTGCACCTGCTGGTTCTCAACGGCCGAAATAACGCCCTGGCTGAATAGTTTTTCCTGTCTGTCTGCATTAAGCTTTGCATCATCAAAGGCAATCTTCGCCCTTTCGAGCCTTGCCTCTGCATTGTTCAGGTTTATCAGATCAGGAATTATCCTTACGCGTGCAATAACATCACCCTGCCTTACAACTTTACCTGCCTGAACAAAAACCTCCTCGACAATTCCTGAAACCTGAGGTTTGATATCAA
The DNA here is from genome assembly GCA_037137455.1 of Bacteroidota bacterium. GTDB lineage: Bacteria > Bacteroidota > Bacteroidia > Bacteroidales > FEN-979 > CAIVAT01. The sequence goes on from JBAXKG010000124.1 coordinate 2,076, forward strand.
TTTCCTTCCTTGGGATAACAGATCCCGTGGCAACGGTTTTCTTGACGATATTAGTTATAAATGGTGTTTCCGTTTGATAAACAATTGGCTTTTCCTTCGATTTGTTATAGAGATAAACGATAGTCGAAATAAAAATTCCAAGAATAATTACCAGAACCGAAATCTTAAGCGCTTTCTTCATGACTTTATAATGTGTTTTACGGTGAGATTAAAGTGAATAATTCTATTTTATTCATATCTGAGCGCATCAATCGGTTTAACAGATACAGCTCTCTTTGCCGGAATTAAACCAGCCAGAGCTCCACAAACCACAAGGATTGCGAGAGCCGTTACTGCAACCGAAAAATCGATACCTGGGTGGAGGAACATCTCGGTATTGGCGCCGGAAGATCCAAGCAGGAAATTGATCAGTTCAAGAAGGCCGACCCCGGTCACAAGCCCAAAATACCCGGCAAAGGTCGTAAGAACTACCGATTCAGTGATAATCTGGCTGATGACATTCCATGGCGTTGCGCCAAGGGCCCGCTGAATCCCGATCTCCTTGGTTCGTTCCTTCACAACAACAAGCATGATATTACTTACACCGATTACTCCCGCAAGCAAGGTCCCTGTTCCGACAATCCAAACCAGAAAACGTATCCCGAAGAATAACCCGCGCATCTGATCAAACTCCTTTTTCAGATTAAAATGCCCAACGGCCGATTCATCAGAAGGTGCAATTGAATGGCGCTTTTTAAGTACCCTGATGGCCTTTTCCTCTACAACCGAAACCGGAATATCATCTTTTGAAGTGATGGAGAAAAATCCGACTGCATTGCCGTAATTATATGTCTGCTGCAACGTTGTAAAGGGCAAATAAATATTTTGATTTTCCTGGTCGGCCTGCTCGCCTGTTCTCTTTGATATAAAGACTCCAATTACTTTAAAATAAACTCCTTGTACCTGGATATATTGATTCATCGGATTTTCATCCTTGTTAAAAAGAATGTCGGCAACACGTGTACCAATGACCGCAACTTTTCTTTTTTCATTTATATCCAAATCGTTGATAAATCTCCCTTTTATGAAATTCAGGGGATCAATCTTGTTGAAGGCCGGATAATCGCCCATGATTGTAAAAACCCCGGATTTCAATCCACGGATCACGTTGTTGCTTTGCATAAATCCGCCAGCCTGAATCCGGGGAGCCAGGTATTTAATTTCAGGAATCGAATGCCGTATAGCAATCACATCCTCATTAGTAAAATTATAATATCTTCCCCGTGGAAAACCTTTGTAAGGAATTGTGGTTTGCTGAGTCCAGATAAAAACGCTGTTGGTGGCCATGTCACCGAAATTTTGGGTAACACCTCTCTCCAGTCCGTTGCCGGAACCCAGCATTATCACCAGCATGAAAATGCCCCAGAAAACCCCAAATGCAGTGAGGAATGTACGGAGTTTATTTTTCCTCAGAACATGATAAATTTCCTGCCAGCGATCAAGATCAAACATAACTTAACTCTATATTCATTGTCATTCGTCCCTTAGCGCTTCCACCGGCTTGACTTTTGCTGCATTCATAGCCGGGAAAAAACCAGCTATGGCGCCAGAAAAGATAAGCAACAAGGTTGCCATTAATGCTACGGAGAAATCGGCTTCAGGGTTCCTGAAAAATTCAGTCGCCGGCATCTTCTTTGAAATCAATTCAAGAAGCCCGACTCCCAGAACCAAACCAATATAACCGGCAAATGAGGTGATCACGATTGCCTCTTGCATGATCAGCGCCACAATCGACCATGGAGTCGCACCAAGCGATTTGCGAATGCCAATCTCCTTTGTGCGCTCCTTTACAACGATCATCATTATGTTGCTAACACCAACGATGCCTGCAATGATAGTCCCGATTCCAATAATCCAGATAAATAACCTGATACCGGCAAATAATGCCTTGAACTTTCGTACCTCTTCGTTTTTATTCCAGACGTTTATGGCACGGTTGTCATCGATGTCGAAGGTGTGCATTTTTGCAAGCACTGCCTTTGATTTTTTAATCATCAGATCGGCTTCCTGTGCCGAAGCATCTCCCGTGGTAAAGGAAATCTGGTTGATCACATTCTCGCCCTGAAATACTCGCTGGGCAGTAGAAATAGGTATATAAACACGCTTTTGTTCATTGTCATTTCTGCTGTAATCCCTGAAAACTCCGACTACCTGAAAAAGGACCCCGTTTATCTTGATATATTTACTCATTGCAATCGTATCAACACCTTTGAACAGCGTTGATTTTACCTTCTCACCGATAACGGCTACCTTTCTGAATTCTTTTATGTCGATAGTGTTTAAAAATCGTCCCTGAATAATAGCAATCTCTTTGATAAAACCATAATCGGGGTGGCAAGGAGACAAAAAGAAGGAGCCATATTCGTTTTTGTAGGAAATAAGCTTGTTCCCCAGAAACAACCTGGCTGAAATACGGTCGTAACCCTCCACCGTGGTTTTAATGGATTTATAATCTTCGTTGGTGAACTTGATCTGCCTGCCGGTTTTTAATCCCTTATATTTAAGGCTGGTTTGGCCGCTACTAATCCAAACACCATTGGTGGCGCCACCCTTGAATTGTTCTTTGACGCCATTTTCCAGGCCGGCTCCGGAACCCAGCAGGATAATAAGCATGAAAATTCCCCAGGCAACACTAAAACCTGTCAAAAACGTCCGGAGCTTGTTTTTCCGGATCGTACTGTAAATTTCCTGCCATTTATCGATTTCAAACATCTTTCAAAATCAAATATCAAAACATATATTCCGCGCTACCAAAATGGAGCTCCTACGGAGCTCAATCATTCAATCACCCATTCGCTAC
>JBAXKG010000125.1:0-4887 GCA_037137455.1 Bacteroidota bacterium
GACCCGGTGATGGGCTTCAACTCGCTTTTCCCGTTTTACCAGAATTTTGCACTGGATCCGAATAACTACCAGACATTTTATTTGCCCACCGTTACCAGCATCTGGCGTAAGGAAAACATGAAGGCTGCCGCCTTCGACACCGGCATGCGCAATGCCGGATGGAGCCACCTGGACAACGTGGATGTCGGCAGCGCCTCTGAAATCAGTTATCTTGCCGTTTCAAAAGCGCCCCCAAACCGGCTTTATTATGGCACAAACCTGGGGAAAGTTTACCGCCTGGACAATGCCAACGCCGGAAATCCTGTTCCCACCGAGATCACCGGTGACAATTTCCCGGTGAATGCATTTGTCGCCTGCATCGACGTGGATCCTGACAATGCAGACCGCGTGATGATTACTTTTTCAAACTATGGCGTTCAGAGTCTGTTTCATTCATCCGATGGTGGTTCCACCTGGATGGCTGCTGGAGGCAATCTCGAAGAGTTCCCGGATGGTTCAGGGAACGGACCATCCATTCGCTGCACGAAAAAGTTGTTATTCCAGGGTAAAAAAATCATTTTTGCAGGTACATCCTCCGGATTGTTCTCCACCAGGGAACTGAAAGGAGATTCTACGGTGTGGGTAAAAGAAGGTGCAAATTCGATCGGAAATGTGATCATCGATGATATTGACGCCCGCCAGACCGACGGTTTTATTGCCATAGGAACCCATGGAAATGGCGTATACAGCGCCTACTTTGATCCGGCGGCAGGCATTGAAGAATCGCCGGAAAATCGTTTATTCCTTGTCGGAAATCTCTTTCCGAACCCGGTTCAGGACGAGGCGCAGGTAGAGGTGAGTGCAGAAAAACCAATCCGTCTCAGAATGACGCTTTATTCAAACTCGGGCAAACTTCTTAAGCAATTTCCGGATGAAACCATTCATCCCGGAAAACAAAATGTATCTCTTCAATTTGATGATTTGCCAATGGGGATCTTTTACCTGGCAATGACAAGCGGGGAGAAGACAATTGTCAGAAAGATTATTAAAGATGCCTCAATTTTGTATTAATAACTTTGATCTGCAAACAATTCCGTCTATGATGATCACGAAACCTAATCGCATTTTCGTATTCTTTTTAGTAATAGCCTTTGGCAGCCAGTTTATCCTCCAGCAATCCTGTAAAAAAAAGGAGACCCAGACCGAACCAGTGTATTTGACTGTGAATTTGCCAAGATCGGTCATGCATTACGAATCATATTATTTACTGAAATATCAGGAACGGTCAATAGAATTGGATTTCAGTCAACCGGTTGATTCAGCAACCATCAGCGGGAATATCTCTTTTTCAGACAAAGATGGAGCCCTGGACGTAATGTATAAAACGATTTCCTCCGGGAGAAAGGTGATCCTTACATTTCAACAGGATTTTCATTTACAGGCCGGATGGAAGTATCTGATAACCATTAAAACAGGACTGAGATCCACTTCGGGTATTGGCCTGAAGTCTGTTACTGACATTGAATTAAGAACCACCACCAGACTGTTAGGTATTGAAAACGACGCTTCGACACGGAACTCGATCATCTGCATCAGCGATATCCACATGGGCGATCCAAGGTCGGTTGCCCTCGGATATTGCTGGTTCAGCAAGAATGAAGCAGCCCTTGAAAGCTTGCTCGACGTCGTGCTCACCAGCCCCCAGGTGAAACAGCTCGTTATTCTTGGCGATCTGTTCGACGAATGGGTTGTTCCATATCGTATTTCACCATTTGACACTCAGGCAGGGATTAACAATTCCAGGGATTATTTTCTATCCATCGCGAACGCTCCCGTAAACATCAGCATTGTCAATAAACTGAGATCTGTTGCATCAAGTGCAGATCTGCAGCTGATCTATATCCCCGGGAACCATGACATGCTTTTAACCCGGGAAGTTCTTCTGGAGATCATCCCTGGAGTCATCTGGCAGGGAGATTCAACCGGACTTGGCCATTATTCACCATTGGATGAAATCATTATGGAACATGGTCACCGGTACGATTTCTTCAATTGTCCCCAACCTTTGTCTGATCCGGGTCATATTCTGCCTCCGGGTTATTTTATTTCCAGGCTGGAGGCGGAAGGATTGATGGAACAGGGGAATTATAACCTGAAAGGAGCTCAGTCCGGTACCGGTCAGATTGAATTTTTGACTGCCTGGACAGCTGCCTTTGAATATCTTAAAATTCATTACTCGCTGACAGTTGCCGCAGATTCCCTGAATATCCGGATGGGAGGGATTGATAATTATTCGACCCGTTTCAGCTTCAATGGGGTCAGGAACAAGTTCGCAGCGAACATCGAAAATGTCTGGCCATCCACTGAAACCCGGAATGCTGTCCCGGTTACCATGCCTGTCCTGATGGCCATATTGGATGGAAGTATTGATCTCTCTTTTACTGCTGCCTACGAATATATGCAGCCTCAGGCACCAAAACTTTATAAAATTGTTGGTTTCGGGCACACCCATATTCCCATGCTGAAGGTCTATCCCGCGGGAAAAAATTATACCGGTATTTATGCAAACACCGGCTCCTGGGTCAACGCGGAATTAACCAGCAAACCAGTCAGAACATTCGTGGTCATAAAACCAGGTGAATGGACCGGATCAGATCTTGATGTGGTATCATTATTCCAGTATAACCTCGACAGCGGGAGCGGCAATCCAAACCCGGGTTTTATCCCCGTTCTGATATCCGAAGAAAGTATTGCCAGATGAGAGAACAATCCGGACGAAAGAGCGACAAAGTCGACCATTTCTTGCCAAATCATCGTATTTTTACAGAACCATAATTTTTAGCAATTAGCAATGAAACATACCGTAGATACTTCCTGGAAAGGAAATATGATGTTCGATGCCAATGTTAGCGGACATCACGTGATTATGGACGCAATGCCCGATGTTGGAGGAGAGGATAAGGGATCACGTCCCAAGGTATTGATGCTGGCAGCCCTTGCAGGATGTACCGGGATGGACGTGGTTTCGATACTGAAAAAGATGCGGGTTGATTTTGCCACACTTAATATCCGCGTTGAAGCTGATGTTACCGAAGATCACCCGAAACACTACAATAAGATGCATGTCATCTACGAATTTGCCGGTGATAATTTGCTTTTGGATCAATTGAAAAAAGCGGTGGAACTTTCACAGAACCGTTATTGCGGTGTATCCTACGTGTATAAAAAAGCGATGGAGGTAACATATGAAATCAGGATAAATCCATCCCATCACTAATCCTTAATGCATCTGACAGAAAATCCAAAGCGCTTGTAATTTTCGATTCGTTCCACCTGATCATTGCCATTTTGCAAATACCGGCACCAGGCCATATCAGATGAATAGCCTGTCGATGACCAGAAAAAGGTGTAGCTTCCCAAACTGTTAAACTCACCCTTTATACTGCGGTATCCACCTGGCAATGCAGTAAAACCACTTTCGTTGGTAGCGCCAATGTTGGGTATATCCCAGTAAGCGGCCTTCGATTCCTTCATCTTTCCCCCTGCAACAATTTCTCCGCCAAGAAATGATGTAAGCTTATCCCAGTCTGCATCGGTCGGCACATGCCAGCCTTTTGGGCATATTTTGCGGCTGTCGTTCAAGGCGTACCAATTGTATAAACGCCCATAACGTTTATAGTACCCGGTATCATTTTCATAATTACAATACGCCCCGGTAGTCAGGTTTTTCCATTTGAATTCATCTGATACCACTGGTATGGCATCTCCGTTCTGATAGCGGGTAGTTTTCAAATTCTCAACAAGCCATTCCTGTTTGCCGATTTTTACTGATTTATAAGAATTACCGTCAATATCTTTCACCACTGTGGGAGTAGGGACAAGTAAAGCTTTAACAACTGCCTTTTCTCGTTTAAAACTATTACAGCTGCTTGCAGATATGACTAAAAATCCTATGAAAATGAAAAAGTAATTCGCAGGTTTGAAAGGATTCAGCATATCCGACTGGGTTTAAATTTGCCATAAAGGTAAAAAATCAAATTCTATTTTTATATAAGGGTATTATGAATCTTTTTTACATTTGGGTTGATGAAATTCACAGCTATTATTCTCGCTGGTGGCAAGAGCAGAAGAATGGGCATCAATAAAGCGCTTGTTCTGTACCTTGGAAGACCATTGATAACGTACTCGATCGATCTGGCAAAAATGTTTACCAGTGATATTCTTATAAGCGCTAACAGCGATGATTTGGATTGCCTGGGATTTCCGGTTTTAAAAGATGAGTTAAAGGTTAATACGCCCCTGGCCGGGATTCATGCCGGAATTAAGGCAAGCCAAACAGACTGGAACCTCATCCTCACCTGCGACATGCCAAATGTGACTCATTCGCTGATTCGATATCTGATTGCTGGGCTTGATGAAAATGTTCAACAGGTTCTTCCGGCCCATGATACTTTTATTGAGCCGTTATGCGGTTTTTATAACAGGAGGCTTATTCCGTTGATTGAATCAAACATTAAAAAACGAAAATTAAGTCCGCGACAATTGTTCAAGGTTGCGCCACACAGAATTATTCCTGTCGATCATCTCCCGGGTAAGGATATGGCTACCTTGTTTAAAAATATGAACTCGCAGGAGGATTTGGTTTGACCCCGGGCAATATTAAATATTACGCGACACGTTTATATTATTATCAGTAATTTCGCCAAAAATGTGATAAATATCGGGGTTGATAAGGGATACTCAAAGCAGGATTTTTTACTAACTATCATTTACAAATATCAAACAATATGAATAAACTACTTTTTTCAATAATGCTTATGCTGATGAGCATTACAACAGGATTTGCACAAGACGCAGAAGGATGTAAAGATCATCCGCTATTTAACAGAATGCCAAATTATACAATAA
>JBAXKG010000126.1:0-4885 GCA_037137455.1 Bacteroidota bacterium
TTTGCACTGTCTTATGCCGATCAGAACGAGAAAGACTATAAAGCGCTTAAAACTGCTGCGAAAAGCGAGAGGATCAATGTAGCAGCCATTAAAGAATGAAACCAATATTTATTAACTAAAATCAGATTATATGAGAACGAAAATCAGATTACTTTTCACTTTAATTATCATTGCATTGACCTCGCCGGGTAATTTTGCACAGGCACAATCACAGACGAAGAAACCCAACATCATCATCATCTGGGGCGATGATATCGGGCAAACAAACGTCAGCGCCTACTCCATGGGTGTGATGGGCTATAAAACACCCAACATTGACAGGGTAGCCCAGGCTGGGGTGATGTTCACCGATTATTATGCCGAACAAAGTTGTACCGCCGGCCGTGGTGCATTTATCACAGGTCAGTGTGGTTTACGCACTGGTTTAACCAAGGTTGGTGCACCCGGGGCAAGTGCAGGACTTCAGGACAGAGATGTTACCATTGCCCAGTTATTGAAAGGCCAGGGTTATGCTACAGGTCAGTTTGGGAAAAACCATTTGGGCGACCGCGATGAATTTTTACCAACCATGCATGGCTTTGATGAATTTTATGGCAGCCTCTATCACCTGAATGCAGAAGAAGAGCCGGAACAACGGGATTTTCCAAGTGAAAAAGATATTCCCGGTTTCAGGGCAAAATTCGGCCCCCGTGGGATGCTGCATTGCTTTGCAAATGCTGATGGCACGCAGAAAATAGAAAACCTTGGCCCGCTTACCGCAAAGCGTATGGAAACGATTGATGATGATTTTGCGCAAAGGAGTGCAGCCTTTCTTGAAGAACAGGTTAAGGCAGGCAAGCCGGTATTTCTATGGGTAAACTTCACCCACATGCACTTTCGCACCCATGTTAAACCTGAAAGTGTGGGTCAGTCTGGCCGCTGGATGAGCGAATATGCTGATGCCATGATTGATCACGATAAAAATGTAGGAACTGTACTAGACATGATAAAAAAATTAGGTATTGAAGACAATACCATTGTGATGTATGCCACGGATAACGGCCCCCACCAAAATTCATGGCCCGATGCCGGAACCACTCCTTTCCGCAGTGAAAAGAACACCAACTGGGAAGGCGCTTACCGTGTACCTGCTATGGTCAGCTGGCCCGGACATATTAAACCGGGAATCGTTTCAAACGACATCATTTCGCACCTCGACTGGATGCCTACTTTGCTTGCTGCCGCAGGCGTACCGGATATAAAGGAAAAATTACTGACTGGTTACACCGTTGGTGGCAAAACTTTCAAGGTGCATTTAGACGGTTATAACATGTTGCCACTACTTACAGGGCAAACAACAGAAAATCCCAGAAAAGAATTCTTCTACTTCAATGATGATGCTCAACTGACAGCGCTTCGTTACGATAATTGGAAGATAGTTTTTATGGAACAAAGAGTGAAAGGTACCATGGCTATTTGGGCTGAACCTTTTGTTTCACTTCGTTTGCCTAAACTGTTCAATCTTCGTACCGATCCTTATGAAAGAGCTGATATTACATCGAACACTTATTATGATTGGTTAATTGACCGTCCGTATTTATTATTAGCGGCTCAACCTTATGTCGGTAAATTTATTTCCACCTTTAAGGATTATCCACCAAGTCAAACTCCAGCTGCGTTTAATCTGGATGATGTAATGAAGAAGATGTCGGAAGGCAACGGAAACGATTAATTTATAATCAATAAATTAAAAGACAACGGTCATCCTTCGGGTGGCCGTTGTCTGATTTAAAAAATCAAATTATGCATCAGTCTTTCAAATACCAGGCACTATTTTTCACCCTATTTACTGTTTTTGTCCTGGGTTGTAATCATCCGCAAACAAAAACGGGCAATACCGGACAGGAAACAGTAGTATCAAAAGATCCGCTTCCGTCATGGAATGAAGGAACAAGTAAACAATCCATTATTGATTTTGTAACCAAAACTACCAAGAAAGGCAGTGCCGATTTTGTTCCTGTTGCTGACCGCATTGCCTGTTTTGATAATGACGGAACATTGTGGACCGAGAAACCACTGCCTTTTCAGTTATATTTCATGATCGACCGCATTAAAGCGGTGGCTCCCCAACATCCCGGCTGGAAAACCAAACAACCTTTTAAAGGAATACTGGAAGGCGATTTGAAAACCGCACTGGCGGGAGGCGAAAAAGCGTTGCTTGAAATTGCCATGGCTACCCATGCCGGAATGACAACGGATGAATTTGACAAAACAGTGAAAGACTGGATGGCAACAGCTACACATCCAAAAACAGGTAAGCACTTTAACGAAATGGTTTACCAGCCTATGCTGGAATTACTCGATTACCTGCGTGCCAATGGCTACAAACCGTTTATTGTATCGGGTGGCGGTGTTGATTTTATGCGGGTATGGGCCGAGGAAGCTTACGGAATTCCTCCTTACCAGGTGATAGGAAGTTCTAACAACGCAAAATACGATACAACCTTAAAACCCCCTGCCATAATAAAACTGGCTGAATTTAATTTCAACGACGACAAACTGGCAAAACCTGTTGGTATTCATCAGCATATCGGCAAACGTCCTGTGTTTACCGGCGGAAACTCTGATGGCGATTATGGCATGATGCTTTACACCAGCACCAGTACCGGTCCGCGTTTCGGACTCTATGTACATCATACCGACTCACTGCGTGAATATTTTTATGACAGGGAGCCAGGACTAGCACGCCTCAACCAGGGATTGGATGATGCCGCCAAATACCATTGGCTGATCGTGGATATGAAAACTGACTGGAAAAAGATTTACCCGTTTGACAAATAAATTAAACGTTAGAAATATGAAACAAAAATCATTGAACAGAATCATTGGAAGCATTGCATTGCTGATGATTTTATTCGCATTTAATTCTGTAAAGGCACAATCAAAACTTTTAGCCATTGACATACTGCTTGATCCTGATCAGACCATGATAGATTCCGCTAAAGTTTTTAACAACCTCATGCAGCAGGATTATTCAGGGCCTGGTAGTTTTGCACTGGACGCTGCACACTCACCGCACATTACGGTTTTGCAATGTTTTGTTGCGGCTTCGGATATTGAAAAAGTGAAGGCTGCCGTCACAAAAGTAGTTAACAGCGAAAAACCCGAGACTGATAAATTAACCGCCAGCGGATTCTATTATATTCCATTAAACGGGCTGGGTTTGGCAGGCATTACAGCTAAACCGACTCCTAAGCTGCTGAGTTTCCAGTCAAAAATTATCGAAGTTCTTAAGCCATTTATGCTAACAGGAACGAATGCGGCATTTGTACAGAATGCCGATGGAAAAGATATCGCGGCTGGAACTTCTGAATATGTAAACGCTTTTGTGCCCGACCACAGTGGAGCCAAGTACAATCCTCATGTTACCGTCGGACTGGCTCATGAAGCTTTTTTGAAAGAGTTACTTGCAAAGCAATTTAATACGTTCTTATTTAAAAGTGCTTCCGTGAGTATTTATCAGCTTGGTGATTTGGGGACTGCTCAAAAGAAACTCTGGACAAGTACTAACAATTAGATGATCTTTGACCATGGGGGCAGTACAGAAGGTCATGTTTCATGGCGAATAACAATGGCAGAATCGACAAATCTAAATTTGAAATTTACGAGAAACAAATTTGCAAATCTCTTACTGCTGGCATTTGCGGTTGCCTTGATCTCGGGGTGTAAACAAGCAGCCCCAGGGGGAAAAGTCGCAACAGGGACAACCAATGAATTCAAGGGCGTCGTAGTTGTTTCTTTTCTTCAAAATTATTGAATATGAAAAACGAAGGGTATTTAGAATCTGCTTAAGTGCTTAATCTCTATTATAGTGTCACCGCATAAAACACCATTTATGAAAAAACTGCTATTTTTCCTGATGTTCCTCGGACTGTTCACCCCGGCCCGGTCCCAGGATAAAACGTACGACACAATCGCTATCGTGATCCTCGATCACATGAGCGCCATCCTGGGTGATCTTTCCTCATGCAGATTCAGGCTCGATGTAGAGAGCGACCTTTCTGATCCCGACTTAGGGGTCGTTACCAACCATGAAGTGAGCGATGTTTCATTCGGCGGACCGGATAAGATGCTCATGGATATCTTGGGTGACAAGGGACATCGCGGATACTGGTACAACGGGAAGACCCTCACCTGGTATTCTTTCACAGAGAATAATTATGTCGTCATCGATGTCCCCGATCATATAATAACCATGATCGATTCGGTACACGACACCTACGGGATTGAATTCCCGGCGGCCGATTTTTTCTACCCCACCTTCACCGACGATCTGATCGATCAGAGTGATATCATTTCTTACCAGGGGCGAACCCGGCTGAATGACAAGACCTGTTACCAGATTGTGGCGAAAAACAAAGAGATGACGATTCAGTTCTGGATCTCCGATGAGGTTCTGTTTCTTCCGATGAAGATGGTGATAGTGTATCATGACAAATCCCGCTTTCAACGATATGAAGCTTCCTTCTCCGACTGGCAGATCAACCCCGGCCTGCCTCCGGCCATGTTTGAATTTGCGCTTCCTCCCGGGGCACACCAGGTTTCCATCCAGCCCGGAAAATAATACATCCTGATCCGAATTTTAAAATTTTAATTATGAAAGCAGCAGCAATAATAAACCTATCCCTGATCATATTTCTAATGGCAGCAATGATCCTCTTTTTCCCGAAACCTCTTCAGGCCCAGCGGATGGGTCATGGCGGTGGCGGAAGGGGTGGCGGTGGCGGTGGTGGCGGCGGAAACCGTTCAATCAACGGCGGTAGCAGAACATCCTCCGGCAGACCCCCTTCAAACAACGTGTCGAACCGGCAGGCATCAGGATCCCGCGATATGAATTCCGGCAATC
>JBAXKG010000127.1:0-4834 GCA_037137455.1 Bacteroidota bacterium
GAATGTTGCGACTGGATCAGGGAAAAAGTTGAGATCAGATCGCTGGTTGAACCCGATTTCCTTCATGGGAAAATGTATCATGTTAAAAATTTGAATGATACCGAATCAGCGCTCATTGGCAGTTCCAATTTCACGGTTCAGGGATTGGGGTTGGGAGCAAAACCCAACATGGAGTTAAACCTGATTATGAATGATACCAGGGATATCCACGATCTGAAAGTTTGGTTTGATGAATTGTGGAACAATGATACCGGTCTGGTTGAAGATGTGAAAGACAAGGTTTTAAAATATCTTGACCAACTTTATGCAGAGAACGATCCGGAATTTATCTACTTCAAAACCCTGTACCATATTTTTGAAAAATACCTGAATGAACAGGCAAAAGGAGGATTACTCACCGAAGTTTCAGGTTTTTACGATAGCGAAATCTGGCAAACCCTCTATTCTTTTCAAAAAGATGGCGTGAAGGGGGCGATCAACAAAATCCTGAAACATGGCGGCTGCATTATTGCCGACAGCGTTGGCTTGGGAAAAACTTTTGAAGCGCTGGCCATTATCAAATATTTCGAATCCCTGAATTCCAATACACTGGTAATCTGTCCCAAGAAATTATCTGACAACTGGACCATCTATCAGGCATCAAAAAATCACACGTTGAACCCTTTCGCCAAAGACCGGTTCAGGTTTAATGTCCTGTATCATACAGATTTAAACCGGATCACCGGCAATTCCGATGCCGATGGGGTTGACTTAAGCTCGTTTAACTGGGGCGCATTTGATCTGGTGGTCATCGACGAATCGCACAATTTCAGGAATAATATCAAAGGAAAGGAGAATGAACATGGTGAAAAGATGATCAGCCGGTATGAGCGACTGATGGAAGATATTATTAAAAAGGGTGGAAAAACAAAGGTATTGATGTTATCTGCAACGCCGGTAAACAATAGCCTGCGCGACCTGAGAAACCAGATCTATTTCATCACCGAAGGAAGTGATACAGCCCTCGCTGAATCAACAGGGATAAAGAATATTGAAAATACTATTAAAAATGCCCAAACACAATTTACACTCTGGGCTGATCCGAAAAAAAATCCGAACCGGTCGGTAAAGGAGTTGCTGGAACGCCTTGATTCTTCCTTTACGAAACTCCTTGATGAACTGACTATTGCACGGTCAAGAAAGCATATAGTTAAATATTACGATATCAGCGAAATCGGCAAATTTCCCGACCGGTTAAAGGTAATCTCAGTTTATCCCGACATCGACCTGAACAAACGTTTTCCTTCCTACGACAAGCTGAACCGGGAGATCATGAAATATAAACTGAGCCTGTTCAACCCGTCGTTCTATGTGAGGGAAGAGTTTAAGACACACTACGAAAACTTGGCAGGCGTCAAAATCAAAAATTTTTCTCAGGAAAAACGAGAACATTTCCTCATAGGGATGATGAAGGTAAACTTCCTGAAAAGGCTTGAAAGTTCTATTGAATCGTTTGAAATTTCAATGGATCGCACCATAAAAAAAATTGAAACACTGGTTGAAAAAATTATCGCGTTCAAATCTTCGGAGGAAGAAAATCTTGAAATGGATCCCTCAACCCTGATGATTCGGGATGAAGAGGATGAAGAACTTATCGAAGCAAACGAAAACTTGTCGGTCGGAAAAAAATTCAGGTTTCAGTTAAAACACCTGAAATTAGATGAATGGCTGGCCGACCTGCAAACCGATAAAGACCAACTGATCGACCTGCTCAACAATGCAGCAACCGTCACACCCGATCGCGATGCAAAGATGGATGAACTGAAAAAACTCATCCGGAATAAAATCGAGTTTCCGCTCAATGAAGGCAATAAAAAGGTCATCATTTTCACCGCCTTTGCAGATACCGCCTGGTACTTGTACCACAACCTGGAATCGTGGGCAAAAAACGAATTGAATATTGATATCGCCATGGTGACAGGCGGGGTGATGGAAAATAAAACGACCTTTAAACAAAGAGGTAAAGGGCTGAGAAATCAGTCGGATTATGCTTCGATTCTGACCAATTTCAGTCCGGGGTCAAAAAAACGTCAACTGATGCACGACATGCCCCAGGAGGGAGGCATCGATCTGCTGATCGCCACCGATTGCATCTCCGAAGGTCAAAACCTTCAGGATTGCGATTTTCTGATTAATTATGACATTCACTGGAACCCTGTACGCATTATCCAGCGGTTCGGACGTATCGACCGGATAGGCAGTAAAAATAACCAGATACAATTAGTGAACTTCTGGCCAACCAAAGACCTCGACAACTATATTAACCTTAAAGAACGGGTCGAAGCAAGGATGGCCTTGGTTGATCTTACCGCAACCCAGGAAGAAAACATCCTGGACAACCAGCAATTGGAAGATCTGATTGCAGAAGATATGAAGTTCAGGAACAAACAATTGAAAACACTCCAGTCCGAGGTGATTGACCTGGAAGAATTGGATGAAAACATCAACCTGAGCGAGTTTACGTTAGATGATTTCCGCATCGAACTGATGAACTTTTTTGATAAAAACAAGGAAAAGCTTGTGAATGCAGAACTCGGACTATATGCCGTTGCTCCTTCACCTTCCGGTTCCCATGCTGGTCTTGTTGATTACAGCAAACTGCAGCCTTCAGAAAAGGAGATCATCAAACCCGGGGTGATCTTTTGTGTTCGGCAGAAAGGCGATACCAGCGGAAATGAAGAGGTAAATCCCCTTCAACCCTATTTTCTGGTTTATATCCGAAATGACGGAACAGTTAGATTCAACTATGTCCACGCCAAACAGATCCTGGATATTTTCCGGATGCTTTGTTCCGGCAAGGATAAACCCTTTGAGCAGCTATGCGACATTTTTAATGAAGAGACCCGTCAGGGAGCGGAAATGGAGACTTACACCAACCTGCTGAAAAAATCGATCGATGCGATAAAAACAGTTTTCCGGTCAAAATCGTACCAGAAACTTACCGGCGATCGCGGGGCAGTTCTGATTCCTCAATCAAAGTCTGTCAGTGGAAATGAACAGTTTGAGTTGATAACATGGCTGGTAATAAAATAAAGGAGGAACGCCGATGAAATTTGACGGGTTATTGCAATTGATCCAGGGTACCAGTTCAACCCTGCAGCAGAATGCGGTGAAGGCCATTAACAGGATGCTCACCATCCGCAACTGGCTGATTGGGTATTATATTGTAGAATATGAACAAAACGGGGAGGATCGGGCGGTATATGGCAACCACTTACTTGAAAATCTTGCCAACCAACTTTCCGGAACCGGATTGTCATTGACAAATTTGAAAATAAACCGGCAGTTCTATATGCTTTACCCGCAGATTGGTCAGACAGTGTCTGACTTTTTCAAAATGAACCAATCAATTGGTCAGACACTGTCTGACCAATTTCAAATAACTAAAAGCCAGACAATTACAATTGGGCAGACACTGCCTGCCCAATCTGACATGCTGGAACATAAGCTTTGCCATTCTGAAAGATTGGTCGGTTCCATCTCGTTTTCTCATTTTGTGGAACTCATGGCTATTGATGATCCTGATAAAAGAAAGTTCTATGAAACAGAATGTATCAAAGGTACCTGGAGCGTTCGTGAGCTGCAAAGGCAGATTAACACGCTTTATTATGAGCGTTCCGGTATGAGCCGGAAACCAGAAGTACTCTCGGAACAGGTTCAGATATCGGCTGAACAGCAATCAATCAGGGAAATCATCAAGTCCCCATTCACCTTTGAGTTTCTTGGATTAAAGGCCAAAGATGTCATTTATGAAAACGACCTTGAACAAGCCCTTATCGAAAACCTCCAGGAGTTCATGCTTGAATTGGGACATGGGATCTGTTTTGAGGCGCGGCAGAAACGCATCGTGATCGGAGATGAATATTTTTTCATCGACCTGGTTTTCTATCACCGCATCCTGAAATGTCATATCCTGATTGAACTAAAAACCAAAGAGGTAAAGCATGAACACATTGGTCAGCTGAATGTTTATCTGAATTATTTCAAAAAGGAGATCATGCAGCCGGGCGACAATCCCCCGGTGGGTATTTTACTTGTGACTGAAAAAAATAAGGCGCTTGTTGAATATGCCACCGCAGGGATGAATGAAAAGATGTTTGTGTCGAAATATCTGGTTGAACTTCCAAGTAAGAAGCAACTCGAAGACTTTATCAAAACCGAACTGAAAAAGCTACAAAATGCCTCCTGATATAAAATCTGAGATCAAAGCTGCGCTCGCGACTTTCATCGCCGGGGAACTTTCTGAAAATGCGCTGAACCTATTCGAAGTATTGGGCTACGATACCGAACGACGCAATCCAATAGACGAACCGACATTTGCATGTTTCGAGAGAAATTTTGTTGTTGACAATGAAAAATTCAGGAAAGACAAGGCATTAACTGATAACTGGATTTACATCGATCTTCTTTTCCAGGTCACCAAAAGCGAGATAATAAAATCATTGCAGGGAGGATTGGCACAGCAGGAGATGGATTTTGGAACGGAAGGAAATATCGGCGTCAACAAAGCGATCATCGAATCCTACCTGTTTTTCACGATCGGGTTAACAGGCGAACGTTACACCCGCACCGAGCTCAGCGCCATCACCCGCGAAGTAAACGGGTTGTTCAAGATGCCGGTGATGATCCTGTTCAAACATGGCAGCACGCTCACCCTTTCGGTTATCAACCGCAGAATAAACAAGAAAGATGGCGATAAGGATGTACTCGAAAAAGTAACCCTCATCAAAGATATTCGCATCGAAAACCCACACCGGGCGCACCTGGAAATTTTGTTCGATCTGTCGTTTGGGGA
>JBAXKG010000128.1:0-4541 GCA_037137455.1 Bacteroidota bacterium
CCTTTGACTTAACAATCAAAATACCTCAAGGTTATGATGGTAAAAAATGTTAACCTGATTTCCTCATTAAAGGTTATGAAAACGATTAAATTATTTTCCATCCTGATCTCATTGATCTTATTAGTCAATTTGGCTAATGCCCAGTGGCAGCAAACATATGGACCGTATGGTGGTGATATTACCTGCATAGCAACAAACGGTACAAATATCTTTGCAGGAACCTGGTCTGGGGGGGTGTTTTTGTCAACCAACAATGGGAGCAATTGGACCGAAGTTAATACTGGTCTGCTTGGGGGAAATATTACTTCCTTAGCCATTAGCGGAACAAATATTTTTGCCGGAACTTTTAATGGGATAGGTGTGTATCTGTCCACTAATAACGGGAACAGTTGGACACCAATGAGTAATGGATTAGAAAACACAACTGTCTCGGCAATTGCCATAAGTGGGACATACATATTTGCGATGACCTATGGTGGAGTCTATCGTTCAACAAATAATGGCAGCAATTGGACTGCTGTTAATAACGGTTTGACAACGCTTAATGGCGATGCGTTAGCCATAAGTGGAACAAACATTTTTGCAGGCACCCATGGGGGAGTTTTTTTATCGACAAATAATGGCGGCAATTGGACAGCGGTGAATAATGGTTTGACAAATCTAAATGTATACTCATTAGCTATAAGTGGAACAAACATTTTTGCTGCCACTTATGACGGAGTTTTTTTATCAACAAATAATGGCGGCAATTGGACACCTGTGAATAATGGTTTGACAAATCGTACTGTCTATTCTTTAGCCATAAACGGAACAGACATTTTTGCCGGGACTGATAATGGGCTTTTTTTATCAACAAATAATGGCAGTAGTTGGATAGCGGTTAATAATGGTTTAACCAATCTTACCGTCATTGCATTGGCTATAAACGGAATAGACATTTTTGCAGGAACTTGGGGTGCAGGAGTGTTTTTATCCGCAAATAGTGGTACTAGTTGGACAGAAATGAATAAGGGCCTCGCAGCTCTGGTTGTCCTATCAATTGTTACCCATGGGACAAACATTTTTGCAGGTACTCAAAATGAAGGAGGAATATTTTTATCGACAGATGATGGTAACAGTTGGACAGCAGTAAATAATGGTTTGCCAAATCGACCTATTGTTTCATTAGTTTCAGACGGGGCAACCATCTTTGCCGGATCTTTATTTTATGGAGTATTTAGGTCGATAAACAATGGTATTAGTTGGACTGCTGTAAATAATGGGCTAACAAATCTTGTGGTCCCCGCATTAGCCATCAACGGAACATATGTTTATGCAGGAACCGGTGGTGGCGGAGTTTTTTTATCAACCGACAATGGTAATAGTTGGACGGCGGTGAATAATGGCTTGACATTTCTTGATGTTGAGACTTTGGCTATTAGCGGATCAAATATTTATGCAGGAACTTTTGGTGGCGGAATATTTAAGTCAATCAACAATGGCAGCAGTTGGGTAGAAATGAATACCGGTTTGACATATCCCTATATAACAGATTTAGTTATAAGTGGGAATAATATTTTTGCAGGAACCATGTTTGACGGAGTGTATTTATCAACCGATAATGGCAATAGTTGGATGGCGGTGAATAACGGGTTGACAACACTTAACGTCCAAACGTTAACCATCAGCGGGTCTAATATTTATGCAGGGACTTTTGGAGGGGGAGTATTTTCTACTGCTAATAACGGCAGCAGTTGGGTAGAAATGAATACCGGTTTGACAAACCTTCATGTAGACGAATTAGCTACATGTGGAACAAATATTTTTGCAGGGGCTCGTAGTGATGTTGGTGCCGGAGTGTGGAAACATTCTCCATGCACACCGCCAACTTCTCCAAATATTGGAATAATAACTCAACCAACCTGTACATTAGCAACAGGAAGTGTCGTTTTAAGTGGATTGCCTTTATCAGGAGCCTGGACAATAAATCCAGGCGGCATTACCGGAACGGGAACAAGTACAACAATATCAGGACTTGCAACGGGAACATATAATTTCACAGTAACAGATGTAACAACAGGATGTACTTCTGTTCCATCAGCTGATGTTGTGATTAATACACAACCACTCACACCACCCATACCTATCATAATTCAAAATGTCAATATTTTACAATCTGACGCTAAACAAGGCAACCAATGGTATAATCAAAATGGTTTGATAAATGGCGCCGTCTTTCAGAATTATACTGTTACTGCAAACGGAGATTATTATGTTATTGTAACCATTAACCAATGCAGCTCTGAACCATCTAACGTTATATCTATTACAAATGTGGGTTTTGAGTTTATCGAAAATGACAGATCAATCAATGTTTACCCTAATCCTGCCAAAGATTTTATCTTCGTAAAATCAACTGAAGACTTTCAGTCAGTTGAAATATTTAATAATTTAGGCGAGGAAGTATTCAGTAAGGTAATGCCCTCCCATGAATTCAGGGTTTCCACTTCTTCCCTCCGGTCAGGTTTGTACCTTATGAAAATACAGACCAGGATGGGAATTGAGAATAAAAAGTTACTTATTCAGTGACCATATGGCTTTTCGAAATGCAGACAATGCCAGGCCTGGTCATTTACTTGCTTTTTAAACTTCCTAAAGATGATTTCGTCTCCCTCAATAATCACATTAAATTGCGATTTTGCTTGTATAATTGATCAATATGTACTAATTTTATCAAAAAATCATAATAAAATGTTAGTGATCCATCTCGGTGAGGTAATCAGAAACAGACGAAAGGAACTTGGAATAACCCAGCCCCACCTGGCCGAATTAGCTAAAATAAGCGTCAATACGCTGTATAAATTGGAAAGGGGAGAGGCAAATCCTTCGCTGAATGTATTGAATAACCTGGCCGATGTGCTGGGCATGGAATTAAAATTAGAGGTTAAGAAAAGATAATTGTTTGATGAATGCGGAAAGCAGAAGTATATCGGAATGGAATATTAGCGGGAATTCTTTCCGAAGAAAGCCGTAAGAGTTATTTATTCCGGTATACCGATGCATACTTTTATGATGCCGGTCAACCCGCTGTGAGTCTGACCCTTCCGAAAACACAACAGGAATTCAGGAGTGAGTTGATGTTTTCGTTTTTCTGCAATATGATCGCAGAAGGCGCGAACCTCGCCATTCAGTGCCGGTATTTAAAAATAGACGAAAGAGATATATTGGGTTTATTGGCTGCCACTGCTGCCATCGATACAATTGGCGCCGTTACTGTTAAAATGCTACAGGAAAAATGAATCCCGGAAACCTGAAATATTGCCCCTGCACCCTGGCTGAAGGATTTGATACCTATAGCCCTTCTGCCCTGCGCAATATGTTTTACGGCAAAAAGGTAAACCATGTTTTGGATTTTGAAGCGCCGGAAACGAATGAAGAGGTGGCGGAGTTATTCAGGCAAAACAGCAAGATAATTTCAATCAGCGGGGCGCAATTCAAACAATCCTTATTACTGGAAAAAAATAAACTTCGGCTTACCCGACCGGGGGAACGTGGCCAATACATCCTCAAACCGATCCCGTTTCAACCTCCGTTTAGCAGAGCAGAAGAATTGCCCGCGAATGAACATCTGACCATGCAAATCGCAAAGCAGGTATATGGAATAACGACAGCCGAATGTGCCTTGATTTTTTTTAAAAACGGGACGCCGGCCTATATTACTAAACGATTTGATATACATATTTATGGCAGCAAAATTGCGCAGGAAGATTTTGCTTCGCTGTCGGGAATATCAAAAGAAAAAGAGGGCCGGAATTACCGCAACCGTGGCAGTTATCAGGATATAGCTTTGGTCATGCTTAAATTTGTGGCTGCATATCCTGTTGAAATAGAGAAATATTTTGAGCGAATCGTGTTCAACTACCTTTTCAGCAATGGCGATGCCCATTTAAAAAATTTCTCGTTGCAGCAAACTGCCAGTGGTGATTATATCCTCAGTCCGGCTTATGATCTGGTGAATACTGCTGTTCAAATTCCTGCCGACTCTTTTTTTGCCCTGTCGGATGGTTTATTCTCCGGTGGTTTCAGTACCGAAAGTTTTATTGTATTGGGATTCTATGCCTATGATGATTTTTATGAGTTTGCCTTGAGAATCGGCATGATGGAAAGCCGTATCAAAAAATTGATGGACAAATACCGGAAGGAAAGTAAAAAAGCAAGAACACTCCTGGAACATTCCTGTTTAAGCGATAAGGTAAAAAAAATATACGAAAACCAATATCTTGACAGGTTGAAAATGCTGAACATTTCATTCAGCCAAAAAATCCGAGAGAAATGAATCTTCAGAAGTTGAATTAGGAAACTGCGACATCCCGGGTAATGTATACGACACATTTCGAAGTGTCATAATGCTCTCTCTAAATTCCGCACCTACGGAGCGGAAAAAAACGGAATTCGCACAAGCTACCAAAATAGAGCTCCTACGGAGCTCAGAATTCAACAAAATCACGAAATCACAAAATCACTCAATCACTCAATCACTCAATCATTCAATCATTCAATCA
>JBAXKG010000129.1:0-4535 GCA_037137455.1 Bacteroidota bacterium
TCACTCAATCATTTTAACCCCAAAACCTCAACTCCTTGTTCATATATAATGTCCAAGGGTATTTTTGCAGTTTTAAGCCTTTCCAGGTCCGATTTCAATACCTCTCTTATCATTCCACTTGTTTCAAGATAAGCGCTGGCACCCTGATAGTCGCCATCTCCTTCAAACTTCAGTATCTTGGCAGCCCACTTGTTCATAGCCTCTCTGGTTTTCTCAAAGTTAACTTTATAGAACCCACTTGCTTCGCGTTCAAAAGCGCCATTATCTGCAAAGAAGTTAAAGCACATCATGTTGGCTTTGCCATGAGCGCTGGCAGCTCCGAATCTTACCGAGCGGATCAATCCGGCCATATAAGTCACAAAGCAATCTTCGGTAGTGATATCCTTTATTTCGCCCTTTTCGATAAGCTTGGTCGACATGAATAGTCCCAGAATGTCGGCCTTTGCTTCTTCAAATGATGCGTATTTTTCCTTCAATGCTGCCCGTACATTTCCTTTTCCGGTAATGGTATTTTTAATTCCCAGTCCGTGCGCCACTTCATGGAACATTACGTTCGAGAAAAAGGCATCGAATTTTACATTGCCACGCTGCAGCGAATCGGTAAGCACATTGGCAATCGGTAAAAGAATATGATCGAATTTTGCCCGCATGGCGTTTTTCAGTTGTAACCTGCGTGAACCCTTTGCCATTTGTACTTTTTCATCATTTGGAAGATTAATGGCAATAGTTTTGCTGACTTTGTTTGCCTGACCGGATACAAAAACAACATCATAGGCATTCAGGTCAGAATCGGTACCTGGTTTCTCTTTTTTATATTTTGCTTCAACAGGCAGGTTTTTCTGCAGTTCAGGAAGGAAAAAGGCAAATTTTGCAAGTTTTTTACTCCACTCCTGGTCTTTTACCAAAACAGCGCCTTCATAGGCAGTTTTGTACCCAAAGAGTTCATCTTCATAGTTTTCAATTGGTCCGATTACGAAATCAATATTATTGTCCTTCATCTCCATCCACGCCATGTCGCTTGCGAAGTAGTCATCGCTAAGAAATGCCTGGCTACGCAGCTCCAGGTATTTTTTCAAGCCAGGATCCTCAGCAAGGGCGGCTGCTTTATTTAATAATTCAGCAGCCTGGTTTATTTTTTCGCCAAATGCATCATGGTACCATATGGCTTTCAACGATTTGTTTTTATCTCTCCTGATGATTGTATACTGACTGGTTTTGTTTTTATCCTCCCATTTTTCAAACTCTTCCTTCGTCATGTCGGTGGGATAGAAATTTGCGCCATCGGGCTTTGTACCAATTCCGGGCATAAATGGTTTGTTGCCGTTCAACCGTTCCCAGGGGCCATAATTTATTTCCGCGAATTGCCGCATCAGAGTATCCCCGACAGTATCAAGAAATGCTTTTTTATCACCCAGTATCTGCTCCCAATACAAGTCATCAACAATCCCTGCTACTTCGATCAGCAAAGGGATCATCTGTTTTTCTTTATCGCTGAGTTTGGAAAGGTCGGTTGTGAGTTTGACCGATACATACTCACCGATCTTTGAGGTGAGGAGAGAATCTTCGGTACTGATAGTCGTTGCATTGCTTCCCGATTGCTGGTTACAGCTCGTAACCATTAATATTAATGATGCTGCAAGGATAAGCATCAGGGTCATCTTATGTGCCATGGAGTCGATTTTATTTTGTTTTATGCGAAGGTATGAAAAATGTGATGAAATTTTTCAGGTTGACAAGGTTGTCTTTGTCAAAAAATTTTCATATGTTTGACCCAAAATAGTTTACGAAATATCATTAAACCAAAACCTTAAATCAAATCGCCATGAACAACGTTATCATTCTGATTATCATCGGAGCAGTCGGACTGCTCTTTTTCGCAGGTATCCGTATCGTTCGCCCAACTCACAGGGGCCTGATTGAACGGTTTGGGAAGTACAACCGTTTTGCCGGTCCGGGATTTCACTGGATAATTCCCGGAGTTGACTTGATGTACCAGGTGAATGTCACAGAGAAGATGATAAATGCCGAACCACAGGAGATCATTACCAATGATAACCTGAATGCCAAAGTCGATGCTCAGGTATATTTCAAGATCACCAGCGATGAGGACAGTGTCAAAAATTCACAATACAATGTAAACAGCATTGAATACCAGATTGTGAACCTCGCACGCACTACTCTGCGTAACATCATTGGCACCATGACCCTGAAATCGGCTAACAGCGAACGTGGAAAAATAAACAAAGAACTCCATGGTACATTGCTTGATGAGACAAAAAGCTGGGGTATTCAGATCATCCGTACCGAATTAAAGGAGATTGATCCTCCCAAGGATGTTCAGGAGACTATGAACAAGATTGTGAAGGCGGAAAATGAAAAAATTGCCGCGGTCGATTATGCAACAGCAGCTGAAACAAAAGCTGACGGTGAGAAACGTGCAGAAATCAGACGTGCAGAAGGTGTAAAACAGGGTCAGATCCTCAGGGCTGAAGGAGAGGCACAGGCTATCGCCCTCGTTAATGAGGCTGCCGAAAAGTTTTTCATTGGAAATGCTCAGGTACTTCGGAAAATTCAGGCTTTAGAAACCTCTTTGAAAGATAATTCTAAAATAGTGGTTCCAATAGGATCAGATTTAGTAAACGTTCTGGGCGAGATGGCAGGTATCATCCCTATCAGAGATAAGCCCGATACCAAATATGCCCCGGTCTAAATCGGGATCTGAAATATTTTAGCGATTTGATTGGAAGTTTTACGCTTATGCTATTTTGAAGCAGGGTTTATCCCATTCTTCATCATCAGCTCTTTTATTCGCGGCATAAACCGCATGGCTGCTATATATCCCGAATCATAAGCATCCTTGTTCCGGGCGCCACTCATGTAAGGAATTCCTTTCATATTGGGCACAATCAGGATATCGGCTTTTGCAATTTTTTCAGCCTTAAGCTGCCCGGAGGCAATTGCCAGCGAGCGCATTAAAACCTTGAGCATGTTGTCGATCTCAGATGTGGTATCGCCGAATTCCATAATGTCAACTGCAATCACAACCCGTGCGCCCATATCCCTGCAAATATCTGCCGGAACGTTGTTGAGCACCCCACCATCGACAAAAGTCCGGCCATACATTTTTACAGGTTCAAAAATGAAAGGGATGGCACATGATGCATTCACTGAAGGCGCTATCGGACCTGATGTTAACACAATTGATTTCCCTGAAACCAGATCGGTCGTAACTGCTCCGAATGGAATTTGCGTATCCTCTATATTCTTTGACCTGCAATTTTTTAAAATGTAGTTTTGCAGCTTTTTTCCCGAGATAAATCCTTCACTCGACCTGAATAAGGAAAAGTCAAATATCTGGTTTGCCTTGGTATTGACAAAGCGGAGCAATGAGTCGGCATCAGGATGATCGGCATACATAGCGCCAACAAGGCTGCCGGCGCTGGCGCCAATGATCAGGTCAATAGGTACATTGTTCTCTTCCAACGCTTTGATCACGCCAACATGCGCCGGGCCATGAAATGCCCCTCCGCCAAGCGCCAATGCAACACCCGGCCTCGCCGAAAGTTTACGTGGTAGTGGCATTTTTATTGGGCTTTCAATTATCATAAATTGATCATTACATGAGAATAAAATCATACAAAAGGAAAGAAAAATCAGCGATTTTTTCATTTGGTCTTTGATTAATCATCTAAAAATCCTCAAATCATCAAATTACAACATTATCCCTGGAAGAACCAGTTCGAGTAATTGTTTTACCGATTCTTCAATGGAAAGAAGATCGGTGCGGATTTCGATATCGAAATTATGTGGAGTCTCAAAAGGTGAGCCAATGCCGGTAAAATCTTTAATTTCTCCGCGTCGGGCACGGGAATACAACCCTTTTACATCGCGCTCCTCACAAACATTCAAAGGAGCATTTACATAAACTTCAATGAAATCGTCACTGCCGATTATCATCCGGGCCATTTCCCGGATTTTTTCTGTAGGGCTTATAAAGCAGTTGATAGTTATCACTCCGCAATTCACAAATAGTTTTGACACTTCAGAAATACGCCGGATATTTTCATAACGGTCATTGTCTG
Organism: Bacteroidota bacterium; assembly: GCA_037137455.1. GTDB lineage: Bacteria > Bacteroidota > Bacteroidia > Bacteroidales > FEN-979 > CAIVAT01. Next base: position 4,083 of record JBAXKG010000129.1, read on the forward strand.
AAAAACCAAGGTTACTATTTATGCCGGTTCTGACATTGTCACCATCGAGCAGCTGTACCAGGAATCCCCGGCTGAATAATTCTTTCTCAAGATGTTTTGCCAGAGTCGTTTTGCCGGCGCCTGAAAGACCGGTAAGCCATATTACTTTTGATCGTTGCTTTAAAAATGCTTCTTTTACATCCCTGCCCATTATCTCAAGATGTACGGGGAATATGTTTTTATTTGAGGATGTCACCTTCTATCTGCCTTTAAATTTCAAAGGTCACAAAGATATAGATTCTGATGATTTTTTTTCACATGGGCATTGCTTTTTCCCAATAGAGGGCGAAGATGTGAGTGAAAATATCTACTTGATAGGTTATCAATGAAAAATTGATAATTGAGAGATATTGATTATACGCGGTATTAATTTAATCTGATGGGATTTAAGTGATCAGCCTGGGATTCGAACCC
>JBAXKG010000130.1:0-4534 GCA_037137455.1 Bacteroidota bacterium
AGATTGACCATGGATTTACTTATTGAAATAATTATAAAGACAGGACTTCTTGTATTTTCAATACTTATATTAAGAGCCAATGGACTATTTGAAATCAATGGGTGGGCTAGGAATATAAAGATTAAAAATATTCAGGCATTTGGTATTGTTACAATGATCATTGGCATTATGATATTTAATAATAGATCAATATATCTGTCCGTACCTTTTAATATCTTAATGTTTTTCATTGCAAGCAATTTATTAACGGGATCATCCGAAGAAATCGTAATGAGGGGAATAATTCAGCCATTGATGATAAAAGCACAAGTTCATAGCAAGGCAGCCATCATTAAAGGAGTATTGATGACCTCAATATTATTTGGCCTATTACACTTTTTCAATCTTATAAAAGATCCGGGTAATTTGGTTGGCATATTATACCAGGTGTTTTTTGCAATGGGCATTGGGATATTTTTTGGTGGTTTATTAATAAGGACTGGCAATTTAATACCGGTCTGTATTATACATGGATTGATAAATTTTGCTTTTGGAATTTCGAAATTGAAGACTTATCTCAATGTAGAAAATATTCCAGCAGAACAAGATAACTTTCAGATATTATCACTGGTCGTTACAAGTATAGTTTTCCTTTTAATTGGATTCAGCGGATTGTTTATGATTAAAATGACCGATGAACAGGAATATATCGAAAGGATAAAAAGAATCAAATCATTAAATTAATGATATTACTCAAGCTGTTGATTATCAGCAGAGCTCGCAATCAGCCTGACTTGATAAAACAAAATAAACCCAGGATTATTGATAAAAATCCATTTATAGAATACTATCATCTTCAGGGACTAACCCGCGCACCCCGGTGGTTTGGGCGAACTCAATAAAATGATTGAAAACGGAAACCTTGAAACTGTTTTTAAGAGAATCAGATAACGTATGAATTCAATCTTGATATATTTATGATAGCCGGGTTGTTAGGATGCGATGGGTTCTTACGTCTGAACGCAAAAGTCATTATAAATGAACAATTAAATTTGAGATTATGGATTCAATTCTAATTTGTTTATCTTTGAAGGTAGGATGTGGACGGTAAAAAGAAAAGGATGAATATTCGCACGACTTTTTTTGTAATTCTGCTGTTGATCTTGACATTTGGTTGTAGAAAGGAGAACAATACAATGATCCAAACAGTTCCTCCTGAGGATTCAGTCCATATAACCGATTGGAGAACGAAATATGTAGGCCAATACATTTTTAATGTAAAGTATATGAATTTGGTTATCGGAGAAGATTCAGCATATTGGGGCATATCGCTGTATCAACATCAGGGAAGTATTGAATTATACAACAAGGACAGGCTTCTCATAAAATATTCAGGAACATCGCCTTGGGTACGATGCCTTAAAGGTTCAGGTTGGTGCCAGGGAAACGTATCTGATCCATGTATCAGCGGATGCAGCGGTCAAAAATACTTTGTTCAATACTGGGTCAGTCCGTTAATATTTTCAAACGACTCGCTTTTACTCTTTCAAAATTATTCACGACTGAATGGTTCTGGAAAGTTTAATCACGATACCATCTCATTTGTCACTAAATTACATGATAACTGGGAGGTTTACGAGGAGTATATAACCGGAATCAGGATAAATCAATAATGAGTTCATATGCGTGCTTATAAACCAAAGCTGAAGTGAAATTTAATATTAACCACAGGCATTACAAAACTGAGGTCTAAAAACAACTCATCGACCTCTGTTGAAAAAAAACCAAAAAAATATGAAAATTTACGAGTTTGTTTTCATCTCTGTCATCCTCCTCGTTTGGTGCATCTCGCTGCCATATTTGAAGAAATTCAAAATTTTTCAATTCAGCTTTTTGCTTGTTTTCTCATTTACAACCGGCATTCTGATGGCCAATGCTCTTCAAACGAAGGGCTGGGAATTTAGAAATATGACTCTTTTTGTTCTATTGATCGTAGGGATTATTTATCAGGCTTTCCAATTCTACAAAGAAAATATCCTTGAAAAACAATGAATGATTTGCATCACAAATGCCTTTAGAATGAGGAGACAACTACGAAAACCACAAATGGCTATTTAAAAACATTTAATTCACAGTAAATGAAAAAACACTACCTCGTCATCAGCTTCTTCCTATCCATTCTGGCAACCTCCTCGTTCAACTCCTATGGCCAGTTTATTTTAGCCGGACAACACATTCCGGGAAACTATTATGTCGATATAAACCCCGACCCCACGCTGACCGGTCCCAATGACCACTTCGCAACCAATCCTGCAGCGGTATTTCCAATCGACATCGATGGCAATGGCACCATTAACAACAATCTGGCCTGGTTGTCTATAATCAATCCGGGATCCAGGTCATGACCAGGAAAAATATTTCGAAAAGCGCCCGGATAGATTTGAGCGGCATGCCTTGCGGGGTTTATGTTTTTAAAATCATCTCAGGGAATTCCACGCTTATCAAAAAGATCCTGAAGCAATAGAATTTCTGCGGTTTACATTCCGGTACAAGCAATGCAAATGCAAATTAAAAAGAGTTATAATGAAAAATATGAAAACAAAATTTTTGGTTCTTTTTGCAGCCTCCTTGCTGGTTGTCGCATGCAATAAGGAAAACAGCAATAACGCTGACGAAAACATTATCGTCGGAGGACTCTATATTCCCTATACCGGGTCAGTCAGAAGTTCAATAAGCACCACTTTCAATATCAGTGATCGTATTTATCCCATCAATAAAACTGAGGCGATTTATTATTCCTACAAACCGACTTCCAATCAGAATATCTTTATGATGACTTTTACCGATACCCTGAATAGTCAAGGAAAAACGGTTGAACTCGACATTTTTACCAAACATTTGGATCCGGTTGATTTTTTTAAAAAAGGTTCATTTCCTGTTGATTCTATCATGCTGTCAAGCGGCAGTGTTCGTGAAAACTTCTTTCATGCTAACGCAAAATTAACCTGGGATACAGCCTGGTTTGAAAACTTTTCGTTCAAAGGGAAAGGATATTTTGACATTATCGACACGATCTATTGCAGTATTGAATCCGGAAAATTTTATCCCAAACAAAAAATAAATTTCGAATTCAGATAGCAGACAATGCGAGTGCAATGGTCATAAAAAAGATCAAAGAGCAAAGCAAACGATTGACATAAATCAATTTCGAACAGCTTATAAAGGCAATTTGAAAAAGTGTATTTTGATTTTACACATTCTGATCGGTTTTCTTTACACTAATGCACAGACCTTTAGGTGTGTTCAAGATTATAAATGATAAAACAGTGCATTAAACAGTGCCAAAAACCATCAATAAAACACTCCATGAGAAACTTATTGCTTTTACTGATTGCAACGATTGTTTTGGGCTGTTCAAAAGAGAAGCCCCCATCGGGCAAGTATTTTGCCACATTTAATTATGAAACTCCCCAATCATTTGCGAAATAATCCTACGTCGAGATAACAAACACGACAAAGGAATATTTTCTGATCAACAGGGGATCAGCGCTGGATGATACTATTTTCAGGGATGGGAAAAAGATTGTTGGGAAAATTTTCGCGATTTCCGGATCATTTACGATTACATCAGAGTTTTGATCCTGGAAAACATTCATTCCTTGGAAAAAATCACTATAAAAACCCTTTTCCTTGGCTTTCTTCTCATTGTTATTAAGGTTTAGCTGGTTAATCAGGTGGTAAGGATATATTTGGCAGTATAAATAGGAAGAAAATCTTCGATGTTCGACTCTTTGATTTTTTTTGACGTTGCATTCATTCCCTTTTCCTAAATTTGAAAAGAGAATCATACCATGACCATCCCCGAATACCTCGAAAACATTAACCGCCGGTATAAAACCGGAATAAGTACCGAACACACTTATCGCGGCGATTTGCAAAGCCTTTTAGAGAGCATGGCCCAGGGTGTGCAGGTTACCAACGAACCGTCGCGCGTGGCTTGCGGAGCGCCCGATTATATCCTCACCCGAAAGAATATTCCGGTCGGCTATATCGAGGCAAAAGATATTGGCGTCGATCTGAAAAGCAAAACCCTCGTCGAACAATTCGACCGTTACCGTGCGTCGCTCGATAATCTGATCATTACCGATTATCTCGATTTTCATCTCTACCTGGAGGGTGAATTTAAAACTTCCCTGAAGATCGCCGAAATAGGAAACGGTCGGATTGTGCCACTGCCCGAAAACTTTGCCGCTTTCGAAAACCTGATCAAAGACTTCTGTGCCTATCTGGGACAAACCATCAAAAGTCCAAAAAAGCTGGCTGAGATGATGGCGGCAAAAGCAAAACTTTTAGCTACCGTAATTGAAAACGCCCTTGCCGATGTTGAATCACCTGAAGAATTCAGCATGGTCAATGAAGCCAATATCACCCTTCGCGACCAGCTCACCGCGTTCAGGCAGATCCTTATTCATGATATAACCCCCGGGGAATTTGCCGACATCTATGCACAAACTATTGCCTATGGCATGTTTGCCGCCCGGTTGCACGATACATC
>JBAXKG010000131.1:0-4464 GCA_037137455.1 Bacteroidota bacterium
TGATGTGCTGGGATATTTTTATGCTTCATCAGAGTCGACTAAAAGATATTTTTACCAAAAAATTGAAGGTGTTGACGTGAATATGAATCTTTCATGCTATGAAGAAGATCTGCCGATGTTTGGCTTTAGATCATTTTTCACCTGGGAATATCCTGTTTGGTTTTATTACAATGCCGGGGCTATAAGAATACTGACTTCGGGATGTATCGATTGTCGTCAACTGGGAGGTACAACTGTAAAACCTGATTTTTGGCCATTATAGCATCCCCCCTGCCTTCCATTAAAATTGGTTTTATCAGCATTCATTGGAACTATCACATGATCCTTTGAAAAAAATGCCGGAGTCCACAAGAAAGGCTCCGGCATATTAAGGTTAATGATAAAAGTGCGATAAACGGTAATAATTAAATGACATTTCTATTCTACGACTTACATCTCTTTTTTAAAAGTTGCTTTGTCAGTTTCAATAACAATGCCATTAAGGGTTACAGTTTCGTTAAATTCAATGGTGTTTTTATCCTTGAAAATCAGATCGATATTTTCTGTGTTTGGGATTGTTAGAAATAATTTCGACAAAGGTAATATTAAAATAGACTGATTATAAATAACAACCAAACAAACATCAAAATGATAACAGAAAGCGAAAAGAAGGCCCTGAAAAATTGCCCCTTGCTCTAACAAAACAGTAAAATACCCCTATCTTTGTGTAAAGTTACAATTTCACTCATCGTTCTTAAACATATTCAAAATATTGCGTTGCTAATATTTCTTATGTAGTAAAACCGCCCTTTTTTATTATGACATCAAAGCAAACAATCGAAACAATGACATTATGCTAACCAGCAGTTAATGAAGATCACGCCCAACAAATCCAGCTCCGATATTCTTCGCCAAAAGGCCGAAGATTTGTTGAAAAAGAAATCATCAGTCATTGTTTCTTCCCTTTCTGAAGTTGAAATTCTAAAGCTCCTGTATGAACTTGAGATACATCAGATAGAGCTGGAATTATCCAATGAAGAACTCTCCCAGTCAAGATCGGCGGCCCAGGAAGCGGCAGATAAATATATTGAATTATACGATTTCGCACCTGTTGGATATTTTACTCTTTCCAAAGAGGGTAAAATCCTTGGGTTAAACCTGTGCTGTTCTCAACTGCTTGGCAAAGAACGTGCACTTCTTATAAACACTAAAGTCGGATCTTTTGTCACAGATGAAACAAAACAAATCTTCAATAGTTTCCTTAAAAGTGTTTTTCAAGGCAACTCCCCAAAAACCTGTGAAGTTTATTTATCAGGTAACAGCGGCATTGCCAAAATTGTTCAGATGACCGGTAAATTAATGGGAAATTCAGAACAATGCATGATCGCCATAACCGATATCAGCGAGAGGAAAAGCATACTGGAAAAACTAAAACGATCGGAATCACAACTGAAGGAGGAGGTAAAACAACGTACGCTGCAACTTGAAACTGCTAATAATGCTTTGAAGAAAGAACTAAACCATCGCAAGGAATCCCAAAAGTTGTTGAAGCAATCACTTCAGAAGTACCAAAGCCTCAATTCTTACCTGGATCGTACAAGGGAGGATGAACGCAAAAGCGTTGCCAGGATTATTCACGATAATCTGGGTCAAACGCTTACCTTTTTGAATGTTGAATTGACTTTATTGTTAAAAATTCTAGATAATACAAATCCTTTGATCCTGCCCAGGATTGATTCTATGTTACAGTTGGTCAATCAGTCCATTATTACTTCAACCAATCTGATCACCGAACTGCGACCCATAGTTCTGGATAATCTGGGACTTCTCCCTGCATTGCAACAGCTCTTTTCTGATTTTCAGAAAAACACAGGGATCCAGGTAGTTATAAGAATCAAAAAAGATACTATGCCTGTTAAAGGTGCGACAGCGACAGCGGTTTACCAGGTAGTTTCTGAAGGATTGGCGAATATACGCTTACATTCTGGGGCATCGGACCTGACTGTTACAGCTACTGCCGATCAGTCGGCTTTTTTCTTAACCATGTTTGACAATGGCAGGGGCATCACCCAGACAGAATTAAAGAGCACTGATTCATTCGGAATCATCGGGATGAAAGAACGGATCTTAGGAATAAAAGGGAAGATAACAATTAAGGGAGAACCTGGTAAAGGCACAACCTTCAGTTTAAAGGTGCCGTTAGCAGGATGGGGTGAAAAAGCAGGGAGTTGGGAGAATTCTTAATTCGTGAGTTTTTACATTATAGTGCAAGAAATATGCTTCGGTTTCTGATAGTCGATGACCATGAAATTTTCAGGCAGGGAGTGAAAAACATTATCTCCCAGGCATTTCCAAATGCGGAATTTGGGGAGGCTGGAGACAGCGCCCAGGCTTATTCATTGATAGTTAAGCAGCTTTGGGATATTATTATCCTCGACATCAACCTGCCGGGACGTTCGGGACTCGAACTGATCAATGACCTGGGTGAGACTGTTAAAGGAATCCCCATTCTCATCCTGACCATGTACAGCGAAGATCAACTGGCTATGCGGGCGTTAAAATCCGGGGCAATGGGGTACCTGACAAAAAGCCACACCTCGCAGAATCTGATAGAAGCCATTACCAGACTTCTTGCCGGATTGCATTTCATCAATGATCATGTATCCTCAATGCTGGTAAACGAAAATAAAATGAAAAACATTGATTTATTGGAACAACTCTCCGATCGCGAATATTTTACCATGAAAAAGCTTGTATCGGGTCAATCGGTAAGTGAAATTTCCAGAGCGCTCTCGCTGAGTGTGAAAACAATTTCCACCTACCGTTCACGCCTTTTTAAAAAGCTTAACATTAAAAACCAGACTGAATTAATTCATTTTGCTCAGGAACACAATCTTGAGGAAAGGGATTAATTCAAAACTCAATAGTTATTACCTTGCAATGAAATCCAGATAATTTTCTTTATGGATGACCTTGCAGGATGAGTTAGCATAGGTTTCCAAAAACTCCCTGGGTGGTTTAACTGCTTTTTCAGCCCACTTGAATTCCGTTCCTTCAAGCATTCCTCCCGATTCTTCAATGAGGTCGATCTCCTTCTGATCATAGGTTCGCCAAAAATAATAGTTACAGGTATTTGAAAGGTAATGGTTTCTTTTTAACCGTTCCGAAATACAATAATTTTCCCACAATCTTCCTGTGTCATCCCGAAGTGAAATCCTGTTAAAATTTGAGATGATGATGTTCCTTATGCCATTGTCCCAGAAAAAATAACGACGCGATTTTGTGATTTCCTTACGAAGATTGCGGCTGAAACCCTGAAGGGAAAAAATGATGAAGCACTTTTCGAGCAAATCCAGGTACCTTGAAACGGTATTTTTGCCGACCCCAAGCCCCGATGCAAGTTCAGTTGCCGACACATCGTTTCCGATCTGAAATGCGATCAAACGCAACAAGCTGATAATGAAGGTAGAATCTTTCAGGTTGTCCAGTGTGAGTATATCTTTCAATAAGGCTCCGTTTTTAATGGATTCGAGCACATCTGTTTTTTCCAGGTTCGTTTCAGCGGTAATGATCTGCGGATAAGAACCATATATCAACCTGGATTCCAGATTCTCTTTCGCTGTTATAAAATCCTCCTTAAGTTCAAGTTGGGCTACCGGGTAAAGGTAAAAGTATTTGCTTCTGCCGGTAAGTGGCTCTCCAATCTCATTTTTAAGGCCGAAAGCAGATGAACCGGTCACAAATACAGAAATACCAGGAATTGCATCCACTATTAATTTCAGATTAATGCCGATATGGGGAATTTTTTGAGCTTCATCGATAAAAAGATAATCATATCCCGAAGTAAATTGTTTTAGTAAACTCAGTCGTCTGCTTGATAAAATTTCAGCTACATCCAGGTTTTCGCCTTGGACCATGAGTACTTTCCCTCTCTCAATACTTTTCTTTGCGAGCTCCATAAGGTAGGTTTTACCTGTCCTTCTTGCACCGAATAAACCGGTGACAAAACCAGGCCGCAAACTTTTCACTAAAGAATTTGATAATATTCTGGGTATCATGCTGACTATATTTAACCTAATACGGTCAGCAAATATACTCTTATTTTAATAAATCAAATATCACCCCCCGCTTTCATTCATTTATCCCAAACCATAAACCAATTGACATTTACAATTTGTAGGCGGAGTCTTACAAAATGTATGACACTTATCCTACACTGAAAAACGCCTGTTTTGATGCTACTTTTGCTTTGTTCAATAACATTGAATCACCTAAAAAAATCATTATGACCCTTGTAAAAAACATGTTAGCTGGCGACGAAAATTGCAGCGTAATTTTTACGCTGTCAGATTCAATAATGGACCATGCAAAAAAAGTTGCGGTGGTTGGCGATTTCAATGACTGGGATGCCAAAAAAAATTGCATGAAAAAAACTAAAAACGGAAAGTTTTCATGCACAGTCGTACTTCAGCGCGGAAGGGAATA
>JBAXKG010000132.1:0-4402 GCA_037137455.1 Bacteroidota bacterium
TGGCCTGCTTTTCGACCAGTTTCCGGATGAGTTCCACCAGGGTGAGCACCAGTTTGGCCAGGCCAGAATCTGCATTGTCGGGCGTGAGTTTGAGCCTGGATTCTTCTGCATTGGTTGTCAGTTTTCCGATCTCCTCCGACAGTTCATCGAGCGATCCGGTATTAAATAGTATTTTATTTTCACTCATAGGTGCGGCATTATTATTTTACTGATCGCCTTCAACCGGTCAAGTTGTCCTGTAATCTCTGCAATGACTGAATCAACATAGGCCAATAACATTTCCTCCAGCCTGTGCTCATTAAGTTTTTTATTCACCCAATCCCTCGATGCAGAATTTTTGATTTCAGGGGCAGGGGTGGCGGAGGGGAGAGGGGAGGCTTCTGATTTTACCCTGAGTTCTGCCATTAATTTTCCTGAATCACAAAAGACCTTGAGCCCGAATTCATATTTATTTTCAACTTTTGACAAGTTTTGCCGAATGTCGGGATGGTTTTTTTCCAGCATGTGAATGATCGCTTCGTTGGATTCCATCAAAGACCCAAATCGCATGGGAAGCAGTGTAAATTGTTGCGACAGGGTTTCGATCACCCCGGCATATTCAATGGCGGTTGATTTGCCGGCAATCAGATCAGCTCTTTTGATGTCGCTTACTACAGCCGAAATCTGATCAAATGAAACAGCATATAAGTTAACACCAGCAATGCCTTTCATCCCAGATAAACTTGCAGCCAATTTTCCGTGATCTGTTTTTTCTGAAACCAGGGCGTAAATCATCTGCTCCATGGTATAATTGAATTTTCTAATTGATTTAGGATCTCCCCATTATTTTTTCACCGGTGGATATTTCAAAAGATTATATTTCTGCCAATCAGCATAGATGTCCTGTGCTATTGTTGTAGCAGACTGGTCAACATAGTTCGGGTCAGTTACCGTAATATCACCGGTCCAGATAGCATCTTTTGAAGACTTGGTATACAGACTTGCTTTCAGGTTTACCACGGAAGTAGTAGTCCAGTAGCCTCCGGTTGTTACGGTACTGCCTGTGTCGAAGCCCGCTCCTCCATAAAAACCGCCGCCGTATCCACCTCCCCAGGAACCACCACCCCAGTATCCGCCACCCCAGGAACCACCAAACCCGCCGGTTGCATAAGTGGTGGGAGGAACGTAACTTTCTGATTTATCAGTGCCTTTGTAAATGAACACCAAAATAGCATCAGCGCCAAGACTGTCGCACTTCTTTTTAATGTCAGAAACCGGGTATTTGATATTTGGATTCAGTATATCAAGCGATCCAAGCGCTTTCAGTCCCTGGGCATTAAAATAGGCATCCATCGACTGTTCAAATGGTTTCATGTATTCAAGCTTGTCGAATAAGGGCATTACCACAACTTTCGAAATCTTTGAGTTGTCTGCCGGGTTCTTCCAACTTGTCATTGTGACCGGTGAACCGCACGAAGTGATTACAAAGGCAGCCACAACTGCCAAAACACTGAAATAAATTTTTGTTGCTTTCATTAGATTTTAGTTTAGTTTTAACTACTGTTACGGTGATTCATGTTAATTTTATTCAGGCACCCCTTTTCTTCCTCCAACCGGCGGGCTTGCATTGACTCCTCCCTGCGGGATATGTTCCAGCCAGGCATAACCGTTGGTCAGGTTTTGTCCTTTGAAGGTGCCTTTGCAGGTTGCCCAATGCTCATACAGGGGAGGATCCCATCCCCAGCATGTTATGATCAGATTCAGGTCCCCTTCCGAAGTTTTCAGGTTCAGTTTAAAGGATTTGTTTGCCTCGATGGGTACTACCTCCACCAAAGATGGAACTACATATTTCCCATTGAGGAATAGTCCTGCATCCTTGTATTTTCCGGTCATACAGATGAGCCCCTGGGCCTGGTCGGTATGGAAAGGCACCCACCATTCGTTGCCGTATTTGATCAGTGCACTGCGATAGTCAACTCCCTTGCCACCGCAAAAGAGGTTTTCGGACTCTCCAAACCCTTTAACCCCGATCTTCTCTCCTTTTACCAGGAAGTAACCCTCCGCGGCGCCGGTTTCTTCGAAGCCTGCCATCGGCGCTCCCGGCATCATCTCGGCGGAGTTCACGTTTTTATTATACCAGAAAGAGTATTGCATGATCGAAGCCACATCCACGGTAAGTTCTTTTGATTCGTATTTGATTCCCACTTTGCCATCTGTCAGGGTGTAGGTTAAGGTTTTATCACCGTCCCTGACAATCCAGATGCGTGAATCCTTTGTGTCTTTCAGGGTGGGTTCTCCGGTGAATTTCACCTTCAGAATGTTCGACGGATCCTTGCTGGTGCTCATGGCAAACACAATGGGCGGGGTTATTTTTCCCGTACCATGATGGTTTATATATGCATAAGCCATGTAAAGGGTTCCGTCATCGGCTTTGCCCACAAAGTTGAACCAGTAGTTCCACCTTGGAACGCCATAAAACTCCATGGCCCTGATATCCTTGAGGGTTGCCTTGTGAACTTTGCCATGATCGGCGGGATCGGCCAGGGGCGTAGGCGGACTGTAGTCTGGCAGGTTGGCCATGGTGTAGGTTTTCAGTAATGTATCGGCTTGAACGATAAATTCTTCAGCCTTTTTCATCTCCCCGGAATCCATGGCATTTTGTGCCTGCAAAATAAGTTTACCTGCTTCCTCAGCCCCGGGAATCAGACCCTGCGTATAGATATCGTACCACTGGGTGTTTGCGATATCGTATTTCATTTTAAGGTCTGCCAGCTTTTGGGTGGCTTCCTCTTTGGTGAGCTTTGGCTGTGTTGTACAGCCTGTATTGGTTAACAGTCCGATTGTGGCCAGTAAATAGAAAATGATGCTTGGTTTTTTCATAAAACATTTTTTTAGTTAATGATTTAGTCTTTTTCTACAACTACAATGTCATAGCTCTTTTTGCTGTCAATTTTTATATCATATTCGGTTATGTCTTTAACTTCTTTATGAAATTCTGTATTGATAAATATGTTATACGTTTTTGCAGGATTTAACTTTATCACTTTAATGGTAGTTTCTACCCCTGTTTTATTTGACAATGTTGAAACAATAATCGCTTTTTGAGTTCTGTCGTAGATAGCTCTTTTCATCATTACATTCTTAACATCAACTCCGCTTAATGCAGGTTCGTTAAAGTGTAAATCATCAAAAGGTTTATTGACCAGCATCCACATTCCGTTTTTAGGCAATGCCCGGGCAAGACCAATTACCTGATTGGAAACGTCTGACTGAGGCGCCTGCATTTTTTTCATCGGAGATTCACAACAAGCGGGCTTTATCGCTGTACCGGGCTTCTTTGCCGCATCGGGCGACCCCACACTTAATCCCGAAGCATTTTCGTTGTATGCATAATGATATGTGCCATCCAACCAAACTCCCTGATAAATACTGTCCATAGTTCTTATCAACAATTGTTTTGTTGGTTCATCTCCCATTTCGGCTACTAAACAGGTAAAATATGAATAAGAAGCATCTTGAATAAATACATCCTGATGCAATTTGGCCAGGCCATTTGCATCAACGGAAAATACTTTTTTCTTTAAAGCAGGATATATTTTTTCGATTAATTCGGGGTTCCAGGCGTGCATAAAAGTACCAACAGCGCCATCGTTACCGGCCGAAACAAAATCAACACCCTTTTTAACCAATGTCTTTTCCATTGAATCAGACTTATTACCATAGTATGGAGTCTTTTCCGAAAAGACAATTTTTTGTTTGATTAAATAAAACCATGCAATGTTATTCGTTTGAGGATCTATAAAAACATCTTCAAACCATTTCTTATATAAAGGAGCAACGGCAGCAAAATAACGGGTGCCATGCATTTCATCATAAAGCTTCATTCCATTTAACGGAAACTGGTTACAAGCCGAGAAAACAGCGTTGCGTTCACATTCTACTCCCGGAACCGGATTACTGAGAAATTGCATGGCAATCAACTCCTGTATTTTCCTGTTATCATACACAAATTGTGTGTAATCATCCCATTTTAACACAACAGACCCCGGTATATCCCATTTCATATCGCGGTAAAGAGATTGGTAAAGATTCATCTGAAACAGCAAATGTCCTGAATACATGATATTGGCAAACCCGACGGGGTCGGCAGTTGTCGGAAACGTTCTGTCCATATTTGGCTGGAATTTAGTTATCCCGGCACTCTCTTCGTTCCAATACTGCCATAGAAACTTCTGAAGCAGCTTCATGTTTACCCGGTCCAAAACAGGTTGAATTACCTCCGTCCATGCCGGGAACTTGTGGTATTGTTCAGCTGAAATAAAGTAAGCAGCATAATTATCAATGAAACGATTTGCAGCCAGCCCCGATTCATTGGGTTCATCAAAATTTGTAAATTCATCCAAAGGCTGATTGAAGAGTTTAA
>JBAXKG010000133.1:0-4384 GCA_037137455.1 Bacteroidota bacterium
GTTTGATTTCTTCTTCAATCCGTTTGCGCTCGGTGACATCAACCAACGCCCCATAAAGTTTTATATCCTCAGGTTGCTCCTGGTTCTTGATGCATTGAGCAAAAGAATTAACCCAGAGAATCGCGCCATTCTTGTGTCGAAGACGGAGTTCGCAATTGCCTGTTGAACCGTGAGTTAAACCGGTAACATTATGTTTAAAGCAATCCAAATCCTCATCAATAACCAATTTGCACCAACATTTCATCGCCTTGATTTCATCGATTGAATAACCCGTAATTTGCTCCACAGCGCCTGCCATCCAGTCAATCGAGTAACTACCATCGTGATTGCTTACACAAGAATATGAAATATCAGAGATTGTGGAAGAGATATGCCGGAACCGTTCCTCACTCTCCCGCAGTTCTTCCTCCATCTGTTTACGGTGTGTAATGTCGACCCCCGTTACGAGGCAGTGTTCTCCATATTCGGTAACTATGCCTTCCATGGCAACATAAATCGGCAAATTGCCTTCAGTTTCGATGATCAACTCACATGTTCCTTTGTGTTTGCTGCTGAATGCCTTCTCAAGAAAGAGATTGAAAATTGGTTTTGTATCATTGGAAACATAACGGCTAAACAACTTGTTTATTAAATGTGGTCGTTCTTTGCCCAGCAATTGCGAGCCGGAGAGGTTTAGCTCAATGATCACACCTTCATTTGAAAGTGTAAAATATCCCGATGGCGCAGAATCATATAATTCAATATACTTGTCAACGGCAAGTTCTGCCTGCTGTTTTGCCAGTTTAAGTTCATCATTCAGCAATTCCAGCTCTATCTGGTGAACCTCGAAATCGTGGATGAGTTTTAGTATTTCGATTTCTGAAAGTTGCAAAACCGTTCGTGGCGATTTCTTTTCAGCAGTTCTTCTGCCTTTTGGCGAAGGAGCGCAGCTTCTGATTTATTACCGGTACTTTTCAAAATTATTTCTTTTTTTGAATTGTGAAATTCGTAACAAACATAAAGCTTTTTTTCAAAAAGAAAGATAGTTGAATTTAGAATCTTCTCAGTGAGACCACGCCATGCTGAGGCTGCTTATGGGATAAGAAATGTTTATCAGAGGATCATCCGGGGTTGTTGCTTTAAGAAGCGCCGGAAAAAGCCGGAAGTATGCCGGTCATGATCAGGTCGATAGTACGGTACCAATGTTCGTTGGCTTCGGCTGATGGCACACCGCTCCAGGTGTTTGTTGCAACAACAACCAGTTTCAGGCTTGGAACCGTTATGATGAACTGGCCTCCCCATCCCATGGCAAATACATAATTGGCCGGTCCTGACTGGCCATTCCACCAGCCATATCCATATCCGGTGCCATACGAAACGGCTGTGTTTGTGGTTATTTTAAAACTTGCCAGTTGATCAATAAAGGTTGAAGAGACAACCGGTTTTCCCTGGAATTCTCCATGATTTAAAATGAGCTGACCAATTTTAACCATATCATACGGGGTCATTTCAAGACCGGCCGATCCATTATGATATCCCTGGTTATCTGTTTCCCAGGCGCCGTAGTTTATACCAAGCGGTTCAAACAAATATTGCCTGGCAAACTCTAAGGTCGTCTTTCCTGTGGCTCTTGAAATGATCACAGAAAGCAGGTGGAATGCGCCGGAGTTGTATGCAAACCGCTCCCCGGGCTGTGCAATCAATGGTTTATCCAGGACAAACCGGACCTGGTTCGCCGAACCGGCCCAAAGATTATATCCGGAAACGGATGTCAGTTCATCCCATTCAAAACCGCTGCTCATCGTTAAGAGATCACGGATCTTTATATTCGCCTTTTCAGGTGTAATAGTGTCGACAACCGGTCTCAAAAAGTCTCCAATCTTTTGCTCGGCAGATTGTATAAATCCCTTATCAATGGCAATTCCGACAAGCAATGCAGTGATGCTCTTGGTGACCGATCGCACATCGTGGACAACACCGGCACCGCCTGATCCGAAATAGGCCTCCCTCACCAGAGTATCATTCTTATATACTACCAGGCTTTTGATGGTGGTTATTTGCTGCACCTCAGTGAAGGCCTCTTCGAGCTTGGCCATCCCGGTTGTATCCTCTGATCCCTTTTTACAACCTGCCGTTGTGGCAAATATTACGGCCACACATCCACCAAAAAATAGAATTTGTGAATTGTTCATCTGACTTTTATTTTATTTATTTGATGTGTTAAAAATAATCATCCTCGAGGGTTTCCATCACTGAAAATCGATGAACGGTCAGAATATTCGTTGAATGACTAAAATCAATCGGTGCCTGATACTGATGCCGCCGGGCTGGAGGGAGAACATGGCATACGTAAAAAACCAATTCAAACGGTTTATAGAAAGGTTAAATAGCTTAAAAAACTTTATCTTTGGGTTGGGTATTCCAAGGTACCTGGTTTTCGTTTTAAAAAAATAGTGAAAGCCACAGGCAAACGGTCAAACCCAATACCATTAAAAACAAACACCTCTAAAAATTAAGATTATGAAACTCACAAAATTATTATTCGGATTATTTATGCTCCTGACTGCTTCCGGCTGCCGGAACGAAGAGTCTGGTTTGGATACCAAATTCCATGGCATGTGGAGACTTGACAAAATTGAATCCCTTGACAAAGAATCCGGCAAATGGGCTTATGATTCCGCTTTTACCGGGTGGAACGGGTTTATTCTTTATGACGGGCAGGGACATATGGGCGCCCATATCACGCCAAAAGGATACAAAGATTTCGATGCGGGTAAAAACATTGACAGTTTAAATGTTGAAGGATTAAAAGACCTGGCGAAGTTATACAAGTCTAACTTTGTATATTTTGCCAACTATAAAATCGTGGATGGAACCATTGAGCATGAACGTCTTTCTGCCACAAATCCCAGCGACTGGGGGTCGGTAATAACACGTGATTTTGAATTCAGGAATGACACCATCATTTTGACCCCTCATGAAATTATCTGGGGGAAAAAGGCCAGACTTTGGTGGGTTAAGTTATGATCCTGAAAAAAATATGTAAAAAATCAGTCGCTATGAGACATTACAGTTTGATAAACTTCCTCAATCTGTTTTGAAATTTTATCAAATAAATTCCACCTGACAAATCAGAAATTCCAATTGTTTTATTTTCTTTTGAAATACTTTTGTATCAATCGCACCAATTCATCTTTGTTAATGGGCTTTGAAATATAATCGTTGCATCCTGCATCTATTGACTTTTCCCGGTCACCAGTAAGCCCATAGGCTGTTTGTGCAATAATAATTACATCAGTATTAAAATGCCGGATTTGACGTGTGGCTTCATATCCGCTTATTCCGGGCATCCTGATATCCATCAAAACAAGATCAATGTCAGGGTTGTTGCGGCAGACTTCAATTGTTTCTATTCCTGTTTTTGTGTGAATGACTTCATGGCTGTTTTTTTTGAGCATTGATGTTACAAGCAAATCCGATGTTTCATCGTCTTCGGCAATGAGTATTTTGAGGTTGTCGATCTGAAATTCTTTATCTTCTGTAGAAACAACCTTTGAAATAGCGTTTTGTGCCTGCTTTTCAACATTATAAGGAATTGTGAAATAAAATGTCGAACCTTTTCCAGGCTCGCTCTCCACCCATATTTTTCCGCCAAGCATTTCCACATAAGCTTTTGCAATCGACAAGCCCAGTCCGGCGCCCTCGTATGCATATTTATCTTCAATATCAGCCTGAATAAAGCGTTCAAATATGGCTTCCTCTCTGTTTTTTGGAATCCCGATACCCGTGTCTTTCACAAAGAATTCAAGGTATTCGTCCTTTTTCTCATAACCGAATTCTATTGAACCTTTGTTGGTGTATTTAATGGCATTTTTAACAAGGTTGGTAAGAATGGCAAAGATTTTTTCACGATCTGTTTTTATGATTGCTTCTTTTGACGGCAAGGTGTTATTATAGGAAAGCTGTAGTCTCTTTTTTCCCACGTCAGGGATGAAGAAGTCATAAATGTATTCGATTTGCTCGTTGATGTTGGTTTCTGAGATTGAAACATTCATTTGACCAGATTCTATTTTCGAAATATCAACAATATCGTGGATGATGTTGAGCATGCGTTTGCCGCTTTTGTCGATAATTCGGATGTACTCCTGTTGCTCCTCTCCGGTAAGATTTGGTTCTTTCAATAGTTGGGCGAAGCCGAGGATGCCGTTCATGGGAGTGCGTATTTCGTGGCTCATATTGGCAAGAAAGGCTGATTTCAGGCGGTCGCTTTCTTCGGCGCGTTCTTTGGCTGCAATTAATTCTTGCTCAACCCGCTTGTATTCGGTGATATTTGCATTGAAGCCATACCATGTGATACTGCCATCTGCCAATTTTTCAGGTGTCGATCTGGAAAATATCCATTGGA
>JBAXKG010000134.1:0-4300 GCA_037137455.1 Bacteroidota bacterium
TGAGTGGCGATGAAAACAGGGCTTTGGATGCCGGATGCGACGATTATATTTCAAAGCCCTTTGAAATGGAACTGTTGTTGGGGATAATCAAAAAATATGGGGTGAGGGTATAATCAGTAATTAAAAAACCAACACTGTATGAATGATCAGGATAAAACCAGGGCACAACTCACAAAAGAGGAAATAACCCGGCAATCAGCGTTGATTACCTCTTTGCTCGACTCAATACCCGATATCATCTTTTTCAAAGATACCGAAGGCATTTATCTTGGCTGTAACCCTCCCTTTGCTGAATTTGTCGGTAAATCAAGAAATGAAATTATTGGCAAAACCGATTATGATCTGTTTGGCCATGAGATAGGAGATTTTTTCAGGTATCATGACAATGAAATGCTTAAACAAAAGCTGCCCCGTCACAATGAAGAATGGATCACATATCCCGATGGGAGAAAAATTCTTATTGATACGCTGAAAACACCTTACCGGGGAAGTGATGGAAGCCTGATTGGCATTCTTGGGATCAGCCGGGATATTACCGACAGAAAAAAGGCGGAAGATAAGGTAAGAGAAAGCGAAGCAAACTTCCACACTTTCTTCGAGACCGTTGACGATATGATATTTGTCGGGAATACGAAGGGTGAGATCTTTTATTCAAACAATGCTGTTGCACGCAAACTTTGCTATTCACCTGAAGAACTTAGGGGCATGCACATACTCGATGTGCATCCGGCGACAAAACGGGCCGAAGCAGAACAGATATTTGGCGATATGTTTGCAGGTAAACGAAATACTTGTCCGCTGCCTTTGGCCAGAAAAGACGGAACTTTTGTGCCGGTTGAAACGCGTGTCTGGTTTGGAAAGTGGGATGGTAAGGAGTGTGTTTTTGGCATTTCTAAAGACCTTAGCAAAGAACAGGAGTCGTTGCAGAAATTCAATGCCATTTTTGACAACAATCCCGCTCTCATGGCCATAAGCTCTATTCCCGAAAGAATTTTCACAGAAGTAAATCAATCATTTCTGGCTAAAACCGGATTTGCCAAAGAAGAAATCATTGGAAAAACAGCTGTTGAATTGGGACTTTTCTTTCAGCCGGAAAAACAGGAACAAATTGCAGGTGAATTAGAAAAAAACGGATTTGTAAATAATTGTGAGTTAAAAGTAAAAAACAAATCGGGTGGCATTCTCGATGGCCTGTTCTCCGGCGAAATTATTGAAAGCCAGGGAAAAAAATACTTTTTGACTGTGATGATCGATATCACAGAAAGTAAAAAACTGGAGGAGGAGGTCAAACTTCAAAATAGTTTCTACAGAATTGTATCTGCGGTTTCCGGAAAATTAATTCAAACTGATTCGGATAGATTGGATTTTGAAATTAATGATTCATTAAAGTTGCTTGGCATTTTCAACAAGATCGATCGATCTTATATTTTCGATTTAGATAGCGCCAATGATGTGCTAAATAATACATTCGAATGGTGCGCGAGTGGTATAAGTCCTGAAATAGATAATCTTCAGGGTATTCCTTTTTCGTTTATTCCTCTGTGGAAAGAGACATTTTTAAACAAAGAACATATTTACATCGAATCTGTAAGCGATCTGCCGGATGAAAGGCAGCTCGAAAAAGAAATTTTAGAACCGCAGAGAATAAAATCCTTACTAACAGTACCCATGTATTATGGATCATCGTTAATTGGATTTGTTGGCTTCGATTCAGTGGCTGAAAAAAAGCACTGGAGCGAACAGGTGATCATTTTACTTAAGATTTATGCCAGCGTTTTAGCAGGGGTAATTTATAAGAAGAAAACAGAAGCGGCGCTTTTAAACGCGAAGCGAGAGGCTGAAACAGCAAACAAGGCAAAGAGTATATTTCTGGCAAATATGTCGCATGAAATCAGAACGCCACTGAATGCAATCATTGGATTTTCGCAGCTCATGAACCGGGATCAACTTTTATCAGATTCACAAAAGGAGTATAATATTTCCATTATCCGTGCCGGCGAACATCTTTTAGCGCTCATTAACGATATTCTGGAACTCTCAAAAGTAGAAGCAGGCCGCGTAGAGTTAAATCCAACGAATGTTGATTTGTATTCTCTTTTTAACGACATTCAGATGATTTTTAAAGAACGCGCCCAATCAAAACACCTTCAGTTTATTTTTGAAACCGCCAACGATATTCCACAATTCGTAATTGTAGATGATCACAAATTGCGTCAGATATTTGTCAATTTGATCGGGAATGCAATAAAATTCACCGACGAAGGCGGCATTGCCGTTCGAACGCGTGTTGATAAAGCAGATGGGCATACAAGCATCCTGATCGTTGAGATTCAGGATTCAGGCCCCGGTATTTCTGAAAACGAATTAGGCAAACTCTTCAAACAGTTCGAACAAACAAGTTCCGGAATCAGTAAAAGCAGCGGTACGGGCCTGGGACTTGCACTGAGCCGTGAATTGGCCGTTTTAATGGGTGGAAATATCACCGTTACCAGCGAAGTTGGAAAAGGCTCGGTGTTTACCTTCAAAGTGGAAATAAAAGAGGGAAAAATCGAACCTGTTAAAGATATTATTTCAAAACATGTGATCTCTATTGAGAAAGGACAACCTGTTTTTCGAATATTGGTTGTTGACGATGTTAAAGTGAATTTGAAAGTAGTGGTCTATCTTCTCAATTTGGTAGGATTTAAAACAATGGAAGCCGTGAATGGAGAAGATGCCATTAAAAAATTTGAGGAGTGGAACCCGCATCTTATTTTGATGGATATGCGCATGCCTGTTATGGATGGATATGAGGCAACCCGCCGTATTAAATCAACCGAAAAAGGGAAGTCAATACCCATTATTGCCCTCACGGCCAGCTCGTTTGAAGAAGAGCGACAAGAGACAATAGCGCTTGGGATGCATGACTTTATTCGCAAACCGTTTCGGGAAAACGAGTTGTTTAGCACCATTGGAAAAGTTCTTGGTGTCAAATTCATTTATGAACAGGAAAAAACACCTTCTTCAAACGCGAAATATCTTTATGACGATGAGGCCATTGAAAAGGATGTTGCAAAATTACTGCCAGACCTTGTATTAAAAATGCAAAATGCTGTTGCAGTTGCAGATTTCGACCTGTTGGTTGAACTCATTAACAGGATTGATCCTGATAATTCTGAACTCGCACAGCGTCTTGCGGCCCTGGCCGATAATTTCGACTATAATTCCTTAAAAAAAATATTAACTCAAAAGGAGACAAAACAATGAAAAACGAACATGAATCAGACCAGAATATTCCCAACATTCTTATTGTTGATGATATAGGCGCTAATCTTAAATTGCTGCGCGACATACTTAAAGTTGAAGGTTATAAAATCCGTCCTGTTTCCAATGGTGATATAGCATTGCAGGTAGCAGAAAAAGAGAAGCCAGACCTTATCCTTCTTGATATTATGATGCCTGGCATTAATGGATACGAAGTTTGCCGACGGTTAAAAGAAAACCCCGATTTAAGTGATATACCTGTTATCTTTATAAGCGCATTGAGCGATACCAAAGATATTGTAAAAGCATTGGCTTTGGGTGGAGTCGATTTTATAAATAAGCCATTTCAGGCTGAAGAGGTCAAAGCCCGGGTAAACACCCATCTTAAACTTAAGCAACAAAGCAAAGAACTTAAGCGCCAAAGCCAGGAACTTCAGCAACAAAGCAAAAAACTTCAGGAACTAAACGCCACCAAAGACAAATTCTTTTCCATCCTCGCACACGACCTGCGTAATCCGTTCATTGGATTCCTTGGCCTGACCAAGATGATGGCAGAAGAGATAAAAAATCTGTCTCCTGCCGAGATTGAAGATATGGTTGGAATGCTGAATAAATCTGCTGTCGATCTTTTCAGTCTGCTTGAAAACCTTTTGGAATGGGCAAAGATGCAAAGAGGCATCACGAACTTTAATCCCAAGTCGTTTTCATTGCTCTGCAAGGTCTCTGGCTGCATGGAGTTGGCTGCTGATGCTGCACGAACCAAGGAGATCATCACCGTTACAAATATTCCCGATAATTTGGAAGTATATGCAGATGTGCGTATGTTCGAAACCGTTATCCGCAATTTAATATGCAATGCGGTGAAGTTCACCCCTAAAAAAGGAAAAATTACTGTGTCGGCCAGTAAAATAGAAGAAAATTTCATTGAAATTGCCGTTCGCGATTCAGGCATTGGAATGCATAAGGAGTTAATGAGCAAATTGTTCAAACTCGATGAGCCTACCGGTCGCAAAGGCACCGAAGGCGAACCCAGCTCGGGCCTTGGATTAATCATCTG
>JBAXKG010000135.1:0-4284 GCA_037137455.1 Bacteroidota bacterium
GTTATTTTTGACCGTCAAAAGTAATCCTATTAACCAATTTTCCATAATTTATGAATCACCGCATAATCAAATTTGTATTCTCAGCCATTTTCTGTGCAATCCAGATGATGACTATTGCCCAGGTCGATAAGAAAAGCATAACACTGGACGACATCTTTAAAAACCGTAAATTTTCATCAGGCCGGGGGGCTGGTCTACAGTCGATGAATGACGGGGATCACTACTGTCAGCTGAAAAAGGATAGCCTGAATGTATATGAATATGCCACCGGAAAGTTATCGGGAACCATCGTTACATCGAAAAAACTGGTCCCTGATGGAGATTCAGTCGCAATTCCGATGGGCGGCTTTGAATTCAGCGATGATGAAACAAAAATATTGTTTTCAAAGGATGAGGAGGCGATATACCGCAGGTCGTCAAAGTCCAGCTATTTTGTTTATGACCTTGAGACGGAGAAGTTAGTCCCGCTTTCGAAAAATGGCAAACAACGCCTCGCCACCTTTTCACCCGATGGAACAAAAATTGCGTTCGTGAGGGATAACAATTTGTTTATAAAAGATTTATCAATCGGGCCAGTCAATCCAGTCGGGAAACCGGATAAACAGGAACCCGGCTTCGAATTTCAGATAACCACCGATGGTATAATCAACGAGATCATTAATGGCGCCACCGACTGGGTATATGAAGAGGAATTTGAATTTTCGAAGGCCTTTTGCTGGTCGCCTGATGGCGCCCGTATCGCATTTTACCGGTTCGATGAGCGCAAAGTAAAGGAATATCAACTCACCTATTATGGCGACCTCTATCCTGAGCAGTACAAATATAAGTACCCCAAGCCGGGAGAAGATAACTCGGTCATTGGCATCTTTTTATATGATCTGAAGTCAAAAAAGACCACTCCGGTTGATATTGGAAATGAGACTGATATTTACATCCCACGCATCAAATGGACCGAAGATGCAAACATCCTTGCCCTTTACCGAATGAACCGCCATCAGAACAAGCTGGAACTTTTATTGGCCGATGCCGCCACCGGAGCGACAAAGGTGATTTATACCGAGGAGAATAAGTATTACATTGAGATCAATGATCACTGGCAATTTCTTAAAAACAAGAAAGAGTTTCTTATATCAAATGAAAAAGATGGTTATCGTCATCTCTATTTGTATGATCTCTCAGGAAAGCTTGTCAGGCAGTTGACCAAAGGCAATTATGAGGTGATCAATTTGCTTGGTGCAGATGAAAAAAATGGGTTGGTTTATTTTTCATCGGCTGAACCAACTCCGATGGATAAAGATATCAATGCTGTTAGTCTGGATGGAATGAAATCATTCAAGTTGAATAAAAAGCCCGGTGGAAATTCTGCCGATTTCAGCAAGAATTTTGCATGGTATGTTGGCCGGTGGTCTGATATCAATACTCCTTCCTATTCAGCCGTTTACAAATCAAATGGTGAAGAGATAAGAATGATTCAGGACAATGCAAAACTGAGAGAAACAATGATTGCTTATCAATTCAGCAAGGCCGAATTTTTCAAATTCAAAACTGCCGATGGAATTGAACTCAATGGATTGATGGTCAAGCCTCCCGATTTTGACTCCACGAAAAAATACCCCGTTCTTTTCACGATTTATGGAGGACCGGGTTCGCAAACAGTCAACAACAGCTGGGGCACGGTATCTGCCTGGAACCAGCTCTGGGCGCAGCATGGGATTCTTGTGGTTTCGATCGATAACCGCGGAACCGGTGGCAGGGGAGAGGAGTTTAAAAAATTAACCTATCTTCAGCTGGGGAAATATGAAACACTCGATCAGATTGAGGCTGCAAAATACCTGGGAACATTAAGTTATGTTGATAAAACCAGGATAGGGATGTGGGGATGGAGTTTTGGGGGTTACCTCGCTTTGTCCTGCTTAACCAAAGGAGCAGATTATTTCAGTTTTGGCATTGCTGTAGCGCCTGTAACAAACTGGAAATATTACGACAATATTTATACTGAACGGTTCATGCGCACACCCAAAGAAAACAAAAATGGTTACGAGGACAATTCTCCGGTGAATCATGCAGATAAATTGAAAGGAAAGTTGTTACTGATATGTGGAATGGCCGATGACAATGTTCATCCACAGAACTCATACGACATGGTAACAGCCCTGGTCGGCGCTGATAAGCAATTTGAGTCACAATTCTATCCTAACAGTAATCACGGGATCTATACAGGTAAAAACACGAGTTTTCATCTTTACAAAAGGATGACCGATTTTATTTTGGAAATCTTAAATTAAGGTTGTACTTTTGCAGCCCTTTTAATAGATTTTAAGTATTCACATTAACAAGAAAGCGAGCGAAAAGCATGATTATCGTACCTGTTAAAGAAGGCGAAAGCATTGACAGATCATTGAAAAA
Source organism: Bacteroidota bacterium (assembly GCA_037137455.1). Lineage (GTDB taxonomy): Bacteria > Bacteroidota > Bacteroidia > Bacteroidales > FEN-979 > CAIVAT01. The sequence continues at coordinate 2,407 of JBAXKG010000135.1, forward strand.
ACTGAAACGCAAATTTGAAAAAACCGGTGTCGTCAAAGAACTCCGCGAGCGTCAGAAATTTACCAAACCCTCTATCAAACACAGGGAAAAGGTCAACAAGGCGATTTATATTCAGCACCTTCAGGACGCCGAAGCCGCCAAGTAACAGCTAAAAGTATTTTTTGTGAGAAGAAATTTTGTTTAGGGTTAATAATTCCGTATATTTACCTGTTATTAGTTCTGCCAACATTTCTTCTTTTTTTTGATTTTACCGGTGAAGGAACGCTTTCTTGCATATATTCAGTTTGAAAAACGGTACTCTCCACACACCGTAACTGCCTACCGGATCGATCTTACCCAATTTTTTGAATACCTTAAACTACAGTATAATACTGACAATATCAGAGATGTAAATCATCTCATGATACGGTCGTGGCTTGTTTACCTTATGGAGCGCGAGGTAATTTCAAGAACGGTCAACCGAAAACTTTCAACTCTTAAATCTTTTTACAAATTTTTAATTCGAGAAGGTGAATTGGTTGAAAATCCAATACGCAAAATCACACCTCCAAAATCATCGAAACGCCTTCCGGTTTTTGTTGAGAAGGACAAGATGGAGATGTTGTTCCATAATATTGAATTCGGCGAAGGGTATCCGGGCATCCGTGATAAAACGATCATGGAAATGTTTTATTCTACCGGGATGCGGTTGTCGGAATTGGTTAACCTGAAAGAAACTGACCTTGATTTTCACCATGATACAATAAAGGTTTTGGGAAAACGTAATAAAGAACGGTTGATTCCGTTCAGTAAGAAATTTGAAACGTTGTTAAAATCGTACATTGAGTGTAAGAAAATTACATTTGGTGACGTAAATGATCTTTTTGTGACGGATAAAGGGGGCAAGGTTTATTCTAAGATGATATACAATATTGTTATTAAAAACTTAGCAGCTGTTACCACGCTGGAAAAGAAAAGTCCTCATGTGTTACGGCACACCTTTGCCACACATTTACTTAATAATGGAGCAGAACTGAATGCAGTTAAAGAACTCCTTGGCCATTCCAGTCTTGCAGCTACACAGGTTTACACGCATAATACCATCGATAAGTTGAAGAGAATCTACAAACAAGCCCATCCAAAGGCATAAAAAAGGAGGTAGGAATGAATGTTAAAATTAACGCTGTACATTTCAAGGCTGACAAGAAGTTGGAAGTCTTTATTAATGAAAAACTTGAAAAATTGCACACCTTTTTCGAAGGTGTCATTGCAGGTGAAGTAATATTGAAGACTGAGAATACCGAAACACGGGAAAATAAAATTGCTGAAGTCCGACTTTTTATAAAGGGGTACGATCTTTTTGCAAAGAAAGAGTCCACCACCTTTGAAGCTGCTATCGACCTTGCCTCAGAGGCATTGAGGAAGCAACTTGTAAAACATAAAGAAAAGGCGAGAGGAATTTAACAGATCGTTATATAATAAATGAAGCAGGCAACTAAAAAAAGGTTGCCTGCTTCATTTACGGAAAGGCTTGATTGGCCTTGGTTTCGGAGTTCGGTACAAAATTTGTGTAAAAAAAATCGTTTTTCGTGGCTATTATTTCATAAAACCCTTGTTTCCTATTCAAATTGTTTCTAATTTTGCAGACCTTTTTGAAAAAGGTATGACTGCCGATGTAGCTCAGCTGGTAGAGCAGCTGATTTGTAATCAGCTGGTCGGCGGTTCGAATCCGTCCATCGGCTCTGATTTCCTGATTAAACGGATTACAGAAAGTTGAAAATGTTCTTTGAATAATTGATTATCAATCACTGGATCACGAGTTCACCACCTGACATTGTCAAGGGGGGATACCAGAGCGGTCAAATGGGGCAGACTGTAAATCTGTTGGCGCAGCCTTCG
>JBAXKG010000136.1:0-4266 GCA_037137455.1 Bacteroidota bacterium
ACATTTCAAAGGGAACAACTGTGAAGATTCCTGCTCACTTTATTCCGGCGTTTAAACCGGCAAGGGAGTTTGCTGCTGTAGTGAAATCAAAGGTGAAGGTGAAATAACCCTTTACTTGAATATCACAAAACATGCAAAGTGTCATTACCGGAGAAATGTTGTTTCTGTTTTTGCTCTGAATAGCAATGGGGCGTGGGGAAGAAGAATGCATTGATAGAGTAAATTCAATTGCGAAAAATTATTAAAGGATGTTGTAATGAATGAAGATGTGATATTGTATAAAAATTTACTGGTTGATATTAAAAACCGAATCCGGCAAGGTCAATTTAGAGCAAATTTGGCCGCTAATGCCGAATTGCTGGCTACCTACTGGGATATTGGTTTTATGATTCACCAGCGACAGAAAGATGAAGGTTGGGGCAAAGGGGTAATCCCACGATTGGCATGGGACTTGAAAAACGAACTGGCTGAGGTGAAGGGGTTTTCCGTGAGAAATATGCAAATGATGATTCAATTTTATCTTGAATACGATACCTTGAACTCAATTATGCAACGATCCGTTGCGGAATTGGAAAATCAAACATTATCTCCGGGGCTGGCAAAAACAAAGAAGCAAATTGTGCAACTACCCGTTGCGCAATTGAAAAACACAGACAATCAATATTATCTGATTATGTCCACGGGTTGGTCGCAACATAGCGTTTTAATGCAAAAAATCAAAGACCTCCCTACACGTTTTTGGTACATGCAACAAACCATTGCCAATGGCTGGAGTCGGGATACATTGTCAGATATGATAAAAAGCAACCTTCATCACCGGCAAGGAAATGCGTTAACAAATTTTGAGAGAACACTGCCGTCGCCTCAATCTGATTTGGCCGGACAAATGCTCAAAGACCCGTATATATTCGATTTTTTGACCTTGGCCGTTCCATTTTCCGAAAGGGAATTAGAGTTAGAAATGGTAAGGCACGTCGAAAAATTCCTGGTTGAACTGGGAGCTGGTTTTGCCTTTGTAGGACGACAGTATAAGTTGGAAATCAGTGATAAGGATTTTTATATTGACCTGCTGTTTTATCATCTCGGGATGCGCTGTTTTGTAGTTATTGAATTGAAGAAAGGTGATTTTATTCCGGAATATGCCGGAAAAATGAACTTCTACTGTTCAGCCGTTGACGATATGCTCAAACACACCACCGACCAACCAACCATCGGACTTATTTTATGCCAGGGCAAAGACAAATTGTTTGCTGAATATTCACTCAAAGACATCAACAAGCCCATCGGTATTTCTGAATACGAACTCACCAGGGCGTTACCCGACAATTATAAAGGCAGTTTGCCAAGCATCGAAGAAATTGAAGAAGCATTGTCTCCCGGGCAGATAACTCAAAATGATGATTGAAGAAATTAAGGATATGATAGCCGTTCAACAAAATTTATCCAGGCAAGCCCTTTCAGAATATTCTGTGTTGGTTGAAAATATTATCGTTTCGAAAACTATCGACCAGAATCGAATTGAACACACGCTCGATGGCATTCTTGATTTTTGCTTTGAGGATCAGATGTTGCTTTTGTTCAAAAAATTGTGTCGTTATTATTTCACCATCAACCCTCATGCAACGGCTTCATATGTAAACATCTACCGTGAAATGTGGGATAATGAGTCGAATGAGGGTGATTTACCCAATTGGGTAAAGCCTTTACCAAAGCAGTCAATTGAGGCGAAGGAGAATTTGTCGGCAGGAACAACCGATAGATCATAATACTGTGATAGGCTTTGCCGGTCGGTTTTGATTTGGGGGTGGTTATGGTTGCTATCTGTTAGCAGGGGCAGGCAGAATTTAACCATCTCGCAGTTCAGACAGTTCAATTCGCCACGCAGGAAGTTACATAATAAGTAGGCATTGAGGCAGAACAAACCTGCTGATTGCATTTTACGCCTGCTTTGGGAGCAGGAGGTCGCAAGTTCGAATCTTGCTACCCCGACTTGAAAATCAACCACTTACATCAGTTTTTGTAGGTGGTTTTTTCTTTTGGTACACACAAAAGTACACACCAATCGCCCGAAAGATTAACTTATCATTTTCTTTTTTACAGAGGATATTTCTCTTGATCCTCATTAAGCCCTATTGGTTTTCTTGGTTTATCTGCCGTACATTTGGACATCTTTATTATTGGGTCATGTTAATAAACTCAAAGATTTTTGGATTGCTTGTGTCAGGCACTATTTTCGGAATTGTTGCGGTGCTGCACCTTTTGAGGGTGGTAACCGGGGTTCCCGTGGTTATTACGGAATGGATATTGCCAATATGGGTGAATGTAATGGGTTTTGCCGGGTCGGGATTGATTTGTGTATGGCTATGGCTGCTTTCGGTAAGCAGGGGTAAATAGAAGTTTTCAAGCAAGTATCTCCCAACTCAAACAGTTCAATACTCCACCACCCATAGCAATCTCAATTGAAGGCACGGGAATGATATTTGATGGACCAAAAATCTCACCAAACCTCTTGATTGCCACAGCGTCATTAGTTGGATCATCGAATGTGGGTATAAATATCTTTTCCTCGACCTGCAAATAGTTGATGTAACATCCCCTGGCTGACTGGTAGCCGTTTTTCCTGTCATTCACATGATGATACGGCACTGCCAAAACATCCAGTCCACTTCCTGAAAGGGTTCCGTAGAAACGTTCCCTGAAGGATTGTGACACATTAACAGTGGCAAAATCATTGGCCACAACGGTTTTCGAATCAACAAACCGGACCATCCCGTCGGCGTGCTTTGTTTGGTCATATGGTTCTCCGGGAATGAAAATAATCTGTTCCACCCGGAGCACTTCTTTCAGAATGTTTGCGAACGCCGCCTGATCAATACGGTGTGCAATGCCATTGTCTTTGAAGACCTTATCCGTCATTATCGCCTTTCCGTACCCTCGAATTACATTGCCACCATCAAGGTAAATGGGCATACTATTATATATCGGTGTTATCGGGTCAATTCCCAGGTATGTGCATATGGGGGCGGGGTCAGTCGCCTTGTGACGGTCTTTCTTGAGGTAATAGTCCTTGGTAAGGGTGAACTGGACGAATTGGTCCTTTCCGGTCTGGATGGGAAGAAAATCGCGAATCCAAATGTCTTTGGTTTCATCCAAAAACTGGAGCGAGATTTTATTATTTGTCAAAGTATCAAGAAGGTGGCTTGAAAATGAAATAAATGGTTGTAACGTAATTATTCTTGATACAAATATCAAATTGGGATTTTTATTTAAATCATTATTATCCATAATACTGCTTAAATTGGCTTGGTGTAAGTCCGCTTTTTTCCTCTATTTCTTCACGACTTTTGATAAATCTATATTTACTTGTGGCTTCATCCTCATATTTGTCGCGTTTTGTTTTATCTAATCCTTTTCTAATTGTTGGCTGATCAGGTTCGATTGAAGATAAATCTTTGAGATTCTTTGGTTCAAGATTGAAATGAAACTCCTTTCCGGAATCCATCCGTGGGCATTCATTTAGTAATGCCATCATCGTTTTAAGAGGGCCGATTATATACTTGTCGCCATCCTTTATTGCTCGAATTAGTATACCTCCCCGAATGTTATTGGTTTCATCACCGAACGTAATATCAACCCCGGAATAATGAAAGAACAAATTTCCTCTGCTTTTATTCCTTTCAGTTTTATCATAGATAAAAGGGTCGGGATGTTCTTTTGAATCGTAATAAAATTCGACTTCAATTATGTCAAACCGTTTATCGTTTGACCTAATACTGTAGTTATTAAAGAGAATTTTAGCAATACGTCCAAATTCTTTATCCCAATCCCTGGACTGTACAATTAAAAAATCAAGTTCATTTGTTTCCATCGCTTTGCTTTTTAGAGTTTATTATTGTTACGTACCACTATTCCCCCACTGCCCAATCAATTCAAGGTATTCCAGAAGCAGATCAACTGCTTGTGCCATCTTCTTCCTGTCCATTGGGCTCTCAATTGAAGTTAGGTAATGGTCTACGGCCTGTTTATATTCTCCGCCAGGGATCATCCGATTTGACGAATAGTTCCACCTTAATGTAAATCCCGTCTCAATGTGATAAAATTCATCGCCACTCAAAGGTAACGAAATTCTTTGGCGGACATATTCAAAGGCATCCTCACTGCTGACGGGGTCGGATCTTTTAAATACGTCAGGGTCATACAGGTGGATCAGTTTGCGTTGCTGGCCTATGGGAAAATAGAGAAACCTTTCCTTCAGGTCATTTACCT
>JBAXKG010000137.1:0-4263 GCA_037137455.1 Bacteroidota bacterium
TTCAAGTCCTGGTAAACATCTGTAAAACACTCGGCGAGGCTTCCTTTCACAGGATCAGAGTGGCTCTTTTCATGCATGTCAATGAAATAGAACTGATCAGTTTTTCCGAATTTAATATAGAGCAAATTAAACAAGTTTTCCCATTGTTCTTCATTTACATAATGCTCTACGGCAGTTTCGTCGGTCACCTCAATATCAGGCAGTAGCACACTTTTTAGATAAATCAGGGGTGCGATCTTTTGAAGAAAGTTCAGCAATTCCTCACAAGAGTATTCTTCAGCCTTTTCCAGGAAAAGGCAATACTCGTTTGCAACTGTAAGCATCTCCAGTACTTTTCTTGAATAAACCTGATCATCGCCGGCGTTTATCATAGTATCATTCATCTCTGATAGTTGTATTTAAAAAGGTAAAACTACGTTTTTTTTGATAATATCAGTTTCCAAGATTTTCTTCATGTGGTGCATTTACATTAAAATCATAATACTGAACATTCAAATTTGAACCCAATATAAATTGGAGTTGACTGAAATCTCCGACTGATGAAGGATAATAATAACCGGAAATAAGAAATGCAGGAAAAACAAGGTTATCGTTTTTAATAATTATGCTGAGCCCGATGCTACTAAACAACGGAGATTTTAAAAGTGGTTCTTTCTTTTTAGAAATAAGACCAGTTTGCAGTTCGACCATTATTGCGAAGCGGAATCCATAAAAATACCAGGGAGTGAAGCATACTGATGAGAGCCTGCCGGAAAGAATATTTACCGCGTTGAAATAATTTGTATTGCCGACCTTATCAATTTTGAAATTCAGATTTGCGTCATAATAATCAAGATTATTTGATCGCGAATTGATCGCGCACCTGAAATCGATGGTATAAAATGTCCTGAATTTATATCTCTTATCTGTGGTTTTAAGAAGAGGAGTAAAATATTGCAGGTTAAATTTAAAAACTGCATCTTCGAATGATGAATTGTTGAAAAATCCGCTAAACTTTAAATATGCTGAAATATAACCAAACTTGTCAAAAAAATTCCCAGCAGAAAGATTGATGCCTGAGTATAACCTGGTATAAAAATCACATCGGTCTGCACCAATTGTTAATTGCAACAAATGGCCATAAGGCAGGTTTTCTGTTTTTCCAAAATCGAGGACATAATCTGTCAGATAATAATTATTTCTTGAAATCGAAAAGGTTGTCAGTACTTGCAATTGGTTATAATAACTCCGATTTGAATCAATAGTGACAAAAGGTCGGGAAACATAGTCCTTACGGTATACTGCAGCAGCTAATACTGCACGCGAAGTCACCCTTTGCCCTTTTAATAAAAAAGCCTTACCCAGCCACAGTCCAGCATTGTTGAAGTACGATGTGATACTGTTTGTATCGGCTAGTTCATTAACATATGTTTCATATGAGGCAATGGCGCCGCCTGCCCATTTTGTCTGATTAGTCAAAAATGACCTGTCAAAACGCAGAAGAAGGCTCCTGTTCCCAATGTTGTCGGCGACATATCCGATTGTGCCATTTATTAGCGAACCCCCAATGTTTGAATAAGAATATGTTAAACCTTCAAAAATGAAAAAAGGGGCCCTGAACAAGTCGATTGACATATTATTAATCAGTTGGTCTCCCAGTCCCAGGAAATTTGCGTCATAGATGCGGAATCTGACATATTGAGGCGTTATCACCGGAACATCGAGGCCTATTGACCACACATCTTTTGCAACTACGATCAGGTCGACGGAGTCGCTATCGGGCCCTACTTGAGTAACAATAATACGCGCATTGTCGATCGCGGTAAGATTCCTGAGTACCCGCTCATTATCTGCCAGTGTCGCAGGGTTCACCCGGTCACCGTTCTTAAACAGAAGATTTCTCCGGACCACGTATTTACGGGTATTCATATGGACGCTATTCAACGCTTTACCAATTCCTGTCCCTGCATTCCTTCCCGTATCATATACACTGGCTCCGAATGGTGGCAAAATCTTTATGCTAATGCTACGGATTACTTTTCCATTATACTCTTCAAAGGGAGTAGCGCTTTTCAATATCTGCATTGAATCAGGCAAATCAGATTGTTTTGGCTCAACGAATGCAAGATTATAAAGTAATTGTGTTATTTTTTTTCGTGAGAATTTTTCGTGTACCGTATCAAAAAAAATCTTTGAATTCTGATATGAACCAGCTTCAGTTCTGTTTGATTTTTCATGATTGACAATGTAGAAGGTGTCGCGTGGAATGTTGATTGAAATGGTTTTTAAAATAATATAGCGTCCCTTCCTGATAATAACTGTATCCTGAGGTGAGCCTTCTTCTTGCTCAATGACTCTGACCGGGTTGCCACTTACGATGGAACAAAACAGTGAAAATCCTGCGAAAAAAATGAATGCGAATCTGAAAAAAATCAGGTTTGGATTAACGGAACCAGGAATAACAAACCTTAGAGCAAGCATTTACTTTAGCTGCATTGAAGCGATAATACCAGCAATTTTTTCATCGAGTCGATGTTCTGTTTGTTCAAATTCGGCAATATTCTTGAGTTGATCACGCACCCCAAAGTAAAATTTAATTTTCGGTTCTGTGCCTGATGGCCTGACACTTATTATGCTGCCATCTTCAAGTGTGAATTGCAGCACGTTAGATTTTGGCAGGTTAATGGCGCTTGTTTTGCCAGCGCTGATATTTTTTTCAGTTCCTGAAAGGTAATCTTTGATTTTTTCTACTTTGGAATTGTTGATTGTGACAGGAGGTGTTTCCCGGTAGTCAACCATCATTTGCTGGATTTCTTCGGCGCCACTTTTCCCCTTTCTGGTTATTGAAATGAGAGCTTCTTTATAGAAACCAAATTTTTGGTAGATCTCGATAAGTAAATCAAATAATGATTTGCCCTGATCGGCCATCCATGCAGCTGTTTCAGCAATCATAGCGCAAGCGCTTATTGCATCTTTGTCACGAACAAAATCGCCGATAAGGTAACCATAGCTTTCCTCGCCGCCTACAATGAATTCTTTGCGGCCTTCATTTTGTCTGATAACGTCTGCAATAAATTTAAAACCTGTCAGACATTCGAAATATTCAATATCAAAGGAGGCTGCTATTTCAGACAGTATTTTGGTGGTAACAATAGTAGAAACGATATATTCATTACCTTTCAATTTATCTAATTCTTTCCATCTGTTGAGGATGTAATAAAAAATCAGGGCAGCGGTTTGGTTTCCGTTGAGCAGAACCATTTCGTTTTTGTGATTTCTTACAGCGATTCCCACGCGGTCGGCATCTGGATCAGTAGCCATAACAAGGTCGGCATGGAGTTCCTCTGCAAGATTGATTGCCATGTCGAGTGCATTATGTTCTTCGGGGTTTGGCGACTGTACAGTTGGAAAGTTCCCATCTGCAATAGCTTGTTCCTTAACCATATGGATCTCCTCAAACCCAAACATAGAAAGGATCTTCGGGACCAGTTCACGCCCGCAGCCATGAAGTGGCGTGTAAATAATTTTCAATTTATTTTGACGCTTAATACAGTCGGGTGAAAGGGAGAGAGCTAAAACCCGATCAAGATATTCCTTGTCAATTTCCAAACCGATGCTGGTAATATTTTCATTAGTTGCTGTCCATCTTACATCGTCAATTGATTTGATCTTCTGTACCTCTTTAATTACATTTTCATCATGGGGTGCAATCATCTGGGCGCCATCGTCCCAGTAAGCTTTATATCCATTGTATTCTTTTGGATTATGCGAGGCAGTAACCATAACGCCACTCTGGCATTTCAAGCGCCTGATAGCAAAGGAAAGTTCAGGTGTGGGGCGTAAGTCGTTAAAAAGAAATACTTTGAACCCATTCGCAGAAAGAACTTCGGCGACAATACGGGCAAAATATTTACTATTATTTCGGCTGTCATGCGAAATAGCCATTTTAATCGGCTTTTCATTAGGGAACCTGACCTTAAGGTAATTGGCTAATCCCTGGGTGGCCATACCAACGGTATATTTATTCATGCGGTTAAAGCCCACACCCATGATTCCCCTCAGCCCGCCGGTTCCGAATTCAAGATTCCTGTAAAACGAATCGGTAAGTTCAACCGGGTTCGATTCTATTAATTTCTTTACAGCAGCTTTCGTTTCTTCATCAAAACTGCCAGTGAGCCACTGCTGTGCACGTTCTAAAACCGTTTTTTCTATCTCCATAGGTAATGTGATCAAATAGTTTATTCGCAATTCCAAAATCGTAAATTGTCATCGGTCATCGGTCAT
>JBAXKG010000138.1:0-4216 GCA_037137455.1 Bacteroidota bacterium
ATGGGTTTATTTTTGTTTTTCTTCCCGGATATTTCCTAATATTTTCAGCAGTTCATCTTCTCTACGGTCGTATTCTTCTTCGTCAATTTCGTCCATTTCAAATTTCAGTTGCAGCGCCATCAATCGTTCTTTAATGGATCCTTCATCCGACATCTCTTTCTCGATCACCTCATTGATCTTTTCCGCGATAAAAATTACCCCTTTTAACGGCGCCAATAGTATATCATCGATTAAGAACATATTAAATTCCTTTGGTGTTAATTACAAGGTTCACAAAATTGTAAGGTGGCAATGTGCCCACGTATTTAAAGGTCATTAAACTTCCGAGTTTTTCGTCCAGATCGTTTACCGCCTTGTCGAAATCAGGTTCCTTACTGTTTTTGATGAGGAAGGCCGCGTTGAGGACCATCATTTCACCATAATTATCGTTCACCTTTACATCTTCTGCAAACGGATTTAACACTGCAAGGATGTTGGTTTTGTAAGCCTCTATTTCCTTTTTCAGCGCTTCGGCTACCATTTCGCCGATTTTCATGCGCTGATAATGGGTTTTATCGGCAGGGAGGTTCATCAGCTTTCCACGCATGATCCTGATTTCATCATACTTCTCAATGATATTTTCGTAAATCGGCGCTTCGTGTGCAAGTATTTTGAGTCCCAACTCCTTTTTGCCATCCATCTTTGTAAGCAGGTCATCAAATTTTTTATAATCCTTTTCAAGGATTTTCAGGATGCCCGAGTCATCGTCATGTTCGGAGATGGTTGAAAACCGGACGGGAAGAACCGTAAATTGCTTCATCACATCTTCCAGTACTTTTTCGTGGGCGATCATGTTTACCCTGCGGGCTTCATATATTATGATGGGCGAATTACTGACGATGGCGGTGATACCATTGTAATTGATACCATAAACCAGGTCGGCTCGTTTTCCCATGCCGATGGGACCATATTCTAATGGGCCGGAATGTCTGATGATCCCATATATGTACTTTCCTTCTTTCAGAATTTCAACTTCATTTTCCATACTATCTTTTTTCATTTTATTTCCTACACTGCTGATTTGTTTTAAACCGCTGATAACGCTGATCCCATCACAATTCCCATTTTTCGGGAAATATTTTCAGATCGATAAAATTAAAGATCGGCAAGGGGGCGGTATATACAAAGTCGCTCCGGTCCTGGTATTTAATGCCAAGGTCGGCCATGATGTTATCGAATTCAACCTCCCTGCCGCTGTTCACCAGGAATGCCGTATTCATAAACATGGCATCACTGTTCTTTTTGTTGTGTTTAAATTCGAACACTGATTTCCGGAATGCTTCGATGATATTTTCGGTCTCTTGCTCCTTTTTTTCGATCAGGGCCTTTTCTACAAGTTTCCCGGCTTCGTTGATTTTCTTGTCTCTTATTTCAGGATCCTTGAGTTTCTCAATTTCAGCCCTGATTTTCTGTAAGTCTTTATGTTCATGGTCGATCTCTTTGTATATCATTCCCATGTTTTTCCAGTTGCCCCTCACATTGAGTTCCACCTTGTTTTCGAACTGCTTCAATAGTTCCATAAACTCGCTGTACCGCCGGTTGAGCAGGTTCCTTATTTCATCAGGAGTTGCCGCGATGGTACCAAACCTGATGGGAAGGATGCTTCTGAATTCCTTCATCACCTCTTCGATCACCTTCTGGTGCGCCAGCATGTTTTCGGGATTGACCACGAACCTGCTCAGCGGATGATCGCTCACCACCATGCATAAGCCATCGAAACCGATGGTGGAAACCAGGTCGCCGCGTCCGCCAACTCCGATGGGCCCCAGGTTAACATCATAATCAGAGGCGATGATGCAATAAATGTATTTTCCGTCGCGCTGCATAATACTACTTTATTATTCCTTTATTTTTACCAGAATCAAATTTTCCATCACCTTTTCCTTTGTCAGGGAGATGGGCTCCTCTTTCTCTGTTTGCCTTGCTGCCGCCGCATAATCCAGCAGTGTATGATAGGCGTTTTGGATCGTGTTGAAATTTACAGTGTCATCACTTTCCTGACTGTTGTCGGGATGAAACAGCTTTGCTTTTTCCAGGTAGGCCTTTTTTATCTCATTTTCGGTAGTATTTTCATTTATGCCAAGATCTTTTCCGGCCTGTTCAATCTCTTCAGGGTTTAACGCTTTAACTTCAAGGGTATAAAAACTATAACAGGGCAACGGGCCAACCAGTTTGAAATTAAGGGCGCCTTTGTACTCGTTATCAAGGGTGTCAATGGCCTTTTCGAACTTTTCCTGCTTATTCCTGTTAATGAGAAACGCCGAATTGGTCACCATCTCATCATTCATCACCTCATGCATCTTTATGTCGAGGCCAATTGAAGATAATGCATCCAGAATATTGATTTCAATGGCTTTGTTTTTTTCATCTATTTTTTTTTGTACAACAAGCCCCATCTTATATTGATCAACTTTCGTGATGATTCCATTGTTTTTCATCATCTCATTTTTCATCTCTTTTACATCGGGAAGTTCAGCGATGCTTTTCAATACCTCAGCAAAATTTGCCCACATTACCACCAGGTCAATTTCTGTGAGGTATTCAATTTTTTTAAGGTTATCAATAATCAAATCATGTCCGTTTTCAAGTATTTTAATAACCTCATTCTTTGAGCCTGCAATCGTGCCGAGCCGCATGGGGATGATCATGGTGAATCCCTTGCCTTGAAGCTCTTCAATGGTTTTCTGATGATGAACCAGCAAATGCCCCAGCGATTCCCTGTCTAAATCATCGAGACGCACATTATCCCTGTCTGAAACAATGGCAGATATGTTTTGATACGTAATGGCATAAACCCCTGAATTCTCAAGTGATTGAAAGTGCGTTGCTCCGTAAAAATTCGGAACAATCCCGTAGATGTATATTCCTTTTGTTGGCATGAGTTTTTAATGTGCTAATGTGTTAATGTGCTAATGTGTGTCCGGTTGCCGGCTATATTTTTTTGTTGCATTCTGTTTCAGCACCAGTTCGATGGCCTCCTCGAAATGGTTCTCCATGATACTTATTTCACCGGAAATATCTTTCGTTTTTCCCCTGTTTTTGTCAATTAATTCGCGGATAGCAAGCATCGCGGCTTTCCGGCAAATAAACTCGATATCGGACCCTGTCATGGTGTCGGTTTTAAGCGCCAGCTTGCTGAGGTTTACTTTTTTACCCAGGGGTTTATTCCGGGTATGGATGGCGAATATTTTTTCCCTCGTTTTTGCATCGGGGAGTGGCAATTCGAATATCAGGTCGAACCGGCCGCTTCTTAACAATGCAGGATCGATTAAATCGATGCGGTTGGTTGCAGCCAGCACAATAACGCCTTTCATATCTTCAATGCCATCCATTTCGGTCAAAAACTGTCCGATCACCCGTTCGATCACACCGGAACCTGAACTGTCGTTTTGCCGTTTGGGGGTTAGACTATCAATTTCATCAAGGAACAAGATGGATGGGGCTGTCTGTTTTGCCAATTTAAAGAGTTCCCTTACCCCTTTTTCGGATTCGCCGATATAACGGCTTAGTATCTGCGGTCCTTTTACGGAGATAAAATTAACGCCGCTTTCGCTTGCCAGCGCTTTGGCAAGGTAAGTTTTACCGGTTCCGGGCCGCCCGTGAAGGATAATTCCCTTGGGTGGTTTGGTATCGGCTTTTTTAAACAGGTCGGCATATTTCAGGGGCCATTCCACCGTTTCCTTCAGTGCCTCTTTGATTTCGTCAAGACCGCCAACATCATCCCACTTTACATCGGGTACCTCCACGAAGACTTCCCTGATCGCCGAGGGTTCAACTTCCTTCATCGCATCCAGGAAATTATCCATGGTTACTTCAAGCGACATCAACAATTCATATGGGATCTCCGCCATCTCGAAATCGATTTGCGGGAGTATTTTTCGCAGCGCAGTCATGGCAGCTTCGCGGGCCAATGCTTCGAGATCGGCGCCCACAAACCCGTGGGTGATTTCGGCCAGTTTTTCCATATCCACATCCAACGACAAGGGAATACCCCTGGTATGGATATGAAGGATTTCAAGTCTGCCCTTTTTATCTGGAATGGAAATGGAGATTTCACGGTCAAACCGTCCCGGCCTTCTCAGCGCCGGATCAATGGAGTTGGGAATGTTGGTGGCTCCGATCACAATGACCTTCCCCCGCGATTCCAGGCCGTCCATCAGCGACAGCAACTGTGCGA
>JBAXKG010000139.1:0-4185 GCA_037137455.1 Bacteroidota bacterium
GGATTCTTTGGGTTTACTGCCAGAATGATGCGATATCCATCTTTGAATTGAATGAGCGAGTCCCAGGCTTTCCCTCCATCGACTGACTTGAAAACCATCCCATTATTACTGGCAGCATACATCACCAGGGAATCCTTGGGTTTAAACACGATATCGGTGAAATATCCCGCTTTTTGCAAATCCCATTTTATCCCTCCGTTTATTGTCCTGTATATTCCTGAAGAAGAAGCGGCGAAAAGAGTATTTGCTTTTGTGGGATGCATCACCAGGCGGCGGATCAGTTTGTTGCTGTCTAAACTCCAATTCAACCCGGTGGTATTCCAGGTAGCGCCACCGTTTATAGACTTTAGTACGCCTATACTCTTGGTGTCGCCTGCCTTACTGCCATTGATGCTACCCACTGCATGGGCAGCATCACCGTCACCGGTGGCTATGTACATGACTTGAGGATTTGTCGAATCGATAACCATGTCACTGACTCCAAGTACCGGTTGGTCGTCAAAATTCGTTGTCCAGGTTTTCCCGAAATCAGTCGTCTTCCATAATCCTCCGGAAGGTGTTCCTACCCAGAATGTGTTTTTGTCGTTAGGGTGAAAGGCTATGCAGTTAATGCGTCCAAGCCCGAAATACCCGCTTTTTGTAGCATAGGGGCCCATGGCCGTCCAGTAAGCTACTGAATCCTGAGACTTATCGGTTTCATGAGTCCTGGCATATTTTTCCCATTCAGTTACAACAATATTATTTGGCGGGAAGTTGCCCTGACGGTCAACACGCTGCTCCCAAAACCATTCCCAGCGTTTAAATGGCTTATAGCCTGAACCCCTCGTTATGGGCTTGTCTTTCCATTTATTGTAAAATTGTTTCTGGAACTCATAGAAATTAGCGCTTGATTTATTACCATTTGCATTGGAAGGTTCCTGGGCATTCAAGCTTTTGAATGAGAGAATTATGCCTGAGAAAAAAATGAAAGAGGTTGCAAATAATGCTGCTCTGGAAAGGCAGTTCACCGTCGAAGTCCGAAAAATTTTCATAGATATACGATTTGAATAATAGTTGAGCCGGAATTATTCATAAAAAACATGAAAAGATTGTTAACTCATTGACATTTATTATCCATAATGAAAGATCGATCATTTAAAAATGAAACCCTATCTGGACGCTGTAACGGAAACCAAACTTCCATTTCGACCGGTAGCCGATGAATTCGAGTTTTTCTCCGCTTAACAAGGCTCCGATTACGGGAAACTGTTCATATACAGCCTCTATCAGGTCTTCGTCAATTTGTTCAATCAGTTTCGGATCCAATCCTCCGGAAATTCCAAGATGCCCTGAATAATAACTGTAAGAGGGCCCAAGCATTAACAGATCGAGAGAGAACCGTTTCCAGAAAATGAATTGATACCCCAGGTTCACACCGAAGTTTACGATATTCAGCTTCCCCATGATAGTTCCATCATTCAGGATAGAGGTTTTTACAAGGTTCAGGTGGTTTTCGAATTTAAATCCGTAGTACGACACGAATGCCCCGACATAGAGACCATCAGGTGCCGGACGGTTATTCCTTGGAATAATGTAGTAGCGATAATCGAAGGCGAGATTGATTCCATATTTTTCTTTTGGGGAAAAGGTGACCACCTGTTCTAGTTTATTGAGGAACTTGAGCCTTGGTAGTAAAAGATAACCTGCCTGTACCGCAAGTGATTGATTTCTGGTAATCAGCCGTTCATAACTGAGCGTAAAATTCCTGACCTCCGAGAACAGCAACATGGGCGTCGGATTGAACTTGATCACATTCCAATGATAGGGTTTCAAAGGGACCGATTTAACCTTTTTTTTATGTTTGCCCAGGGAATCATCAGCCTGAACGAGTGTATCATTTGCTCCGGTCGCTGTAAGATTGAAAAATAACAGTGATACAGAAACAAAGAATATCAGTAATATCCTGTTTTGCATAAGCCTGTAACTTAAGAAGTCAAAGATAGGTGAAAAACGCATTGGATGGGAGCTTTTGAATCATTGCTTATATAGATTCCTTTCAAATTGGTGGCGTTCCAAAAGAACTGACTTCGGTGTTTAGCCAACCGTTGCAGGCAATCAAAGAAAAAAACGAAGCTGATAGATAGATATTATGAAATTAACAAGACTTTACAAAGAGTTTTTTGACAGCGAAAAAGCAGGAGGACTAATTTTAGTTTTCGTGACAGTTCTTTCACTTGTTCTGGCTAACTCTTGACTATTTTTTTTCTACTCATCGGTTTAGAGCTGGAACGAGAAATTTATCATGGAGAACTTTCTAATATTAAAAATGCCTCATTACCAATCTTTGGAGCAATCGGCGGTATCGGTTTTACAATGTCAATCTTTATTACGCTTCTTGCGTTTGACGATGCAGACATCGTAAACAATTCAAAAATTGCAATTCTTATTGCTTCATTTATTGCAGGTACAATTGGTTTTATCTTTCTAAGACTGACACTTAAAACACGAATAGAAAATGAAGAATTTATTTGAAAGGGATTTAGGGTATCATTCGGTTGGTAGATTATTTTAGTAACTTTACATAGTACTTTGCATGTTCAACTTCACTAAATATTTGTGATTATGAAACGATTTTATTTTTTTGCTTTTTCTCTGGTTTGCTTTATAGGATTTTCCTTTGCAGGAGTTCCCGGTAAGAATTCAGGTGAATTGTTAAATAAAAACCGTGAGAAAGCCGGAAAGCTATTCCGTTTACCGTTAAATCCTTCCGATGTCCGCTATAACTGGGACACGGCTATCCTTTACGACACTGCCGGACCTGCTGAGAAATTTACCCGTGTTTTTGATAATAATGGAAGAGAACTTTCTGAGTTGAACTATGTCATGGATGCCGGTAGCTGGGTGGTGTTCAGCAGGGCCAGGATTACATACGATGCCCAGGGAAATCAGATCTCTTACGATAACGACCATTGGGTGAATGAGGCGTGGGTTTTTTTCACACGCAGTGGGATGACCTATGACGCTTCGGGAAACCTCCTTGAAACCGTTATCCAGTCCTCCATTACAATATCAAACTGTGAACTTGACGTCAGCCGGCTCTCTCCGGGAAATTACCTTATCAGACTGGGTTCGGGAACTGAAGCCGGCTGCGCTCATTTTGTTAAAATGTAGCTGTTGTCACTACTTCTTTTGAAAAAACTGTTCAATTGAATAACCGGATAAATGAAAATCTGGCTAAAATAAGGTTTGAAGATAAGATAGCTACATAAAAAACGAAACCCGATAGTTTGAATTGCTTCAGGGACTACCGGGAATAAGATGATGCAAATATACAACATAAAGCATATAAATGCAAATAAAAGTTGGAAAATAAATGATCTATTCTGAATTTGTAAATATTTTAACCCATCCCAGAATGTATCGTTACCATGCAGCTTGTGGAGGGGATAGCATGAAAACAATGACTTTATACCGGTTAAACCTTAAGCTTGCCGGGGAGTTTTTATCGGTTGTCAGTTTTCTGGAAATTTCATTCAGAAATACCGTTAATAATCATTGTCTTTCGGCTTTGGGTAATGACTGGCTTCGCGATGGTGCAAATGCCGGAGGTATCTTCGATAATTTGAACTGCAGGGAGACTGCGAATGCTATTAATGAAGCAATCCTTTTCTTGAATGGCGGCTATACTCACAACAAATTGGTTGCCGAACTTGGTTTTGGTTTTTGGCGGTATATGTTTGCTAAAAATCAATATGCTGCTACCGGAAAGATACTTTTGAGTATTTTTCCGGCACACCCTGCAACCACTCTAACCTTTAATTTCAATCAGGACTTTGTTTTTAATCAACTTAAGAACATCAATAATCTTAGGAACCGAATCGCCCATCATGAACCCATTTGCTTTATTCCAAGGTCCACAGTAAAAAGCGCCACATATGCCCGGCAACATTATCATCTTATTTTACAACTGCTTCAATGGATGAGTATTGACGACAGAGCGCTTCTATATGGAGTAGATCACATTATTAATGTTTGTAACCAAATTGATGCCTTATAAAATGACAGCCAAAGATCTGATAGATTGCTTACAACAATTGCCACCCGATACCCCCATAATAATACGAGGTTATGAAGAAGTTCAATCCCCTTGGTGCTTTTTTTTACCTGTTACAGTCCATGAAGTAATATAAGTTACCCCATGATGCC
>JBAXKG010000140.1:0-4139 GCA_037137455.1 Bacteroidota bacterium
GCATAACCTTTGATACCAAAAAAATAGCCGCCCTTTTGGGACGGCCATTTTTTTGTAAGCAGTAAAGTCTTACTTTACCTTTTTGCCAAGTTCTGCACCTGCTTTGAATTTTACTACTTTCTTGGCCGGGATCTTGATCTCTTTACCATTCTGTGGGTTGCGACCCTTGCGGGCAGCTCTCTTAGAAACGGAGAAAGAACCAAAACCTACTAAAGCAACTCTTTCACCTTTGCCCAGCGCCTTTGTGGTAGCAGTGATAACAGCTTCCAAAGCCCTTTTGGCTTCTGCTTTTGTCACTTTTGCATCGTTGGCAACTGCTTCAATTAATTGAGCCTTGTTCATTTTTCTTGAGTTTTAATTAATACCAGATTTTATTATTGATGCAAATATAAGGCTTCAGAAAATAAAGTCAAGTGTTTTACCACCAAAAACACCGAAAATGTTGATAAAATGAAATTTTTGTTAATATCTCCGACTCCAAAATGGTTAAATAGCACGGGTTTCAGGAAAAATCCAACTAAAACCATTTAGGAAATCCACGCTATTCATAGCTTTTCGACCCGGCAACTGAAGTTCTTCCAGATGAATAAATCCGTTTTCAGCGCCAATTTTGATATACGTTTTACCATCAGTAATAAATTTGCCGGGAACAATACGCGAATCAAAATTTTCAGGGACCGCCCTGAGAATTTTCAAAGTTTGCTTGGTTCCATCAGGCATAATAAGGTATGTATAGGCGCCAGGATACGGACTAAGCCCACGTATGAAATTATAAACCATCGATACATTCTGATTCCAGTTAATGAGACAATCCTCCCTGAAAATTTTTGGAGCCGTTTTTAATGGCGCCGAAAGATCAACCTCCTTTTCCTGACTGGCTTCCCTGAAATTTCCGGAAATAATCTCCTTAACCGTCCTGATAACAAGCTCAGAACCGGTTTTCATCAATTTATCATGAAGTTCACCTGCAGTTTCATAAGGATGGATTGGTGCTTTTTCCGATAAAATGATTTTGCCGGAGTCAATCTGTTCATTAAGGTAAAAGGTAGTTACACCGGTCTCACTTTCGCCATTGATAATCGCCCTGTTTATCGGAGCAGCGCCCCTGTATTGTGGCAGCAGGGAAGCGTGAAGATTAAATGTTCCAAGCGGTGGCAGCGACCAGATTTGCTTTGGTATCATCCTGAAGGCAATAACAATCTGTAAATCGGGCTTGAATAAATTGAGCTGCTCAAAAAATTGCTGATCCTTCATGTTCAAAGGTTGCAAGACAGGGATTGAATGCAACATTGCAAATTCCTTAACAGGCGAACATTTCGCTTTCAATCCCCTGCCGGCAGGTTTGTCGGGGGCAGTTACCACCGCAACAATCGAAAAGCCAGTGGCTACAAGTTTCTCAAGAGAGGCTACGGCAAAATCAGGCGTGCCGAAAAAAACTATACGGGGAAATGTTTTCATAAAAAAAGCCTGAAAAATCAGGCTATAAAGTTACGATTTACGATTTCAGTCTGATTTTATTTTCAATCTAAAATCGTAAATCTAAAATCGTAAATTATTTCTTGATCATTCCCTCAGCATACGATATATACTTATCAATATCCCTGCCTTCGTTCGACCGCGGATATTCATCCTTGATTCTCTTGTAAATACTTAGTGACTTGTCGAATTTCCCAAGTTCTTCGTAGGCCATTGCCGATTTCATCATGAACATGGGTGAAGTAAATTCGTTTTTCTTCATTTCTGCAGCATCAAGATATAATCCGGCCGCTTTCTCAACCTGCTTCAACTCCATATTGGCATCGGCCATCGCGCCTTTGGCCATCGGACCAACCAACTGGTCATCACTGCTGAATTTATTCAGTTGTTCAAGAGCAAGATCATACTGGCCAAGCTTCAAATAACAAATTCCCGCATAATAATGAGAAAGATTTGCCGACTTTGTTAAGCCATATTCATCAATAATAGCCAGAAAACCAAGATACTGGCCATCACCATTCAACGCCTTTTTCAATGAATCCTGTTCAAAATATTTTTCAGCCATGAACATCTGGCTCTGCGCATCTTTCTCTTTGGGACCAAGGTAAAAACGCTTGAATCCAAAGAAACCAAGCACAATTACAATGATCACACCGATCACGATCAGGATAATCTGCTGATATTTTTCTATAAATTGCTCAGTTCTGCTGAATGCCTCTTCTACTGCAACAATACGTTCTTCTGTTTTGTCAATCTTTTTGTCCTGCTTACTTGCCATGATATCTGAAATTTGGAGGTGCAAAATTACATTTTTTCCCGAATTAAAGGCATGGTTGGCCATTTTTTTTACTTTTGCATTTAATACGAAATCCCCGGACATGCATCAGGTCGATGGTCTCAAAGCGACATACAGCAATGAATTGATAGAATTTTTAAAGAAATTTATTACTGAAGAACGTTATAAAAAATTTCAGACGAATATCATTCAGCGTACACGTTTTATAACTATTGCCCTCGAAGATATCTTTCAGCCTCATAATGCCAGCGCGGTGCTTCGAACGTGCGATTGCTTTGGAATACAGGATGTCCATATCATCGAAAATCGGAATAAATATCAGGTAAATCCCGATGTTGCCCTCGGATCTTCAAAATGGCTGAATTTAATTCATCATAACCTGGCAGAAGATAATACTATATCCTGTCTCAAAAAGCTGAGACAACTGGGGTACAGACTGGTTGCCACATCTCCCCATCAGGATGGTTTCACACCGGAAACGCTTCCTCTTGACCAGAAAACAGCGCTTATTTTTGGAACCGAACTGGCAGGACTTTCCCCCATGGCGCTTGAAATGGCCGATGATTTTATTAAAATACCAATGGTCGGATTTACCGAAAGCCTCAACATCAGCGTGTCTGCCGCCATTTTTATTCAAAGCCTCACAAGCAGGCTCAGGACATCGTCAGTTCCTTGGCAGCTATCAAATGAGGAACAATCTGAGATCATGGTCGATTGGCTGAAAAACTCGATTAAGCGATCAGATGGTCTGGTCAACGATTTTTTTCAAAAAAGAGAAGGTCCGATATCTAAATAATCTAAATGTTTGTCAGAACCGATCAGTTTTTGTACATTTGCTATTCAACTGAAATTTTTTAAATATATTATATATGGGAAAAGGAGACAAAAAAACGAAGCGTGGCAAGATTGTCATCGGTTCATCTGGTGTCAGAAGGGCACGGAAAAAGAAGAAGATCATTACAGTTGTCGCTGCAAAAGCGGAACCCAAACCTAAAACGGAAATCGAAGGTATTGAGGTCCCTGTGGTAAAAACTTCACCGAAGAAAACAGCAAAAAAGGCTGTGGAGCACTCAGATGGTAAAGAAGAAAAGCCCAAGGCAGCAAAGACAAAGAAAAAAGTTCAGGATTAACACTTTTATTTTATTGATTTTAAAATTACGTCCGGATCAGCATATGCTTATCCGGACGGTTTTTTTATGATGAACCTGCCTGAAAAGTATTTCCCACATTTATCTTCATTGAAGATTGAACGGTTTGAGCAACTCGAATATCTCTGCAGTAGATGGAATGCCATGATCAATGTTATCTCCCGGAACGATATTGATCAGATCGAAATTCGCCATGTACTGCATTCACTGGCAATTGCAAAAGTCATTGACTTCAAACCGGGGACAACCATCATGGATGCCGGAACTGGTGGTGGTTTCCCCGGAATTCCGCTGGCAATAATGTTCCCGCTGTCTCATTTCACACTGGTCGATTCTATCCGAAAAAAAATCAATGTGATCGATCACATCATTTCCGATTTGAAGTTAGACAATGTTTCAACATTGAATGCCCGCTTTGAAACCGTGAAACAATCTTTCGACTTCGTAACCGGCCGGGCCGTATCCAATTTGCCGCTATTTTTTTCCATGGTCAGAAATCGTGTTAAGACAATGGGATTCAATGAAATTCCAAACGGTATTCTTTATCTCACAGGTGGTGAAATTGAAAAGGATATTGCCCAAATCAGGACTAAGTCGAGCACGTGGCGCCTTTCCGGCTTTTTTACCGAGGATTATTTTGAAACCAAGAAGCTGGTTCATCTTTATAACTTTTCATAATTGTACTTGCCCATATCACAGGATTTTCTTTATTTAGCCTC
>JBAXKG010000141.1:0-3993 GCA_037137455.1 Bacteroidota bacterium
ATATACCGGAATTCCGCATATACCACTTGCTGAAGTGACCAATTCAACTTATGGGGAGGGACCGGTTATCACCAGGATCCAGGGGCAGGGAAATGGCGGGATGATTCTCGATTTTTCTGAAGCAACCATTAAGGAGATCCTTTCGAAACCGCCAATTGATTCAACAAAAACCAAGTTGGGCGATCCTGATTATCCGATTGCCTACAAACCTACCTATCTTGTATCGAAAGGACCTTTAAATGTAAAGGTAATTGACCCTTTGAATGTTGTTGCCGGAGATTATACTGTGAAGTTTGATTCGATGGTAAAGGTATCGGTCAATAATCCGTTTACGAACAAAACAAAAATCCAGTTTGGTAAATGGACATTGATTAATAATAAGACCGGTGTTTCTTACCGTTCTGATACAACAACCATTTATCAATATGAGCAAATCTTCCTCGATCTGGGTATTGCCTTAACAATTGCCCAGGTGCCAAATGCTAATGACTCTGTCCGGGGCACAATTAAGGCTGATAACGGATTACTGTATGCCTCTCCGGCCCTTTACCAGGACAGTACGAAGATTTGGTTGGGCGGAGTTGAAGACAGCGATATTCCGGAATCACAGACTAACTGGATTCGTTCAGGAACTTACAAAGGATCAACAGCCGCTTTTTATGATTGGAATATGGGAAGTGGCGTTGCCGGCCAACCATGGGATCCCAACAAGAATTTCCAAAAAATTCAAACCGGAACCTGGGCGCCATATTGCCTTACTGCTACCAACGGAGATGAATTATATGCAGGCCCGGCCTATGGTAAACGTTCTAAGTTACTTTCTACTATGGACAATATTGCCAGTGTTGATATAGTTATAACCCCCGACAAGAAATTGTGGACCCGTTGTCCGGTTATTGAACTTTGTCCTAAAATCCAATTGGCGCAAGGTGGTGCAAAGGTTTTCAATTTCCGCATTGCCCCTTCAGTAAATGTGGATGGCGATACCGGAATAGTTAGTTCAGACCCTCTTTATAATTCAACTTACATAAGTGCAACCGGCATGAGTTGGTTCCCTGGTTATGCAATCAATCTTGAAACAGGCGAAAGATTGAACATTATGTTCGGTGAAAATTCATGGCTTGTGTCAGATAATGGCCGTGATATGATCTGGAACCCTACGAGTCGCGAGTTCAATGCTTCAGGCATACCTGTTTTCGGAGGACAGCATTATGTATATATAATGAACCATAAATCCTTTCCGGCCATTTCTGGTATTAAACTCGATTTCCCGGCCTATGATGCGGGCGCTTATATCGTTTCGCGCATGCCAAAAATTCCCGCTACTATTTACAAAGACTACACGTGGGCAACAGCAATGTATGTGAATGTTCCACTTTCAATAAACGGAAAGGAATGGTTAAGCAACGCGGTTACTACCAAAATTCGTATTTCAAAACCCTACCAGCGTTATTATTCAACTCCTATGCCAATTGAATCAACCGATACGCTGAATCGCAACTATCCTTTATATGTTTTTAATACGAACACTATTTCGACATCGAAAAACAATCAGGATAGGGCTGCATCTGATCTCGACTTGATCAATGTTGTTCCAAATCCATATTATGCTTACGATGATTATGAAAGGAACCAGCTCGATAATCGTATCAAGATCGTTAATCTGCCAACCAAATGTAAAGTCACAATTTTTGATATGAGTGGAACGATGATCCGTCAGTTTGTTGTCGACAAATCGGGGATCCCACAACCTCGCTCTTCGACAGCGGGTTTGAATACCGATGCAAAAACATCCATCGATTGGGATCTCAAGAATTTTGCCGGAATACCTATAGCAGGCGGAGTTTATCTGATCCATGTACAGGCTGACGGCCTGGGCGAACGTGTCATCAAATGGTTCGGAATTTTACGGCCTGTTGACTTGAATTCATTGTAATGGCATTTGGGGTTTATAATTATGATAACAACAATAAATTTCAGGATTATGAAAAATCTATATAGCTGTTTAGTTGCAATATTCTTAATGGGTTTGGTGCTGATCCCCCTGGATACGGTAACAGCTGGAAACAAAGACCGTTCTGGTCAGGCGGGCGCTTCAGAATTGCTGATTAACCCATGGGCAAGAAGTTCAGGATGGGGATCGGTAGGTACCTCCTGTGGACAAGGCCTGGAGGCTTTGTTTACGAATGTTGCCGGAACAGGGTTCACTAAAGGGACAGAATTAATTTTTTCCTATACTAACTGGCTCAAAGGATCAGGGGTTAACGTTATGGCCTTTGGTTTAAGCCAGAAGCTTGGGCAAAATGGTGGTGTTCTCACAGCTGCAGTTATGTCAATGAATTTTGGCGATATCCAGGTTACCACAACCAATTCACCTGAACCGATACAGGGAACATTCAGTCCGAATTACATGAATATCAATCTTGCTTATGCCAAAGCCTTTTCAAACAGTATCTATGGCGGCTTGGCCGTGAAATTGATTACTGAGACAATTTCTGATGCCACTGCAACTGCTATTGCACTTGATGCGGGAATACAGTATGTGACAGGTGAAAAGGACCAAATCAAATTTGGGATTGCACTTAAAAACGTTGGCGCCCCGATGCGTTTCAGTGGCGATGGTTTATCATTCCGTGGTATTATTCCCGGACATGGTAACGACAATGACCAGTTTACTGTTGAGCAACGTTCAGCTAAGTATGAGCTTCCGGCAACTCTCCGCATTGGAGCTTCGTATGATTTTCTGATCGGTGAAATGCACCGCATTACCCTGGCCGGAAACTTCACTTCAAACTCTTTTACAAAGGACCAGTTTACACTCGGATTGGAATACGAATTAAAGTATTATCTGCAACTCAGGGCTGGTTATACATATCAAGGCGGAATGTTTAACTCCGACCTTGCTGAACGCGGAACCGTATTTACAGGTCCCAGTGCGGGTTTTACCGTTTCGGTTCCATTTAATAAGGATAAAGGGTCGGGTATCGGAATTGATTATTCATACCGGGCAACAAATCCATTCCAGGGAACACATAGTGTTGGTATTAAACTTAACTTTTAATCGTTCGGTTTAAAGTTTTCATTAACTCCGTTTCTTTCAGCAAAAGGGCCCTTCCATAGGGTCTTTTGGCTTATTATAAAAAACAAATAGAATACCTGAAATGTCAGATTTAAAATATTATACTCCCGAGGGTTTGGAAAAGCTAAGGGAAGAATTGAATCATTTAACCACCGTTGAAAGGCCTTCGATTTCAAGGCAAATTGCCGAAGCCAGAGATAAAGGGGATTTGTCTGAAAATGCAGAGTATGCGGCAGCAAAGGAGGCTCAATCAATGCTGGAGCTGAAAATATCCAAGCTACAGGATGTGCTTGGTAACGCGAGGCTGATTGACGAAAAGAGGCTTGACTACTCGAAAATTTTAATTTTTTCTACGGTTAAGTTAAAAAATTCCCTGAACGGAACTATCGTTTCGTACACCCTTGTACCCGAAAACGAAGCGAATATTAAAATAGGAAAATTATCAGTCAGTTCGCCTATTGCAAAAGGATTGCTTGGGAAAAGCATCGGGGAAACGGTTGAGATTACAGTTCCGGCCGGAAAAATTGGGTTTGAAATTGTTGAGATAACACGGCAAAACTTCTAATTATGGCAACAATATTCACAAGGATTGTTAACAAAGAGATCCCTTGTTACAAAGTTGCAGAGGATGAAAATTACCTGGCATTCCTTGATATAAAACCCCTGCAGGAAGGGCACACCCTTGTAATTCCTAAAAAAGAGATTGATTACATTTTTGATATCGATAATGAACTTCACTCGGGTTTATGGAATTTTGCCAGGAAAATCGGTAAAGCAATTGAGAAAGTGGTGCCATGTCAAAGGATTGGCATCACTGTGATCGGTCTTGAGGTTCCGCATGCCCATATACATCTTATTCCTCTGAAAACCATGTACGACATGGATTTCCGCAAACCCAAACTTTCCTTCACGCC
>JBAXKG010000142.1:0-3953 GCA_037137455.1 Bacteroidota bacterium
ACGGCCGATATTTGACAATTGAAGATCAAAATCAGGGGTGTTGAATCCCCGCGAGCGCATTCCCCGCTTGCGGCGAGTTTTGATGAACAACGCCATCGGGCCGAAATGGCTTTCGATCATTTCGATCATCACGTTTTAAAGGTCCAGGTTCCAGACTTGCCGGAATTTATTGCTGTTTTTTCTGTACTTGTTACGTTTTATCATTTCCAGATCCAATTTTTGGAGCTCGATGATAATTTTCAATTTTTCTTCAAATGGAACCTTTGCTTTTTGATTGTGATAGATTGATTTAGATTCGCCAAGGTGAGATATGTAATCCCGACTATTCATATATTCTCATGAAATTTGATAATTTTTCTGTCAACTTAAATTTGAAAATAATATCATTAAACAGTGAATGATCATAGTCCAATTCATCAAAAAATCTTGCCAATCTTTCTTTATCAGAGGCTCTCCCCGTCTGAAGCATGATAGCCATCAAATATTCCGGCCCCAGGATAAAGGTCTTTTCATCGAAAAGAGTGATTTGACTGCGGTTTTCCAAAGCTTCCACTACAAGATCATTATAGGGGAGCAAAAACTGAACAGGTACCCCCTCAATAATGATATGCTCTCCTTCTGTTTTGAAATTGTTTTTTTTACCCCAATTATAAATTTCTGTAAGCGGCGCCAGGGAATTGGCTTCATTAATAATATTTACAATAAGGTCAAGGTCAAAAGTTACCGAAGGTTCAATGTAATAAAAATGAGCAAGCCCTCCTGCGATTGCATAGTTTTGCATCAATCCCAGTTCGACTAAACTATTTATTTTCCGTATCGTCTCTTTCAAATTCTTTATGTTATTTTAAGAAGTTGCGACCAGACATTTCTAATCAGCATGGAGTAAACAGAATAATCCCGATAAAAGCACACTTATCAGCTGTTAATCTACGAATGTCTCTTTTATGATTGCTTTGACTTTCCGAATCTCCTTCGCCTCCAATTCTCCAATAACATTCATGATTCTTATTGAATCCCCGCGAGCGCATTAACCGCTTGCGGGGTTCTTTAATATTTCAGGAGATTACTTACTGCTTAAAGACAACTGACGCGGGAATATTTGGATGCAACGGGTTTG
The DNA here is from genome assembly GCA_037137455.1 of Bacteroidota bacterium. Lineage (GTDB taxonomy): Bacteria > Bacteroidota > Bacteroidia > Bacteroidales > FEN-979 > CAIVAT01. Next base: position 1,118 of record JBAXKG010000142.1, read on the forward strand.
CGATAACGGTTTGGCGCGACGGATGTACCATTATATCCATATCTTCCATGGGTATTGCACCAAGCAGGCATTCGTTTCCGAGTACCAGGGCGCCTGTAAAACTAACCCGGCCATTCCAGTCTGTCTTCACCGGGCCCACGTAAGGTATTTGATGAACAACGCCATCGGCCAGGGTTACCGGACGCTTTTCAAATTCTTCCAGTCTTAATTGGATGGCCTGCGATTCGGTAATGCATAAGTGTAAAGCGCCTGTATCAACCAGGCAATCGACCTCAATCGGATGCATTTCCGGAAACCGTGGATTGGATAATCTGATAATGGTCCTGACTATTCCCATGTCCAAAATTTTTAATATAAACAGTTGTGACTTCTTATGATATCTGTTGAACTACAAAGATACATTACATTTTACGAAAATGAAATCCCCGAAAATCATTCATTTTGGTTTATTCAATTTTATTAAGTAATTTTACTCATTCGTTTGAGTAAATTGTAAATTATGTACCAAAGAGCTTTATTTCAGAAAGTTAAAGACCGGGTAATTGAGCCAAGAAGGTTTATCCAGGTACTTGCAGGCCCTCGTCAGGTAGGAAAAACCACCCTCGTAACGCAAATAATGCAGCATCTTCCTTTTCCCGCACATTATGCCACGGCCGATGGGTTGGTCACAACAGGCCAGGTATGGATAAGAGAACAATGGGATCTTGCAAGGATCAGACAACGACAAAATCCCTCTACCGGATTTTTATTGATTCTTGATGAAATTCAAAAGGTCGATAACTGGAGTGAAACTGTTAAAAGCGAATGGGATGCAGATTCATTGAACGGAACGCCGGTTAAGGTCCTTTTGTCGGGCTCATCGCGCCTTATACTGCAACAAGGTTTGTCGGAATCGCTAACAGGGCGTTTTGAGATGATCTATGCAGGCCACTGGTCACTAAATGAAATGCAAATGGCATTTGGCATTGATCTAAATCATTTTATCTGTTTTGGAGGATATCCCGGCTCGGCAGGAATCATGAACCAGGAGGCGCGATGGAAACAGTACATCTCCGATTCGATCATTGAAACCAGTATTTCGAAAGATATCCTTATGCTGACCCGTGTTGAAAAACCTGCGCTGCTTCGTCGACTGTTTGAATTCGGAAGCGCTTACTCCGGCCAGGTATATTCCTACTCCAAGATGCTTGGCCAGTTGGTTTCTGCAGGAAACACCACCACACTTTCTCACTATCTCGGTCTGCTAAGCCAGGCAGGGTTGCTTACTGGTCTTGAAAAATTTGCTCCCAACCAAACGAGGCAACGTTCATCAAGCCCTAAATTTCAGATTTTTAATACCGCCTTGATTACTGCCCAAAGGCATGAATCGTTTACCGACCTGTTACAACAGCCTGCCCAATGGGGGCGGTTGGTTGAATCGGCAGTGGGCGCTCATTTGGTGAACCATGCACTTACCGATAAAATCATTGTAAATTACTGGCGCGACCGGAATGATGAAGTTGATTTTGTGATCCAAAAAAATGGTAAAGTAATCGGAATTGAAGTTTCATCAGGTGAATCACATAAATGTTCCGGCATGAAAGCATTTCAAAAAAAATTTCAACCTCACCGGATTTTATTGATCGGCAAATCCGGAATTCCCATCCACGAATTCCTGCTTATCAATCCGGTCGAATTATTTTAAACAGGGGGGCGTTCGTCATCGGTCATCGGTCATCGGTCATTCGGATCTTTTTCCTACGCTCCACCAAAAATATCGGAATAGCCGACAGTACCGTCCCCAGCGCGAGCAAAACCATCAGCAACCAGGCAACGGTGAGGTTGCGCAGATACCACGACACCGCCACGAACAAAATACCGGTGATAAACAAAACCAGGGTAGCCTGGAAATGTGAAAGCCCCAAATCGAGCAGGTAGTGGTGAATGTGTGTGCGGTCGGGCGAAAAGGGCGAAACGTTGCGGAAAATGCGTGTGACAAATACGCGGAGGGTGTCGAAAACAGGTACCATGATGATACCAAACGATACGGCCGGAGCGGCCCGTATGGCCCACATACCACTCAGACCGATGTTCGACTCGTTGAACCTGATCACCATAATAGCCATGATGAACCCTAAAATCAGCGATCCGGTATCGCCCATGAAGATCTTGTACTTTTTGCTGAAGACATTGAAATAGAAAAAGGCCATCAACGCCCCCGTCATCCCTATGCAGAGCATTGCCCAGTCGTAGTCGCCCACCATGTAAAACCAGAATCCGAAAACCACCGAAGCAAGTATGCCCAGACTGGCCGATAGTCCGTCGATGCCATCCATCAGGTTGAAACAATTGGTGATGCCTACAATGGCAATTACCGAGATGACCAATCCTACGTGGTTGTTAATCTCAAAAATGCCGATGAACCCGTGTAGATGAGTAAACCTGATGGCCCCGAACATCACGATAATAAGCACCGCGGTAATCTGGGCCACGAATTTTCGGAACGGGGTTATTCCGGTGAGGTCGTCTTTGATTCCGGTGAAAAAAATTATCAGCAACCCGGCGATGACATACTGGAATTTCGGAATAGCCGTGAAATTGAAGAATAGCAGCGTTGAGAGCGCCACTCCGGTAAATATGGCCAGTCCGCCCAGGGTCGGGGTATTCTCGGTGTGCGAGCCGCGGTCGTTGGGTTCGGCGAAAAGCCGTTTACTCCGGGCTATGTTCACTATCGAGGGTATCAACCAGAAGGTGGTACCGCAGGCAAGAATGAAACATAGCAGCAGCCTGTTGTTGATGTTCATTAAATCCATAAAATTTGATATTAATTGGATATGCTTCGCCCCTTTCACCCACA
>JBAXKG010000143.1:0-3860 GCA_037137455.1 Bacteroidota bacterium
ACCGGAATATACAGCAGGTTTTCTTTTGTGAAAGTTGAATCGGGGAAACCAACGTGGAACTTGATGACAATATTCTTTCCAGCTTTCTCCAAAACGATGTTCTAATTGTGGTTCTTCGTAATTAATCACAATTATATAAATAATTCTGGACATAGCTATTAACCAAATGAAGAGTATAAACTGACCATAGGTCAATACTTCACCAAGTACAATAATTATCAATGACCACATCATTGGATGTCGAACTTGACCATAAATATTACGTGCTATAATTTTTTTTGGCGCTGAAGTAACAAGAGGTGTCGCTCTCCCAAATATTAATATTAAAATTATACACCAAATAGCTAAAGCTGTGCCTGACCACATTAGAATTATTCCAACTATTTTAACACCAGGTAACCCAAAACCTTCCTGGGATTTAATATTTACAACGCTCATTAGAAAATGAGGTATAATATAGAGCACGGTAAAGGGGCCAATGAAAGCATATAATGTGCCATCAATCAAACGAATACTAATTCTATAAATGTGTTTGAGCATATGAAACATATTTTAAAAGTTGCAACTATTTGACTGTGATTTTGATTTGTTCAAAATTCAACATATTTAACACTCTGTTCTGTAACAATATGCCAATAAAGTGATTCTTAGCAAAGAGCTACAAGTTTCTTCATCTGTCAGATTTTAGGATTTTTTCGAGTAAAAAATCAATCCCGAGTAACTCGCTGCATGTAACAATTGCACTTACTGATACTCCCAACACACCATGTAAATTTAAGTTTTGCCCGGTAAGTAACAGATTGGGTATTTTTGTACGTGCAGGAATAAGGGTTTTTAATGGTTCACGGTAATCGCGTATAATGCCATAGAGAGAACCTTTTGGTGTTCCTGTATAATCGCGATAAGTAAGCGGTGTTATAGTGTGATAGGCCTTTACTGAAGTTCTAAAACCTGAATATTGCTGCTCAAGTAAATGAAAAAGTCTGGTTGCTTTTTCCTCTTTAAAATCTTCGTACCCAGCCCCCCGATAACCGGGTTGAAACACAGTATTATTTGACTCTGACCAAGCCTCAAACTCCGAAAACCTCATATAACATATAATTGAAGCCGAGCTGGCATATCCATTCTTGCCGGAAGTCATAAAAAAAGCATAATTTTCAGGCCATTTATCAGGTTGATAGTCTATCCCATTCCAAACATTTTCCGGTTTTGAATAAAAATAAATGTTATGATTCCAAAAGGGGAATGCCGATTTTTTAAAAACAACATTTAAAATAAAAACGCTGGAGGTGTTTTCAAAATCTTTAATACGGTTGATGTAAGCTTTTCGAAATACATTCGTTTGGATTAATGCAATCGTATTTGCCGGATGCAAATCCGAAATAAACCATTTCCCAGTAAATTCCCGGTTGTCCTTTGTTATAACCTTTGAGGCTACACCATCAGCAACAACTATCCTGATTACTTCAGCCCGCTTTACAATGATGCCGCCAGCAGCCCTAATTACATCTCCAAGAATTGTTGCTATCTGCATTCCTCCTCCTTCACAATGCCATGCACTTTCAATATAGCTGTTCAAAATCAAGGCATGAATATAAAAGGGTGTTTTATCGCCAACTCCGGCATACAGACAATTATTCCCGGCCAGAACATTTTGTAACAGCGGGTCAGAAACACATGAATTAATGGTTTCGCGGGCATTAAGATCAAGCATATCCCGCTTTTCCATAAAATCGCCACTTCGCAGGTTGTATAATGGAAACTGGCTGCATACATACTTTATTTTATCACAATAATTTTCAATTCCGGTACGTTCATGAGGAAATGAGAGGGCAAGGGTTTCGATAAACAGTTCATATGATTGGGCAAAGGGATATTGATTTCTGACATCGCCAATTTGAATAACATCAAAGCCTTCATGATCAAGGCGTTTAAGCTTTAACTTCTGCATCAGCCCGACATAAGAAAATATTTTATGAAGTGTTTGTCCTTCATCAAGTCCCCCAATATAGTGTACCCCTGTATCAAACACAGCTCCATCGCGGATATAGCTTTGAAGACAACCTCCTATTTGTGCATTTTTCTCAAGGACAGCTACTTTATATCCATTTTTGCCAAGTATCGCACCACACAATAACCCCCCAAGTCCACTGCCGATAATTACAACATCGAAACTATCACCCATTTTATTTCTTTTTAAATACGATAACAAGTTTTGATGTCCATTTTTGCGGATCAATAATACTGGGTATAAATCCAAGATTTTCACCAATTTTTATCAGTTCGTCTGCTGCGAAAAATGCTAATTTATGTTCCGTTTTATTAAACCTGAAAACACGTGTTGACAAAAATTCGGTCAATCGTGTCACTGTATGTTTTTTCCCAGGATGGTTGTAGCCATTTCTGACAATGATTACTCCACCGGGTAGTATCTTGGAGGCAAAATTGGTAAAAACATGAATGCGATCATGCTCCTCCATGTAATGCAAAACATCGCTGAAAATAACACAATTGGCTGGAATTACCTGAAATCCGTGCAGGGAAGAATTAGAGAACCGAAGATTTACGGGCTTATCAAATCCATTTTCTGCCACTTCAATTTTTTCTTCATCATAATCAAAGCCAATGATTTTCCGTTGTGGAGCCAGGTAAGCAAGCATATAATCCATAAAACCATAGCCACAACCCGCATCGATGATGATCCCTCCCTTTGGAACTAAATTGTGGAAAAGCTGATAATTTCTTTCCATTACCAATTTTACCTTCATATACCATTCCAGAACAGGTCCTTTAAAAATGAAATTGTCAACAACCCTCTGACGGTAAAAATCAGCAGTACGCTCTTCTTCATCCAGAAAGGCATATTGTTTCTTAAGCAGTTCCTGCACTGCTTTAGTTTTCTGCTGATATGATGCACCGTATTCAGGATTGATAAATTTAATACGTGGCAGTACTTTGATGGTAAAAATTGTACTACGCACGACGAAGCTGCCTTTTGCGATGCACCGGCCAGTTCCATGGAATAATACCGGAATAATATCAAGCCCGAGTTGTTGTGCAAGATAGAAGGCTCCTTTATGGAAACGCCCGATTGTGCCATCTTTTGAACGGGTTCCTTCCGGGAATATAGCGATCGAATAGCCCTCCTCAATTTTGGCTCTTAACGTGTCAATATTGGGATCGACTCCTTCAAAAATAGGTTGATAACCAGCCAAACGTACGACATATCCAAAAAGCGGCGAATTCCATACCCACTTATTTGTCAGTAAAATTATTTTGGGACTCAGCATGACCATTGAAAGGATATCAATGACTGACTGATGATTGGCTACGTATACACACGGCTTGGTATAATCAGGTTTTTCATCATAAACAACTCTTTTTGTAACACTGGTTATCACAAACAACTGGGCCCAGGCAAATTTGCTTATAAGTAAATTAAATACTTCTTTCGCTTTTTTGCGATAAAACGGGTTTATCACAATCAGTAAAAATCCGGAAATGCTCAGGAAAATGCATCCAAGGATAAAAAAGCTATATGCAACAACCGATTGGAGAAATGTTGCAAAACCAATGGGTGCAAATCCACGACTGACAGGCACACTCACAAACATGCGAAACAGACATGGTTCCAAAATCTGTGAAATAAGCAGTACCGAGACAATACCTATAACCGAGACCAACGCGAGGGATTGCAACGCAGGGTGCTTGGCAACAAGCAGTACCCCAAAACCAATGAGGGTGGTAATACCCGACAACAAAATACTCATTCGTATCACAGGCATTGTCTTCTTTTTTCCCCGGTACTCCTGTAAAAGACCATCCATCGTAAAAATACAATAGTCGTCTCCCATGCCAAA
>JBAXKG010000144.1:0-3843 GCA_037137455.1 Bacteroidota bacterium
AATATAGCATGCGTTTTCTGTTGGAAAAAGATGGGTTATAGGTGTATGGTGAAATGGAGTCGCTTCGAAGGTAATAAACTTCATTGGCCCCTGTTCCGTTCTGGTATTGAACCATTTTCTTTGAAGCCAGGAGTTCCTGTTCATATTGGAAGTTCCAACCGTCTCCAAACATCCCCGTGATCCCCGGATTGCTGAAATATCTTGAAAAATCAAGATCCGGGCCCAGGGACGAATAACTGTAGTCCTGGTCAGAGAAGCCGGGCAGCAGCGTAACTGTGCTGACACCAAATCCGGGAACCCCTTTTTTTGTGCAGGCATTGCAGTTGCCCTGTTTCCAGAAAGCCTGGTCGCTGCCCGAGGCATTGGCCTGGGCAATCATTGCCATCTCCTGTACGGTTGCTTCCGGGAAGAGTAAGAAGTTCAGAGTGGCATCCTCAGGTGTGAGACAGGTTGGATTATACTCATCAAACATTAGGAGTGTTAACTGGAAAGTGATACTGTGCTGCGATTTATAGTGCCGTGTAAAATCGATTTCCCCGCTAGATATAGAATTGGAGAGGTCTACATCGTCAACGGGGAGGTCGGAGACCATGGGCCAATAAGGTGATATCTGAATACTTGGTTGGTAGGAAAAACCCGTTACCAGATGTGTTTGAAACCCACCAAATCCGAACATATAATTGTTCGGCACACAGCTTCCTCCTACAATTGTAATGTACGCGTGAATGGTTATATCAAGGTTAATAGATGACCTTCGGTAGGTATACCAGTCTGAAGGATTCCCGTTAACATCATTTAACCTTGTCAGGTTGGTAATCCCTGAAATGTCAATGCGAAGGGTCTCTTTACCGTGTTTTACCTCTATTTGTGCGCTGGTTGAAAGGGAATAAAATAATATTCCGAGAAGAATTCCGATTATCTTTTTCATACATATCAAATTTATACCGAAATGTTATGTAAAAATACAAATAAACAGATATCATTTTTCCGATCGTAAAAATATTTTAAAGCAAAATATTCCATTTATTGCGATGAATCCATTATATTTGCATAACTGAAAAGCACCTTAACAAGCAGGATGAGAAGTTAGTGAGTGTTTTGTCCAATTCACAGGTGGTGCAACCTGTTAATTCTGCTGAAGCTAGCTTCAAAGCCAATGATTCGCTGCTTCATTATTCGAAAATACTTCAAGGGTATAGTTCGAATTTTTCATATAAGCTTTAACCATCATAACGTAGGCCGTGACCTCTGGTTCACTGGTTACTATCGCGTGTTTTACGGAATCAAAATGCAATGTATTTTCAAGTAGCTTATCATTGAGTGTTTTTAGCCGATCAACTGGACAAGCCGGTGCATCTGACCACATGGCGCCGATTTAAGCCGACCGCCGTATCTATCTGTATTAAAGACATTTAGATTCGTCTGTTCCAATCGGCTGGGGGTGGTCAAGTTAGTCGGCACATCCATAAGCAAGGCACTGACGAAGATGATTTGTTTGAAATATACAAAAGAGAAAGAAAATTTTCTACATAGACGGTCGTTCCGTTTTAATTGAATGGAAACGTTTCAGGAAGAATTACATTAAAACGCTACATGTCTGGAGTTTGCATTGGGCTTAGCTATGGCGTTTTACTTTTTCCACTTACCATTTTTGATATAATACCCTGTTGGTTGGTTAATTCAGCCAATAGGATACCCCCAAAGTGAAGAAAGATAAAGACTACTAAATAATAGAGAGAGAACTTATGGATCTCTTCCATTTGCTTTTTTAAGCTTTCACTACCAAATTCAATAAATAAACCTGTAATCAATGAAATCGCTATACCGCCATAAAATATTAAATATACCCAATACTGAAATTTCTCCTTTAATGAGAGCGCTTTTTTCAGGGGATTTGAAAAATTCATTTCGCCCAAAACAGGGATGAGAGATCTTATACTAAACAATCCGACTAAAACATAACCGATATAGATATGCCAATCCCACATTGGTTTTCTGATCTGTTTTGCAAGGGCAATAAGCTGATCTTGCGTGAGCGATTGATCTATTGAAGAGAGATAGTTTTGAATGATGTCGGCCATATGGTTTTTGTTCATCCAATTCAGTCGTAAAAAAATTGTGATCAACATCAGGATCATACAAATAGCTATAGCCCAGTGTATTATTCTGAAAACGAGGGTGTAGTTTTTGGTTTCCATAAAATATATTATTGCGTTGTTATCATGCAAATATCTAAAATTTGCCAAACTTTAAACCTATCGTGGCTGTAAAATTATTCATCATCGTCGAAGGTGTATTGATCAACTGAAGATCGCCCACATACCTGTAACTAACGCCTGCGTTGAGGCGCATGAACTTTTGGAGATTGATCTCAACCCTGATGCCGGGTTCCACCACAAAAAAAGCATCACTGCCGATGGTTTTATGGCACAGGTCCATTTCACCGCCCTTCCATTCATAGTATTCAAGGGCGGTAACATAGGTTGCCCAACCCCCGCCGATTATCACAGGAAACGTTACATGAACCATTGATTTCGGGAACAGTGTATATTCAACCAAAAGTCCTCCATATCCTCCATCGAGGTATGCCCCTGCCGTATCGGTAACATTGGGATAAAACATACCGTTCCGGTTCACCCATGCTCTTCCCGTGAGCCCCAGGGCAAAATTACGGTTAAGGATCAAACCGGCGCTGATGCCTCCCATCCATACACTCCGGCCATCAAATTGAGTGTAGCCGGGATCAATCCCTACGAACCAACCCAATTTCAACGGGGCGCCTTTTCCAAACAAGGTTTTCATCTCATCGTCAGACGATGTTTTTTGTGGTTCGGTTTGTGCGAAAACTGATACTGTCGCTGCCAAAGCGACTATTACGGCTAATATGATATGTTTCATGATTTTGTTTTTTTGAATTGATTAATTTTTTTCGAATGTCAGGATGTCAGTTCCTTCGCTTCCGCCACTTACCTCCTTTAAACGTATGTTTGTATGTGACATTTCAATAATTTGCCAGTCATCGGTTATTTCGCCAAACGGAACGGTTGTACCGAAGTCAAGATATAACTTATCATGATTGCCATGATTTCCTTTGCTCCACGAGCCAATTACCGTTGACCCGGCTTTAACTGCAGTAATTGTACCTCTGGAGGTAAATGTAAAAACGTAGCCGGCAAATTGATTCGTTTCGTCGGAACCCCGATCGCTGTATTGTGTTACGCTCCAGTTACCTTTGAAATAGTTTGATCTACTGGATTTAGATGAACCATGTGAATTATCATATCCTGTACAAATGCATTCGCATTCGTGACATACCGGACATTCGTCATCGCAACTGATCATGGTTACTGCAAACAGGAAAATCATAAATAAAATGCATACCTTTTTCATATGAATCAGTTTTAAAAAATTTTAGAAAAGAATGAGAAAGAAATCAGGATGAATTACTCTGGTGGTTGCCATACTAATGGCCCAATTCCTGATATAATATAAGTGGAAAAATACCTGGGAAAATAGTCCCGGAATGTTACAAAAATCGAAGCGCTGTTATTATTTGTAAACTGATCCTGATTGCAATTATCTTCAATTTGAACATCAGGCTCTAAGACATATTCTGTGTTACTAAAAAAATGAATGGTGTATATATTCATTGCGGTCTGGCTTAAAATAAAGAAAGACATTGCAAGACACAGTATGGCGAATATTTTTTTCATTCATTGGCAAAGATACGAACTATACAGCTTAAAGTCACCATATGTCAATATCAGTCGTTAAGATATTTGTTTAACCAACCACCCAACCCTCACGTTGGCATGAAATTCTGATCCCCCATACACCGGTTGA
>JBAXKG010000145.1:0-3824 GCA_037137455.1 Bacteroidota bacterium
CCTTCAACCCGTGATTTTAGTTTAAACTTAAAACTCACCTTCTAAATTAAAAGTTATGAAAAATATATTTGCAATTTTCCTGACCCTTCTGTTGTTTTCGTCATGTACGAAACTCGAAGAGTTGAATGTTAACATCAAGGATCCAACTGTGGTTCCCGGAGAATCATTGTTTACCGGGGCTCAGTTGAGACTTTCCACTCAAATGACTTCGCCGAATGTGAACAGTAACATTTTCCGTATGTTCGTTCAGCAATGGACCGAAACTACCTATATTGATGAAGCCAACTATGATATTACCACCCGGCCGATTCCTGCAAATTTCTGGAATACTTTATACAGAGATGTGTTGATGAACCTGAAAGAATCAGCAGAAGTGCTGGAGTTTTCAGGCTCCCTGCCAGGCGATGGCGCGAACGTGCTGACCAATAAACTTGCAATTGTTGAAGTAATGTCAGTTTATACCTGGAGTGTGCTTGTTGAAACTTTTGGGAACGTGCCTTATTCCGAGGCTTTGAACCAGGCTGTTTTGTTGCCGAAATATGATGATGGACTTACCATTTACAAGGACCTTATAACCCGGCTTGATAAAGCAATTGGTAAGATGGATCAGACCCAGAGTAGTTTTGACAGCTGGGATAATATGTTTAGCGGCGATGTTCCAAAGTGGTATAGGTTTGCCAATTCCCTGAAATTAAGGATGGGACTTTTACTTTCAGATGTTGATAACGCTTTAGCCAAAACAACAGTTGAATCTGCAGCTCCCAATGCAATCGCATCAAATGGCGACAACGCGTTATTGGCTTTTATGGGAGATCAGCCCAACAATAACCCCGTTAATGAAAATCTGGTACTCAGCGGAAGAAATGACTTTGTTGCCGCAAACACGCTCGTTGATGTTATGAACGATTTAGCCGATCCAAGACGGGCATTGTATTTTACACCTGTTGGAGATATTTTTATCGGCGGAATTTATGGGGCTTCAAACGATTTCCTAAAATTTTCGCATGCTAATCCATTTATTACCGAAGCTACTTATCCGATCGACTATTTTGATCTGGCCGAGGTTGAATTCTTATTGGCAGAAGCTGCCGAGCGTGGTTTCAGCGTTGGTGGTACAGCTGCAGAACACTATGGCCATGGCATTAAGGCATCGATCGATGCTTGGGGTGGTACACCTGAAGAAGCAACTGCATACCTGGCAAATCCTAAGGTTGCATATGCTACCGCTACCGGCACCTGGAAACAAAAAATCGGAATGCAAAAATGGATCGCACTCTACAATCGTGGGTTTGAGAGCTGGACGGCTTACAGAATGTTAGACTTCCCCGCTCTTGTTGCTCCCGTTGGCGCCGATAGTGATGTTCCACAACGATTAACCTATCCTACCACAGAACAAACCTTAAATGGATCCAATCGTGCTGCTGCAGCATCTGCTATTGGAGGAGATAAGGTCGAGACCAAACTTTTCTGGGATAAAAATTAATTTTTTATTCCCCTCAAAAAAAGAAGGCTGCCGAAAAGCAGCCTTCTTTTTTTTGAAATTTATATCTCCCTGATCCAGCAGCGCCGCCTTATATTTACATGGCTGTCATAATTTTTCCAGATGGAAAGGGCTTTGAAATTTTCCTCTAATTGCGGATGAGTCCGGGCAATTTTTATTCCTGCATTCAGGTATGCCTTATTTAATTCATGATATATCAACGCCAATATTCCTTTTCCCTGATAATCGGGGTGTACCCCGATAAGATACATATCGATCACATCGTTTTTCCGCATTGCCCGCAATATATGAATGAAACCAAAGGGGAATAACGAACCTTTGGCTTTTTGAAGCGCTTTAGAAAGACTCGGGATAGTAATTCCAAATCCAACAACATTATCTTTGGCATCGATTACCATCGAAACAAACTCTGGTTTGATAAACCCAAAATATTGCCTGGTATAGCAATCCATCTGTTCACGGGTAAGAGCTGTAAAACCATATAGGTCGTGAAAAGCTTCATTATACATGGTAAACATTTTCGCTGCATATGGCCTGATCTCCTTTGCTTTGCGGGGCTTTAACAGGTGCAGATCATATTTTTGCAGAACTATCCTGGTCATCCGTTCAACTTTTTCCGGAATGTCAACGGGAATATTGATCTCTAATTGCACCCAGTCAGTTGCCTTACGAAAGCCCAGTCGTTCAATATGATAATTGTAATAAGGGAAATTATAAATGACCGACAAGCTTGAAATCTGATCAAATCCTTCAATAAGCATACCTTCCGGATCCATATCAGTGAAACCCAGGGGCCCGTGAATGCCAGTCATTCCTTTTGCCCTGCCCCATTCAATCACTGTTTCAAACAAAACACGCGATACTTCAGAATCATCGATAAAATCAATCCAGCCAAACCTAACGAGCCTGTTGTTCCATCGTTCATATTCCTTTTGGTTTATAATTCCGGCAATGCGGCCAACTGGTTTGTTGTCGCGGTAGGCAAGCCAGTACTCAGCTTCACAGTACTCAAAGGCGGGGTTTTTATCTTTGCGCAGGGTATTGATTTCATCAAATACAAGCGGTGGACACCAAAACTTGTTATCCTTATAGAGTGTAAAGGGAAAACTGACGAATTTTTTCAGCTCTTTCCGTGAAGCGACCCTCCTGACCTCTAACTTACCCATTTCAAATCCATTTCTCGTTTTTGTACCAGGTCAGAGTTTCAGCAACACCTTTTTCAAGATCATATTCAGCTTTGAAACCGAAATCCTTTTCCAGTGGCTCAATTTCACAACGCCAGTTGGTACTTTTCAAAACATTATATTTATCGGTATTCAGGGTTGGAATACTTCCCCATAACCCGGCAACATTTTCTCCGATAGTTGCAATGGTTTTGACAATGAAAAGAGGAACAGTAAAACGAACCGTTTTCTTTCCAAGCGCCTTTTTAGTTATTTGAGCAAATAACTCCGACGGGTATTCCTTACCATCGGTCACAAACCAGGCTTTATTCACATGTGGCGAAGTCATCGCAATAAAAATCAACCTGACAAGGTCACGGACATATATAAATGTAAGTACTTGTTTTCTGAAACCAATGTAAGGTTCCATGCCACGGTTTATAGTTTGGAAAAACACAAAATAATCCTTTTCTTTTGGTCCGTAAACCCCGGTTGGCCTTACAATCAGCCATGGAAAATCATTCAGTGAAGTGATATATCTCTCAGCTTCAAGTTTGCTTTTACCATATAATTCGATGGGTTTTGGCTCATCGGCGAGGCGCACAGGTTGGCCCGTATCCGGATTTCCCGGTCCATAAGCAGCCAGGCTGCTGACAAAAATAAATTTATCGGGAACCATCCCGGTTTCAATCAGAGCCTCAATGAAATTTATGGTATTCAGGCAATTTACATTATAGAAATCCTCCTTTTTCTTTGCCTTGGTTAAACCGGCATTATGAACAATATACTGAAAACGGATGTTGTTCTTTTTACACTCTTCCAGTGTACTGATGACCTTTTCACGGGTCGAGAAATCAAATTCAAGAAACTGTATTGCCGAATCCTGAAGATAGACGCGTGAACTGGATTTTCGTATCCCTGCATACACCTCAAAACCCTGCTTCAGTCCCTCCTCCACGAGAAAACTGCCAATGAATCCACTGGCGCCGGTAATCAAAACATTTGCCATGATATTTGTTTCAAAATTACTGCGTAATTTATTCCGCACCTACGGAGCGGAATTGTTTGGGGTGAATTTTCCCGGCTACCAATATGGAGCTCCTACGGAGCTCAGAATTCAACAATTCAAGCATGCAAAACTTCAACAATTCATTAATTCA
>JBAXKG010000146.1:0-3820 GCA_037137455.1 Bacteroidota bacterium
GGGGGCTTTTCGCAGGATACGATTGTGTTTGGCCTTTGTCGCGGCCATTTTAAATTTACGGTTTGGGATACTATTGGGTGTTCACTTGACAGCGTATATTTTGTTGATGTATTAAAATCACCAAAAATCGATTTTTCTTTTATTCCAAGGGATACGATTTATCTTACAAATCCGAATATTCAGGTGGTTTTTCCGGATTCTATGAGAAACTATTTGACCAACTGGACATGGGATTTTAGCGACAGTACAAAAATTCCCAACCAGAATCCTGCAAGCCATTCATACGCTGAGGAGATAATACTCAATAGTAAAAGCGGAATATTTCCGGTTCGGCTTAGTTTTACCGATTTAAACGGGTGTGATACAACGATCACACATGATTTATTTGTGAAATTGTCACAACTCAAGATCCCCAATGTTTTTACACCGAATGGAGATGGTATCAACGATAAGTTTCAGATATGGCTTGAGGGTGAGGCAAAAGAGAAAGACTTTCGGCTTGCCTATCTGGGCAATGCGTTCGTTGCCTTTGACAGATGGGGCAAAAAGGTTTTTGAAAAGTCCGATTATAAAAGTGAGGATTGGGATGGGGGAAATCTTTCAGACGGGACCTATTTTTATATTTTAAAATGCCAGGGCCAATTCAGGGATGATATATTCAAGGGGTCTGTGACGATTCTGCGGGGAGGAAAATAATTCCTTTTACAAACTTATTTTTATGCGTAAAAAAGAACGGTTCCGGCTTGTATTGGATTATTTCCTGGAGAAGATGCCCCTGGCCGTTACCGAGCTCAGGTATACCGACCCCTATGAGTTGGTAGTTGCAGTTATCCTGTCGGCTCAATGCACCGATAAGCGTGTTAATATCACTACTCCGGCTTTTTTTCAAAATTTTCCCACTGCCAGTTCTCTTGCAATTGCAGATGCTTCGAAGGTTTTTGAACTGATTCGTAGTTGTTCTTATCCAAATAACAAAACGAAAAACCTTATCGGGATGGCAAAAGCGCTCACCGAAAAATACAACGGGGCACTCCCCTCTGATATTGACGAAATTCAAAAAATTCCAGGTATCGGACGGAAAACGGCAAATGTACTGTTATCGGTTATCTTCAATCTGCCGGCGCTGGCTGTCGATACTCATGTTTTTCGCGTTTCAGACCGTATCGGATTGACTACTGATGCCAGAACCCCCCTGCAGGCTGAGCAACAACTCGTAAGGCATATTCCCGAATCTCTTCGTTCCATATCGCATCATTGGTTAATTTTGCATGGACGTTATGTTTGCACTGCCCGCAAACCAAAATGCATCGAATGTGGGCTTAAAGAATTTTGCAGGTTTTATTTGACGAATAAAACAACATAAAGTTGTTGATAACTCAGCGTTTATTCCCCGGGCTTTTCTATCATTAATTTTTATTTTTGATTGCTGGTATTAATGACAGAAATTCATAGAATTATCCCGGTTTAACACAATTAATGAAAGTCGATTGGGATCCCGGTATTGAGGCTGTTGAAAAATATTTCTGAAAAATATGTGTTACCTTTTGCCCTTATTCCTGATAAAGCAAACAAATCATCATGAATAATGGTGTTTAAGGAAAGAAGAAATGGGGTATTAACTTGCGATGCCGAAATGAAAGCGTTGCAAAAATAAAGGAGGAAAGAATCATGGCAAATGAAGTGAACAAGGAAAAGGTGAAGGCATTGCAGCTAACACTTGACAAACTGGAAAAGACTTATGGAAAAGGCACTATTATGAGATTGGGCGATAATGCAATTGAAGCTGTGGAAGTAATTTCGACCGGGTCGATAGGATTGGATGCAGCCCTTGGAATTGGTGGGTTGCCAAAGGGCAGGGTTATTGAAATTTATGGACCTGAGTCATCCGGAAAGACGACCCTTGCATTGCATGCGATTGCCGAATCACAAAAAGCGGGAGGCATTGCTGCCTTCATTGATGCAGAGCATGCTTTTGACCGGTTTTATGCACAAAAACTCGGTGTTGATGTTGAAAATTTGCTCGTTTCACAACCCGACAACGGAGAACAGGCGCTAGAAATCACAGAAAACCTGATCCGTTCAGGTGCGATCGACATTATTGTGATTGACTCTGTAGCAGCGCTTACACCAAAAAGCGAAATTGAGGGGGAGATGGGCGATTCAAAAATGGGTTTACATGCACGTCTTATGTCGCAAGCTCTCCGGAAATTGACCGCCACCATCAGTAAAACTGCAACTTGCTGCATTTTTATCAACCAGCTTCGTGAAAAAATTGGTGTTATGTTTGGCAATCCTGAAACAACCACCGGCGGAAATGCCCTTAAGTTCTATGCCTCTGTGCGCCTCGATATCAGGAGGCTGACTCAGTTAAAGGAAGGCGATGATGTTGTTGGGAACCACGTGAAGGTTAAGGTCGTGAAAAATAAAGTCGCCCCGCCATTTCGCAAAGCTGAATTTGACATCATTTTTGGGGAAGGAATTTCAAGGCCTTTTGAAATCATTGATATTGCAACGGAATTGAATATTATTAAAAAGAGTGGTTCCTGGTTTAGTTATGGCGATACAAAACTGGGCCAGGGCAGAGATGCCGTGAAAAAAATTCTGCAGGATAATCCGGAACTTGCCGATGAACTTGAAGGAAAAATCAGGGAAGTGTTGAATCCCCATAAATAAAATGATGAAAAATTTTGCAGCATGCATCCTGCTTTGCCTTTTGATTTTATCAGCTTGTCAAAGCGGAGATAGAGGCGCCGGGCAAATAAAGGAACCTGATAGCAACACTGCACGGCTTGAAGCACTGAACATGCAGATTGCAGAGGATGCGGAAAATCCTGATTTATACAACCTGAGGGCAAAAATCTTTCTCGGTGATCAGCAGTTTGACAAAGCCTTGAAAGATATCAATAACGCAATTTCGCTTGATAATAAAAAGGCTGATTTTTATATCACATTATCAGATATTTACCTTTTGATGGGTCAGCCTCAGAATAGCAGGGATGCACTCATGAAAGCCATCGTGATCAACCCTCAAGAACAGGAGGCCTTGCTGAAGCTGGCAAAACTTTATCTCATTGTTAAAGACTACAAAAATTCTTTTACAACTGTTAAACATCTTCTTTCGATTGATAACGGAAATGCATCTGCCTATTACACCAGGGCTATCGGGTTACTTGAGCAGGGTGACACTCTTCGTGCGGTTGATGATTTATTGCAGGCTGTTGATAAAAACCAGGAATTCTACGATGCCTATGTTCAACTGGGTGAGCTCTATTCGATAAAGAAGGATCCAATGGCTGCCTTATACCTGAAAAATGCCTTGAATTTAAGGCCTCAAAGCAGGGAAGCCTTGTATATGCTGGGGTTATTCTACCAGGAGAGCGGACAATATGAAAAAGCCATTTCAACTTATCAGGAAGTTACAAAAGTGGATACTGCTTTTCGTGAAGCGCCTTATAACATTGGTTATATCCATCTGGTTTATCTTAAAGATTTTTCGGGGGCCATAACCTATTTTACGGAATCGTTAAAGAAAGATCCAGGATACTACCAGGCTTACTTTAATCGTGGATATGCATATGAATTGTCAGGCGATTACAAAAAAGCTTTCGATGACTATAAAAAATCGCTTAAGATAAAAGTGAATTATGATAAGGCAGTAGAGGGGCTTAACAGACTTGATAAAATAATGGTCAGGAAGTAAGTTCTTTCCTTATTTGCTTCAACTCTTCCATGAGGTCGCCTGATTTTTTCACGAGTTCATTATAAAGTTCGTCCAATCCTGCTTCTTCATTGTGCTTCGACATTTCATCAAGCCTTCTTG
>JBAXKG010000147.1:0-3764 GCA_037137455.1 Bacteroidota bacterium
GGTGCCGTAATAAAAATGGGGATTGGCAATGGATTCTCACTCGTGGTGATATTGTGAAAGATGTACAAGGAAAATCTTGTCGCTGGGTTGGGACGAATATTGACATTACCAAACGCAAGAAGGCTGAAGAAGCGCTGCGCGAAAGCGAAGAAAAACTAAGTGCCCTCTTTGGTTCAATGACTGAAATGGTAGCGTTGCATGAAGTGGTGTTCAATGACCATGGTGAAGCAATAAATTACCGGATAACCGACTGTAACAATGCTTTTACTGAAGTTACCAGGATTAAGAAAGAAGATGCCATAGGAAAACTCGCTACTGAAGTTTATCAGTCCGGCACAGCCCCTTACCTGGCAGAATACAGCCTGGTGGCTATGACAGGCGAGCCCTATGAATTCACCTCCTATTTCGCCCCGATGGACAAACACTTTATGATTTCGGTGGTTTCGCCCATGAAAAATCATTTTGCAACCATTACCACCGACATCACTGCCATAAAACAAATACAAGAAATAATATCGGATAAAAACAAGGAACTCGAAAACTATCTCTACGCTGCATCGCACGATTTACGATCGCCACTGGTTAATATTCATGGGTTCAGCCAACGTTTACAAACACAGACCGATTCAATAAAAACGATCCTGTCCGTATGCCGTCTTGAGTCAGAACAAATGGCTGAGATCGATAAAATTGCGAATAAGGGCATCCCAAAAACACTCAATTTCATTTTTTCGAATGTTACAAAAATGGACACCCTTCTGAACGGGCTTTTGCAGATATCCCGAACCGGACGCATAAAGATGACCATCTGTAAAGTCGATATGAACCAGTTATTCAAAACAATCATTGCCTCTTTCAACTTTCAGATTTCGGAAATTTCGGCCAAAGTAATCATAGGAGATCTGCCCTACTGTTACGGTGACGAAAACCAGCTAAACCAGCTATTTTCGAATATTATTGGCAACGCACTTAAATACAGGGAAAAAACCCGACAATTGGTTGTCGAAATTTCGGGCCGCACACAATACAACAAAGTCACCTACAGTATCAAAGATACCGGTATAGGTATTGCGCTGCGGCACCTGGAAAAAATATGGGATGTGTTTTACAAGGTTGATGTTGAAGGGTCCGAAGCAGGCGAAGGTATCGGACTGAGCCTTGCCAAACGAATTACCGAAAAGCACAGGGGCAAAGCCTGGGCTGAATCTGAAGAGGGAAAAGGAACCACTTTTCATATTGAGTTACAAAAAAATGAATTTTCGGAATAAGGACAAATAATAATTTCTACAATGGAAACCTATAAAGAGATGATCATTCTGATTGCCGAAGATGACGACGGCCATGCCGAACTTATTCAATATGGTTTGGAAGTATCCGGTATTTGTAATAAAATACTACGGTTTACAAATGGCGAAGAAGTTTGGCGCTTTTTGTCGGGTACAGCAGATGATATCATACGCGACAAAAGCAAAACCTATCTGTTGCTGCTCGATATCAATATGCCAAAAATGGATGGTATTGAGGTGTTGAAAAGATTAAAAGCCAATCAGGAATTAAAAGACATCCCGGTTATGATGCTTACCACCACCGACGATCCGCGTGAAGTTGAAGCGTGTTATAAGCTTGGGTGCAATGTATATATTAACAAACCTGTAGATTTTAAAAAATTTGCAGAAACCTTGAAACGGTTGGGCTTATTCATTCAGGTAGTCAAGATATAAAGATAAACATTCAGATGGAAGCAAACACAATACTCATTATTGAAGATGATCAGGGCTTAATCGAACTGCTCAGAGAAAAAACAGAAGGCTGCGGCTATCAAACAGTCTGTCTACAATCAGCCGGAAAAGCGATTGATTGGCTCAAAGAACATATGCCGCTGATGATGATTTTGGATTATGGCCTTCCTGATATGAATGGCAAAGAATTCCTTGCTGAATTACGAACAAAGGTACGGCCTTTACCGCCTTTCATCATGTCTACCGGTCAGGGCGATGAGCGCATTGCAGTAGAAATGATGAAACTTGGCGCCAGGGACTATATCATAAAAGACAGCACCTTTCTTGATATGATTCCCTTGGTTGTCAGCCAGGTTGGCAAAGAGATTGAAAACGAAAACAAGCTCAGACTGGCTGAGGAACTGCTCCGGAATAGTGAGGAAAGGCATCGTACGATCCTCCAGACATCGATGGATGGTTTCTGGACGGTTAGTTTGACAGATGGAAAAATAAACGATGTCAACGAAACCTATTGCCAGATGTCGGGCTATTCAAAAGAAGAACTTCGGCAATTGCATATTCCGGATCTTGACGCAATCATGTCTTCAGATGAGCAGGCAGCAACTATCGAGCGTGTCATTGCGAATGGCTCGGGGATCTTCGAAACCCTTCACCGCCGGAAGGATGGCACCGCATTTCATGTAGAGTTGTCCATAACATTTCAAAACACAAACGGCGGTGAGTTAATCTGTTTCTGCCGTAATATCACCGCACGCAAGCAGGCAGAGGATGCATTACGGGAAAGTGAAGAAAAATACCGGCTGTTGCATGAAAATGCCGGTGTGGGCATTGGTTATTATAAACCTGATGGAACCATTATATCCTATAATAAATTAGCTGCAAGCCACATGAATGGACTGCCGGAAGATTTTACCGGTAAAACCGTTTACGATATTTTTCCAGAACAAGAAGCAACGTTTTATCTTGATAGAATTAAAAAGGCCACCTTGGCTGATGTTCCATTTGTTTATGAGGATATAGTCCCGTTACCAAATGGGAATAAATATTTTTTAAGTGCTTTTTCAAGAATTTCAGATTCAAACAATACTGTTTTGGGGATTCAAATCGTATCCCAGGATATCACCGAACGCAGGCAGGCAGAGCAGGAATTATTGATTGCCAAAGAACGGGCAGAAGAGAGCGACCGTCTGAAATCAGCATTTCTTGCCAATATGAGCCACGAAATTCGCACCCCGATGAACGGCATTCTGGGCTTCGCTCAACTATTGAAAGAACCTGATCTTAAAGGCGATGAGCAACAAGAGTACATCCGCATAATGGAAATGAGTGGTAAACGTTTGCTAAACATCATCAACGATATTGTGGATATTTCGAAAATAGAATCGGGGCAAATGGGAATTTCCATTTCAGAGTCGAATATAAACGAGCAAATCAAATTCATTTATAATTTCTTCACGCCTGAAGTTGAAAGAAAGAGTATACAGCTTTCCTTTAAAAACACCTTGCCATCAAAAGAATCCATCATTAAGACAGACCGCGAAAAAATCTATGCTATTCTCACCAATCTCGTTAATAATGCCATTAAATCTACCAGCACAGGATCTATTGAATTTGGCTATGAAAAAAAAGGTAAATACCTTGAATTCTTTGTGAAAGATACAGGTAAAGGAATTCGTGCGGATCAGTATCAACTCATTTTTGAGAGATTCAGGCAAGGTAATGATTTGACTAAACAATTTACGGAAGGGACTGGTTTGGGATTATCCATTTCGAAAGGTTACGTGGAAATGCTTGGCGGAAAAATCTGGGTAGAAAGTGAAGAAGGAAAAGGTTCAACATTTTATTTCACAATTCCTTATAATGTTGAAAAGCAGGCACAAAACGCTATTTCAAAGGTTGTTTCTACAGTGGATAAAATAAGTCAGATTAAAAACCTGAAAATACTAATTGCTGAAGATGAGGAAACATCAGATTTCCTTATCACCAGAATGCTTAAAAAAATCAGCAGGGAAGTATTACATGCAA
>JBAXKG010000148.1:0-3759 GCA_037137455.1 Bacteroidota bacterium
TTCGTATCAGTTTGGGTAAAGACACATCGGAGAGAGATATCCGATATACAGTAAAAGTAATCGTCAATTATTTAAAAAGCGAAGTGGGATAGCCCGCCATTAATCCTATGAAAAAGAAGATAACAATAATCGGTGGCGGTGTTGCTGGCTTATCTGCCGGAATTTATTCAGCAATGAATGGTTTTGATACCGAAATTATTGAAATGCACAATGTAGCCGGTGGGCAATGCACAGCCTGGGAACGAAAAAAATATCGTTTCGATTATTGTTTGCATTGGTTGGTAGGTACTTCGAAAGGTGCTTTTCACGAAATATGGAAAGAAACCAATGTTATTAATAATGAAACCGAAATAATTGACCACGAAGTTCATTCTCAAATATTTGATAAAGACAGAAATAAATTTATTATTTATACAAATATAGACCGTTGGGAAAAATACCTTATCGAAATGGCACCTGAAGATACGAAATCCATCCGAAGAATGTGTAACGATATGCGTAAAAGCGCTTTATTAGAGCCTTTTGCGTTACCACCCGAGCTTCGTAATCCGCTTGACTATATCAAAAGTATTCCAGTAATGCTTCCCATTTTTAATCTGGTTCGAAAATTCGGAAGGTTAACCTGTAAAGAGTATTTTGATAAACTTGACTTCAAAAATGAAAAAATAAAATCGTTTTTTCATGGATTGTATGGAGAAAGAAATTATTCTGCATTGGGTTTTATTTTTATGCTTGCCTGGTTTAATCAAAAAAATGCAGGCTATATAAAAGGTGGTTCTTTTCCATTGGCTCAAAGAATGCTGGAAAAATTCGAAACACTTGGCGGGAAAATTTCATACAACAAGAGCGTTGAAAAAATTATTGTTGAAAACAACATGGCTAAAGGTGTAATTCTGACTGATGGAACAAAAATTTTATCCGATTATGTTATTAGCACTGCCGATGGTTATACTACCATCTATAAAATGCTGGAAGGTAAATACATTTCTAAAAAAATTGATTTTGCCTATAAAAATTGGGAATTATTTACACCGCTTGTTCAGGTTTCGTTTGGAATAAATAAAGTTGTTGAATATGCATCTCCAATTACAATAAATATTTCAAAAGATATAAAAATAGGAAGAACCCAATTGGAATACGGCTATTCGATAATGAATTATTCGTATGACACAACGATGGCACCCGAAGGAAAAACATCTGTTGTTATGCGCTACGATAGCCCCTGGAAACTTTGGGAAAATTTAGAAGGAGATGAATATAAAAATGAAAAACTTCAAATAGAAAAAGATGCAACCGGATTTTTGGAATTAGAATATCCGGGTATTACTAAATATATTGAAGTAATTGATGTAGCAACACCTAAAACCGATGTTCGTTTTACAGGAGTAAAAGATGGTGCTTACGAAGGGTTTATGCCTTCAAAGGAAAATATGATGAAATCATTGGATATGCAGCTTCCTAAACTTAAAAATTTCTTAATGGCAGGACAATGGCTATTCCCGGGCGGTGGACTTCCTCCATCAGCACAGACTGGTAAATGGTCAATTCAATTGATTTGTAAAAAAGAGAAACAAGATTTTATCTCAGACAAATAAATAATTTAATCAAATAATTCCCCGAGGCATTGCCTTGTGCATTAAAACAGCAAACGATTGATATGATGCACCATACCACCCACATGAATAAAATTTGTACATTGGTGCATAAATAAGCAATGTTGGTTAAATGGATTTTTATTTTGTCACTTGCATACTGATCTTTGTTTCATGTTTAACCAATTAAATTCAAAATCATGAAAAAATCAGTAAGAATTATCATGCATGCCTGTTTCTGGATGCTGATCCCCCTGACGGTTGCATTGTACAACTGGGCAGGGCAGTCGGATAGTTTCTTCGGTCTGGCAAATAACTCGAAAAGTTACCTGCAGATCCTGCTTGAAAACATTCAATCTTTGTTTGTGAGGCCTGATATGGGAAGCGATATGCTAAGCCTTTCAAATGTACTGGGAGTAATTTTTAATGTATTCTATTACCTCCTTTATGCTGTTGCGGTTTTCTACCTGTTCTATGGCTATTTTTCGCCGAAAGCATTGTCAAACAGAAACTTCAGGAATTATCTCACCCCGGCACTGTTCGTCATAATTGTTCCTTATGCCCTCATTAAGCTGTTGAGTTACTTCATCTTTACAGTTGGATGGAGTTATAACTACTTCCTCAGCCTTACCTATGTATTCACGTTGTTTTATGCCATTTCCGGTTTTTTCTTCTGCCTCCTCGAACATTGGGTCCAAACCGAAAAACTTGCAAAGCAAAACCTTCAAAGTGAACTGGCATTGCTTAAAAATCAGATCAATCCTCATTTTTTATTCAATACGCTTAACAATATCGACAGTCTGATAAAAAGCAATACCGATAAGGCATCGGAAACCCTGGTTAAGCTTTCGGATATTTTACGATATATGATTTATGACACGAATGTTGCCAAGATACAATTGTCAAGTGAAATAAGGCACATTGAAAGCTATATAGAATTACAAAAACTACAGTTTGCGAACAGGGAACTTGTCTCCCTTTCCGTCCGGGGCAATCCTGGAAATATCCCTGTTGCACCCATGTTGTTTATCCCTTTTGTGGAAAATGCCTTTAAACATTGTACGGATAAAAGCATCCCCGGTGCAATTCGGATTACCTTTACCATTCATGACCACCAGGTTAAGTTTGAATCAGTGAATGTATCCGACCGCACACAACGAATCCATAAGGATGAAGCGGGTGGCATTGGATTGAACATTGTCAGGAGAAGGCTTGAACTGATCTATCCCGGCATGCACACACTCAGCATCAAAGATGAAAACAACACCTTCAGTGTAACTTTAACAGTTAACACCGCATGAGCATTAATTGCATAGTTGTAGACGATACCCCCCTGGCTGTCGAAAAGCTGGAGGGGTTTATTAAGCTGGTCCCGCACCTGAACTTATTAAAGTCGTTCAGTAACGGAATTGAGGCTATTTCATTTATCAAAACCAATCTTGTCGATCTGGTTTTTCTTGATATTCAGATGGAACAGTTTTCAGGTTTGCAATTTCTTGAATCGTTGCAGAACCCTCCTCAGATTATCATCGTGTCGGCATACAGTCAATATGCCGTGAGCGGTTTTGATCATTCGGTTGCCGACTATCTGTTAAAGCCCTATTCATTTGAACGGTTCCTGAAAGCGATTGACAAAGTGCAAACGGATCAGATTGCAAAATCGCAAAAAGAATACATGTTTGTGAAGACAGAATACCGGATGGAACGGGTCAATTTTTCTGACATCCTTTACATCGAGGGCAAGGGCGCCTATCTGAGGATCGTGACCCGGATGTCGAAAATAATGACTTTGCAAACCTTTCAGAACATGGAAAGTTTATTGCCGCCTGATAATTTTCTGCGCATACATAAATCTTTCATTGTTGCGATGAATAAAATAGAGAGCGTTGAGCGGAACAGCATTAAAATCGGAGCAGACCGCATTCCGGTTGGTCTGAGCTATCGTGAGCGGTTTATGAAGGTATTAAATATAAATTCCTCCGACAAAACATGAATACAAAATATTTAGTTTCCCTGGGATTTTTGATTCCTCTGATTTTCTGGACGACAACTTTTGCCTGTAGCCTGATCATAGGTAATTACAACCATTTTTCAAGAATGGTGAGTGAATTGGGTGCATTAGGCACAAGATCCCAATACCTGTTTACGGCCGGATTGACCCTGTGTT
>JBAXKG010000149.1:0-3724 GCA_037137455.1 Bacteroidota bacterium
GCGAATATGCATCAGGTCTTCAGAATCTTGGAATTCTTTACCGCAATATAGAAATGAATGATTCGGCGCTGCTCCTTTACCGGCAGGCTTATACTATTTTTCTCGGGCTTAATGACTCAGTAAGTATCGTAAGGGTGAGGTATAATATCGGAGTTATTCTTAAGAACCAGAAAAAATTCAGGGAAGCAGAAGAAGAGATGCAAAGCATTCTGCAATTTTGTCAACAAAAAAACATCACGGAAGGTCAGATATATTCATTATCTGCCCTGGCATCTATTTTTGATCAAACCAATCGCACCGCAGAAGGACTGGTGGCTATCGACAGCGCGATCAGCAAGGCTCAACGGTATCGCCTTTCTGCGAATCTTTCACTTCTTTTGGACCGTCAGCATGAAATTCTTGCAAGGCTGGGCCGTTTTAACGAAGCTTATCAGGCCGCTCTGAGATCAAGAGACCTTTCCGACAGCCTGCTTTCCGTTGAAAAGCAAAAGGAAATTTCTTCACTGAAAACAAGGTTTGAAACGGAACGAAAGGAGGCTGAGAATGTTCTTTTGAAAAAGGATATTGAGGTTCAAAAATCGCATCTCTGGCTCCTGAGGATTGGTGGTACCCTCGGATCGACTGTATTTGTCGTTCTGATATTCATGTTGATCCTGAGGTACAAGCAGGTGAAGGAGCAAAAACAGCATGCTGAGGAGAAATCGATCAGGTTAGAGCATGAAAAGAGAAATAAGGAGCAGGAACTTGTTTTCCAGTCGCTGGTGCAAACCGAACTTATTCAGATTAACCGTTCGGTAAAGGAAACGCTCTTCCCGTTTAAACTGAAATTTCCGCGTAAAAATCAGCAGGATGAATTTGAACAGGTTCTTAACGGATTGACGCGGGATGCCGGCAAGGATCCCCTGGCCGAATTTGAGCTTCTTTTCACACAACTTCATGCCTCGTTTTATGAAAATATATTGCGTATCTGTCCTGATCTTACAAAAACAGAACTGCATGTTTGCGCCATGATCAGGCTGAACCTCTCCACCAAAGATATCGCCCGCCTGACCAATATTAACATCAACTCTATTGAAATGACCCGGTATCACATCCGGAAAAAGCTGAACATGGAACAAGGTGAAAATCTGGCTGCTCTTCTGATGACAGTTTGACCCATCGCGGTCCTTTTTCCTGGCTTTACATTGATCTTCCTGAATAACTGGCATTTAACTTTGAAATAAAAGTTTTATATAGGTTTATTCCGGTGTTGAACCTTGACCTGAGCCTCCCCCCGACTATATTTGTGGCTCCTTAAGAACACCGGCCATGATGGTTCAGCAATCAGAACACACTATTCTTATTGCAATGACGGATCCAATCTGCAAAAATGATGTTGTCAACTTCTTCCGACAAGAAAACTACCGCTTTCTTTGTGCCGGAACGGGCGAAGAAGCCATCGGTCTCTTCATGCAACATCCAGAAGTGGAGCTGATCCTCATCGATATTGATCTCCCGGTAATCAATGGAATTGAAACCATCAGGAGAGTAAAACAACTGGATACCAATGTTCCTGTTATTCTTTTGGTGAATTATCTTATGCTGGAATCGTTACGGCTCGCCCAAAATCTCGGCTGTAATGAAATTCTCCAAACCCCGCTCAGCCAAGGTTCATTGGATGCAATTTTCACAAAATATCTTTATGGTTAATTTTCAAAAACACAAAATAAAAAGAATAATTATGAGAAACCTTCGGCTGACTTCCACAATCTTGTCAATCTGCATGATCTTTATGGGATTTAGTATGATTTCCCTTCTTCATGCCCAGGATGCAAAACCCAAAATGGATATGACCGAACTGGCCAAAAAGACCCAGAACCCGGTTGAGTCGATGATCCAGATTCCATTTGCCTATTACGGGAATTTCAACTACGGGCCCGACAAACAATTTGCTTCAACGCTTGAGATGAAACCGGTTGTCCCCGTAAAACTATCCAAAGGGCTGAACATTATATTGAGAGCCATCGTCCCGGTCCTTTTCTTACCCGCACCTGTCAGTAAAACAGGGCTGAGTGACATCCAGCTCCAGGTGTTCTTTGCGCCATCAAAGGCAAAGAAATTCATCTGGGGCCTGGGCCCGATGATTACCTTCCCAACCGGCGTGCCTTACGAAATCTGTTCAGGCAAGTGGACGGCAGGCCCTATCGGGGTGGGATTGGTCATGTTAAAGAAGTGGGTTGCCGGGCTGCTGATAAACCAGCGCTGGTCGTTTGCCGGTGATGGCTCCATGCCTGATGTAAACCAGCTTTATATGAATGCCTTTGTAAACCTCAATTTCAAAAATGGCTGGGCGGTTTCCTATGCCCCTGAAATCTATGCCAACTGGAATGAAAATTCATCCAATGTGTGGACCTTCCCGGTGGGGCTGGCCGGCATCAAGGCATTCCATATCGGCAAACAAATGATGTCGGCAAACCTTGGTTATTACTATAATGTGGTTTGTCCTGAATATGCGACCAATATGTATATCAAAGCCGGTGTCAGTCTGTTGTTTCCAAAATAATCCGTCATATGAAAGCCAGAAAACTCTTGCTAACCATCGCCATGCTGCTTTTCTTATGTGCAGGGCTTAAGTCTCAAACGATCAACCCCGAAGCGTATCCCGCTGCAGATGATAAAGAGTGGGGTCAGCTTCTCTGGAACCTGAAGCTTGCGAACCAGGATCCGGCCGATTTCACCAACTACCGCTCGGTGGATGAGCAGGGGATCAGCGCCTGCCGCTATACCGTGGCTTTTTCCTCATATTTTCTGGCATTGGAGCAATATCACAAATTCCCGGCCTGGCGTGAAGCCTTGCAGCCTGCGTTCGACAACCTAATCCAGCGTATGCTCCGGAAGGAGGTCTGGGGCTACTGGTCGCACGAAAGCATGGGCATCACCAAGTTTGAACCCAACATGGACCGGCCCTATCCCCAAAATAACGACCCTGTCTCATTGGGAAATATCATGTATTCAGGTCACCTGGGCATGATGATCAACCTATACCAGTCGCTCTACCGCAACATGAAGTGGGATCAGCCCGGATCGATCGTATTCAATTTCGATGACAAAACGCGGTTTGTTTACGATAACCGGAGCCTCCAGGAGGTGATGTTCCTGCAGATGATGCGAAACCCGGTTCCCGGCATCGAATGTGAGCGGAACGCCATCTTCTGGGCCTGCAACACCCACCCCATGATCAGCTGGATGCTTTACGACAGGATGCATGGCACCCGATACTATGAGGCGGCACATACCGTGTTCGATCCTTGGGCTGAAAAAACCATGATCGACCCAAAAACCAAAGACCTCGCTTCATTCTATCTCATCAAACAGGGTTTTGTGTTCTCGGGATGGCATCCAAAGTACGGCAACAAGATGGATGATGTGATGGCGGGTATGGTGAAAAAGGGAGTGGACTTCAATTCAGGAGGCAACGATGGCTGGATCGGCACTTTCACCCACGCCTGGAATCCGGAACTGATCGACGGGTTGTATCCCTATTTCAAAAAGAAGCACTGCCAAGTCACTGCAAACGGGACAGTGACCTTAACCAGGGATGTGGTGGCGCCCGATGCTTACTATGCCTTCTTTACTGCCCTGGCTGCCGAGGTGGGCGATGAGTCAACGCGCAAAGGACTTCTGAAGACCGTCGACAGCATCTATTCACCGGTGTGGATCGATGGAACCTATCACTATCCCTTCA
>JBAXKG010000150.1:0-3699 GCA_037137455.1 Bacteroidota bacterium
ATAGTCTTTTTCGTACGCATGGCAATATCATGTTCATGGGTAACAATGATCACCGTTATACCTGTTGCATTGACCTCCTGTAACAAATCCATCACCTCGCTGGAAGTTGTTGAATCAAGCGCACCCGTGGGCTCATCAGCCAAGATAACCTTAGGTTTTCCAATGAGAGCCCTGGCAATGGCAACCCGCTGCTTTTGGCCTCCCGATAATTCATTCGGTAAATGGTGTGCCCAATCCTTTAAACCCATGCGTTCAAGGTACTCCATTGCGATCAGGTTGCGCTTTTTTCGAGGTACATTCTGATAATACAAAGGCAGTGCAACATTTTCCATCGCATTTTTAAACGATACCAGGTTGAATGACTGGAATACAAACCCAAGCATTTTATTTCGTAATTGGGCTGCCTTGCGTTCAGTTAAACGGTCTATTTTCAATCCGTTTAAAAAATAGGCGCCGGAGTCGTAATTGTCAAGAATACCAAGAATATTCAACAAGGTCGATTTTCCGGAACCTGATGCTCCCATTATGGAAATCATCTCACCTGCTTCAATATTCAGATCAATTCCCTTTAAAACATGCAGACTGTTTTGCCCGGTCACATATGATTTATGAATCTGATTGATTTTTATCATCAGTTTGAATTAAATTTCAAATTTGATAGTTTTTCTTCGTTCCAGGAAAGAAAATCGACATCGATATCAATCGATCCGCTGAACAGGCGAATTTCCCGGATATATCATAAATAGATGCAAAATAATGAAAAAGGTTACATTATTTATCTCGATTTTTAATTCTTTCCGATAACTTTGCAACCCCCATAGTTTACATTTTATAAAATAAATTCAATCATTCTTGCATTAACAAACACATTTATTATGAGAACAATTTCATTAACGCTGATGGCTGCTACAATATTTTTATTCACTACTTGCAAACCTGAAAAAAAGATTGCCAATCCATTCTTTTCTGATTACGATACTCCTTTTCAGGTTCCGCCTTTTGATAAAATCGATACTACCGATTTTTTACCGGCATTCATGGAAGGAATAGCAAGGCATAATGCAGAAATTGATTCAATTGTAAATAATTCAGCAACCCCTGATTTTGAAAATTCAATCCTTGCATTTGATAAATCCGGTAAACTCCTGACAAGAGTCAGTAAGGTTTTTTACAGTCTCAATGAAGCCGAAACCAATAAACAGTTGCAGGCAATTGCCCGCCAGCTTAGTCCGGTTATGTCGAAGCACGGGGATGATATTTCATTGAATGAGAAGCTATTTGCAAGGATCAAAGCTGTTTATGAAAAACGGCATGAGTTAAAACTTGATAGCCAGCAATTAAGGGTTGTTGAGAAATACTTCCGCGATTTTGAAAGGCAAGGTGCTAATCTTCAGGCTGATAAGAAGGAACAGTTGCGAAAATTGAATGCAGAACTCTCCATGCTGTCTCTCACATTTGGAGAAAATCTGTTATCAGAGACAAATGACAACTTCAAACTTGTTATTGAAGATAAGAAAGACCTCGATGGATTACCTCAGGGTGTAATAGATGGCGCTGCTGAAACTGCAAAGGAAAAAGGGCTGCAAGGCAAGTGGGTTTTTACCTTGTCTAAACCCAGCATGATTCCTTTTTTGCAATATGCCAAAAACCGTGACCTTCGTGAAAAAATATATCGCGGCTATTTTATGCGCGGTAATAACGATGACAAAAATGATAACAAGGAAACTGTTTCAAAAATTGTGAAACTCCGTGTCGAAAAAGCCCGGCTGCTGGGGTTTGAAAGCTATGCTGCTTATATTGTTGATGAAAACATGGCTAAGACCCCGGCAAACGTTAACGATTTCCTTGACAAACTCTGGACCGCTGCCCTGCCTGTCGCAAAAAAGGAGGCAGCAGAAATGCAGAAAATTATCGACCGGGATGGCGGACAATTCAAATTGCAACCATGGGATTGGTGGTATTATGCAGAGATTATTCGTATGGAAAAATTTAATCTGGATGAAACTGAATTGAAACCCTACTTCAGTCTGGCCAATGTACGTGACGGAATGTTTATGGTGGCCACTAAGTTATACGGTATAACATTTAACAAGAGAACAGATCTTCCGGTTTTTCAGAAGGATGTTGAAACATATGAAGTAAAGGAGGCTGATGGAAGTCATCTCGGAATATTGTATCTCGATTATTATCCACGTGACGGAAAGCGGGGAGGGGCATGGTGTACCGATTTTCAGGCTGCGGGATGGGAAAATGGTAAAAAAGTTGACCCGATCATATCTGTCACATGCAATTTCACAAAACCAACAGCAACTTCACCATCATTATTAAGCTGGGATGAAACAACCACACTGTTCCATGAGTTTGGACATGCCTTGCACGGGTTGTTTACAGAGGGTAAATATACACGGACTGCAGGAAATGTTCCTCAGGATTACGTTGAATTACCTTCTCAGATAAATGAAAACTGGGCAGGTGAGCCCGAAGTGCTGAAAAGTTATGCCAGGCATTATACAACAGGTGAGGTGATCCCTGATAAACTTATCGATAAAATTAAGAAAAGCTCATTGTTTAATCAGGGATTCGTAACAGTCGAATACCTGGCAGCGTCAATCCTTGATATGGACTACCATGACCTGACAAAATCAACCGATGTGAATGTAGTGAACTTTGAAAATGATGAAATGAAAAAGATTGGCCTTATACCGGAAATCCTTCCCAGGTACAGGAGCACATATTTTGCACATATTTTTGGCGGAGGCTATGCGGCTGGCTACTATGTCTATATTTGGGCTGCCGTGTTGGATGCTGATGCTTTTGACGCTTTCAAATTATCAGGCGATTTATACAATAAGGATCTGGCAGTAAAATTCAGGAAATATTGCCTGGCCGAATCGGGTAACGATGATGGTATGAAACAATACAGAAAATTCAGAGGTCAGGAACCATCGATTGATCCTTTGTTAAAACGCCGTGGATTAAAATAATTTTATACTATGGGCAAACTTCACCTTTTATGGACAACAGGCGAAAAAGAGGTTGCGATGAAAGTAATTTTTCCCTACCTTATCAACGCCAAGGCAAATGGATGGTGGGATGAAATAAATCTGATTATCTGGGGGCCATCCACAAAGTTAACTTCTGACGATGAGGATATTCAAACCGAGCTAAAGGATGTTATCGACAGCGGCATCACAGTTGAAGCCTGCCTTGCCTGCACAGATGCATACAAGATAACCGAAAAAATGACAAGCCTGGATATAACGGTAAGGTTTATGGGTGCGCCATTTACAGAATACCTGAACAGTCAGGATAAGGTTATTACTTTTTAATTTTCAAGATTGTTTTTTCTGCCTCGTCTTTTCTGAAAGCGGGGCCTATTGAACAGTAGAAATATAAATGTTCATCAGCCTCGATGCCAGGTCCATGGGCTTGGCGGAGGTAGCATTGTAACAAATTACGATAGTCACATTTTTTGATGGACAATACCCCGCCCAGTTTTTGTAACCAGGGATGGTTCCGGTATGACCCCACATCGGGGGATTTATTTTATGCATGATCCCCAAACCATATTCTTCACAGTCTTCACCCGGAGCTGGAACAACCGTGAGCCGCTGAGCCTGTGTTTCCGGTTTCAGCAAGGTGCCTTTGTACAGTTGTTCAACCCAATTCTTCAGGTCATAAACATCGGCTACCAAGGCG
>JBAXKG010000151.1:0-3696 GCA_037137455.1 Bacteroidota bacterium
TTGGTATCGGCTTTTTTAAACAGGTCGGCATATTTCAATGGCCATTCCACCGTTTCCTTTAAAGCCTCTTTTATTTCATCAAGGCCGCCAACATCATCCCATTTCACATCGGGCACCTCCACGAAAACTTCCCTGATGGCCGAAGGCTCCACCTCTTTCATCGCATCAAGAAAGTTATCCATGGTCACTTCGAGCGACATCAAAAGTTCGTAAGGTATTTCGGCCATCTCGAAATCGATTTGCGGGAGTATTTTCCGCAAAGCAGTCATGGCGGCTTCTCTGGCTAAAGCTTCCAAATCGGCGCCCACAAAACCGTGGGTGATTTCTGCCAGTTTTTCCATATCTACATCCATCGACAAGGGAATGCCCCTGGTATGGATGTGAAGAATTTCCAGCCTGCCTTTTTTATCGGGAATAGAAATAGAAATTTCGCGATCAAAACGTCCCGGTCTTCTCAACGCCGGATCAATGGAATTAGGAATATTGGTAGCGCCAATTACTATAACCTTCCCCCTCGATTCCAATCCATCCATAAGCGATAATAGTTGGGCTACAACACGCTTTTCAACCTGTTTTTCGCCGCCCATATCTTCCCGCTTTGGCGCAATGGCATCTATTTCATCAATAAAAATGATGGCTGGTGCATGTTGCTGAGCCTCTTCAAAAATTTTCCTTATCCGGCCTTCACTTTCCCCGTAAAATTTCCCCATGATCTCAGGGCCGGAGATGTTAATAAAATAGGCATCCGTTTCATGAGCCA
Source organism: Bacteroidota bacterium (assembly GCA_037137455.1). Classification (GTDB taxonomy): domain Bacteria; phylum Bacteroidota; class Bacteroidia; order Bacteroidales; family FEN-979; genus CAIVAT01. The sequence continues at coordinate 761 of JBAXKG010000151.1, forward strand.
CCGCTCTAACGATGAGCGTTTTCCCGGTTCCCGGAGGGCCATACAGAAATACGCCTTTGGGTGCCTGAACACCAAGTCGTTCGAAAATTTCGGGATATTTTAATGGGAGTTCAATCATCTCCCTGATGCGTTGAACCTGATTACCAAGTCCACCGATATCTTCGTATGACACTTTACTTTTGCGTTCTCCGTCCTGCTTTGTTAATTCAAGCTGAAAGGTTGTATCTGGGTGTATCAGCACCACGCCGTCAGGATTGGTACCGGTTACGGTATAATTAACCGTCCGGGAACCAAACAGAGTGGCTTTCACTTTATCGCCTTTTGTCACCGGAAGGCCATTGATGAGCGAGCCAATGTATTTGGCATCATCGGCCTTATATAGCGAACCGGATTTTGTATCGGGCTTGAGTTTTATTTTTGTAGCCTGATGGCAGGTAGTTTTGATTATCTTCACTTTTTCATCAATCCCGGCTTGGGCATTTTCCCTGGTAATCCCGTCAATTTGAATAATACTCTTATCCCTGTCTTCGGGATAACAAGGCATGATTTTAACAGGTGTGGCACGTTTGCCTTCAATCATTATCACATCGCCACTTTCCAGACCGATCAACTTCATGTCTTTTGGATCGATTCTGGCGATTGCCCTGCCAACATCCTTAACCAGGGTTTCTTTGACACGTAATATTATTTCGTCTTTCATTTTGGTCATGGTTTATTTGTTGATGGGTTTATTGGTTGATAGGTTTATCTCCAAAAAGGCTCATCCTCAACTGAGTCAATGCTTCCAGCCCTTTGATCTCTTCAGCAAACAAAGGGACTTCAACCTTGTTTAAATGGTTAAAAATTTCGCTTATTTGTTGAATATATTTTAACTGTCCGGCCTTTCTGCGCTTACAAAAACTGCAATCCTCCGATACCATTACATTGTTCACGATGATTTGTCGTGCAATTATTCCGGATGTGCCAAGATCGGCAAGCAGCCTTCCCGTTTCCATGATCGCCATCGCTTCAGGGATACATACCGGGATAAACTCACATCTGGTTTTATCCCGCAACAGGTTTTCGATTCTTTTTACCGTTTTTTTAAGGCTAAGTAAAAATGCATCCACCTCATCCACATTATAGGAACCCGAAAAGCTGGTGATCATATAGCGGTATTTCCATCTCATTCTGGCGGCAACTTTTATCCATGCATCCAATAACTTTGGAGATGAAATCAGTCGCAATGCATGACCCGTGGGTGCTGTATCAACAACATATTTATCATATTGGCCTTCTTCGATAAAATCAATAATTGTTTTAAAACTCATGATTTCATCAATACCTGGTATCGATAACGTGAGCATCTCATCGATATCCTCATTATCCAGGTCCGTGGAGGTTTCAAGAAGTTTTTTTAGTTCGCTTTGATGTTCCGTTTTAAACCTTGAAAGTGCTTCATCGGCAACAACCTCAATTGCAGCTAAGTTTTTATGCCCGGCAACTTCCTGAACTTTAAAGCCAATCTGTTGTTCGAGGCAATCCGACACGGAATGGGCCGGATCGGTGGAGATGAGCAGCGTTTTAAAATTTTCAGACAACGCCAGGGCTGTGGCAATGGCACAACTGGTTTTTCCAACACCGCCTTTGCCGCCGAAAATGATGAGTTTAAGGTCGCTGTTTTCTAAGCCCGTGAGTGCCATGTCATTTATTTTTTTATCCTGATCTCAAGGATGCCATTTGTAAATTTGTGCCTTAGATTTGATTTGATCACCTTAGCCGGGAGCAGTAATTCTTTTCGGTATGTTCTGCTTTTGCTTACAGCCGAAATTTCAAGGATGTCTTCTTTCAGATCAATTTTAAGATCATCTTCCTCAATTCCAGGCATTTCGGCAATAACAACGATCTCGTTCTTTTCGTCAAAAATATCCGTTATCGGTTCCCGTTCTTCATCCACTTTAGGCCCTTCAGGTGTTTTTTTAATGTTCCCGAAAGTCTCCACTTTTGGGGTACCACCGCCTGCCGTGTTGATGGTAAAGCCATAAACGCCTTTCATGCCTTTTTTGATATGATCAAAATTGATCTCGCCTTCCTTGCTGATTCCTCCCTTTTCCTCGAGCTTCCCGGCAAGGTCAACCAGTTTTTCGATGCCTTTGAACAAACCGCCAAGTCCGAAAAGATCAAAATCGGCTTCGTCCTTTTTTTCTTTATTTTTTTCGTTTTTCATAATAATATAATTGTTTTTAAAGGTATTATGCAGCTCGCATATTAAGGATTATATTACTCAAAAATTTAAGTTTGTAAAATATGCTCGGTTCATTTTGTTGATAGTTTTTGTGTTCTGTAAATTAAGTGGGTTTGTTATTGGCCTCAAGCTTTTCCAGGCGGGCCTCCAAAGTTTCCTGTTGCTGCATAAGCTCTTTTTCTCTGGCTTTCGTTGAGAGGTAGGTATCTTCCTGCCACCAGTTGATGCCCATCTCCATGGCTTTGTCAACCGAAGCGATCAGCAACCTGATTTTAATGGTTAACAGGTCTATATCCGCGATCTGAATTTTGATATCACCGGCAATTACGATCCCTTTATCGAGTACTCTTTCGAGAATATCGGCAAGGCCGGTCGCGTTAATTGAATGTGTAGGTTCTGACATAGCACATTGTTTTTTAGTAGTCTATCGACATGGTTTTAAATTCTTTTTTATCGTCCTTCCCGTGCTTTTTACTCTTTTCTACCGGTTCAGAAACATTCATCTGTCCTGCTTTTTCATCATTATATGCCTGTATCTCCTTCAACCTGTTTTGAATGATCTCAAGCCTAAGTAAAATCCTTATTTCTTCACTTTTCAACCGGGTTCTTTCTTTTTCGAAGAGATACAATTTTATGAAATCTGATTCCTCTTTGTTTGGGATACCCGATTTGACGACATTCTGCATGCTTTTGATGCTCTGAAGTCCTTTTA
>JBAXKG010000152.1:0-3681 GCA_037137455.1 Bacteroidota bacterium
TCGTGGCAATTGCCTTCCCAAAACCCGCAGTGGCGCCTGTGATAAATATTGTTTTAGTCATTTTATAAATTTTCTTCAACCCACTCTCTTGCATTTACAAACGCCTCAACCCATGGAGTTACCTCATCCTGCTTCCGGTCGCCAGGATAAAAGGCCCATTGCCAAGGAAGAACTGAATCTTCAAGATGCGGCATAATGGCCAGGTGCCTCCCGTCGGCAGAAGCAATACATGCGGCGTCAAATTGAGAACCGTTGGGATTGCCAGGGTAATTGTGATAGTGAAATTTTGCCGGAATCTGGTACTGATCTTCGTTCCCCGGGAAGTTGAATTTACCTTCGCCATGGGCTACCCAGATTCCGAGTTTTGAACCAGCTAATGTTTTCAGCATAACGGAGCTGTTTTCAATGATTTCCAACCCGACAAAAGCACATTCATATTTGTGCGAATCGTTCCATGACATATTCGGATGGCGGTTCAACAGGGGATCAGAGCTGTATAATTCAGGATAGATCAGCCCAAGTTCAACCAGCAATTGGCAACCGTTACAAACTCCGAGTGACAATGTATCTTCCCTCGCGAAGAAATTGTTTAAAGCCATTTTTGCCTTTTCGTTGTAAAGGAATGCCCCTGCCCAGCCCTTGGCTGAACCCAGCACATCGGAATTGGAAAAGCCCCCGACAAAAACAATCATATTCACATCTTCAAGGTTTTCCATGCCTGATACCAGATCAGTCATATGGATATCTTTGACATCGAATCCGGCGAGATAAAGCGCCCAGGCCATGTCGCGGTCGCGGTTTACACCCTTTTCGCGGATAATGGCTGCCTTCACCCCCGATGGTGTTCTTCTTTTCGGATCTATCACGTACTGTGCAAATTTTCCGGTAAATTTTTCATTGAAACTGAACTGCAATGGCTGAACCTTGTAATTTTCAAACCGTTCAAGCGAAAGCTTTTCTCCGCTTTGTTTCCGGTCGAGCAGGTACGATGAACGGAACCAGGTATCACGTAACGAGTCAATATCAAAAGAATAATTGTCGGGGCCATTTTTGATTGTCAACTTCCTTTCATAACTGATTAAACCAATCGGTACAGCTTCTACCCGGGCCTTTATCAGATGATTCCTTAAAGATTCGACATTTTTTACCTGAATTACGATCCCGGGATTTTCACTGAAAAGCACTTTTAAAATATCCCTTTCCTTCAGTGATGTAAGGTCTGCATCTATTCCGAAACCCTCGTTTGCAAAGTTCATTTCAAGTAGTGTGGTGATAAGCCCTCCTGCAGAAATATCATGGCCGGAGAGAATCAACCCCTCCCCGATCAACTCCTGAACAAGGTTAAATGCCCTGATAAAATACTCCGAACTGCTCACTGATGGAACTTCGGTTCCGATAGCATTTACAACCTGCGCAAAACTACTTCCTCCAAGTTTCATCATTCCCCTTGAAAAATCTATATACAAAAGATGGGAACCGGGTTCATTTATCAATACCGGACCTATAACCTTTTTTACATCCGACACCTCTGCAACTGCAGTGATGATTACTGTTCCGGGAGAGAATACCATTTTGCCACCCGGATATTTTTGTGTCATTGATAATGAATCTTTACCTGTAGGTATATTTATACCCAATTCTATTGCAAAATCACTGACTGCTTTTACGGCTGCATAAAGGCGTGCATCCTCGCCGGAATTTTTACAAGGCCACATCCAGTTAGCAGAAAGTGACACGCCTTTCAGCCCGTGTGCAAGTGGCGCCCATATAATATTTGTCAGCGCTTCCGCTATTGACAGTCTCGATCCGGCAATCGGGTCGACCATACCCGCGATTGGGGCATGCCCTATTGATGTGGCTATTCCTTTCTCCCCTTTATAATCGAGCGCGACAACTCCAAGGTTGTTCAGTGGTAATTGGATTGCTCCGCAGGTTTGTTGTTTTGCAACTTTCCCTGAAACGGCCCTGTCAACTTTATTAGTCAGCCAGTCTTTACATGCCACTGCTTCCAGCTGCAAAACCAAGTCGAGATATTCGTGCAACCTCGCTGCGGTATAAGTCAGTTGTGAAAAACGGGTTGAATATGATGAGTCCCTGATGATTGTTTTAGGAGGTTTACCGAAAAAATCATCCAGGCTGAGATTTATTGGTGTGCCGGCATTTTTCCTGTCATGAAAAACCAGTTGATGGTCGCCTGTTGTTATCCCGGCCTCATAAATTGGCGCACGTTCGCGTTCGGCTATTTCTTTCAACAAGTCAAGGTCCTCTGCCCTAATTACCAGGCCCATTCTTTCCTGCGATTCGTTGGATACGATTTCTTTATCAGAAAGGGTCGGATCGCCTACGGGCAGGGCATCAATATAAATTGTGCCCCCGGTGGCTTCCACAAGTTCCGACAGAGAATTAAGATGACCTCCTGCGCCATGATCATGAATGGAAACTATTGGATTATTATCCATTTCCGTGAGAGCCCTGATAGCATTAAAGACCCTTTTCTGCATTTCAGGATTCGACCTTTGCACGGCATTCAGTTCAAGCGTATTGCCAAATTCACCAGTTGCAACCGATGATACTGCGCCTCCGCCCATACCGATGCGATAGTTATCGCCTCCCATCACAATTATTCTCTGGCCAGGTTCAGGAGTGTCTTTCAAACTGTCTGTTTTCCGGGCAAAACCAACCCCTCCTGCAAGCATGATTACCTTATCGTAACCAAAAGTCTTCCCGTTTTCTTCATGTTCAAATGTCAATAACGACCCGCAAATTAAAGGTTGTCCGAATTTATTTCCGAAATCGCTTGCTCCATTCGATGCTTTTATCAGTATCTCTTCGGGAGTCTTATAGAGCCAGGAACGAGCATCCACGATCTTTTCCCACTTTCGTCCGCCATCCGGACGTGGATATGAGGTCATATAAACGGCTGTTCCGGCCAGTGGGATGCTTCCCTTCCCTCCTGCCATCCGATCGCGGATCTCACCGCCCGAACCGGTAGCGGCGCCATTAAAAGGCTCTACAGTTGTGGGGAAGTTGTGGGTTTCTGCCTTTAACGAAATTACCGACTGAATATCTTTTATTGTGAAAAAATCGGCTATATTCTGACTGGCCGGGGCAAATTGTTCAATTTCCGGACCGGAAATAAAGGCTACATTGTCATTGTAAGCAGAAACCAGTGAATTGGGATGCTCCCTGGCAGTTTTTTTAATCAGGTCGAAAAGAGATTCAGGCATCTCCTTCCGGTCAATGATAAATGCGCCATTAAATATCTTATGCCTGCAATGCTCAGAATTGACTTGTGAAAATCCGAAGAGCTCGCTATCGGTAAGTTTTCGATCAATTTTATGACTTAATCCCACGAGATATTCAATCTCCTCCACGCTCAATGCCAATCCCTCCTGAGCATTATAAGCAGCAATATCATTTATGAAAATTACGGGATCGGGTTCATGTATGATGTGAAAGATCTCCTGGTCAAGGCCCTCAAAAATGCACTGAAGCATCGGATCATAAGAAGTGACGAGTGATTTAATATCTTCTGATTGTGACTTGTAATTCGTAATTGGCTCCGCTGAGCTCCGCCGAGCTCCGGTTGGTAATTCGTAATTTGTAAATTCCTCTATGCGTATAATGCCTTTGATTCCCATATTCTGTGTGATCTCCACGGCATTGGTACTCCATGGGGTG
>JBAXKG010000153.1:0-3617 GCA_037137455.1 Bacteroidota bacterium
GCGGGATGGATGTTGCCAATCTGGGTGAATGTGCTGGGCTTTGCCGGGTCGGGATTGCTTTGTGTCTGGTTATGGTTGCTTTCTGTTAGCAGGGGCAGATAAAATTTTTCAAGATTTTATTTTTCAGTTTAATCTGTATAAAAATGCACTGTTTTTCGGACGAATTTTTGTAGTGTATTCAGTAAGAATTAATGGTGTGGTTTTGCCAAAGTAAAGATATAATGGATGTTCTGACTAAAGATCAACGCAAACGTAACATGCAGGCAATCCGATCTAAAAACACTCGGATAGAAGAAAGACTTGCCAAAACATTATTTGCTCTTGGCCACAGATATAGGCGCAATGATAAAACTGTGCCCGGGAAACCTGACATCACCTTCAAACGATTAAAAATTGCTATATTTTGCGATAGCGAATATTTTCATGGCAAGGATTGGGAAAATGAAAAACACAGGATAAAAACAAACACGGAATTCTGGCATCATAAGATTGAGAATAACATTCAGAGAGATAAAGAGGTTAATGATGAACTGTTGAAAAATAACTGGAAAGTTTTGCGCTTTTGGGGCAAGGAAATCCAAAAAAAATTGGACTTTTGTATTAAGGAAATCACTTTGGTTATTGAGGAGCGGAAAAATGATAAAGTATTCAGAATTAAGGAGAAAATATAAAATTCAGGTTGATAATGATAAAACTAATGATGACGGATTAGCAAGCCTTACTCATTTCATCCAGAATCGCAAAAATGGTGTTTCCCGGTTTTACAGAGAATCAGCGATTGATTATGCTGAATCAATTGAAGATGCTGATCTTGTTGAAGAGTCACAATTATTCTCCGAGTATCTTCCGATAATGTGGGATGTTCCATTTCCGGCTCCGGAGGAACCCTTATTTAAATTTATTGACTTATTTGCTGGTATCGGAGGAATCAGACTTGCATACCAGAATCTTGGCGGGAAAAGCGTGTTTACCTCTGAAATTGACAATTTTGCAAAAAAGACCTATGAAGCCAATTTTGGCGAAGTTCCTTTTGGGGATATCACAAAAATCAATGAAAATGACATTCCGGATCATGACCTTTTGTTAGCCGGATTCCCTTGTCAGCCATTTTCAATAGCAGGAGTGTCTAAAAAAACGAGTCTGGGCCGGGAACATGGTTTTAAGGATGCAACACAGGGCACATTGTTTTTTGATATTGCCAGGATACTTGATGTAAAGCGACCAAAGGCATTTATGTTGGAAAACGTGAAGAACCTTCTGTCACATGATAAAAAGCTTACATTTAAGGTCATTTCGGAAATCCTGTCAGTAGATTATAAACTTTTCTTCAAAGTACTTGATGGAAGGTTCTACGTGCCGCAACACAGGGAAAGAATAATAATAGTTGGGTTTCGCCGAGAAATCTTTGGGGAAGATGTTGCTTTTTCTTTTCCCGAACCTGATTTAACAGAAAGGAAATTTAAAACTATACTTGATCCAAAACCTGATGAGAAGTATACTTTGTCAGATAAATTGTGGAATTACTTACAGAATTACGCAATAAAACATAAGGCTAAAGGTAATGGTTTTGGTTTTGGAATGACTGATTTAAATGGCGTATCACGTACTTTAAGTGCTAGATATTATAAAGACGGTTCTGAGATATTAATACCTCAGAACGGAGTTAATCCACGCAGGTTAACACCGAGAGAATGTGCCCGTTTGATGGGATTCCCGGATTCTTTTATTATTCCTGTCTCTGACAACAGAGCCTATAAACAGTTTGGTAACTCTGTTATCGTTCCAATGATCCAGGCTGTTGCAAAGCAAGTAAAAAAGACCCTTTTAAATGAATAGTATTGTTAATGCTGCAATAGAATCAGTAGGCAAGAGCAAGACTGCTTTTTGCAAGTTTATTTCTGCCAACGATGCCGGAAAAACCGGAGCGCATCAGGAGGGGTTTTATATTCCAAAGAATTCAATTCCATTAATATTTGATTCTCCGAGACCAAAAGGTAAAAATGATGAAAAATTTGTTACAATAAAGTGGCAAAGCAATTTTGAGACCCAAAGCCGGTTTATCTATTACGGACAAGGCACTCGGAATGAATACAGGCTCACAAGATTTGGACGAGGGTTTCCATTTCTTACCGGTGACCATGTCGGTGATTTGTTTGTCCTCTCACACATTGATAAAGATTTTTATGAGGGCTTTGTTCTCGAAACAGATGAAGATATTGAAGATTTTTTCGCAGCTTTCAACCTTTCTTCAAATGACACAAACCAGTTAATTAATAAAGGGAATGTCGTTTCTGCGCCACAAAAACTTATTGATTGTTTCATAGCCTATATCAGTACAATAAAGGTTGAATTCCCTGCCACATTTGAATTGGCAACGAATGCAAGAAGATGTTATAATGGCTCATATCAGGTTACAGACAAACTTATAGAGGCTAATCCGGATGAAATTCTTTTAAATTGGCTGATTGCTGAGTTTGATTTATTCAAGTCATTTGAAAATGATCGTTATTCTGAACGCATTAAGACCCCCTTTCTGTCAGTTGAGGAGTTGATAAATTTTGCAAATACCATCCTAAACAGACGAAAAAGCAGGGCTGGAAAATCCCTTGAACATCATCTCTCTGAAATTTTTTCAAAAGTTAATCTGAAATATGAAGGACAGGTCATAACTGAAGAAAACAAACGACCTGACTTCATTTTCCCGGGATCCGCCAGTTATCATGATACTACTTTTGATGCTTCCAGTCTGGTATTCATGGCTGCCAAAACTACATGCAAGGACAGGTGGAGACAAATATTGAATGAAGCAGACAGGATTCCCGTAAAGCATTTATTTACACTTCAGCAGGGAATTTCGACTAACCAGTTAGAGGAAATGTACAGGTATAATGTTAAATTGATTGTTCCTCTTCCTTACTTATCATGTTTCCCGGAAAGTTTTCAGGAAAGAATTTTAACCCTTGACAATTTTGTTGATTTTGTTAAGGCTAAACAGAATTAATTCTCCAACTATCCATTACTTAAGCTTTTATGGTGTCAGTATGCCAGAATGGTGGCTTACTTTGCTCCGGAATATTGGCTCACTTTGGTCCGGATATTATCAAGAGTTGCACATTCGGCGATGCCAGCGGGGCAGCCCACTCGATTGGCTGCAGCCTTATTTATTATCTCCCAAATTTACGATTAATTAATGTTAACACATAGTCCGGTTTTAAAATTAAGGAAATTCCTGTTTTTGCATCTGATCTTATGAAAACACCTCCAAAAATCCATTTTTTTGAGTGTTTTTTTCTCCCAAAAACAGGCGAACCTGAACAGCCAACCTTGTTTAATGAGTCGGTTCTTAGAATTGCATATGATGTTTTTTCAAACTTATCAATTATTTCCGATATTTTTTGATTTTTTTTAAAGCTCGTCGTTCCCCTAGTTAATAAGGGTACTTGATTCGAAAAGGCTTTGAAAGTTGTAGGCGTTAGTGTAATAGTCGGAAAACCAAACAAAATTACTTCACTGAAGCTATCGTAGTCAATCTTCGCAGGTAATTCAAAGGCATTTACTTTCTTTTTGAGTGTATTATCGCATTGAATAATGAATACATCAGGATCATTAAAACAATT
>JBAXKG010000154.1:0-3588 GCA_037137455.1 Bacteroidota bacterium
CGCCGCAAGCAGCGGGGAATGCGCTCGCGGGGATTCACAGGGTTGCATAAAAGGCATCCTCAATATGTTGAATCTTTACACTCCCTCCTATTACCAATATGAACATCACATCGAACCGTACATCACCTTCCTGTTTGTGGTATCGTACCCAGCCATTGGCCGCACGAACCTGTATTCGTTGTTTGTCGCGATTGACGTACGTTCCGGGCTCAGCAAAATACTCTGAATGGCGGGTCTTCACCTCCACGATCACGATGAAATTTCCATCACGTGCAATGATATCGAGCTCCTGCCTCCCCCATCGCCAGTTTCGGTCCAAAATCAGGTACCCCTTCGCTTCAAGGTAGCCAACGGCGATTTCTTCACCGGCTTTTCCCAGCTCGATATGGTTGTTCATGATAGTTAATCGGAAAAAAGAGAAAAGGTAACCAGAACTGTCAATAAAAAAGGAGATCAACCTCATTGGCGACCTTCAGGGTGACCTTTCGCCCAAGGATCAGGGCCAGGTTGGTATCGAGATGGCCAGCCGGGAAATCGAAGCAAACCGGGTATTTGTATTCCATGACATTATCGGCAATTATCTCATTGGCGGTCAACCCGAAAGGTACGGTATTGTCGTTCATCCTGTTCATTCCGCCAACGATGAGTCCGCTTAGTCTGGCAAGCATCCCGGTCCGTTTCAGGTTCATCATCATCCGGTCGATATGATAAAGGTACTCATCCACATCCTCGATGAATAAAATTTTTTGAGTGGTATCGGCTTCAGATGGTGTACCCATCAGGTTGTAAAGGATAGAAAGGTTTCCGCCCGTCAGCAATCCTTCTGCGATTCCTTCGCGTGAAAGAGCTGCTTTGTTGAATGAATAGGCAATAGGATGTCCAAACAGTGCATTCATCATGGTTTTCAGCGTATCATCCTGTTTTTCAGACTGGAAATTTATCGGCATGGTTGCATGCAGGGTTTCAATACCAAACTGGCGGTGAATATGGGCATGAAGTACGGTAACATCGCTGAACCCTACAATCCATTTTGGATGTTCGCAAAACTTCGCAAAGTCCAATTTGTCGATTATCCTCACCGTGCCGTACCCGCCGCGCGCGCACACGATGGCCCTGATCTTCACGTCATCAAGCATGTTTTGGAAATCCTTGCGCCGTTGTTCATCGGTACCCGCGAACTGACGATGGCGGCTGAAAACATATGTTCCAAGCACTACCTCCAGCCCGTGCCGCTGGAAAAAACGAATTGCCGGGTGAACCTCCTCGAAGGTGATGCTGCGAGCCGGAGATACAATGCCGATCTTGTCGCCTTTCTTTAGGTATGGTGGCTGGATCATGGGGTAAAAATACTGAAAATTGTAATATCTTTGTCCATCACTTTGCCGATGTTTATCAAATATTCCCATGGATAAAAAACCTGATTATAAACGTTATACCGTTACCTCGGCGCTGCCCTATGCCAATGGTCCCATCCACATCGGGCATCTGGCGGGGGTATATGTTCCGGCCGATATCTATGTGCGGTTTCTTCGCATGAACGATGAAGATGTTGTTTTTATTGGCGGTTCAGATGAACATGGAGTTCCCATAACCATCAAGGCTCTGCAACAGGGGGTTTCGCCGCAGGACATTGTTGACAAGTACCATGGGATTATTAAAAAATCGTTTATAGATTTTGGAATTTCATTCGATATCTACTCCCGCACATCCAATAAAATTCATCACGACACGGCTTCGGAATTTTTCCTTAAGATGTATGAGGCGGGGCAGTTTATCGAGAAGGTATCTGCTCAATATTACGATGAAGCCACGGGCCATTTTTTAGCCGACCGTTACATCACCGGAACATGTCCCCATTGCGGTAATGACAAGGCATATGGCGATCAGTGTGAAAAATGCGGAACCTCCCTCAATGCAACCGATCTGATCGATCCGAAATCGGTTTTGAGCGGAAACCCTCCTGTGATGCGTGAAACCAAACACTGGTTTTTGCCGCTTGATGAATATGAACCCTGGTTGCGCGAATGGATCCTCGAGGGGCACAAGGACGACTGGAGAACCAATGTTTACGGGCAATGTAAATCGTGGATCGACCAGGGGTTACAGCCCAGGGCCGTAACCCGCGACCTCGATTGGGGTGTGAAGGTGCCGGTGAAAGGGGCAGATGGAAAGGTGCTGTACGTTTGGTTTGATGCCCCGATCGGGTATATTTCTGCCACCAAAGAGCTGACCCCAAACTGGCAGAAATACTGGAAAGACCCCGAAACCAAGCTGGTTCATTTCATCGGAAAAGATAATATTGTTTTTCATTGCATTATCTTCCCCACGATGCTTAAGGCCGAGGGGACTTATATCCTTCCGGATAATGTGCCTGCCAATGAATTCCTTAACCTCGAAGGCGACAAGATTTCAACATCGCGTAACTGGGCGGTGTGGCTGCATGAATATCTCGTTGATTTCCCCGGGAAACAGGATGTTCTCCGGTATGTTCTTACTTCAGCCGCCCCCGAAGCAAAAGACAACGACTTTACCTGGAAGGATTTCCAGGCACGGAACAACAATGAACTCGTGGCAATCCTTGGGAATTTCGTGAACCGCACGATGGTGCTGACCCACAAATATTTTGATGGCAAGGTTCCGGCTGCCAATGAATTAAATGATGGCGACAAAGCAACACTGGAGGCCATGAAGCAATTCCCCGACAAGATTGCCGCAAGCATCCATGCTTTCCGGTTCCGTGAAGCGCTGGCTGAGATGATGAACCTGGCACGGCTTGGCAATAAGTACCTCACCGATAATGAACCCTGGAAGGTTTATCCCGGAGATCCTGTAAGGGTTGGTACCGTGTTGAACATCTCATTGCAAATTTGCGCACAATTATCGATCGTGGCTGAGCCCTTCCTGCCATTTTCGGCTGCCAAGATCAGGCAAATGGTAAACCTCCCTGATATGAAATGGAAGGATGCTGTTTTGCTTAACTGGCTCACTGCCGGACAAGCTCTGAGCGCCCCCTCACTTCTGTTCGAAAAGATCGAAGATGGGGCAATTGAGGCGCAGGTACAGAAACTGTTGAACACACGGGTGGCCAATGACGCCTTGAAGGCCAAAACCCCCGTAAGACCTGGCAAAGAGACAATTCAATATGATGATTTTTCGAAGATGGATATCCGCGCCGGGACTATCCTGGAGGCAGAAAAGGTTCCAAAAACCGACAAACTGCTGAAGTTAAAGATCGACACCGGTCTCGATCAGCGCATAGTGGTAAGTGGTATCGCGCAATATTTCAAGCCAGAGGAAATTATCGGAAAACGTATTTTGATTCTGGTCAATCTCGCCCCCCGGAAACTAAAGGGCATCGACTCGCAGGGAATGATACTCACGGCCGAAAACCCCGATGGAACGCTGTTTTTCGTTACCCCCGACGAAGGCACAGTGAACGGGGCGGATATAAAATAAAATTCTTAATTTTGCCGCGAAAGGCGTGACGAAAACGTGAAGAACTTTTCAATTGTCCTTTGTCATTCAAACCGGCTCCGTAGTTCAATGGATAGAACGGAAGTTTCCTAAACTTTAAATGCAGGTTCGATT
>JBAXKG010000155.1:0-3578 GCA_037137455.1 Bacteroidota bacterium
AAAGTGTTCGATAAAGCGGGTTTCCTGAGGTTTGTTTGATCAACGGGCAAACGGGATTCATTCAAGGTAACTGGGTCAATGATCTCAGTTACAAACCCTCTTACTTTACCGTTCCTTTTATTCTTCGTTCGCAGATCGTGCATTATCACAGGGTTCCCCGACTGCTGCCATTGGAGCTGACGCCCCGATTTAAACTGGAAGATCATCCGGTCTGAAGGTTGCTTCGAATGATCTGCTTCATCGTAATCCTGGTATGAATATTCTTCGAAATTGACAATGGTTGGCACCGCCTGTCTGATGGCGTTGATGGTGGCATCTTCAATCAGTTTCCTGCGATATTTGGCATTCGCCACGTGAAGTATATCCTTCCTGTTATCGATGATTACAGAGGATTGTCCTTCAACTTCGTTGTTCACCTGGGCCAGTGAAGTCATCGTTAAAAGCATGATAAGCCCAATAATACTGTATCTTAATAAAAATACGATTGCCTTCTCTTTCAGTTGCAGTAATACAACAAAACAGAATATTAGGGTATTTGTATATTGATTCAGCCACTGCATATCATTCGTGTGATGTGTAATACTTCCAAGAGTCATTCAACGGAATTAATGTGTCATTTCAATCCGTTATTAATGAATTTCTGAACTTTCTCTCCAAATTCGACGCCTTCATCCACCTCGCGTAATGCCTTTTGAATGGCCCGGGTAATCGCTTCTTTGTCGGAGTTGATAAAATCGGGACTGTATAAGAAAAACATTCTGTACTCAGTAAGGTCCGACCGTTTTACCTTTTTAAAGATGGTAAAAGATGGATGAATCATTCCACCTATATCAATGGCACCAACCTGCTGAAACGCGCTGAAAAACCTGTCTGTCCAGCTGACCTCTTTTTTATTCTTCTTCACTTCATCGCCTCCATAGGCCTGGTCGTAACGATACCTGATTGAATCAAAAACCAGCCTGACCATAAAATTCTGGGCATCGCCGAGGCATTTCTGTTGTCCGATGGCATAGGTCGGCGCGCTGACTTTTGTTTCATAATCAAGATATTTTCCATCCTGCAATTTTTGCAGATGGTTGAGCGCTACCTGTTCCATTGGCAGTACAGTGCCTGAAATGGAATATCCTTCTTTCTTGTACTGTTTGGCTATGGCCTTCGCCTGTTTCTCAATTTTTTTCTGTGTTTTGTCGGAATTGTTGCCAGCTGCGAATGCCGTTGTGGTGGTGAGTGCAAATGCCAGCCACAACATAATGATTGATCCTGTGATTGTTTTCATAAGACTAAGTTTTATCTTCAAAGGTAAGATTATTACGAAGTTCAACGATTATGATTTATTTAACGGTCAATTTCTGAAAGGAACGTTCCTGTTAAATTCCTGATAAATTGAGAGTGCAAATTAGATAACCACGGTTTGGTCTTTCTGAGAACCTTCACGAACTCATCTATGCGGCAGATTGCTATTTCAAGGTTGGTCCTGTTTTTAAGGATGATATGAATAGTAAATATTTTAAAGAAAATTTAACTGCTTATCCACTTCTGTCCACTTCGGTCAAATTTGAAAAAATATTAGCATCTTCAGCTTTTTAAAAAAACATCCTATATTAAAATTATTAGCATTCATTTGAACGATAGCCCAGTATGAACAATGATTTCATAAAATTTATTTATTCAAAAATATTTTCAGAAAGCATCTCATACTTGGAAACGCCTCAAATTTCAAAAAAATGACAATCAACTTGTTTAAAAAAGATGTATTAAAAGGGTTTAAGTATTAAAAGGGAAGCATAAAAACGGAAGTATTAAATGGGAAGTACTAAAAGGGAAGTATGAAAAAGGGAAGTATGAAAAAGGGAAATATGAAAAAGGGAAGTATGAAAAGGGAAGTATGAAAAGGGATAAGCCTTAAAATTCATTAAACGAATAAATACAAAACCGCACTGGTAAAGGGAAATCAAAAAGGGAAAATATGGGACTTGTAGGTATAAAAGTATTCAACTATAAAAAAACCACCTACAAAAACTGATGTAAGTGGTTGATTTTCAAGTCGGGGTAGCAAGATTCGAACTTGCGACCTCCTGCTCCCAAAGCACTTTTCTTATATTTTCATATTTTAGCATATATTAGCATATACCAGCATTATCAATGGTTTTCGGTATATCTTGTTAGCATCTTTTTTCCGAATTTAGGACATATTTGCCTTTTTTTTGTGTACTTTTGTGTGTACTAATTTTGAAAGCCATTATGAAAACTGATAAAACTGCATTAACAAGTATAATCCTTGAGACCAGAAAAACCAACGCAAAAAGTTTACATCCGGTTAAATTGCGGGTAACCTTTAACAAAGATAGAAAGTATTATACCTTAAAAGGGCTTAATAAGAAAACATTGTATATGCTACAGGACGATTTTGACAAAATTTCAACTGATAATAAATTCAAACCGTTGAAAATCCATCTGGGCGCAATTGAAAAATCCGCAATGGATATAATTAAGGAAATAGATGTTTTTTCTTTTACAACATTCGAAGCCATTTTCTTCTCAAAACGTAAAGATGATAGTGACCTGTTTTCTATCATGACCACCACCGGAAAAGAATTTCGGGATGAAGGAAAGATCAACACAGCTGAAACATACGTAAATGCCATAAATTCACTGAAAACGTTTACAGGAAAGGAAAAGTTACCGTTTGAAACTGTTACCATCAAATTCCTTAAAGAATACGAAAAGTGGATGCTAACTCCCAGGATAGATCCCGTAACACTGAAAACCAAAAAGGCAAACAGCCGTACCACTGTGAGCATCTATTTGCGTAACGTTCGCACTGTGTTCAATAAGGTAAAGCCCGTTGGCGTGTTATATCCGTTTGGCAAATCGAAGAATGGATTGTATGCAGTCCCAAAAGGCAAGAACACTAAAAAGGCATTAACCCAGGCCGATGTGGCAAAAATAGCAGCATACCTGACAATTAATGGAACATTTGAGCAACGCAGCCGCGATTACTGGCTGTTCAGCTACCTGTGCAACGGAATAAACATCAAGGACGTGGCACGCTTGAAATATTCAAACATCGATGGCGATAAAATCAACCTGGTAAGAGCGAAGACTGCCGAAACAGTGGAAGAGCAAACAATAATCAACATTCCCATTACCCGTCCTATTGGCCGTATTATTGACCGTTGGGGCATTAAACCCGGGGTGCCAGATCAATATATCTTTGACATCCTGAAACCTGGGATGACCCCACAGGAAGAATACGTGGCAATTCGGCAGGCCGTCCAAACGATCAATAAGAACATGACAAACATATGTAAGGATATCGGCATTGACAGGGCAACTACCTACACCGCCCGACATTCCTTCGCCACTGTATTAAAGCGATCGGGGGCATCAGTCGAATTCATCAGCGAATCCCTGGGCCATAAAAGCAAACAAACAACCATGAATTACCTGGCCAACTTCGAGGATGACGAAAAAAAGAAGTGGGCAAATATGTTATTACCGGAAACTGATTTATAACCAATATATTTATATTTCAATGTCCCAAATATTTACTAAATTTGGGACATTAAATTTCATTA
>JBAXKG010000156.1:0-3563 GCA_037137455.1 Bacteroidota bacterium
CGGCTTTTGTAGGGGATTTTAGCGCCTTGTCCTTATCGGGAACAGGCCATGGTTTCGCTTTTGCCTGCTGGGCTTGAGCCAGGTTGCCAAACAGGAATACTACAGCAATAACTGCGGCTGTCATAATTGTTGCAATTTTTTGTGTTGTTCTCATGGTTTTTGTTTTTTATTTGTTAAACATATACTATGATCGTGAATTAGAAAGTCCACAACCGGGTTATATTGAATCCAAGAAGAATAGCTCCATTATAAAAATTATTTCCATTATACATCACTGTTTCCTGAGGAACGAGCCCATTAGCAGCCGTCAGAAAGATCTGAAATGCATGCGTGCTGGTCGAAATCTCTACTCCGAGACCCATATTGGGCCAAGGGGCGGTGTTCAAATAGGTGAAGACAGGCTGAGAATAACTTAGCATGATTGAAGTTTGAGGAGTTATTTTGATTTTACCGATCCCAGAAATATTGATGTTGTCATTTTTCATTCCATTGACATGATTGTTTTCCATTTCGGCAAGATCAACAAGGTTGTAGTGTACCCATGAAATCCCCAATTGTGCTGAAAACTCTTTGCAGAACCTTCGGGCAAACAGGAATTCAGCATAATACGAAAACCGGTACGAAGCTTTAAACGTTTGATCAAAAAGGGACCCAAGATCGGAGGGATTTGCCCCTTTCAGCGCAGTTGCCTGGTTGTAAGTGATATAGTTTAATGAGTAATTCTTGTCGTTTAAAGTGATTTGATTTGCAATACTTCTTTGGAATGATGTGTCTTTTACAAGAGAGTTGTAATCGAGATCTGATGACAATTTATTATTTCCAAGAAATGATTTGTTTCTTGCATCAAGCGCGACATTCCCATAAAAGGTTATGGTAAGCGGGAAACCACCTTTCCGCTGGCGGGCAATAACATATTTGATATTGAAATCCTGAAGCATTTTGAACTTAGTAGTTCCAAAACCGACCTGCAAGTCTTTTGTAATAGTGAAATTAAACCCTATCCGTATGTTAGAAGCCCCCCAAATTCCATAGAGGTCTGACCAATGTTGTTGGATTGTGCCAAAATCATGCTGAATAACTGCTTCAAGAGTTTTGGCAGGGGGGAGTGATACAGTTTGGCCGGCTATAAAATACCCACTTTCAAATGGAGCTTTTTCCAATGGTTTCCGGGTTGGTTGTTCCGGGATACTATCCTGTGCAATACCCATGCCAATACCACTCATCATAAAGATGAAGGCCAACAGCGATCGTATCATTTTACCCAAAGTATATGTTTGCATTTAGATTAAATATTTAGTGTGAATTAAACCATTAATTATTTATTGCCCCCTGGCTGATCCATTTGAAAACCGAATCGGCATTTGCCTTAGAATTATACTGGCTCATACCTCCACCTGAAGCCATTTCCAAATATATGATGCTGTTTCCAGGATTAGCAATATCGACCATGCCTGAAGTGTTCATCAATGCCTGATACGATTTACCTGCAACTAAAACAGGAGCACTCTGTCCAACCCCATGGCAACGAACGCATTTTTCAGTAAAAATGGGCTGAATTACACCTGCGTAACTGACCTTACCGGGTACAGGTGGGGGAGGAGGAGGAGAAGGCGGATCCGGTACAATACTATCTTTTGTACAGGAAGAAATAACAAAAATCACAAATAGAATTGTGACCAGTGTTTTCAACTTGCTGATTTGCATAATAATTTTTTTTGGTTGAATTATTAATTATTAGTTGATAATTGATTTTCTGAATCAATAGCAGATTGGTGATAATTTCTTATTTGTAAAAAAGGCTTCAGGGACGCTGAAGCCTTTTTTACAATGATACCTTATTACAGCTTTTGTTGATAAATACATTTTTGCGAAAGACAATTTGTACAAATTGTTTCGAAAACAAAAATATCGAAGATTATTAAGGCTTTTATTGTCAGACCGGTGAGATTTGTTAATATAACAACTGACATTTCTCAATACTTCGTTGACAAATATCAATCAGTTTTAAGCTTAAATCATTGAATTGATTATTTTTCATAAATTTTTTAAATTCAGGAAAACGTTTTTTTTAGATATTCTGTTAAATAGAAAACAAAAAATCCAAAAATAGACTTAAACTATTTTTGGATTTTTTGTTATAAAGAAAGATAAGACTTATTCTAATTTGCGGCTACCCAATCAATGGAGTTTTGTAAAATTTGCAATGCATATGGGGGATTGTGAGCGCCTTTCGATAGTTCGCTGTTAATATAACCATAGTTGTAAGCTGCACCCAATTCACCATATTTCCATTTACGGCCAATTCTATAGGCATAATTTGGATCAACACCAATTGTAACATTATTGGTATAAACAACCAGGCCTGTTTTTGGGTCGACAGTATTTGCGCTGGCCAGTGCGATAGCATACTTGGTTGTATCCTGAACAGTTGCGAATTGAACGCCAAAGAAATCATGGGTTGGCATAGCGCTATATGATATGGCGCCTGTAGTAGCATTCACCGTTTTTCTGAATATTTTTTTGGTAGTAAGCAATTCTGCCAATTCAATTCTTTTGAGCTCAATCAGGGCCTGAATTGGGGCAATCTTATCAGATCCGCCGTGGCATGCAGTACATTCGGCTTTGTTAACCCACATCGTGTGACCGCCGGTACCGGTAGCCGCATCAAATTTATTCATGTGACAATCAGTACATGAATAATCGGAGTGTTTCCATACCCGGGTATACGTTTTGCCTGCATATTCATAACCATTGATCCCGGAAAAAAGATTGGATTGGTTCCCATCATGAACAGCAAAGCTACGTCCTACCCTGTATTCAACTTCGGCATTGTCATCGGTATTTACAAAAGGGAAGTAAGGAAGCTGATCGAAAGGTACACTTTTATTCTGGGCTACATCGAAATAGGTTAAAGAGGTATAACCACGAATCTGATGGCAAGTAACACATAAGTTATTGATTGCACCAAAATCTGTTGCCGTAAGATTTTTGTTATAATTAAGGAATACAGACGAAGTAGTAGTTAAAATTTGAGAAACTGTGTCGCCTGAAAAATCAAATCCAGAATGCTTGTGGCAAGTTGTACAGTTAACCCTGTTGGAAGCAGGCATATCGTTGGAAACAATAAATTTTCCACTTCCGAGATTCTGCAGAAATCCTTCGCTTGTGTGACATCCTGCGCAAAACTTACCAAATCGGTTACTTGTAGTACCCAGGTAATGTTTTGATAAATGGTACTCGGCAATCTTGGCATCAAAATTAGCTACGGTGTGGCAAACCAAGCAAGAACCGGTTGCATCTTTACCATTTAAACCATTGGTTCCGTTCACTCCGTTAAGTCCGTTCACTCCGTTCGTTCCTGCGGGGCCCTGGGGGCCCTCCTTGGTGCAGGAAGTAATCATTAAGCATCCTACCGCGATCATCAATCCGGCAAAATAAAATAGTTTTTGTACATTTTTCATACTCTTACAGTTTTTGTTAATAAATACGTTTATGCAGCTGACAACTCGTGCAAATTGTTTCGGAAGCAAAAATATCGAAGATTATTAACGGCTCTGTTAATA
>JBAXKG010000157.1:0-3523 GCA_037137455.1 Bacteroidota bacterium
CACAGGCAGAGCCGGATAAGTTCAGAAGTTTACTTGTCCGCGTAGCCGGCTTCACCCAATACTGGGTTGAACTTGGAAAACAGATACAGGATGAAGTGATTGCCAGAACTGAGTATGAGGAAGTTTGAAAGAATATCGAATATTGAATATCGAATATTGAGTCCCCTCCGAGAAGGGGGTTTATGATAAAATGAAAAAATTAATATTGATCGATAAAAATAGTGCACTGGAAAATTTTCTGCTCCAAATTGGTTGTACTCTGCTCTGTGGGTTAAAATAACCTGAGGAAAAGAGTTTCAAGGCAGGTATTTCCATTGTTTTAAACGTTCTTTGACATATTTGTTTCGTAAAGTTGAGTATTCGTACAAGATTGATCCATATGCACCTACAACATGCCCATATTTTCTGCTTAATAAGTCCCCGGTATTTTGATTTGTTATTTCTTAACGGGAACCCCAGTTGGAAGATGGACGCTTCCACATTGTTTCGCTTGTGTAACTCTTCTAATGGACGTTGTTTCATTTGCCGACGCATGTGAGAACTCCGGATGGCTTGTTGGTTAAAATAATAATACCCGTCGGGGGTTGTAATACGCCATCTGTCGTCTTTGCTTCGTTTCTGTTTTCTCACCAAAGTGGCTTTCATTTTCTCGCCTGTTTGGGTATCGGTGACCAGTAAACCTTCAGGGGTCATTTCTAAATCATACTTTGATTCCCCACCCTGGATACCGGTGAAAACCATGTCGATATCTTCGCAACACTCGTCATTGGCAGGACTTTGGTACGCCCCATCAGCGTAAACCTTTTCAATCAACTGGCCGGTAACCTCCATGGTTGCCTGAATGGCTGATTCAACAAATGCGGTATCGGAGGTGTTGGCTTTTTCAACAAGCACATTGGTAATCAGGTTCAGACCTTCGTCCGAACAGGTCTCCGTAATATTCACGCTGTAGCCTTTTACCTTCTGGTCGCCTTTGTTGCGGTATGCGCTGTCGGGATCGTGCGGGGACTGTACACTCGATGAAGAGATTTCTTCTTTCGGGCGAAGTTCAACCTGTTGATCTGCTGATACTTTGTATTGTTCATTAAATACCCGCTGGAGCAGAAGAAAGGACTCGGTTTGGAGATTCCCAAATAACGTCAGTAACTTATAACTAATAATACCGATCGGGTGCAACCTGCCTTTGAGTTCTTCCCTGGTGCTGCGATAAACAGTTTTGAGTGGTTCTTCTATGACAAGTTTTTCCAGTTGTTCAAGGTCTGCCAGCGAAAGTGTTGATTTTGCAGCATCATCAAGGGTTTTAAAGTACATGCAAAGTGTTTGATGGATGATCTCGTAACGGGAAAACAAAGCAATATTGCTGCCAATGAGTTTACTGTCCATGCGAATGCTGCGGCCATTTACATCAAACTCTTTGATCTGTTCGCTGGTAATTTGTGCGAAGGCCTTTCCCATCAAATCTTCACCATTTTGTTTTTGATGGTCATACATCCGTTTGCGCAAAAGATAATATGTTGATTCTACAGGTAACGGATCATTCATGTTGAATAGTCCTAATGCACTTCTAACCAATAGATTGAATCGACATTGTTCAAAAAGTTGGGAATCGCTCCATACAAAAGATTCTTTTAAAATCATCATACCAACAAGGGTACGAATGGAGGAGTTAGGTGCACCGGTAGTGTTATTGAAGAGGATACTGAATATGGTTTCATCAATGCGCATTACAACCTGATCATGGAACTGGTTATGCCAATGACCTTGATCATTGTACTGTTTGAACGCCGAGCTCTCCAGCATCATCGGAACGCTGGCGAAGGCATCTAACTGCGGTTCTTTGTTTGACTTTTTAAACATGGGCTATGCTTTACTTATCGAAACAAATCTACCGTTGAAAAATGAGAAAAACAAATTATGTTATTGACAATCATTTGTTTATAACTACGTCAAAAATAAATATGTGTAACAGTTATTATAAATCAATTTAACCAAACAGTCCCTCCGACTTTTCGGAGTGGACTCAATATTGAATATCGAATATCGAATTCCGAAATCCGAAATCCTTCTTCAAGTCTTTTCTCTTTCAACCATAAACAAGGCGCTTGCCCGGTTTGCGACGGTTTGGGCTCTGAAATTGTCTGTGATCCCGAAAAATTAATCACCGATCCTGGGAAATCCATATTGGCAGGCGCGATGAATGGAACAAAAACCGGGAAATTCTATGGAGATCCTTTTGGGCAATACATTGCAACCCTGAAGGCAGCCGGAGACAGACATGGTTTTGATCTTGACAAACCATGGAATGAACTCTCGGGGGAGGTAACAGAACTGGCAATAAATGGTACTGGTGAAGAAATTTATGAAGTAAAATGGCTGTATAAGCGGGATAAACGCACAGGTGAGCATCATTTTAAAGGACCATGGAAAGGTTTGGTAGCGCTGGTCAACGAAGAGTACGGTCGTAAACATGCCGACCACCGGGGCGAAAGCATGATGGCGCTGATGAAATCTATATCCTGTCCGTTATGCCTGGGTTCCAGGCTGCGAAATGAAGCCCTGGCATATTCTGTCAAAGGAAAAAATATCGCTGAAATTTCTAATCTTTCAGTTTTGGATTCAGTCGCTTTTTTCAAATCTTCCCATGCTCAGCTATCCAATCCTGGTGAAATTGAGATTATTGCTCCGCTTATCAGCGAAATATTGCGAAAACTTGAGTTTTTAACCGGTCTTGGCTTAGCCTATCTGACCATTGACCGCATCTCATCAACATTGTCAGGAGGGGAGATACAACGCATCAGGCTTGCCGGACAACTTGGCTCCGGATTGACCGGTATAACCTATATACTTGATGAACCTACCATCGGTCTTCATCCAAGGGATATCGCCAACCTTATGAATTTGATCCGTTCATTAAAGAAAGCTGGCAATACGGTAATAATTGTTGAACACGACCGTGATGTTATTCTTGCTGCTGATCATGTTATAGACATCGGCCCGGGAGCAGGGAAAGATGGTGGGGAAGTGATAGCAGAAGGAACGCCCGACGAGATCATCAAAAATCCGGTTTCAGTAACCGGGTTCTATCTTTCTAAGCATTTAATCACTTTCCATCCGCATTCTTTCGAACATAAAGATCAATGGAATGGTTCCCGTTATATCAAGATTAAACCAGGGCTATTTATCCGAAATGCATTCGCGAATAACCTGAAGGGATTCGATCTCGAAATTCCCTCTGCCGGCATCATTGCCATTACCGGTGTTTCAGGCAGTGGCAAATCGACCCTTTTATTTGAGGTGATCCTGGCATCATGGGAAAATAAAAAACCTAAAGGGTGCTCTTTCATTGAAGGATTTGAACATTTTCAGCGCATTTTGAGTGTGCATCAGCGTACAGGGTTCAACTCCTCTCTGGCCACGCCAGCTACCTTCACCGGTATTTTTGATCCCATCCGGGAATTATTCGCTGCGCTGCCTGAATCAAAGCGATCGGGCTTTGGTAAAAACTCTTTTTCGTACCTTAATA
>JBAXKG010000158.1:0-3410 GCA_037137455.1 Bacteroidota bacterium
GGTTAACATTTTTTACCATCATAACCTTGAGGTATTTTGATTGTTAAGTCAAAGGTATGAATTTAATAATTGACATGTCTGTGTCTTTTTTTCAATACAAGACACTTGATGAAACTTGATGATACTTGGATGTTGGTTTGTCCTTAATTGGATGTAAAACAGAGATTGGTCAAAAAAGATTAGAGGAAGGTTAGACGAAAAGCATTGTTATTATCGCTTTAGTTTCCAGCGGCGGTGCGACCAGAGGTAGTATTCAGGTTTCGCTTTAATCACCTCTTCAAGCATTTTCATGAAACGGCCTGTGAGGTCGCCGGTTTTTGTTTTTACCGGTTCAGGTTCCAGAATTTTAAAGTCGACCGTGTAATATCCGCGTTTCACTTTTTTGACACTTCCAAAAACAACGGGCATATTATAAATCCGGGCATATTTTTCGGGACCGTGGAGCGCTGCGGTCTCCTGATTCAGAAAGTCAACCCAGTATGCCAATCTTGCACTCGATGGACTTTGATCAGCAACCATGTAAAAAATGGCAGGTTCTCCATAATCCGCCTTGAAAGTTTCAGCGGTTTCGGTTATCGGAGCAAGTTTCGACCTTCCTTTCACCCTTGTACACCGTACATAGGCATCAATATATTTATTAGAGAGTGGTTTATAAAAACCGACCGGCTTATGCATCAACTGAACGCCGGATGCGAGTCCGCCCCATTCCCAGTTCCCGTAATGGCCAGCGATGCAAATAATCGATTGCCCCTTTTTATAAAATTCATCAAGGATACCGGTATTGTAATATTTATAACGCTTCACAACCGCATCCTCAGTCATGGTGAATGCTTTAAGGCTTTCGATAAGCATATCTGACACATGATGGTAAAACCCTTTAGCTATTACAGCTATTTCCTCCTCCGACTTTTCGGGGAATGAGTTTCGCAGGTTCCGGAATACCACCTGCTTGCGGTACCCGATAATATAATAAATCAGGTAAAAAACCAGGTCGGCAAAACCAAAAAGCAGATTAAACGGGATAAACCTGAAGAGATAAATAAAAAATCTGAAGATGTAAAAGGTCAGTTTATCCAATGGATGTCAATTTTGCTCAAATCTCTATTCAGATATGCAAAGTTAGCTTTTTATTAATCCTAAAAATCTTAATTTAGCTGCAAATTTTCACCACAATGCTCATCATCAAAAGGCACAATACCGATCCTTACTTCAACCTTGCTACTGAAGAATATGTTCTGAAAAACTTCGATGAAGATATATTTATGCTTTGGCGCAATGCACCATCGATCATTGTCGGGAAACATCAGAATACATTAGCAGAGATCAATGTTGAATATGTAAAAAAGAACAATATTCATGTGGTGAGGAGGCTGAGTGGCGGTGGCGCCGTGTTTCATGACCTTGGGAACCTCAACTTCACTTTCATCAGGAATGGGCAGGCCGAGACCATGATCAATTTTCGCAAATACACTGAACCAATCCTTGAAGTATTACAAAAAATGGGGATCGATGCGAAATTTGAAGGGCGAAATGATCTGACTATCGGTGGCAGGAAATTTTCGGGTAATGCTGAACATATCTGGAAAAACAGAGTATTGCATCACGGCACACTGCTTTTTTCGTCCCATATGCCCGACCTGGCACAGGCGCTGAATGTGGATCCTTTGAAATTTCAGGATAAAGCGGTGAAATCGGTACGAAGCCGCGTTACGAATATCAGCGAGCATCTTACAGAACCGATGGATGTGATGCAATTTGCCTCTATGATTGAGGAACATATCATTTCAACACATCCTGATGCACGAC
Organism: Bacteroidota bacterium; assembly: GCA_037137455.1. GTDB lineage: Bacteria > Bacteroidota > Bacteroidia > Bacteroidales > FEN-979 > CAIVAT01. The sequence continues at coordinate 1,807 of JBAXKG010000158.1, forward strand.
TGGTAGAGCTTTCACCTTCAGATCAGGATAAAATTCATGATTTGGTAAGGGAAAAATACAATACCTGGGAATGGAATTTCGGCTATTCACCTACTTACAATTTAAGGAAAATACTGCGTACAGAGAAGAGCGGAACCATTGAATTCGACATAGATGTGCACAACGGTACGATCATGAATATTAAATTTTTCGGTGATTATTTCAGCCGGTTTGATAGTGAAGAGATCGAATCGGCGCTGACCGGAGTTGCACACAATGAAAATGCCATAACGCAAGCATTAGAGCCATTTGCGATTGAGGATTATTTTGTAAACCTCACGAGAGCGGAATTCATGACCGGGATGTTTTGAGCGTAGCCATCAACCATAGATTGAGGATTTAATTTACCTGATCCCTATCCCCTTCCATTAAAGTATGGAAGGGGACAACGACTTGAAAATATGGGTATTCCCTCGTTATTTTTTCATCGGTGGATATTTCAAAAGATCATATTTCTGCCAATCAGCTTAAATGTCCTGTGCGATTGCAGATCCGCAGCCCCAGGAACCACCAAACCCGCCGGTTGTATAAGTGGTAGGAGGAACGTAGCTTTCTGATTTATCAGTGCCTATATAAACGAACACCAAAATAGCATCAGCCGGCACTGTCAACCAACCCGACTTCATAAATATCATACCTCTGGTCGTTTATCGCTTGTCAGGGTTCTCAAACGGATAGATCGCTTTCCAGTCCTTCTTCATATCAACTACGATCCATCCTTGTTTTGCAGCTTCCACCAGGACGTCCTTAAGCTGCCCGATATCGGAAGGATTATCGTATGCCCATTCGCGCACGGCATCTGTGTGATGGATGAGCATTCCCAGGCTTTTCCCTTTCCCCGTTGTGGTGTATTGCAACATCTGAAGATCTCCGTCGGAATTGCCGAAAGCGGCGATAGGTCTTTTCCCAATGGAATAACTGATCGAGGCAGGCTTTCCCGCTCCGTTGCAAATCATGTTCACCTCAGGCCCCCGTTTTAATATCCCTTTACCATCACTGATCTCAAAAGTGGTTTTCAGGGTACTGCCTACCACATGCTCTGGCGGGATTCCGAATGCTTTTTCCGACCATAGCCTGATGAATTCGCAATGGGTTCCCGTTACGATATACACGTTGAATTCATTGGCGTTAAGATACCTGATCAGTTCGAGCATGGGTTGGAAAACAAGCTCAAGGAAAGGACGGTTGAACCTTGGGTGGATCGTTGTTGCAAGAAACTGCTCGACTTCAACTTTGAATTCTTCATCACTTTTCCGAATTCCGGTAACAGGATCGCTAAACACTTCTCCGAAGGAATCCGACGCTGACAAATAATCTATGGCATTTTTCACGGAGGCCTAGTCCGTCATGCTGAATTTCATGGCCGAGAGTTCCTTCAGCTTCATCGCTTCGAACAGAAACTGAAAATAGATCGGCTGTTCCGAGATCAGGGTGCCGTCGTTGTCAAACACCGCGATCCTGTCGGCAGGATCAACATAGGATGGATCTCCTTTTGTCGTTACCGATCTGACAAAGTCAACAATGGCTGTTTTAGCAGCGCTTTTATTCCAGGAAGGCAGCGGGTC
>JBAXKG010000159.1:0-3365 GCA_037137455.1 Bacteroidota bacterium
GTGCAAATTGTTTCGGAAGCAAAAATATCGAAGATTATTAACGGCTCTGTTAATAAATAGGTGAGATTTGTTAATATAATAACTGATATATCTCAATGCTTCATTGATATATATCAATTTATGTATAAATATGTGTGTTAAATTTTGGGAAACTATAGTAAAATAAATAAAACGGAGAGAAAAACGGCTTAGTTGTGAATCTATTATCAGCCTGTTTCGCTGATCTGGCGCAGTTGTTTTGTATTCCATATCTCCATGGTATTCCCGGAGGTTGTAAGAATGCCCTCTTCTTTAAATTCTTTTAAGATCCGGATGGCGCTTTCTTTCGACATCCCGGAGAGGTCGGCAAGATCCTGACGGGAGATAGTCATTTCAAAAGGATTTTGACAGTAGATCTTATCGGAGAGGTAAAAGATTACATCGGCGATGCGGCCATGCATCTGTTTTTGGGTGAGGCTGATCACCTGGTCGAAATTAAAGATGGACTGGAGGGAAACCCGCCTTATGAATTCCTCGGCGAAATCAGGATTTTCGCGAATAAGTTTTTTAAAAATGACAACATCAACAAGGCATGCGGTACAATCTTCAACGGCGGCGGCAGAATAGTAGTGGCGGTTATCGACATAGATTCCCGGGCCGAAAATGTAGTCGATCGGTTTGATAAGCGCCAAGATCAGGTTCTTCCCGTAGCCCTCAATATATATTTTGGCAAGCCCGGAGGTGATACATACGAAATATGGAGATGGAGTGCCTTGTTTAAAGATGATTTCCCCTGCTTTATAGCTTACCTGGAAACGGTTATTGTTAATTAACTCGAGTTCAACCGTGCTCAAGCTATTAAAGATGGATGCTTTGAAGTTACAATCGGCGCAATTGGACGAATGATGTATTTTATTTATCATCGAATAAAACTCCCTAAACCAGGTTAAGAAACGCAGACAAAGATAAAACAAAATTGATATAAAGCAATTTATTTTGCCTTATTTATCAATCAACAAATTGAGATATATCAATATCCGAGAAGTCTTTTTGAGGTTAAGTATTCTGCAATCTGCACCGCATTTGTGGCCGCTCCCTTTCTTAGATTATCTGCGACAATAAACAGGTTCAATGAATTGGGCTGAGATTCATCACGACGGATCCTTCCGACGAAAACCTCATCTTTGCCTGCCGCATCAAGGGGTGTGGGGTAGATATTATTTTTAACATCATCGCGCAGGACAATACCGGGTGTGTTGTTTAGACAGTTAACAATGTCAACGAGTGAAAAATCATATTCAAATTCCAGGTTAATGGCCTCAGAATGGCCGCCGATCACAGGAACCCTGACAATAGTAGCAGTAATTCCGATTGAATAATCATTGAGGATCTTTTGGGTTTCAGTTACCAACTTCATCTCTTCGGATGTATATCCGTTTTCCTGGAAATCGCCTCCGTGAGGAAACAGGTTAAGGTCGATCTTGTAAGGATATGCCATTTCTCCTTTTATGCCCTTGCGTTCATTTTCAAGTTGCCGGACAGCTTTGGCGCCGGAACCGGTCACCGACTGATAAGTGGATACGACAATTCTTTTGATCCTGTATTTTAAATGAAGCGGAGCTAAGACCAAAACAAGTTGAATGGTCGAGCAGTTAGGGTTTGCAATGATCTTATGATTCCTTGTAAGGATTGATGCATTGATTTCAGGCACAATCAGGGGGATTTCCGGATTCATGCGCCAGGCCGATGAATTATCGATCACAGTAATACCTGAAGCCGCATAACGCGGGGCCCATTCTTTAGAGGTGGCGGAACCAGCAGAAAATATGGCAATATCGGGCTTTTTAGCAATGGCTTCTTCGTGAGTATGAATAAAATAGTTCTGATGGTTGAACATGAGAGATAACCCTGCCGATTTTGGTGATGCAACAGGAATGAAGAGATCGGGGTAGATTTTATGTTCTTCGAGAACCTTGAGGATTTCCCTGCCTACAAGTCCCGTGGCGCCGACTACTGCCAGTTTCATGCCTTAATATTTTCGACAAAGATAAGGGAAAAAACAGCGAAGTAGTGAAATAGGGAGGTGGCGAAATTTGGAATTAAAGTTTTTGTGAATAGTGGTATTACCTTTTTGAATTTTTATGATTAAGCAGAAAGGTACGTCATATGAAAACTTGTTATTCCTGCATTTTTTGCATTTTTTACATTATTGGAATTTTCCGCGTTGCCCCGGCCCAGGTGAGGGATGATTTTTCAGATGGAAATTTCACATACAACCCGACATGGGCAGGTGATACCGCAAATTTTGAAATCAACATTTATCGCCAGCTTCATTTACGTTCTACGGGAAGTGATACCTCTGTTCTGGCAACCCGAATTACCCGGGCGAATAACATGGAATGGAATTTTTGGATGAAACTTTCATTCAACACCTCTTCCAACAATCATGCAAGAATCTATTTAGCAGCTGATACATCGGCGCTATTTTCAGCGACAAATAGTTATTTTATCCAGGTGGGAGGCGGAGATGATTCAATCTACATCATGAAGCAGACCGACATTTCGGTTAAAAAAATGTTTAGTCTGAAATCGTACAAAGCAGATCATTCAACAAATACCCTGCGGTTTAGGATTATTTGCGATGAATACGGGAAATGGGAGGCGATGGTTGACACAACCGGGGGCTACAATTATTATTCTGACGGAACATTCATCGATAGCACATTCCATCCATCCCGATGGTTTGGAGTTTTCTGCAGATACACATCAAGCAATTCGACAAAATTCTATTTTGATGACTTTTATGTCGGACCGATTATTCGAGATACCCTGCCTCCAACAGTAATCTCACAGGATGTTAATACAGAAAGGACAATCCGGGTAACATTTTCAGAGGCGATACAGAAAGAAGCTGCGGAAACCGCAACAAATTTTCAAGTACTTTCTAATGGGGCCTGGGCTGATTCGGTGATTTTTAATACTGATAAACCAGACGAGGTTGGTTTGATTTTTCATGAGCCCGTTATGGTGGCAAAATTGGATTCGTTGAGTATCCGAAATATCACGGACATATCCGGTAATCGCATGTCGGATACAATCGTACCAATTTGTTATTATTTGCCAAAAGCCTATGATATCCTGATTCATGAGATAATGGCAGATCCGGATCCGCCGGTTGAATTACCGAATAGTGAATTTGTTGAGTTATATAACCGGACACAATTTCCGATTAATTTAAAAGATTGGAGTTTAAAATATGGCAGCTTTTCGAAGATCTTCCCCTCATTGACAATTCGGCCCAATGACTATTTGCTTATTGTAAAAGATTCGAATTATATGAATTGGGCTGATTGTGCTGTTTTATTCACATCTGCCTCTTCATTGTC
>JBAXKG010000160.1:0-3365 GCA_037137455.1 Bacteroidota bacterium
TGATGGCTTTAAAATAGATGGTACTAAGAAAATTGGCGATGGGCATGCCGGTAGCTTTACAATAACATATACACTTACCTCATTACAGGATCAGCAGGTTTCGGCGAAAGCAGGTCAAAATGCTCAAATTGCCAGTTTTACTATCGCAAATTTCGAATCTGTCATGAATTGCAACCATACGGGTTGTGATCATGATGATTAGACCAGGTACAGATCGATGACATCGTAACCGTTTACAAATTTTAATGTACTGTTGAAAAAAGCCCCGCTTCATGCGGGGTTTTTCTTTATAGATCGATCTGGTATTTCCGGGAGTATTTCCATTATTATTATCACCCCAATGAATTAGAAAAAACAGTCACTGTGAAATCATAAACAGATACAAATTGAACCCACACAGTTACCTTGAAAACAACTACAGTTACTTATTATCGCTTGATTATATGGCATTGGTAATCATATATTTGTAGAATGAATATTTAACCCTGCAAAACAAAGAAATTATTCAACCAAGAAAACAAAAAGAGACACTCACCAAAAAAACAAGCAAAATGAAATCAAATTTAATCATGAAAAAAATCAGCTTATTTATTCTCGGACTTATGGCCGTGGTATTTATTACAAGCTGCAACAAAGCGAAAGACAATTCCCCTCTGCCAACCACAGGCACAGCGGAAATTAGTTTCAACATCCTGGCCGGAAAAGATCCAAGTGGTTTAAAAGATGGTGGAGCAGACTGCATCAATTTAAACAAATCAGGAAATTATGTGATTGTTACCTTGGCTTTGGGTGACGCCACCCCTGTAGATTATCGGTTAGATGTATTTTATATAGGAGAAGAGCCCTATACGAACACACTTAAACTTGCGCCTGGCGCATATACTGTCATGGATTTTATCATGATGAATGACAATATGACCCCTGGAACTACATCACCAACAATTAATGATGATTTTGTAGTGGCAGCTGCTGTTCATGCCGGCCATGATTATGCCTCTTTAGTCGCAGCCCCCCTGACTCAAACTGTAACTATCCAGGAATTCAAGAAGAACACCATGTCCATTGAACTAGTATGTTATGAAGAGGCTTATTACGACAAATTCGGTTTTGAATTCTTCCACCTTAATCAAACAGTGATCCGTGAGCAGAATTTCTTCGGTGACTTTTGTATAAAAGAGGTGAAAGATTATGATGGAACTAATACACCAGGTGTAACTTCTCCATATGTCACAGTATTGGGAGGTGCGAACAATATATTACTGGATTTGCCAGCTATTTTTCAGATTAAGGTTTACCGCGATAACGTTTTAACAGGAACTTTTGATAATAACTCCTCAACTAAAATCTATTCGCCTTTGAAAGTCACTTATGCTGATCGCATTGGCCAGGTCGATGTATTTAAGTTTGAACTATGGATCATGGTACGTGTTGGTGCAAATTTTGATTATGTAAAATTTCATACCTGGACTGAAAATGATGCGGAAACTATTGTTCCGGTGCATGGTACTGGAGAGGATGGTGTTGTGGAGTTTGCCCTTGGAAACTGTGTACCCAGTGCCGATTTAGTGATTCCCCCATGGATGAACCTGCCTACTTTAGCGACGTATACTATAAGTGCTTTTCCATGCCCAGTAATTAGTGGGGAGCAAGGGTATGTCGGGGCAACTTTATCTGGTATAAGTAATGGATATGATATTTCCAATGGTGTATATGCTTCAAATTGTGCGGATCATGAAACAACAATTACAATTGGAACATCATATCCCATGAATGTATATTCATCTTTATATCCTGATCAACTCCCGACATGGGTTCAACCAGCCAGATGGGCAAAGATTAACTGGCTTTACAATCACTTGGATAATTTCCCGGGATACCAGTGGTATCATATTCAGGGAGCAATCTGGAAATATGATTCCCCACAATGGAATTGGGAAGCTGTAAATGGAATGCCGACATTAATACAAGCTGATAAAGATATGATTAATAACATGACGGCCAAAATGGACCTTTATGGCGCTAATTATCTTGTGCCCTCGGGAGGCTGGGCAGCAATTCTGTTCATAAATAATCCGTCAGGTGACTCACCAACTATTCAGACGATGATTGTAAAGATCGATCCCTGATCCATTAAACCCCTTTTTTAATCTCCTGAGAAGCCCCGCTAATAACGGGGTTTCTTTTTTATATTACCCTCCTGTCAATATTTACTATTTTTGCCTTTTATTCAACCCATGCATCTTACACTGTTTCAGATTATCAATTACATACTCATCCTTGTTCTCCTTATATTATTTATAAGGTACCTGTGGATCGTATTTGTTGGCCGCGACCATCAACCTGTTCAGTGGCAAAACGCGGTTAAAAACGGACAAGTTCCTGTCAGGCTTAAACGGATGGAGCGGAAATACCCCGATAAGGTCCGCTTTTTTAACTGGTGGTTTCAGATTGAGCGTCTGAAAAGGGAGAAAATTCCTGGTGTGTTCGTTGAACTTGGAGTTTATAAGGGAGAAAGCGCCGCAATAATTCATCAGATGGATCCTGACCGACCGTTTCACCTCTTCGATACCTTCACTGGTTTTCCTTCTTCAGACTTGAAGTTGGAAACCGGGGAGGCAGCAACTTATACTGTAAAAAATTTTGCTGATACCAATGTTGATCAGGTTTTGAAAAAAATTACCGGGAATCACAATATTATTATTCATCCCGGATATTTTCCTGACAGTACCGCCGATTTTCACGATAAGGTTGCCCTTGTTAACCTGGATGCGGATTTGTATAAACCTACAAAGGCCGGACTTGAGTTTTTCTATCACAGGTTATCTCCTGGCGGAGTGATCATTATACACGATTATAATGATAAATGGTTTGGGGTGATTACAGCGGTGAATGATTTTATGAAGACCATTCCCGAGATCCTGATAGCTCTTCCCGACAGAGATGGTACTGTGATGATTATCAGGAACAAATAATTTTTTAACTTTTTTTCACATTTTTCTTGCAGGGGTTAAATTAATTTATACCTTTGCACCCTCGAAAACCATATTATGTTTTCGAGTGAATTACAAGCCGGAAACGGCAAGGAAACCTGATAAAGTGAAACAACTATAGGTTTCAATCGCAGTCAAACCGATGATCGCGGTGGAAAGTTTCGCGAAACTCATACCCTTCCTTATTTTTTCCAGCCCACTAATTCAGGGACAAATTCCATCAAGCGTACATTTATAGATAATATTAATTGTTGTTAGTGTGAAATTAATTTGTACTTTTGCACTCCCGTTTTAGGGAAAATTTGTAGTAAAGTTTAATAAAACCATTGATATGCCTACGATTTCGCAACTGGTTCGTAAAGGAAGAAAAAAATT
>JBAXKG010000161.1:0-3327 GCA_037137455.1 Bacteroidota bacterium
ACAATACGCCTGCGTCGCCTCTTCCTCGCCGCCTTGATATCATCTTTGATTTAGAACCGGAATTACAAAACAAAAGCCCCTCGTAAAATGTAACCTTGACTCCCGCCAAATATTATACCTACAGCCGATAAATCGATTGGAACCATCATAACCGCTTAAATAGTGTCACATTTTTAAAGATTTTTCAAGATAATGCTTGCAATCGCTCCGGTTTGTAGGTATAATTAATATACCTACAAACCGGGGGGCATTCATGAGTTCTATTATCAGGCTAAAAGTGGGGAATTATATTTACCTGTATGAATCCGTTTCTTTTCGCAATGCTGACGGAAAACCAAGAAACAAGCGAACTCCCATTGGCAAGATCGATCCCGTCACCGGAAATCCCGTGTATAAACCGGAGTACCTCGAACGGATGGCTGAAAATGGAACACCGATTGAGATGCAGCCAACACATCCTCTCTTTTCAATGGACGATGTGCGCAGTTCTTCGATCAAGGAATACGGTGCCTTCTATTTGCTTCACCACATCAGTCAGCAGACAGGTCTGCTTGCATCACTTCAGGAAGCGGCACCATCACGCTGGCAGGAACTCTTTATGCTGGCCTGCTACCTACTCTCTTCCGGAGACCCCTTTCTTTACTGCGAAAGCTGGATCAGCGATACGGAGTGTTTACCTGTTGGCAACATGTCCTCGCAACGAATCAGCGAACTGTTGATTGCTCTGACAAACAAAGAGCGGGAACTGTTTTATGAATTCTGGTGCAATTTGCGCAGTGAACAGGAATACCTTGCCCTTGATATCACCTCGATTTCTTCCTACTCAAGGCTGATTGATGAAGTGGAATGGGGATACAATCGGGATCACGAACAGCTGCCGCAAATCAATCTGTGCATGCTGATGGGTGAAAAATCAAGACTGCCCATTTATCAAACCACCTACAGTGGCAGCCTGAAGGATGTGAACACCCTCCAGACAACTCTGGCTAAAATGGATGTTGTATCCAAGGGAAAGCCCCTCTTGCTGGTGATGGACAAAGGGTTTTACAGCAATCGAAATATCAATGGCCTGCTGGAAAGCAACAGGATGCGCTTTATCATCGCCGTCCCGTTTACCGCAAGCTTTGCGAAGAATCAGGTGTCCAGTGAAAAGAAAGACATTGACTGTGTGGAGAACACCCTTGTTATGGGGGGCGATTCAATCCGGGGAGCAACCAAGATCCGTTCATGGAATGAAGGGCATACATTGTTTACCCACGTTTATTACAATGCGCTGAGGGCAATGAAAACCCGGGAGGAACTGTATGCCCATGTAACGGTACTTAAAGAGCGGGCCCAGGCAGATCCTGCCAGGATGATGCTGCAGGATGAATACAAAAAGTACTTACTGATTCGTCATTCAGAAAAAACGGCTTCAGGTTATACCATCACCATCAAGAACGACATCATCGAAAAAGAACTCAAGCATGCGGGTTGGATGGTGCTGATCAGTAACCATGTTTCTGATACGAAAGAAGCGATTAGTATCTACCGGGATAAAGATGTGGTTGAAAAAGGTTTCCTGCGGTTTAAGCACAGTCTTGATCTATCCAGGCTCCGGGTTCATCGGGAAGAAAGCATGCAGAATAAAACATTTGTTGGCTTTCTGGCGCTGATTCTCATGTCTCATATCCATACTGTTATGCTTAATCAGGAACTCTATCGGAAAATGACGATGAAGAAGCTGCTCATGACGTTATCTAAACTGCGTGTTCAGGAAATCAATGGCACGCGGATTTTGTTTCCACTAACCCCCATGCCCGGGTCGGGCACAACGAAAGATGAAAATAAGGTGCTTGCAATAAATGGTTGAGTCACGGTAATCCACTGATAAGCAATTTCCCAAAAACTTAATCAGGAGGAAGGCCATGACTCAAGGAGATGATAGCAGAATAATCGGGATTGTGCATCCCATTTGTTGCGGATTGGATGTTCATAAGGAAAGCGTATCTGCCTGTGTTATTTTTCCGGACAAGGACGGTGTAGATCAATATGACATCAAGGAGTTCGGGACCTTTACAGACGAGTTGATGCAATTGCGGTTGTGGTTGATAGATCATGAGTGTCCCGTCGTAGCGATGGAGAGTACGGGGATATACTGGCGTCCGGTGCATAATGTTTTAGAGGATGCTTTCCGTGTGGTTTTGGTAAATGCACGGGACATCAAGAATGTACCGGGTCGCAAGACGGATATTGGCGACAGCAAGTGGCTTGCAGGATTGTTGCGTTGTGGTCTTTTGAAGAGTAGTTTTATTCCGCCTCAAGAGGTACGTCAGTGGAGGGATCTGACGCGCTTGCGCAAGAAGTATGTTCAGTCTGTGGGAGATTACAAGAAGCGCACTCAAAAGCTGTTTGAATCGGCCAACATCAAGATCGATTCGGTGGTATCGGATCTCTTCGGAGTGACGGGACGGAATCTGATGCATTTGCTGGTTACAGATCGGGAATTGTTGACACTGTCGGACATTCAATTCTGTGTTCGTGGGAAGCTCAAGGGCAAAGAAGCGGAACTGTTCCGGTCTATTCGGGGCTTCTTTACGGATCACCACCGATTCATTTTGAATGAGCTTCTTTCTACGATTGCCACGCTGGAGGCGCAGATTGAGGCGCTTGATCAGGAGATTTGCTGTGCGATGAAAGATCATGAGCCTTTACTGGATCGGATGAAGAAGGCGGCAGGTATAGCCGATGTTTCCTCTCGTGAAATATTGGCTGAGATCGGTCCAACCCTGGATACTTTTCCGAATGCCCCGTCATTGGCATCGTGGACCGGTTTGTGCCCCGGCAACAACGAAAGTGCCGGAAAACGCAAGAGCGGTCGGAGTTCGGTGCGGAAACATCATCTGAAAACCATTATGATCGAGGTGGCCTGGGCGGCGGTCAAGAAGAAGGACTCCTACTTCAAGGACAAGTATTACCGCCTTAAGGCCCGGCGTGGCGCTAAAAAAGCCATTGTGGCGATTGCGCACCGCATCCTTCTCGGGATTTATCATGTCATCAAGGACGGGGTTGATTTTAGGGATCTTGGGGAAGGCTACCTGACGCTCAGAAACAAGTCGCAGAAGGTCTTTTATCTGCGGAAGCAGGCACTCGCTTTGGGATTCGATCTGGTTCCTCAAACGATGTCATAAACAATGTGTGGAGAAGGCATTCACTTGGGAGGTCGATTACGAACTGAAGCCTGTGAGCGCGTGAACTAACATGACCGGTCAGCTTTTGCACAACGAATTGTCGGCGCCCTCGTGGCGACCACGAATATAAAAATCACGATCCAAGCTGATCATCAAC
>JBAXKG010000162.1:0-3292 GCA_037137455.1 Bacteroidota bacterium
GTAATCCCTGAAAAAGATTTGTATTTTTGATCTTTTTCTACAGCTTACAACAAGTTATGCACCATTGAAATAACTGACATGATAAAAAAGCAATTTCTATTTGGAATCATTGCTGTTGCGTTAACTTCTTTGGTATTTCTATTTAAATTTAACAGTTGGCCTGGAGCTGGTAATATTATTTATTTAAGTATCATCATTTTATTCATTCTCACAATAGTTCTTGCAATAAGAAAGAAAAAGCGAAGATTACTGCACCTTGTAACAGGTCTGTTCTGGATTGCAATTACCATCGTTTTGTCGGGTGTCTGTTTTAAAATAATGAATTGGTCAAATACCGTTTTCTGGCCAATCAGTAAATTGCAAAAGTCATTGAATTTTATCAATATCGATTATCAATCATATGCCTGGCCAGTGTCAGCATCTGAAAAGTTCGGAATTAAAACATCACTCGTTGATGAAAAATTTATCGACACATTTGAAACACTCGATTACCTTTTAAGTCTGCTTATTGTAAAAAACGACACATTAATTACCGAAAAGTATTTCAGGGGAACGAGCGTAAACACAGCTTTCAATACACAATCAGTAACTAAAAGTTTTGTAAGTATTTTGGTTGGAATTGCCATCGATAAAGGTTTAGTAAAAAACGAGAATATAAGAATAAAAGACCTGATACCGGAATATTATAATGTTAATGCTGAAACAAAGAAAGACAGCATTACCATAAAGCATTTGTTAACAATGCAGGCAGGTTGGGATAACAATGATAACAGAAACTTAAAAGGTTATGATTGGATTGGAACAGCCATGTCAAATAAACTTCAATATCAACCGGGCGCTGCTTTTTTATATACCAATATTAGCCCCCAGTTTTTAATTTATATATTGGAAAAACAATCCAAACAAAATATTATAGATTTTGCTAATACTAATTTATTTGGTCCACTGAACATAACCATTGCCTACTGGCTTAAAACTCCAAACAGGAAATGCATAGGTGGCGGTCCATTATTCATGACATCAAGAGATATGGCAAGATTCGGCCAGTTATTAATAAAACGGGGTATAATAAATGGTAAAAAAATAGTAGACAGTACCTGGATCAATAAATCTACCATGAACTATGTCAAGAACAGTTTAATGTCTGAAGAAGTTCCGGCAAAAGGATATGGCTACTTAATGTGGATTGACAATTATAGAAATCATGAAATATGGCTGGCTGCAGGTGCCGGTGGTCAATACATAATGATGGTTCCAGAATTGAATATGATTTTAGTGACAACAACAATTACAAATCTTAGATCAGAGCAACAAAATAAAAACGCACTTCATATTCTGAAATTACTTAATGATTTTGTTTATTCTCTACTTGAAGAAATGAATAATTAACGGTGCATAATCGAGTAGGCGGCTCCGCCAGCCGAAGCTGACGGAGTGCACCTCTCACACCACCGTGCGTACCGGTCTGGTACACGGCGGTTCAAACACCATCATCTGATTTCAAGATAGAAGTCGAGGAAGGAATTATAGCCCCTGGCCTTCAGCCGGTCAATGGTGATTGTAGTTGCAAGGATAGGGCTGCAAGAAATAGCCCAACCTCCCAGCCTGCTCATTGCCCATTGCCAGGCCATGTGTTGTGGGACACCAAGACGTGTTAGGCTTATTGCCCTGCGCCGTGGTTTCTTCCAGTGATGCCAGATGCAATAACGTAAGCGGTTTCGCACCCAGCCGTCCATGGCTTTCAGTTTACCGAACATCGAAGCCGGTTTGAAGTAGTTCAACCACCCTCGCATTAAAAGGTTCAACCTTTCTATGCGTTCGTCGAAACTCGCCGGAAGTGTCTTCCGGGTGATCTCTGTGATCTTGTACTTCAACTCCTCCAGGCTATCGTGTGACACCACCAGTTGGTAGTGTCCACGGTCACCCTTGCTGTAGGTCGACTCGAAGGCGAATCCAAGATACTCGTATCCGAGTGGTTTACGGATTGCGCTTTTCTTCATGTTTACCAGTAGGTGGAGCTTGTCTTCGATGAAACGGGTGATCCGCCGTTGTACCCTGTATGCTGCCCGTGATGTCTTCAGGAAGATGCTGAAGTCATCGGCGTACCTTACGAACTTCAGGTTCCGCTTTTCCAGTTCCTGATCCAATTCGTTCAACACGATGTTAGACAGTAGAGGACTTAACGGACCTCCTTGCGGAACGCCTTTCCTTCTCTTTTGCAATTTCCCGTCAACCTGCAGCGGGCTGCGCAGGAAACGCCAGATCAGACGCAACAACTTCGGGTCTTTGACTTTACGCTTCAACAGGATCATCAGGTAATTATGGTTCACCTCGTCGAAAAAACTCTTCAAATCGATGTCCACAATATGCCTGTGTCCTTCGTTGATGTAAGTCAGGGCCTGTTGTATGGCCTGCCCGGCATTCTTCCCAGGTCGGAATCCATAACTGAAGGCTGAAAATTCAAGGTCAAACAACGGGCTTAACTCCTGGTGGATCGCCTGCTGGATCATCCGGTCGAAGGTCGTTGGAATCCCCAGTAGGCGTTCTCCCCCGCTGCGCTTGGGTATCGATACTCCGAGTATCGAATTGGGTTGATAATGTCCGCTTTCCAGTTCATCTTTCAGCCTTGTCCAATGTTGCTGCAAGTAACCTTTCAGCTCATTGGTCGTAATTCCATCGATCCCGCACGATCCTTTGTTGCGGAATACATTTTCATAAGCCGCTTTCAGGTTTGCCCTGCTTAAAACCCTCTTTAACATTTCCATCTTGTTATCTTTTGTGCTGCGGTTTCCGGTGATGTTGCTCCCGGCCTGAGTACCCTCGCTTGGCGCCGGTTTGCACGGTCATTCAGATTCCGCTGCGGTGTTCGTTCAGTCCTTCGTTACTTCCGTGAGACAATCCGGTGATCTGTACCGGCTCGTTTCCTTAACTACTATGACCTCGGCTGACTTCCGGACAGGTTTGCTCACCCGCTCCGGATCTCCCCTGGTAAGAGCATTTTCCTTCCTCCGATCCCTGCGGTATCTACTATGAATTGGCTGGCATTGTGGACTTTGCAAGGCCGTGGTTGCTTATCCCCGTTTCATAGCCTCCTATACCGTTCCTGTTCGTCAGTACCGGATTTTGCAGTCTCGCTTCCTTCAGCGTATGGGTTACCCCAAGCCGCCTTGCGACTTGCTAACACTTCCGGGTGCTACCCCGGCGTGTAGGGGACTTTCACCCCCTGGAAAATTTCGCACACTTGTTTTGTAATCCCTGAAAAAGATTTGTATTTTTGATCTTTTTCTACAGC
>JBAXKG010000163.1:0-3164 GCA_037137455.1 Bacteroidota bacterium
GGAAGTCAGATTGCTATTGTTATTGAACGCAAGCAGGCTGAAGAAGAAATCAAACTTAAAAACGAACAACTTCAAAAGTCGAACGCTGAGAAAGACAAGTTCTTCTCCATCATAGCCCACGATCTGCGTGGCCCTTTTAACGGCCTTCTCGGCTTGACACGACTTTTGACGGAGGAGTTACCGACAATGACCCAAGACCAGATTAAAAAGTGTGCCGTGACAATGAGAAAATCTGCAACCAAACTTTACAGCCTGCTCGAAAACCTGCTGGAGTGGTCGATGTTGCAACGTGGCTTAATTAGTTTTAAGCCGGAATCATTTATATTATTAAATGGGATTGCACCAATAATTGAGTTGTATCGCGATGCAGCCGACAAGAAAATGATCAGGTTAGACTATGAGGTTCCAGAGGACTTGAGGGTATTGGCTGATAAACGGATGTTCGATAGCCTGATGCGTAATTTGGTTTTCAATGCGGTGAAGTTTACTCCCAAAGGAGGGAAAATCAACATAACAGCCAAGCCGCGGTCGGACTTTTTGGTTGAAATATCAATCAAGGACACGGGTATAGGAATGAATAAACATACTATGGATACTCTTTTCCTCCTTGATGAGCAGGATACCCGCAAAGGAACTGAAGGTGAACCCAGCACAGGACTTGGATTGATAATCAGCAGGGATTTCATCGAAAAGCACGGCGGAAAGATATGGGTAGAAAGCGAAGAAGGGAAAGGCTCAACATTTTATTTCACAATTCCTTACAATGCTGAAGCACAGGGGAGAAGCGACACCACAGATGCGTCTTCACAAATCTTGGCAGAATATTATCTTGAAAATTTAACAATATTGATTGCCGAAGACGAGGAAACATCGGAGTTGCTAATCACCTCAATGCTCAAAAAGATTAGCCATAAAGTAATACACACAAGAACAGGAGCAGAAACAGTCGAAGCCTGCCGCAACAACCCTGACATCGAATTGGTTCTGATGGATATCAGGATGCCCGGAATGAACGGATATGAAGCCACACGCCAAATCCGTCAATTTAATACCGATGTGGTCATTATTGCACAAACAGCTTATGGGCTTCAAGGCGACCGCGAAAAAGCAATAAAGGCAGGCTGCAATGACTATATTTCAAAGCCCATTGACAAAGATGAATTATTTGGGTTGATACAAAAGTATTTCAGAAAATAAGCCTTGAGTTTTAGGAAGGAATGACCCGAGGCAAAACAAAAACAGATGAGTACAACTACTGGTTTGCTCCCGGAAGATGACAATAGTTTTTATCCGGGTTATTGTACCATGTTGGATAAACTGAACCTCCTGATTCAGCCCATTCACGGAATTGCGGATATGCCACAAGGATTTCTGTTTTCTCGTTCGGAACCCAGAATTCAGGCGCAACAACCTCAAGACCCCATGGCAGATTGGCGCTGGTCTTATAAAAACCGGAAGGATTGGTAAAGGTTGTTCCGGGCGTCCAAACCCAATTGGTTAGTGAAGCATCATTGTCTGTTCCGAATAAGCTCATTTTGGCTGCTTTCGTAGGTGGATGGCCGTAAGTGTGAACTTCATGGTTACGGTCGCGGTAGATATATACCTGGAACCAGAGATTATTTCCTCCTTTTGCATTATCCCAGATGAACTCGAAATCAACGGTATCATTCTGACTTTCAACGAGTTTATTATCGAACAGCATGACCGCGTTGGTTACAAGGGGGTCTGTCACCACGTTTTGAGGTTCGGTGAACTTCACAGTATTTTCCGGGAGGTAGGTGAGCTGGGTTGCAGTTCCGTCAGACTTGAACCATTCGATCCCGGCGCCACGCGGAATCCCGCCACCAACCCAGTAAATACTGCTGATCACCCGTCCGCCGACCAGGTTGTTCTGCGCATTCTTATAGTTATGAAGCTTTGTTTTTAGTATCACATCGTTGAAATCATAATCACCAAAACTTGGCCAGAGGTCTTCATAAAGGTGAAAATAGTAATTGTTCCCCGAAGGATATACGGTGTTATAAGCCCTGGCAGGATCATCAGGCCAGAAATCTGATTCATCGGGAACACCATCGCCATCGGTATCGGGTTTAACCGAAATATTCACCCACGATGCTCCATTAATCACACCTGCAAAACCACCAGATGTGGCAGAATTCTCAGCTCCTGTTCCCGAACCCTCGTTGAATTTCCAATATCCAACCAAACCAGCCTCATTTCCAATCGGTTCGTTGTTATAGTAACTTGAAACTTCCAAATCACTGAGTTCACGTTTCCATATGCAGATGTTATCCAGCAATCCGTTGAAATACTTATCCGGTGTATTGTCTCCCCATCTGCCAAAAGTCGTGATCAAAACATTTGAATTGTATGCAAGTACGCTGCTGCCTATTCCTTCATAAATTCCGTCAAGGTATAACTTACGTGTTCCATCGGCCATGAAAACCCCAACTACCTGATGCCAGGTATCATCCGAAACATTTTGGTTGGTGCTCTTCACATATTCGGTAGCCCCGTTTTTTGATTTTACTTCTGCCTTGTAAAAATTCTCAGCGAACTTTCTGAGGTAAATTCCATAATATCCTGTGGCTGTATTTGGGTTGGCAATATTGACCAGTACCATGTCTGAATTTTCTGTGCCCCCTCCCGGCGTTTTAAACCAGGCGCTTAGAGTAAACGGATACTGCGCCACAATACCCACAGCACCATTGTTGTTGACCTGGATGTAATTATTGGCGCCATTCAAATCAAGTGCAAAGTTCGATGCTGAGGTCGATTTCAAACCTTGCCCAATCATAAAATCAGTATGGCCCACCCCTGTCAGGATGTATTTGCTGATACGAGTAACAGGAGAGTATATTCTTAGGGAGTCAGTTTCATCAGGAAGTTGGAAAGAAAAGAACGCCTTGTTATTGATAATGGTCTGCCCGTCAATAAAGTACCCATTCTTATCATACAACCGTAACGTTTGCCCGTTTCCATCCCCGATAATATCAACAGTCAACATATAGTAGGTTGCACATGACCAGTCAAATCCTGCTGGGATTTTCATCTCCTTCATGGCATTGCCTTTAATCGGCTGATCAATGTCTTTTCTACAGGCTGCCACAGAAATGGCAAGGATCACAATCAGTGTAACCGTTTTTATTGTATTCATTGACTTC
>JBAXKG010000164.1:0-3116 GCA_037137455.1 Bacteroidota bacterium
GGGGTGGTATCATTTTGTACCGTTTACTGGTACCAGTTTAGATCAGGGTCAAAAATGCGAGAATTCGGCAAATAAGAATGCAAGAATTCGGTAAATAAGGATGCAGATATTCGGCAAATAAGAATGCGAGTTGCTGCCCTTCGTTAAGTTTCCATTTAAAGAAAAGTTGGAGGTTTAAGAGCAAATTGCCCATGGGCAATTTGCTCTTAAAAAGCCTCAATAAAATTGTCTGACTGATCTTTTACAATTGCCTCAAGGTGCAAAATCGTACATGACAGAATATCAGTATTATATGTTTTAAAAAGTGGTATTTTTCAAAAAATGTAGTGGTATTAACAAAAATATAAAAGTTATCAACAATTTGAATAACAGCGATAAAACATATTATATTTGTAGTGTCTTAATCATCAACATTATGTTTATTCGCATCAAAACCACCGGAAAAAACCAGTACCTCCAGATTGTACAGAATTATCGGGAAGGTTCAAAAGTTCGGCAACAAATCCTGGGGACTCTGGGCAGGGTTGACCAGATTGTTGGGACCAAAGACATTGATTCGTTGATCTCCAAGCTGACCAGATTCTCCAAGGAGGCGCTCATGGTGATAACGGGTCAAAGTCAGATCCGGGCGCACACATATTCGATTGGTCCTGCGTTGGTATTCGAACGTTTGTGGAACGAGTTGGAAATACCCACAATCATTAATAATCTTATTGACAAACGGAAGTACAGATTTGACATTGAACGAGCTATTTTTTTGACTGTGCTGCACCGGTTATTTGTAAGTGGCAGTGACAGGCAGTGTGAGCGGTGGAAAGAAACGCAGCGTGTGGAAGGAGCGGATTCACTATCCTTGCACCACCTGTATCGTGCCATTTCCGGCCTGAACCAAACTGATGCCACTTCCTGAAATAAATTGATGCCACCCAAAAGTGGGAAAAACACGTAGACGTAAAAAAGGACGTCTATGCGAACCCTGGTATGTCGGCATTGTGGAAAAGAATTTCGAAGGAACAAAAAGCTTAAACATCTCATTCAGTATTATTGTGGCGACAAAGCCTGCCAGGCAGCGCGCAAACTGTGCTTTGAGAGGCATAAATACAAAACCAATCCATCATTTCGGTTCCATAAGCTACAGAGCGCCCGTGACCGGAAGAAAAATCAGGCAGATGGGGGCAATCCCCAGGCCTGTTCCCGGTACCAACGAGATTACCGGGCATCGCATCCTGAGTATGTAGTAGACAATCGGCAGAAACAACGGGGGAGGAATACTCGAAAAACGGGTAAAACAATCGAGGAAACGAAGATTGTAAATCCGGACACGTTAATGCTGCAAAAGCCTGATAATGATAATGTTTACGCGATGATTGCGGTGGATTACAAAAAGATTGTAAATCCGGACGCGTTCATGTCGAAAATCATTGACATGGAATTAGTTACAAAGGTTCAAACGATGTTTGTACGCTTATTGTAAATCCGGACGCGATTGACCAGAGGGGGGCGATGAAATATATTTGGCAAAAAATTGCACCCATGGATCCCATGATGGTCAAAACGCAGGAAATCCGTGAATGGTCGAACGAGTTTCGGCTGATCTGGCCCGAAACAGTGAGAAGCATGGAGTTGTCGATGCGATCCGCCGGACAACTTCAACCCGTGATATTACTGAAGAACGATGATGGCTATCACATCATTGATGGGATCAAGCGTTACCGGGCCGCTCTGGAAATTGGTCTGGAAGAGTTACAATCGTTGGTTTTCGAGGTTGATATGATCATGGCCAAGGCTATGATCCTTCATTACAACCGGCATAGTAGCAGTTTAAGCATGTACGAACAAGGGTTGATTGTCCGCAGTTTGGTTCAAGATCATGGGATGAGCCAGAAGGAAGTGGCCAGGGTCCTGCGACAGAGCCACAGCTGGGTATGCCGCCGCTTAAGCCTGATCGAGAAGTTGGTGCCCGAGGTTCAGGATGCCTTGCGCATGGGCAGTATCACGGTGAGCCATGGCAGGGAACTGGTCAAATTGCCGCGTGGCAATCAGGGTCAAGCCCTGGCGGTAATGACGCGGGAGGGATTGACTTCCCGGGAGTGTGCCATCGTGGTGGAGAAGCTGTTAAAGGCAAGTGGAAGCGAGGATGCCAGTTATATATACAACCACAGCCGGGAAGTGATCCAACAGGCCTTGCGGGGAGACAAGTTGCATGACGGGAGGTTATCCGAACACGGGAACCGGTTGTTAAAGGCCAGGGAATTACTTCGCTTACAGGTGAACATATTGGGCGGGGTGTTGCAAAGTGAACATACGGCGCAGCTTCCATCGGAGCAAAAGGCGATGGTACTGCCACCCATGAATGAATTAGTGGCTCCAATGAGCCGGTTATCAGAAATCATTCACAATACTTTGAAATCGTATGAAAGATGAAGCCTTTGAGAACAGTGTGATTTATCATCGTAACCAGGGTTGGTCCATCCGACGTCTGGGGCGGGAATATCATTGTGGCCGTGAGCGGGTGATCAGGATACTGGCTGAGAATGAGCGGCGGCGGACTGAGGGGGTAAATCCCCTGAAATCGCCCAAGGTTTACCCCTCCAAACTGGATCCGTATAAAGAGCATATCCATCAAGCGCTGCAAAAGTTCAAGAATATTACCGTGCAGAGAATCTTTGAACAGATCCTTGAAAAGGGCTATAGCGGAAAGATAAGCATCGTGGAGGTCTACGTGGCGGGGATACGAAGTACCAAAAGCAAGGAGGTGATACGCTGCGTGGAGACCGCCCCGGGACAGCGGGCCGCCCATGACTGGAGCGAGTACATGATTGAATTTACCTCATCTGAAGGAAGGGAGTATAAGGTGGCTTTCTTCAGCTACATCCTTGCTTACAGTCGCCGTCAGTGGATCGAGGTGGTGGAAGATAAGACGCAGCGAAGCTTGTTTGAATGCTTGGTCCACAGCTTTATGTATTTTGACGGGGTGGCCCGAGAGATCAAGAGTGATAACCAAAAAGTATGCGTGGATCGTTGGGAAAGCGGCCAACCCATTTTTAACCGGCATTACCTTGGGTTCGCTTCGCATTATGGCTTCAGACCCCTGGCGATTCATCCCGGAAAGCCTA
>JBAXKG010000165.1:0-3066 GCA_037137455.1 Bacteroidota bacterium
GCTGTAACTCCATATTTGCGCTCTCCTTCAATCGATAATTGTGAACCAAGCGATCCTAAATCAGCTTTATTGTGAACGATCGGGATATATATTAATTTTTTCATATTTTAAACGGGGTGCAAAAGTACGAATAAAAATTACACGTTTCCAAAAAGCGGATAAGGAAATGTACACGCGTTTTCACGTAAGTACGCGATTTTATTGTTGAAAATAAATTGACCGACCCAAATCTGTCCCGGAATATTCTTTTAGTGAAAAAATAATAATAATTTTTAGCCTTTCATTTTCAAGCAAATAGCCACAAAAAATACTCAATACTGTTGTGCCTGGCAATTCCGGCCTGACCTTTGCCTATCCTGCTACCACAAGAGGTAAACCGTCCCTCATGTAAAGCACGGTTTTTATAAATCAAAAATAGGAGATTAAAAAAATGGCAGTAGAAAAGACAATCGGGTCATCAAGCCTCGTAGAGGTTATCGACCGTATCCTTGACAAAGGTGTTGTAGTTGATGCATGGGTAAGAGTTTCATTGGTTGGTATCGAACTGCTTGCAATTGAAGCAAGGGTGGTCGTTGCCTCTGTTGAAACATACCTGAAGTATGCAGAAGCAATCGGATTAACTGCAAAAGCCGCATAAGGCACATTGCAGTTAAGCAATTAAGCAGTTATTCTTGCTAAAACATCCTTATCGGTGGAATACCCGAAAGCATGATTTACCAGGAATTTCGCTTTTCTCCCACCCCTCAATCCCTCAATCACTCAATCACTCATTCACTCATTCACTCAATCAAAAATTCAATAATTATGCATACCCGGCCTGCATTAAACATCGATGGTTTTTTCGACAACATTATAACCTCCTATGAATCCCGGATCCAAAAAATTCAAACCGCCTTCCAGTCATCCGAAAATATTACAGAATCCTCCTATTTCCTGTTCGATAATGTGCATCATTCCTTAAACGAACTTAAAAGGGAAAGAGAATTATTGAATTCCAGACTTTGCGAGAACCTTGCGAAAACCGGATCCCTGCGCAAAAAAGATTACTACATTATGATGTCAGGCATTCTCGGAACGCTCGATAAAAAAGAACGAGAGGCTGAAAGCCAGTTTTTGGATTTTATTGAAGCGCAGAAAGCTACTGCACAATCACTTAAAAACAGCTTGTTGGGCATCAAAGATATTACTTCAAAGGACAACTGCGAAAAAATTTCCATCATCAAAGAGCAACTTTCCCGTATTTCAGAACTCCAGGAAATGAGAAAGGATACAGTCATGAAGACATTTTTGGAATTTCAACAAATGCATAACAAAATGATGGCATGTCTTGAAACCCTGCTTGAAAAGGGTGATCAAATAGTGATAAGAGATATTAAAAAAGTCAAGAACCAGATAATCAATGAAATGAATTAAATATGAATTCGAAACAATTAATTTAAAAATAGGAGATAAATAAAATGGGACTATCATCAGAAATGAAAAATTTGACCGAAGAGTTACTCTCTTCATTCAAACAACGGATCAGGGAAAATGAAGAACTTGTAAACGATGTACAGCGCACCCTCGATGGTTTCCGTAAAGATCAAATGGAAATGGCGGCATCGTTAAACGCCAGCGCTGTGGCACTAAGGAAGGGACTTGCCCGCGGTGAGAAAGAAAGGTTAAGTGCATTCAACGGTTTAATGTCCGGGATTCACGGTTCTATCGCTTCCATCCAGAAGGAGGTAGGGGGAATTCAAACTTCCACCTTCAACATGATCAAAGAATTCGGAACCGACCGCGAGCAGATGTCGGACGAATTGAATAAGTCTTTTGCGCAGGGCAGGGCCGACAGGAAAAAGAACGAAAAAAACAGGATGAAGGAATTTAACGATCTCATGAAAAACATCACCGATGACATTAAAAGCATCAATAATGAGGTTGCGTCTATTTTCAAGAATACGAATGATATGCTCGACCGTTTCGAAAAGGAGCATCGGGATATGTCGGCTGAACTTAAGGCAGACCTCGGTAAAAACCTCTCTGAAAGAGTTGAATATACCAGATCATTACTGAACGGTTTCCAGAAAAGGTTATCGGAAATCAGTAAGGAAAATCAAAAGATGGCCAATAATCTGAGAAAAGATCTTGCCAATGGAGAAGTTGACAGGCTAAAGGATTATAACGGTATCATGAAGGGAATCCATACTGCTATTAAGGGAATCCGCACCGATGTTAAAAATATTAAAAAGTACACCGGCGGAATGCTGGATGATTTGTTGCAGAATAGGGTTGATGCCGGCGCTGATTGGAAAAAGATGCAGGATGCAATGGATCAAATAAGAAAAACAGGGTTTGTTACCACACCAAAGCTTGCAGCCAGGAAAGCTGAAAAAAAAGAGGTGAAACCGGCAGTGGTTGTTGCAGCTGTTAAAGAAGCCCCGGTCAATAAAGCAGAACCAGTCGTTCCTGTCATCATAAAAGAGCCGATAACCCTCGAAGAAAAGGTGCTGAATTATATCAACAGGCATCCAAAGGGTGTTAAAATTTCGGAAATGGAAGAACCACTTGGTCAAACAAGGATGAAACTGGGGTTTATTGCCAAGGCTTTGCTGGATGAGGGAAAGGTACTGAAGGTTGAAAATATTTACTACCCTAAACCCAAATGAAAAACAACGCAGGATAAAAACCAGGGCGATGAAGATAAGGATAACCGAACATTCAATGTTTTGTAATTGCGGAATTCAATTCCGGCCCCTGATCAGAACTTATCGGAACATTTACCTTGTTTGTACTTGTGGGAATCTAAAAAAAGTAAAACGTAGGTTATGGATTATTCAATACACCCGCTCATTGAAAGAATTCTATGTATCAAAATTTCACAGGTACCATTCTTCGTTTTCAAATGGGGAAGATCATGACAAAAATAATCAAGTGTGCGTTTTGTAGCGGAACTGGAAAGGATCCATTTGATTTACTCTCTCAAATGACTCATTGTCTGGTTTGTAAAGGTACCGGTTTGGTTGAACTGGAAGATCCAATGAAAAAATGTGTTTTTTGTTCAGGTACAGGTCGAAACCCGCTGGG
>JBAXKG010000166.1:0-3061 GCA_037137455.1 Bacteroidota bacterium
CGGTCACGGATAACATGTCTGCCACATGAACGATGGTGAGCAGCTCTTCTTTAACCGGATCGGAAGGTTTGGGGTTGAATTCGGCCAATGCCCGGTAAACCTGGTTGAAGATCAGGCTTTCCAGTTTTTCAAGGGACAGTGGGGAGAGGATAAAATCTTGCATAGCTGATTTGATTTTAAAACCAGCTGCAAATAAAATACAAAAAATCCCGAATTAATCAAATCGCCTTCGCCTCAATCGCCTGTGAGGCGATTGAGGCGATTGAGGCGAAAGGGAAAAAAGCAAAAGGAGGTTTTTCATTTCTTTAAATCATCAAAAAGATAGGAAAATTCATCCAGAGCCGGATTGAAGTGAGTAATGGTTGAGTGACTAATACTTTCAATTCTGAATGAATTCATAAAAATTGATTTGATTTCGGAAGGACTAAATATTACTTTCTTGCAATATCCGTGCATGGCCAACCATTTTATTAATTTCGTTAAGGTTTCCTTACATCCGGGTTTGTAATCCCGCCATGTTCCATTTACCGAACAATACTTATGTTCATGAAGTATTCCCATTATACGATTATACTCTGAAATGGAGTTAAATGCTTCCAGCAGGTTGTTATAGATGGGCTCTTTAACCTTTGGCGCTGATGTATTTAATGGTTTGGGGTTGGGTGAAACTGTTGATTGAATCAGGGAAGGTGAGCTTACAAAATGCATTAATTTTAGGAGGTATAATTCAATAATGCTTCTGAGTTTTGTATTGTAAGAGTGTAAACACTGAAAAGTCATACGGACCCAGTGTTCCGTATTGCCTCCTCTTTTAATGTGAGCGGCAAGAAGGTTCTGTAAAATTGAAATAATGATTTTCTTGCTGACAAATGCCTGACTAAGCACAGTGTAGAGTGAAGCACGATCAAAAGCATCAAGTTGCTCAATGTGATAATCTGTTAACTCAAAACCGGGATAATTGGCAAAGAGTTCCTTTAATGTTAATTGTTTACCATCAATTGCCAAGATATACTCACAATTCAAAAGCAAACCGTAAATGGGTATATATTCAACGACCTTCATAACATTAGTGTTAAATGTTTATAAAACTATTTTGTCGCCACCCTTGTTAGAGGAAGGTCTTTGAGGACAAAAATGAAAAAAATGATCGATGAATATTATGTCTGTAATAAATTATATATTAGATTTTGGACACTACATTTAAGTAACATAAAACAACTAAGAAACAAAATGCCAGAATGGGGGGCACCATACTCCAGAATGGGAGAGGGTGAAAAGAGAAGAGACTAAATTTTTTGGCTTACTACTATATGAGCGGTTGAGCAGCTGCAGGTTGGCTACCTAAATATTTATTGGAGTTCGGTTATTCAGTTTCCGGCAATAACATTTCCGCCCACTTCTTTTTTTCGTCATCCTCGAAGTTGGCCAAATGATTCATGGTTGTTTGTTTGCTCTTATGGCCCAGGGATTCGCTGATGAACTCAACTGATGCTCCATGTGTTGCCCGAACATCCATTATCGATGTTGGGTTGAAAGCCGCTCCCAGATCGGAAACAATGAACTGTGGATTTTATAAATCACGCTGGGAAAACCTATGGACTGATCAAGGTGGTTTCTGGTAAGGAAAGCTTTCCATTGCCGTTGACGATTGGCATCGACTGGGAAATCGGCAGAAAAAAGAGCGTGATTGGCAGAAAATTTCGTATTTCGATTCCGGAAAATTTCATTAATGGCTTCTTCAAGATTTTTCAGATCGAGTTGTTGGGTAGTCAAGATATGGTAAACATCATAAAAATCTTTCATGCGGCTGTTTAAGACTGAAAGATCGATCATGGCTTCAAATTTCTCAGCAATGACGGTTTCAAGCGAATAGGCCCGGACTAAAGGGATAACGGATCCAGATAACAATGTTGGATAGGATAATTTAACGGGAGCTGGTACTACAATGTCTCCAAATCCCACATCCACTTGGATGCGCTGCCGTATTGTATCCAGATTTGCATCAACAAATAAGCGGATGCCAGGGTAAACATTCTGACCGGCAATTTCTTCTGCAACTATGGAATTGATGTCAAAAGCTACAGCATCCGCAGGATAATGGATCGAGCAGATCTCCCTGAAAGCAGATTTCATGGACTCTGTTTCATTGGGGATTTTGGTTCCAAGAAAATCAATATCCCTGGTCGGCCTGGTTTGTTCCTTGCTGTATATATAAAGGAGTACTCCACCCTTCAGGCAGAGATTGTCGACATATTTTGACACCGCGATACGGTATAACAACCGTTCTTGCATGTATCGTATGATCACAAGTTGGAAAGAGAGATTTTCTTTCTTTGCAAGGTTCAGCAGGCGTGTACGAATGGATTTGCCGATATCGGTCATATGATGACTTGCAGGAGTTGGTTCAATGTCTTTGATATTCTTAATTCTGCTGCATATTTCAGCATCTTATCCAGGTTTTTGTCGTGGCGGCGGACATAGTTACGGAGAATCTCACTCATCAGATCAGCGCCAATTTTATTCCGAAATTTCACTGCATCGCAAACCGATCGTTCGATGTCGTAAACATTGACTTGGGAGTTATTCATTTCGGCTGATACTTTTCCAATTTCAAAAGTTTCGGCAACCCAATAATACAGTTTTACAGGGGGGTAATCGGGCAAAACAATTTTTAGTGTTTTAGGGATAGCCACATGATATTCAGCTGAAACATATGTAGCCAACCCATAAAAAGACCATGCCGTGAACATACAGAATATTCCATCCGGAATCATCCTGGCTATTTCCGCTTCCTGGAATATCAGTGGCGAATCATTGAGACGGTAAAATCCTCTTTTCACCCGGCTGACAACACCTTTTCTGATCAGTTGCCGGAGATGGTATTTTTCGGCAGCAGTCAATGAATCGGCTGTGCGGAGAAAACCGCCGTTTTGTTTGAATCGTTCAACCAGCATTTGACGCATTTGAAGAAAAGTTTAACCAAAAGTACTGCTTATTTATATATTAGCAGTAGATTTGGTTAAATAAAATTATTTGGTTCGCCAGACTAAAGTTCGGTATC
>JBAXKG010000167.1:0-3026 GCA_037137455.1 Bacteroidota bacterium
TTTTTCAATTCGACGGAGAACCTAAACCCACCGCGATTAAAACTAATTCCCAGGCCAGTGTTGATAAACAGGTCATAGGTAAGCTTACAGCGGGTGGCAAAAAGGGCAAGCTCTTTTGCAATTTTAGGCATGCGGGTTTGATTTTTGCGAATTGCAAATGTGCTTGACCTTGCGCGATGGCTATTCGTAAGCAAAATTGAAAAATTCTTTGAGTTTTGCCTTGTCCTTTACCTGATATTTACCATCAGAACATATTTTTATCACATCAGGCAAAACATCAAACAAATCTTCTAATGCACCTTTAGAACCAGTAACAAGACTATAAAAACTTGCTCCGTCAATTTCTCGGATATGCTCATTTAAAGGGCATTTCTCTCCTTTATCTTTATCTGATGGGGTAAATGGTTTATTGTATCGTTCCCCTTTTCTGGGTATAATTGCAACATAATAAGCTGTGTAACCCTTATATATACTTGATTTTGGACTAATCTGTTTTTCTAATGAATAATACAAATCGGATAGTTTTCCACCTGATATAGTATTATGCTTATTTTTAATTTCTGCAATCGATTTTTTCTTCTCAGATAACAAGTCAATTATATTGCCAACACCTTTATTTGTCCAGTCCATGGAATATCCAAGAATGTTTTGGTGGAAATCACCAATATGGTTTTGCAATGTTTTCTGAGCTTGTCGGGTTGTTTCACTTTTTAACCAAGCTTCATAACTTATTTCAAAACCTGACATTTCAAATATTGCCGCAAATGGGTCGATTACATTCTTGCCGAATTCATCAACTGCTGCCTTTTGGGCTTCTTTTGCAATAGATAATAATTGACTAACTTCTTTTTTAAGGTCAGCATCTTTAATCCAAGATAACCAAGGCATTGGCTTATATTTTTAAATTAAGCCATAAATATAAAGAATATTTTGTGCATCATCCTAATAGCTCATTATTGTTTTGGATATATCTTATTTAAGAACCTGATAATCGAATATCCAACTTCCTTTGCAAAATTTACAGGAACTGCATTTCCTATTTGCTTATATTGTTGTGAAACTGAACCTGTAAAAGCCCAATCATCAGGAAAAGTCTGAATCCTGGCATATTCCCTTACTGTAAACGGCCTTGTTTCTTCAGGGTGGCAACGTTCTGTTTGCTTTTGTGCCGGGCTGCAAGTTAATGTCAAACTTGGTTCTGACCAGCTCATCCGTCTTGCCATACCTGTTTTACCTCCTCCCAAATAAAAACTCCCTCCCATATATTGTTTTTGAATATCAATTGGCAAATTTCTCCAATAGCCGCCCTCAGGAACTATGTCTAAAACGTCTTTCTTACTTTTGGGGTATTTTGAACCAGAAGATTCAGGGACATCACAATTGTATAATTCTCCTTTTTTTAAAGCATCTTTAAGTGTATATACTTTTTTAAATGGCTTCGGAAATTCAAAAAGATGATGGTTTAAATCTTTTCTAATACCAACAATTAAAACACGTTCTCTTTTTTGTGGGACTTTGTAGAATATTGTTTTAAAAATCCTTGGAGTAATAACATTATATCCAATTTCATCTAAAATTGAAATCATCCCTTCAATTGTCTTGCCATTTTCATGTGTAAGCAACCCACGTACATTTTCCCCAATACAAATAGCTGGGTTTGTCTTTTGCACTACTCTTGCAAATTCATAAAACAAAGTCCCTCTCGCATCGTTCAGCCCGAGCTTTTTGCCTGCATAGCTAAATGCCTGACATGGAAACCCTCCAGTAACAATATCAACTTTGCCCTTTAATTTTGAAAATGAAACATTTCTTACGTCATCCTCTATAACATTCCAATCAGGCCTATTTTTTCTAAGGGTTTCACAAGCCCAATGGTCAAATTCATTTAATGCAAGACATTTTAACCCTGCTTGCTCTAGACCAATAGCCAAACCTCCTGCGCCAGCAAATAATTCAATAGATTTAAAATCTCTATTTGGGATAACCTGATTGTTGTTTTCAGTTGGCGCAAAAAGAAAATCAAGTCTATCAAAAATTTTCAACTGGTCTTTATGATATGCACGATAATTGCTCATAGGTTCTCGAACTGCTGATAATTTACCATTCTTATCCCAGCGTCTAAGGGTTTCCTTACTTACTGAAAGCAAGTCAGCAACCTCAGATATCGAATATAGTTTTTCCATAAAATAACCATGTTAATCAACATTACACATGGTTACAAATTTAATTTTATTTTTGACCTAAAATGATTTAATTTGCAAATAATTATTAACAATTTCAGCTTTGAAGAAATATTCTGAAAATCATATTGTTGTACCAAGATTTAATGAGGCCAATGGTTTTTATACAACCCTTCAAAGGTCTGAACTTATGGGAAAAATTAAATCCCAAGATACAAAGCCAGAATTAAAACTTAAAAAAGCACTTTGGAACCTTGGTTACAGATATAGGAAAAATTTAAAAAAATTACCTGGCAGCCCTGATATTGTTTACTCAAAACATAAATTAGCAATATTTGTAGATGGCGAATTTTGGCATGGCTTTAATTGGTCTGAAAAGAAAGCTAAGATCAAAACTAATCGTGAATTTTGGATACCTAAAATCGAGAGAAATATCCAACGGGACACACAAAACAATCAACTTCTTATAGATGCTGGCTGGTATGTAATCCGTTTTTGGGAAAATGAATTAAAAAAAGACTTTGACCTTTGTGTCAATAGGGTAGTCAGTTCTCTACAAGATGGTGTGTAGGCAAAATTCCGATTATTATGACTATTTCCTGCCTTTGGGTAATGTTCAAGGTATCTATTCTTAAAATAATTTTTCCTCCTTCTGTTCATTCTCTTTTTATATTCTTTCCTTCTTATTAATTATTCGGTTTAGATGTTTTGAAAATCAATCACTTACCAGGGTATTTGTAGATGATTTTTTTCTTATTTGTCTGCAATTTGCATAAAATTGCTCTATCATATATCTGTCAATTCCCTTCGCGAAGCCTGATTCCATTGCAGGATCGATAAATTCTT
>JBAXKG010000168.1:0-2965 GCA_037137455.1 Bacteroidota bacterium
TCGGTGAGGGTGCATTTGAGGTTTAACGTTTCGATTTTGTTCATGGGGTTGGGGGTTGAGAGTATAATAATATTACTATTTTGCAGTGGCGAGGCATAAGGGTTCTCACTGGTAGGAAATTCAACGGGAAGCCCTGCGTGGCGATATTTCAGCCCGTAATTCTGCATAGGTTTTTC
The DNA here is from genome assembly GCA_037137455.1 of Bacteroidota bacterium. Classification (GTDB taxonomy): domain Bacteria; phylum Bacteroidota; class Bacteroidia; order Bacteroidales; family FEN-979; genus CAIVAT01. Next base: position 177 of record JBAXKG010000168.1, read on the forward strand.
GCCGACCGGATTTTATCCACGCATCGATTTCTGATTTCAGGAAACGTAACTGCTTACTGGACTTATTTACAGGGATGGTGGCTTCGCGTACCCATTTGTACACCGTAAATTTATGTGGGTGTTCCGGCAGATATTCAATAAGTTCAGAAACAGTCATCCAGGGATAGGGATCAACTGCTTTTATGATATTGGTTGTGTGCGGGCGGGGGCTGTACTCTAAAATTACATCTTTTACCCAGCTTTTAAAAATTGGTTCCAGCCGCGCGAGTGGTAAGCTGAAAAGAACCGTTTCAACTGAAGTATTTTCCATTGCATCAAAATTTAAGTTCGATGCAATGATAATATATGAATTTTGCCAGTAAGGCCTTGGCAAGGGCTGTCTGGAATTATTTATTTGATTGTCAGCACCAATTTATTGAAAGAAGGCAGGCCTGCCCGGGGACCTTACGCAATATTGCAATCAAAAAGCTGAAACATTTTCAGAAAGTAATAAAACACCGGAAGAAAGATGATTTTTGTCATCGTTTCGGTTACAATTTGGTATAAGTCGTTATCTGCCAATCTCAAAGCTGCATTATGACCTGAAAGCAATTCGATTACCAATTTAAGGTTACTTTTATGCATAATATCGGAAGTGCCTTTGTTTAATTGGCCGAAAAGATTGTAAACATGTTTCCAGGATCCGATGAAATGGTAAGTTTTCATAAGCTCTTCAAAGTCATTTTTCATCGGGAACCGTATTTCTTTGGCTTCACACAAATAATATAAGAACAGCGCCTTAACTGCAGCTGTGGGTTGAGGCTGAATATTGGATAACGGAACCATGGGTTGCTGATGAACAATGGATGGAGAGACGACTTTGGGGGTAAAATTATGAATTACAGCAGATTTGATTAAGACGACCTGGTAATTTACAAACAGGTTTTCAACCTCTACACCCAATTGACAATAAGCATTTGAATATTTTATATACCCAAGTTTAGCAATCGATTTTTCGTACTTATTTATACGGTAGCCGCTATTTAAAATGCTTTGATCGCCTCCGGAAATAATGTATACCAGGAAATCATTAAACAATGCTCTTTTTCTCGTCCCCGGAAGCGAAGTATGGTAATTTAATTTTTGTTTCTCAATGAACGAGATCAGTTGTATTTTGTTGTAGTTGCTCAACTGATCTACAAGATGTATTTTTATTTCATTTATTATGGAAGCATAATATTGGTCAAACACCTTGTTTTCTTCTATGTACTTTAGGTAATCACTCGTTTTATACTCATCAATTCCATGATCGTAACACCTGCTTTCGGCGTTTATGATTGAACCGGTAAAAAATCTTTCAAACTCCCTATAAATATCATCGATGTTTCTTTTGGTTACTTTAGTGAACAGAGTCATGACCAGTCAAATTCGAAAATTTATAACTCCAGAATTATTCTGTTTATTGCTTCACGTTTGGACTTGTCAATAACTTTAGCATAGATTTGCGTAGTCATTAAATTCCGGTGACCTAAAAGCTTAGAAACAGTATAAATGTCGGTACCGTTGCTCAATTGCAGGGTGGCGAAGGTGTGCCGGAAACAATGGAAAGTTATTTTCTTGGTAATGCCGGCGGCGGTGATCCATTTCTCTAAATGTCTGTTATTTTCTTTAGTGTATTGCAACCCTTCGAACGGCCTGACATTTGGGTCTGAATTTTCGCCGAGTAGCGATACTGCCTGTTCTGATATTGGTAAAGATTCAACGCCTCCTGTTTTTCGTTGTATGAAATTCAGTGAATAATTGCCATCAATACCAGAGACTTCATGCCAGGTGAGCTTTGAAATATCGGAAAATCGAAGCCCGGTCAAGGCTGAAAACAGTACCGCCCGCTTCAAAATCGGAAATGCACATGGTGTTTTGATAAGTTTGTTCAATTCATCAAGTGTAAGATAGTTCCGTTGGGATTCGGTCATTTTAATCGGCTTTATTTTACTATTCAGATCTGTTTGTAATAAGCCATCTCTGTATGCCTGACGTAACACCGATTTAAACTTGGCAAAGTAAAGCGATGCTGTGTTTGGGGCTATGTGATTTTTCTTTAGCGTGCTGTTTACATTTACTGCGCCGGTTATGTACTCAAGGAATTCATTACAGAATTTTTCAGTAATATCGGAAAATTTCAGGTCTTTCCCGGCGAAAGCTTGAAAGTGTTTTAATGCGGAGGTACAAACAACATAGTCAGAGTTTTGACGTTTGCTAACAAATTTGTCAAAGTATTCAGAAAACGAAAGTTCGCCAATTTCCGTAATTCTCAATTGCTTCATTTCAAATTCGTTGTAAATCTCTGGTTTATTCAATTCATTGTACCGTTTTATTTGTTTCATCTCAGCCAGCTTCAAGGTCTCTATATTATGTTCCTTATCGACTGGGAGTCTGGGCTTGTTGTAAAGGTAAGCGCCCAGGAATTCACGTCGGGTTTGTTTTCCATCAATGGTGACGGCTGGGTAAAAGTCGAGATACAAAGAACAACGATTACCTGATATGGCTTTACGGCGCAAGGTTATTTTAATCATGGCAGAGCGTATTGAGGTACAAATAAGGTACAAAAATATGCATAATAAGGCAATAATAAACCAATTTTGCATTAATAATTTCATTATCTTTGTACAATGATATTAACGTATAACATAGGCCAATAGTGCACATTAGATACAGTTTGATATAATTTTTATATACCCTAATATTGGGTTTACCACTTTTAATATCTGAAAGAGACCAACAAATGAATGGAATAACAAAAACCTTTACCC
>JBAXKG010000169.1:0-2884 GCA_037137455.1 Bacteroidota bacterium
TCATTTATATTTTTTGATAATGGCCAGGACAAGATCATTTTTTCCTGTCGAAATTAAACGTACTCTTGTCGTATTCAGATTCAGTGCGATATACAGGTCGTTGGGCAACTTTTGGTTCGCATGGTAGTAACAATTGAACGCATTGACATAATCCTCCAATAAATTGAAAACATCGCCCATGGTTTGCAGCAGCGTCGGATCCTCCGGAAAATATTTCAGCCCTTCCCTGACAAGGATCATGGCTTTATCATATTCACCGTTTCCCTTAAGAAAATTGCTGAATTCATAAATGGCAACAAGCGCGTTAATACTGTCGCGGTTTGATGAAATCAGAAATATGTCATCATATTCTTTTGCCAGATCCTTCTTATCGAAATAAGAACTACCCGTTGTTTCATAAGCATAATTACCGACCAGTGCAATGGCATGAAACCGGAGTAACACAACAGAAACCTCCATACCCAGTTTGCTGCCTATGTCATAAACAAGATATGCTGTATTATCACAATCAAATTTGCCTTTGCATATTCCCTCCCATAACAGAGAATTCGATGCATATTTAAACCTGACCGGAATGATGGAGGATGCCTCCTGGATGAACCGCTCCGATTCGCCCGGTTTAATATTCAAGCTATCTTTCAGAATATGGTAAATGGAATCCACGTAATGGACATACATTTCGGCATAAAACGCTGCCAGGATAGGGTTATCGTACAGTTCAAGCCTGATCCGCTGCGCTCCAAGACAGGGTGAATACTTCGTCAGGTCTTTCATCAAACCTGTCACAAATTTATCCATGTCTTTTAAAACAGGCTTCCGGTATGGTGTTATATAATCCCGATCCCATGGGCGGTAGAAGACCTCAGGTTGCGAATTATGTTCAGGGTTATTGTTTATCCGTGCGAGATTCGAATCTCTTATGGAATCAAAATATGTGATCAACTCCATTGAATCGGGTTTGGCTTTTAAAACCAATATCCTGGATGTTATATAGAAAGGTTCAATAAAGTTCCAGTTATCAAATTCCTGTTCACTGATGAAATCGCCGGATTGAAGTCCCCGCGGATAGAATTGCTTGAATTTTACCTGATGTTTGATGCCATATGTTTTCATCTCCTCCTGATAGGGATAAAGGATCCGGCTGATTTTTTTGTCGGACCTGGCTTTTTCTTTGGCTGGCAGTGATGTTGCTTTTTTAAGATCATTATAAACCGTAACCGGCAAGCGACAGGTTTCAATGATGTATTCGCTTTTCATGGCCTGTTTGAAGTATCGGCGGCCGGCGTAGGAGATGTAGATGAAGGAGGAGGTGTCGGGGTCAATCGTTGATGTGTCGGTTTGCAAGGAGGAATATTCTAATGGAAAAGAAATATTGGCTTCTGAAGATGTTGCAGGAAGCAGAAAGGGAACTGTAAACAGGAATAATCGAGCAGAATTTTTATAATAATAAAAACATAACAACCCAAGCATGGCACCTCCCTGGTCCTGGAAAAATGAAACAAAAGAGGTAAATGCTGTTACATTGAGTAGGTATTTTGTTTGTGAGTGTTTGTGTTAATGATTTACTGTTGATTATTTAACGTGACATTTTTCAGGATATTACGAGAAAAATAAAATAATTTACTGTTACTTGTTGAACAGATAATAAAGTTTATATCTTTATAGTCTTAATAACATCTTTGATTCTTACTGCAATTCGTAACCTAACATTACCTAACAACGCTGCCCTATTTTAATGTATCACAATTAAGTACATATATACCACTTCGCCATGAAGGGGTTTTGGGTGACACATATTGAGAAGGTAATTTCGTTTTCTCCCAACCAGGGACCGGTAAAATATTACAATGTTTGCGCTAAGGGATATACCGCGAACCAGGCAAAAACACATTTGTTACTATTTTTTCTTCTCTTCTCAATTTCTGGTTTTTCACAGGATGTCGATAAAATTGTCAAACAGGGGTATGACCTTTTTACAAAAGGAAACTATACCGGAGCAATTGAATGTTTCAATAAAGCGATAACAATCAGACCTGAGGATTCACGACTCTACTTGTCAAGGGGCACGATTAAAGGGGTTTTGGAAGATTATCAGGGCGCAATCAGTGATTTGAATACCGCGATTCATATCAATCCAATTTATTCAGAAGCATATCATATGCGCGGGGTTGAAAAATACAGTCTGGATGATTATACCGGGGCTTTGAAGGATTTAGATTCAGCCATCGACCTGGATCCACAGTTTCCTGATAGTTATCTTAGCAGGGGCGCCACGAAATTTGCCTTAAAGGATTTTCAGGGAGCGATGCAAGATTATACGATGGCTATCGAATTCGATTCTGTCAATACAAAAGCCTATGATGGTCGTGCGAAGGCAAAAATATGTCTACAAGATTCTGTCGGCGCCATTGCCGATTATGATAAGGTGCTCTTTATTGAACCTGAAAATTTGGAGGCTTTATTTTTACGTTCAAGCATTAAGGGTATGACAGGTGATTATCAGGGAGCCTTCGATGATCTGTCAAAAATAATTGACCTTGATAAAGGTTATCAAAATGCCTGCTTTTTGCGAGCATATCTGAAACATCAAAAGGAAGATTACCAAGGTACAATTGACGATTGTTCGCGTGCGATAAAAATTAACTCTGCATTGACTCAGGCCTATAATCTGAGAGGAGACGCTGAAAGGTTACTTGGTGATTTCACACATGCCATCCGGGATTATAATAAGGTACTTGAATTGGAGCCGAATAATGTCGATGCATTGTTCAACCGGGGATACTTAAAAGGTATTCAAAAAGATTATGCAGGAAGTATTGCAGATTATACACTAGTGTCATGTCAACAATCATATGACGGATAAAGTCTTTTCAACTTATTTCTA
>JBAXKG010000170.1:0-2864 GCA_037137455.1 Bacteroidota bacterium
CAAGCAATCCTCCAACCAGGGCCAGGGCATAAATACTGAAGTAGAACCAACTGTAAATTCCACCGGCTTTTTCCTCGCTGAGACCATATTTTGCCTGGAGAAACAGAACGAGAATAGCCATCATGGTATAAAACCCGAAGCGCTCACCCATATTGGTGAAAAAAGCGACGATCAGTCCTTTGGGATGATTTTTAAACATAATTTTAGGTTTTAGTTTTTAAAACAATGGAGAAGTCAATGACACAAAAATAATCAAAAATCGATATTTTCAAAGTTTCAATCAGAATAAGATAAAATTTAATCTTGTTGGGTTAATTCCACGCCTCTTGGGGCGAAAGTATTTTAACTGACGGGTTGTTAACTGACGGGTTAACCCGTCAGTTAACTCGAGTTTGGCTAATTTCTGAGATAAAAGGCTGCGGATGTGTAGGTATTTGTTTTATTTCTGCGGCTTTGTGATTTGATTTCTTGATTAACGAAGCCGGAGAAATTCATGCCTATTGCCTTTGACCATAGCTGTGCTCTGAAGTTATTGATGAGATCTCCAGTTGAATGACGCCTATCGTTTTTCTTTAGGTACCATTTTGGACGAGGGAGCATTTTCTGTTTTGATGATTTTAACGAACGATAAGCGGCCAATAGTAGAAAGGCATACATGGCTGCAATAAATGCCGGAACCCTTTGTGCCGAATCAGGATGCCTGACCTGGGCTTGTCCACAACCAAGTAAAGTTTTTTCCTCCCGTAAGTTGACCTCGATTTCCCATCGCCACAGGTAGTCTTGTAAAAGCTGCTGGATGTCCAGTTCAGGATCGGTACAAATCAGATAAGCCGGATCACGATAAAGTACAGGGGATGATTTGGTAAGGCGATAGGCCAGTGGTTTGATAACGACTAATTGCAAGTGTTGTTTTTCTCCTGCGGAACGCCAAAGCACAGGCTTGATCACTTTTACCTTAAAATCGTGCTCTTTACCTGCCGCCCAAGCTTTCACCTGAATCCAGGGATATTGGTCGGATTGCCTGATTTGCTCAGGGGTTGGCAATCTTTCCCCGTATCCACGCTTTCTTCCCTTAGCGGGTTGTTCCTGTGGCAAGCCGTACAATTTGGTATCTTTTCTGACACGGCCGATCAAGGTGGTTCGATCAGGTAGATTTCTCAATACCTCTGTATTGGTATAACTTCCGTCGACACTGACAATGAGTTGTTTTTTCTCATTATCCTGATGGTCCAGCGAGTTCCTCAGTTGAGTTAGGCGGAGACAACCTTGCCTGCTCAACTTCAACTGCTTTTGTTGTTCCCGGAAGTAAACCTTGTCTTGTTCTCCGGCTTTTTTCCCGGGTTTTTTAGCCGATGGGCAGTGGTGAAAGTCAACGGGAACCGCCCTGGATGGTCCACTACCCTGATGATCAGGCAGAGCCATTGAAATTTGCAGAAACCGCTGCCCCCAGATTAAATTGGTCTGAAAAGGAGGCCCCAGTGGATCTCTACGCCATGAAGCCCCAGGGATAAAACGACCGGTCTTCTTTAAAATCGTATCATCCATATGAGCGACGATAGCCAATCTTTCCGGTAACTGCTGTAAAAGCTCACCACGAACGGTGTTAAATAGCGAATCGGTATCTAATCGCTGCATACTGAATAACCGATAGGCTGATGACCAGTCCATAAATTGTTTTCCGCTTGAAGTCAACATTCCTGTCAAGGTATGCCGCCCCATACAGGTCAGGCTACCATAGGCAAGTTCACGCGCCTTGTTCCATCCAGATCGTGTGGTAAAAGCATCCCTGCATTGATCGAACATCAAATCAAACTCGTCGATTACGGATCCGTTTGAGGTTTTTTTTTCTCGTCGCTCATCCCCGTTTCCTCCCGCTTTAGGATCATGGTTTGTTTGTCCTGAATAAGCCACTCCACTACTTCGCCGCGTTCAAATTCCATAGCTTGGGCAATGGCGCTTGGGAAATTTATATACCATTGCTCACTCTTAGCTCTTTTAATAAGCTGGATTTTTGTTGGATACCCCATACTTTTTAAATTTAAAATCAATATCTAGTTATATGACTAGATACAAAAATAATAAAAAAATAGCGATTGTCAAGCTTTTTCTTATAATATTTGCTCTAAATCGCTACCTTTATCTAGTTAATCGCCAAACTCGAGAGAGGGTTTCCAACCCTAGGGTTGGAAACCCTCCTAATTCAAAACATCCACATTCGCAAAAGTCCTCTTAATCCCCTGGTGGTACTTCACCCTAGGATAACCGATTATCACAATTAGTCCTTCTTTGCTTTTAAACCTGATGCCCCATTTTTCCCGGAATTTCTTTGCCGCACGGCCCGACTGGATGAAGGGATGGACACCTCCTATCATGCAGGTGCCCAGACCGAGCGATTCAGCTGCAATCATGGCATAGGTAACCGCAATAAGCGGATCGGCCGGATCAGTATAGGGAGACCCATAAAAATACAAAGCTAATGGGGCCTCATAGGTTACGAGGTTTTCGCCCTTTTTCATATATCCGATGTAAGTATCAATCAACGGTTTGATAAAATCCCGGAACATCTCCCCGTTTGCCTTACCATAAAAAATCCTCATAAGGAAGAGACCTATAGGGGATACCATCCATTTTAAGTTCACCAGGTATTCGCAGTAATCTTTGGAAAACTGAAATGCTTTTTCTTTACTGTTGATTACCAGTATATTCACATCTGAAGGCGGAAGTCCCATCGGCGCAGTGGAAGCTGCGGCAATTATTTTATCGATCAGTTCCTGTTCCACCGGCTTGTCTTTGAACTCACGGATGCTTCTTCTTCGCTGGAACAGCTTTAGCAGGGCATCATAAGAGGCCATTTCTGCCTTGTC
>JBAXKG010000171.1:0-2863 GCA_037137455.1 Bacteroidota bacterium
TTCGTAAATCGTAAATCTGAAATTGAATGGTTTTCACCGATTCCCATATCCATCTCTACGCTGAGGAGTTTGATGCCGATCGCGAAGGCATTATGAAAAGGGCAGAAAATAACAACATTTTGCATCTCTTCCTGCCTGCCATCGATTCATTATATCATGAAAAAATGTTGGATGTTGCCAGGGAATATGAAAATTTTTGTTATCCGATGATTGGGCTTCATCCCACTTCAGTCAAAGAAAATTTCCGAGTTGAATTATCGATCTTATCCGGTTACCTTGCAAAACCAGGACTGAAATTCTATGCCATCGGCGAAACTGGTATTGATTTATACTGGGATAAAACATATGAGGCGGAGCAACGAATAGCATTCAGCCATCAGCTTGACCTGGCAGTGGAATATGATCTTCCGGTCGTAATTCATACACGGAATTCCATGGAGGTTGCACTTGATATGCTTGAGGAACGAAATGATCCTGGAAATCGTGGTGTTTTCCATTGTTTCAGCGGCAATACCCACCAGGCAAAACGGGCAATAGGCCTGGGATTTATGCTAGGAATCGGGGGAGTGGTAACGTATAAAAATTCCGTATTGCCAACGGTGGTTGAGCAGATAGGGCTTGAATACATGATGATTGAAACCGATGCCCCCTGGCTGCCACCGTCGCCCCATCGGGGCCAGAGAAATGAACCATCCTATATCCCGGTTATCGCCCAAAAAATTTCTGCCATAAAAAACGTATCTTTGGAAAAAGTAGCGGCTATGACAACTGAAAATGCGTTAAGGCTGTTTGGGATTAAGTGAACAGGGAAAAATCATGATCGGACAAACAAATATTTTAGTGATATATACCGGTGGCACCATTGGCATGGTTCAGGACCCAAAAACGATGACTTTGAAGCCCCTTACGTTCGATATTTTGTACAAATATCTTCCGGTTCTGGAAAATTTCAATTGCCAGATTGATTTTTACACCTTTGAACCTCTCCTTGATTCATCGAACATGAATCCCGAATTCTGGATTCATCTTGCAAGTGTGATAGAAGACAAGTACGAAGATTACGATGGATTCGTAGTATTACACGGATCCGACACCATGGCCTACACAGCTTCGGCCCTGAGTTTCATGCTCGAAAACCTGAGTAAGCCTGTGATTTTTACCGGGTCACAGCTTCCAATCGGGATGGTTCGCACCGATGGCCGTGAAAACTTTATCAACGCGATTGAAATCGCGGCAGCAAAGGAGATCGACACACCTGTAGTACCTGAAGTTGCCATCTGCTTCGAGAACAAACTTTATCGCGGAAACCGCACCAGTAAGCTGAATGCCGAGAATTTCAAAGCCTTTGTTTCGGGGAATTACCCATTGTTGGGAGAGGTGGGGGTACATATAAAATATCATCACAACCTCATTATGAAGCCCAATTTTATTAAGTTGCACGTTCATAAAGAGCTTGATGAAAACATTGCGATCCTGAAACTGTTTCCTGGAATTTCACCGAATACGGTGGAGGCGATCCTGAATACCAAAGGGTTGAAGGCCGTCATTCTTGAGACCTTTGGTGCAGGCAATGCTCCCACTGTGCCCTGGTTCCTTGATCATCTGCAGGAGGCTGTATCACGGGGCATTATTGTTTTCAACGTGACACAATGCAAAGGAGGAACTGTCGAGATGGGCAAATACGAAACCAGCGCCGGACTTGGTAAGATCGGTGTGATTGGGGGGTACGACATCACTACCGAATCGGCTGTTACCAAACTGATGTATCTGCTTGGATGCGGATATTCAGTCGAAAGCATAAAACAACTGTTGCAAACCTCCCTTCGTGGCGAGATGACAGTTTGAGAATCCAATATTTTTAATACCTTTGCAAAGCAAAACCGATTTACGATTTTGATGAGTTTTTTTCTTTCGTAAATCGCACTTCTAAAATCGTAAATTTCCTGGAGAGGTGTCCGAGTGGTCGAAGGAGCACGCCTGGAAAGTGTGTGTACGCCAAAAGTGTACCCTGGGTTCGAATCCCAGTCTCTCCGCAATCTTAAAACCCGCCGCATCGCGGCGTTTTTGTTTTAAAAAACCACCAGACGTTTTCGCCCCCTTTTAAAAATATTTACGGTTTTTTTACAATCTCAACCCGCCTGTTTTTTGCCCTGCCCTCTTCCGTTCTGTTATCAGCAACGGGTTTTTCCTGACCCCAGCCAATCGACGACAATCTTGATTTGTCTATACCTTTAGCAATAAGAACATCCATGACTGATTTAGCTCTGTCGTTACTAAGCTTTTTGTTACTTGTTGCATCACCAACATTATCCGTATGACCTTCAATTGATATTTTAAGGTTTGCATCCAATTTCAACATTTCATAAATCTGGTCAATTATTGGAAGTGATTCTTTTTGTATTACAGATTTTCCTGTTTCAAAAAGTATATCCAGAGCTATAAAACCATCTTTGTTTAACGCATCAAGTATTGCAGATGCTTGAATATCTTGTTGCATTTCTTCAATTTCCATTATGGTAAGAGTATATGATTCTGCAACATCTGAAGCAGCTTCAATGCCAATCCAAATAGATTTCCCTCCCGATTTACAAAATAAAGTTGCATATTGTGAACCCAAATAAATTCTTTTCACACTATATTTTGCAAGAGCGTTTTCGTAGTTCTTTACAACTTGAAAAAAAGAATATGCTTGTTTTCCTCCTTCAGTATTAAAATCATAAGTAACCGTGGTTTTGTAACCTTCAATAGTTTTTGAATTGCCATCAGTCATAACAAGATCAGTAATACCAAAGTTTTTAGCACATTCTCTTATTGTATAATTTGGCATTCTGTTAAATAGCGGATGATCTTTACATCCTTCTGC
>JBAXKG010000172.1:0-2862 GCA_037137455.1 Bacteroidota bacterium
CACCCTGTCGAGTACCTCAAGGATGGTAATATCTTTATTGCGGTCGATTACATTGTCGTGCATCACTGTTTTTCTTTAATGGAGATGAAACTAAACGGAGGCCAGGGGCCGGTTGCCTCAATAATGAAACCGGAATTTTCATCCTTTTTTCTAAGGGTGTCGAAGGTCCATTTAAAATCAGGCACTTTATCTTTACCAACAAGAAAGGCAGCATTGAGGATCATGGTATCCTCCCGCCCGGTATATTCTTTCGGGAGCAGGTTGCTCAGGCTGGTCGATTCGCTCAGAGATTTAAATTCATCAAAATATTTCTGTCCGAAATCTTTGCAAAGCCGGTTCATTTCATTGTCGATCAGGTCAATTTTTTTTCTTCCCAGCAGGAATGCTTTCCCCGGAGAACTTGCCATGATCTGTTTTTCCAGATCGGCTGCTTTTTCACTAAGCTTGTCAATCTGGTCGCAAAGCGCTTTACGATCGCAATAAACTTTCACCGCCCATTCTTCTTTTCCACGGATACTATTGAAATTTTCAGTCAGCGAAACGGAATAATCGGTGATGAATTTTTGTAATCCGGCTTTGGTATTAAAGATTGTGCCAAATTTAAACGGGATAACCGTGGTGTATTCCATGATCATGCCGATCACACTGATGTGCTCCCGTGCGTTGGTTTCAACCCATTGAATATCGGATAAATTCCGTTTGAAGTTATCTTCAGAGAATTCGCTTTCGGAGACATATTTCACCATCACATAAAAATCATCGAACTTCAAAGATTTCAAGTCCTTGGATTTTACGTTTCGGGCAATTCCAAGAGCACTGTCTGAAATGCAATAAACATATATGAGATCGTTTTCCATTGATAAGCGGTTCTTTATTGTGTAGTTCCCCTCTGTAGCTTCACGTTTATGGTGTACCCTGATTCCGGATACAACGAATTGAAGATCCATTGGCTTTACGGTTTACCGAAACGATCGCCCCCGCGTTGTCGTTGAACATTCCGCAATTCATTGCACTGAAATCATCGGCAAAGGTTGATGTCCACCATATACCAAAAGTGCCAATCATTTCAGACTTGCCGCTGTACATGCGGAATCCCCCCGGAAGCGCCGTAAAACCGGTCAGGTTTGTTGCGCCGGTATTCGGAGTTTGCCAATGAGCGGTGCCGGTCTCTTTCAACTTTCCACCGGCCAGACTATCTCCACCCAGATATGTAGTCAATGTTTCCCATTCTGTTTTGGTTGCCACATGCCATCCGGCCGGAGCAAGGCCACGGCTGTCGTTAACCGCATACCAATTGTATAAATGTCCGTATACAGCCGGATTAGCCCCATCATTGTTATAGTTGCAATATGCACCGGTTGATGTTACCGACTGTTTGTTCCACAGCGAATCGACGGTTACCTCCGGAATTGCATCGCCATTGCGGTACTTTGTGGTTTTCAGGTTCTCAGCCAGCCACACCTGGGTGCCAATGGTAACCATGTGGTATACATTACCATCAATGTCTGCTACAGTAGCTGGCACGGGATCGGGATCCGTTTTCTTTTTGCATCCTGTGGAAATCATGAGAAAGATTCCCATCATAACGAAAAGATAAACCAGGAATTTGTGTTGCGTTTTCATGTTCGTTAATTTGAAGGGTTGTAATTTTTTTTATTTGGAGTGATGAAATATCCATAGGGAGCCTTCAAAAAAGGCGCGTGGTGCAATGCGGGCATGTATGGTGCCTTCAGAGGGTTTGGGTGCCAGTGCAGGCCATGCCACATAGTCAACATTGGTGAGCCCGATGTCGTTAAACCTTGTCATGGCTGCAATATAATTGCCAAAGGCGACACAGTCATCGTTCACGCAATGCCAAAGCAACATCTTCGATTTTGGAACCCAGTCGATATGTGAATTGTTCATCGCAAAAATACGGTGAGCCAAACTATTGACGTTCTTCAATGAATCAACAAAGGCATCGGTGAAGATTTTTTTCAGGATCTTGTCGCGGGGCATCTTGCTGTTTACGACATCTTCATCATAATAACCGTTTGTGTACTGCGGAAGGTCGGTGCGATAAGGTTCCCTGAGCACCAGATTATAGGCAAATGCTTCGGGATAAACGCTGTTATAGCCCACCACCACCATGGGAAGAAAATAGGGCTCCGGAAAGGCGCTGTCGCCGAGCATTACCTTGAGCATGGTACCGGAAAGATCGTACGGGCCATCCATACATACTACGCCATTCAAGCTCACTTTCCTTGATTCAAGCTCTCTGGCTGATGCCATCGTAACAAATCCCCCTTCGGAATAGCCGTACAGGAATGTCTTCCCATTCCAGTTCACATACCTGTGCCTGTCGCCGCTGGTCGCATAAATCGTCGCCTGAACGATATCGGCAGTTGCCTGTGAAAGCTGATTCCTTACACAGAAAGGCTGCACTTCGACGGCATCGTCGGCCATACCCTGGTAATCGGGCATGATAATGATCCATCCATACACAGAGGCCATGATATCTGCGAGAACCTCTTCCGGAAAATCGTCAGTATCCTTCCAGTGTGCAGTTTTCCATTTGGAAGGTGCAAACTTTTTCATCAACTGGGTTGCATGATTAAACGAGATGATAGGGGCTTTTATCTTTCCAACCGGGGGAAAATAATGAGGGTAGATCAGCAGTCCGGTAAGTACCTTTTTAGCCCCTTTATTGTCGATGGAGCTATATTTCACCACATCATGGGAGATCATAAAGGGGCCGACTGCACCGGGTATCTGCGTACTTTGGTAGTAAAAGTCGTGATAGTCAAAAATGTCGGCATAATCGGGAAGCAGCACCAACTGGTCGTTGATTTCCTGCAAACTGAGATCGGTGTGGCTTACCAC
>JBAXKG010000173.1:0-2848 GCA_037137455.1 Bacteroidota bacterium
CAAAACTGTAAAAGGTTGCAGGAGGAAAAAAATGTTTTGTTAATGTTGTACAAGGTGAAACCTTTTCTAAAGGCCAAACCACGTAGAATAGGAAATTGAAACAATAATCTATTGATGAAATTTATTGAAATATTTTTGCATTTTTATATGTTACATTTTATAAGTTACATTTTGTAACTTTATGGCAACCTCCTTGATACAGGCGGTTCCGGAAAAATCAAAACCCGGAAAACTCATCTGGAATTTCATTAAATCATTCCGCCCGGTCATCACTTTTGATCAGATCACAGGGTCGCCCCAGATCACGATCGATTCAAATACGGGAAGGGCAGAACCCGATATCGAAACCTGTTTAAAATTCCTTGAAAACCAGCCTTTCCGATTTGTTATTGCCATTGATGAGTTTCAGCAGATACTTAGATTCCCCGAGAAAAAGACAGACGCCTGGCTACGCAGTAAAATCCAACAATTGAATAAACTGACTTTCATTTTTGCCGGAAGCCAGCAGCAACTGATGGTTGATCTTTTTAACAGTCCGTCCAGACCGTTTTACAGAAGCACCGGCTTTATGCGTATCAACAAAATAAAGGCTGATCATTATCGTGAATTCATTATCAAAATATTTCAGGATGGGAACCGGCTGATATCCTCAGTGGTTGTCAACGAAATTCTTGATTGGGCCGATCTTGTTACCTACTACATACAACTCCTTTGAACAGAGTTTACTCATCCGGAGTAAAAGAGATCACCAAAACACTTTGGCAATCAGAGGCAGGCTTGTTGATCAAAGAGGCCGAACCTGTGTTTTACAGTTATCGGGAATTACTTACACATCCGCAGTGGATGTCATTAAAGGCGCTGGCTTCCGGGTAAAAAGTAAAGAGCCCGACCTCAGGAGAATTCATGACCAAATATCACCTCACCGGTTCTGCCACCGTTCTTCAATCGCTTAAAGCCATGGTCACAAAAGATCTGGTTTATAAAGATAATGATCAGGCCGGACAAGCCTTTCACAGTGTGAATGATTTATTATTCCAACATTGGGTACGCAACCAATGACCTGATCAATCACCGGCATCGGTTACGTTCCACTATCAATCGTACCAAAGTGGAATTGAAATTTTGTTCTGAATTTTTAACCTTTTGTGTATTCATAATGTTAATTTTCGTATATTTGATTACACAAAAAGTAGCTTATGACTTCATATCAAAAAATGTTGCTTCAAATCATCGGAGAAAACGGTTGGGATATTTTCAATCATAAAATGCTGCTTGACGATGGCAGGCTTTCACACAAAGAACTTAACCAGGCCATGCGGTCATTCCTTAATCAGGGGGAAATAACACAAATTGAAAAGGGAAGATACCGGCGTCAACACTTTACTGATGAAAATGTCATTGCCTGCTTCCTGGTGCCCGATGGTGGAATCGCTTACTGGTCGGCATTGAACATGCATGGTCTCACGGAACAGTTCCCGAATTTCATCATGATTCAAAACAGCGCCCGAAAGGGTGAAAAAAATATTCCCGGAATGGGAACTACCTGTAAATTTATTAAGGTCAAACCTGAAAAAATCACCGGTTATCAGATGCATGGATACGGAAACCATACGTACAGTGTTACAGATGTTGAAAAAACCATAATCGATTGCTTTGATCTGCCCGAATATTCAGGTGGTTACCCTGAGTTGATCAAGGCATTCCATAAAGCCAAACTCAATTCAACCCGCATGATAAAGTATTCCCGGATCACGGGTAATATATCCGTAATTAAACGGGTAGCCTATCTGAGCGAATTGCTTTCGAAAGCCGGTATGGAAGAGTATTTGCAATATGCCGGGAAAAACATCAATGAGCGTTATACCCCCTTTGATTTTTCGCTCCCCCACCAGGGGAAATTTTTAAACCGGTGGAGACTTATCCTTAATGTGACTGATGAAGAGATTCTTGCAATGGCCGAACCCCTGAAAGCATGAAGCAAATTGAAATTACAAGATTTGCATCCCTTTTTGGAGTTCCCAATTCAACAATTGATAAAGATTGGGTACTGGGTCATCTTTTGAATGCAATTTTCGGTGTTCATGATAAACCTGGACTCTTGATATTTAAAGGGGGTACTTGTTTACGGAAATGCTGGTTTCAGGATTACAGGTTCTCTGAAGACCTCGATTTCACTTTGCTTGACAAACGTTATCCAATTTCTGACGAATGGATAAAACCAATATTAAAAAAAACCGGGGAACTTTCAGGAGCAAAATTTCAGCTGGAATCATTGACGGAGCAACGCTGGAAAGACATACCCCAGGGATACCTTATTGATATTAAATTCTGGGGTGCAGATCATCATCCAAACCAAAAACCACTTCCATCCTCCCGATGGCAAACACATGTTCATATTGATATCAATTATACAGAGCCTTTGCTGGAAAATCCTGTGATTATGAACATCCTGCATCCATATTCTGATAAGGAATTGATAACAAATCAGGTAGTTACTTATTCATTTGAGGAGCTTTTTGCTGAAAAAATCCGCACTCTGCAACAACGTAACCGTCCGCGTGATATTTATGATGTGGGAATGCTCTGCCGCCATCTCAAGGATACAGATTTGGGATTACTGGCCAAACTGTTCATTAAAAAGTGTCAGGTAAAATCCCTGGCCTTCGATAACCTCAGCAGATTTGTAAATCCAAAAAAAGAACGCATAAACCAGAGGCATTGGGACCGGGCTTTGCAGTACCAGGTAAATCGGGAGAAATTACCAGAGTTTATCTCATTTTATCAGGAAGTTGGCAATTTTATAAAAACTTTGATCATTCAATCCAAATAGTAAATGATCACCAGACCC
>JBAXKG010000174.1:0-2800 GCA_037137455.1 Bacteroidota bacterium
AGTTTCCCCACAGTTTAATGAACCGCTGTATACGTGACCCGTATGTGCAGTGGTGTGAGGGGTTCTCCCCGTCGGCGATGCTGACGGGGCAGCCCACTCGATTAGGGGCTGGTTTTTAAGCGCGTCAGACCCGTGCGTCTGGAAAAAAACAGACAATTGGCACAAATTTTATGTTATACACATTTTCTTTCGTCATCGAATTAGTTATCAAATTAATCATTATCCAAAATTATCGAATTCGTTTGTAAAATCAAAATATTATCATTACTATTATTTTGCTGTATTCTAATGTTGTCAACAAAAATTTGAATATTCGAAAACCTATTCATTTTTTATAAATTTCACCGTTTCTGTTTTGTTTCCTTCGCTTATTTTCAGAAAGTAAATACCATTTGAAATACTGCTGATATCAATGCTTTTTTGAGTGCCTGTTAATGTTGAAGTTAATACGATTTTACCGTTCATGTCGAAAATATTGATTGATGATTTCCGGTTTTCTACTGAACTTATATTTAACGACTTTCCTGCAGGATTAGGAAAAATTTTAAATGTTGAAGTAACTGAAATATCCGGAATACCATTCGTAGGATTGGCAATAATATTCCAGTTGAAAAATTCCCAACCGCTTGGTACTGACCTTACACAGGTTAAACCAGATGTTGAACCGTTTTCTGATGAAACATATTTATTGTTGCTGCCTTTTATTGTGTATAAACCATTTAAATTCTCTATTGTAAACTTCTGATTTTCTCCAACAGAATCTCCATTGCAATACAATTTATTATCAGAAAGTTTCAGTGTTACATATTTTCCGTTATATCCTTTCAATGCTGTTAATCCGTTACCAGCATCAATTAAGGTGAATTGCTCTGTTGCACCAACGCTTGCTCGTGTACTCGACATCAAATCATTACTACCGGAGTATGTTACATATTTGCTATTATTTCCACGTAGCGAAATTACTTTTGCAACTACAGGTATAGGGGTTACTGGTGGAATAGTTGAATTTAAAAAAGCGAAATTTACTGAAGCCAAATTATAACCGCCCAAAGTATTCACAATTCTGAAACTTTGTAATCCGGTTGCAGCAAAGCCACCAGTGCAGGATACGGTTGTCCAGGTTGACCAACTTCCGGTTGCAGGTACAGTGGCAGTTGCAAGTAATTCAGTACCACCATCATTATGTATTTGTATGGTTCCGGTAGTTGAACCACCATTGGCTACACGAAATTCAATGGTATAAGTTCCGGCTAATGTTACGTTGCAGGTGTATTTCATCCATTCATCTTTGTTAAACCAGCCTACGTTATACCCGTTAGATAAAGCATCTGAACACGCTTCAATGTCAACGCCATTGTTGCGGTAAATCCAGCCTTCATTCCATGCAGTATAAACACCGGTGGTAAGATGCAAATCTTCCCAAGCCTGGTCGGAATAAGCGTAACCATTCATACCCATATCGTAGTTTGTTGCGTAAATTCTGCCCGGAATTGTATTGCTTGCATACGGTTCAGTATCGCGGTTGCCGGGCTGTGTAAAAATTGAGCGAAGCACTTCAGTTTGTGGTGTAGTATTTTCAAGTTTAAGATTTTCGGCTAATTGCATCAAAATGCTTAATGCTGTTGACTGACCAATGTTTGGATTGGTTCCGCTTAAATAACTTAGTATGCTGCTGTACCCTGTAGGCCAATTTGCATCTGCAAAATCGTTGGTGCTTTCAAATTTTTTCATAGGCCACCACGACATGCCAATATTATTCCGGTTGAATAATTCTGTTATTCTGGTGAAATTATTGTTTGAGTTTTCGCCATGTTCTCCACACCATATCGGACGGTTTTGCTGGCTTCGTAAATTGAGCACCCATTGTATATCTACATCATTTGTATTCGACCAATATTTGTGAAATACATAAACCATGTTGGCATCCCATGCAGGTGTAAGTCCCGTGTAATCGTTTGCATACCAGTTTCCTTCAATGAATAATATATGATTATCGCCATTTGTTCTGATGGTATCGGTTAATCTACCATACAAATTTCGTAAAAGTGTACCGTTTGGCAAATTCCATGCAGGTTCATTTATCAGGTCATAACCGGCAATCCATGGTTCGTTTTTATATCTTTCTGAAAGTTTACGCCAAAGTCGGACTGTTTTCGATTGATTAGCAGCACTTGCCCACAGCGATGGTTTTGAATTGTCGTAATCGCTGATGGCATTATCGCTTTGCCCACCTGGAGCGGCATGTAAATCAACAATTGCATACACTCCGGCAGTTGTGCACCATGTAATAACACTGTCTAAAATATCAAAACCCTGATTATTCCAAACATCAGGAGTTGTAAGATTTACAAAATATTCGTAATGCAATGGTAAACGCACCGCATTAAAGCCCCATGCTTTCACCTGATTTATATCCGCCTTAGTTACATGGTTGGCTAACCACGCATCGTAAAACTGTTTTGTTTGCTGGGCACCAAGTAAGGCGGTTAATTTCTGTTTCCAGTCGTGTTGCGCAGGTGCCTGATTATTAGTATTCATCATATATCCTTCCATTACCATCCAGTTTCCAAAGTTGATGGCATTGAGAACAACTTCCTGATTATTCGAAGTATTAATAATTTTTTGACCGTTTACAACCAGAAGTTGCGCAGTTGCATTTGTTTGAAACATAGCACATAAAATTGCTATAAATGCAAATGTTTTGGTGAAGTGTTTTTTTGTCATTTTTGTCATTTTATTAAAATTATTATACTTGCTTAAAAAATAGATGGTTTCCGGTTTGTCAAATTGTGTATAACGC
>JBAXKG010000175.1:0-2790 GCA_037137455.1 Bacteroidota bacterium
CATCGGGGGGACGATCCCCACCTCGCACACCTACGAGTTCCAAAGCAATTCGCCCTATATCAACCAGGTGAGGGTGAACATGCTCGACCTCGACATTCAATTCGAAAATCGATGGGCGAGGGCCACTGTGCGAAGCTGCCAAATTAGTGGTTTTTTTTGTTTGGTGGAGATTATTCACCTGTGAACCATTGGCAATCCTGTTGACACTGGCAAGATGCCTATTATTGACTTTTAGAGGGTTAAGTATCGCCGGAATGGTGGCTCACTTTGGGCCGGAATAATCAAGAGTTGCACATTCGGCGATGCTGACGGAGGCAGCCTTCTCGATCATAAGCCGAATGAATTAGCTGTTACAGACCGGTTATGAAAGCAAAAACCATCAATCTCTATATCTTTTTGCAAATTTTGAAAGACCCGTAGGAGGCGTCAACAGCTCCGTAAATGCAATGAATACTGCTTGTGCAGGCGAAGTTCCCGTAACAGGGTTATCAATATTTGAATTAACATGTATCACAAGTATGGCATCCTTTTCAGGGTAATAGAATGCACCTGATGTAAATCCGGGGGTGGCTCCAAAGTGCCCGATCCATCCCAAGACATTCTGGAGTGCAAATCCGTAATCATCAGCAAATGTCAACCTTTCTGCCTGCATAGCCGGTGAATAAAGAGCTCCGGTTCCAACCAGTTTTATCCATTTTTTTAAATCATAAATGTTCGAAATAAGAATTCCCGCGGCATCTGCCCAGGATGGATTGAAAAATGTTGCATCTTTCATCTCACCAGGACCTGTCCATGTTGCATTGGTATATCCGTGTGAAAAAGGTTCCGGTAGAAAATGTGACCGGGGCCAGGAAGTATTGGTCAATCCATTGGGTAAAAGTATCCTTTCCCTGATAAGGTCGCTGATGGGTTTCCCGGTAACCTTCTCACAAATCAAACCCAGAAGAACCGTATTGGTATTGCAGTAATAATATCTGCCTGGTTCTATACAAGGAAGATTCAGGGATATTTTAACCAATGAATCTGCCGTGAAATTTGTTTCAAAATTATTCGCGAACATTGTCTTATTCCACGTGCTGTCATCGGAATAACTGAAAATACCAGCCCTCATGTTCCCGAGTTGTCTCACGGTAATATTATTAGCATACTGAAAAGGATATTGAGGAAGGTAAAAGGCAAGGGATGAATCGAGGTTCACCAGTTTTTCATCGGCCAATTGGAGGACAAGCGTACCAGTAAAAGTTTTCGTATGGCTGCCCATCCTGAAATGGTTAGCCAGTTTCATGGGAGTGTTGGTTGTAAGGTTGGATACTCCTTTTGCTTTCACCCAGCTCCCTTCCCCGGTGATCCAGATGCCAACTATAACACCCGGGATATCATTTTCCATGATGACTTTATCCAGGGCAGTCTCAAATTTGGATTGCATTTCTGCACTGAATTGAATTGGGTGATTCGCTGCATTATCCTTTGAACAAGAGATTATCAGAGCACTTATCATGATAAGCGCAAGCAACTTCAGAGTACTATTTATCATGATTTTAATCTCCTGTTTTCCTAATGAGTTTAAATATCTTATTATTCAAATGGCAAATAGCTTGTGGTAAGCTTTAGAAAAAAATCAAAAATACAAATCTTTTCAAGATAGCTCAAAACAAGTGTCTGACTTTCCAGAGGGTGAACCAAGCGAAGCGAACTCATTGAAAGTAAGAACAAAGTAATAGATCATGGCAGAGCGCTGGGTTTCCGTCCCGGTTAACAATGCTACCACTTCCCGGAAATAAATGATGCCACGTCTGTAACATTGATGACTACGGTACCGTCAATGCCGGTTGAAGCCGACTTAGAATAACCCGTTATATCTGCAACTGACTTTGCGAAGCTGCCGAATTGGTGGCTTCTTTTTTAATCGAGATATTCACTTGTCAACAATCCTGATTACACTGGCAAGATGCCTGATATTGGCTTGAAAAGTGCACAGTTTCACCGGAATCGGTAGCTCACTTTGCCCCGGAATAATCAAGAGTTGCACCTTCAGCGATGCCAGCGGGGCAGCTTACTCAATTATGTGGCGTTAATATTCATAGAAAAATATGAGATTATAGAATTTAGTTTCACAGCTAATTCTTAAAATTTACATTCACTGTTTAATTTCAGGGATGTCAAAATAGGATCAGCTACACTTTTTTCTATTTCAACACAGTAAATAGTATAAACAATTGCTCCTACTTTATAAAATATTTTAAAATAATAATCTTTTCCATCCTCAAGATCAATTTCTAAAGTCTTTGTTTTTGAAACACCATATTCTGCAGTAACAGAGTGTTTACCTGTTGTTACTGAATGAACTGAATAGCTGTTCTTCGTAAGTTCACAAACTAACTTATTATCTATCAATGCTTGAACCTTATAAATGGCTTTTTTTGATGATTCATCTCTAATAAAGTAGATGTTACATTTTGAAATTTTAGAAGACAATACAGGCTGATTGAAAATATCCTTTGTCCCATTTTCATATTTAATCATCGTAACATCTGATTTGCTAATTGTAAATAGTGGGCCGGTCTTATTATCAAACCCTTTGTATTTTATTTCGGTTTGGGTGACTTCAAGCACTTGCGACCCAATTTTTTCACCACTGTTTTTAATAATAGTGTCTTGAGATTTACAATTAATCGCAAATCCACAAAGAATGAAAATGAAAATAGCCAAGAATTTTTTCATAAAACATTTTTTAGGTTAATACATATTTTATTTGGTTAACAAGGTTTTCTGCATGAAAACAAGAATATT
>JBAXKG010000176.1:0-2735 GCA_037137455.1 Bacteroidota bacterium
AATCATCTCCGAACAGATCCGGAAGAAACACGAATCCGTATTCCTGATCACGGTTACACGGAACTTTATGCACCAGTATACGGTTATCGTTGAGACGCACGATGAATACGATCGGCGGGTGAACCCGGAGGTGCCGGCAGTTCTTAACAGCGATCGGTAACCCGTTTAGGAGATGTGGAAATTCCAATAACGTATCAGACGTTGGCAACTTTAAAAGTTTAGTTTTTCATCTGATTGAGTTTCAAGACATCCAAAACCGGGAGAAAAATCTAAATTAATTCCATTTTTTAAGTTTTTGTTCCACATCACTTACATTACCGATACGAGGGGAAAAAGGGTAATGATCAAAACCATCATCAAATGACAAGATATAGGGAACTTTTACAATATCCATAACGTAAAGACTAGTTGCGTCGACGAGCCCAATTGACGGATTACCCGTTTGATGATTACAAAAAGGTCTCAGCTTTGTCAGAATTGCATCATCAACCTGTTGTTTCTTAATCTGGTATAGTTTACACTTTTGTAATTCATTATAATGCCTGAAAGTCTCTCGAAATAAAATATTTCTTTGAAGATGATGAAAGATTTCGACCATGATGTAATTTGTGATCCATAAATCGTTATATCCTGAAATGATTCTATTCTCAATCAATTCATTCCATATTGCAGATGCAATGTCATGATAATCATCACGTTCATGAATTAATCCGATGATAAATCCACTGTCTGCAAACAACTTCATATCTTATACCAGATTTTTCTTTGGTCGATATTTCTCAGCCACTTTCGATATTGAGTTTATTGTTAATTCTGGATATGCAGCGTATATTTTTTCTAATACGTTCTCTGAAGTGAGGTGGTTAAAGTTAATTTTTACATATTTAAAAATCGATTTAACATCATCCTTAAGTTTTTTCCAGAAATAGTCAGAAGTTTCTTTTCCTTTATTCGTCAGGTTAATTTTTACATAACCTGAGGTAGAATCAAAAGTTACAAACCCGGCATCTCTAAGACTGTCGAGTGCTGCATAAATTGTTTCATCAAATGGACCGAAATTATCGGCTTCAAATTTTAAATCGGTTAATAACTTTTCTCCAATAGTGGTTTTTTGAACGGCAAATAGCTCTTTGACTAAATGTGTTTTTCCTGGAATTGCAGAATATTCATTTCCTTTGATGTCCTCAGCACGCAATAAAACTACTATTGCCAATTGGGTCGGTGAAAGATTAACTTTAGGCATCATGTAAACCACTCTTCAAGGCTATTTTGATGTCCTTGACGAAATGCAGATATTTCAGATGTTTCACTTTTAATTTTTTCTTTTTGAGAGAAATAATGATATAAATTGTTGTTTTCGATAAATTTTGGAAATTGTGAAATTTCCCTCATCGTTGTTTCGAGATCATGAGATTTACAAATCTTTTTAATCTCATTTTCAGGATATTCGTTTAGACTGGATAGATCCAAATCTTTCAGGGCAGTTGAGCTCAACATTTTTTTAGCATCTCCCGCACTTTCCAATTCATTAATTTCTACAAAACCATAATCTTCGTTATCGAAGAGATAATGCTTCATTTTTACCGGAGGAACGAACTTCGGGGGGATATGATTTGGACTATAGGTATCGAACCCGAAACCAGTACCAATTAAATCATTAACACGACTGGTTTTTGTTTTCCCGGTTTTGTATTTTGAGTTGAGTGCATTGATAATATACAATTCTTCATCTTGTTTGCTGAATTTTGACAATTCTGAATGGATACTTTCAATTACATAACCGAATGCGCCATACTTTTTGTTCTCGCAATTGTACCCGAAAATACGAACCCCGGCATTCCAATATTTTTTCAGCAGATTTGGATCTATTAATTCGTAGGATGGGGGCACTACTGCCATTAAAGGAAGATTCTTTCTGTCTATTGCTGCTAATTGTCTTTCCCGAAATGCGCCAATCATTTTAGCATATTCGTCAGAAGTCGATAATGTCCCAGTTAATGGGGTGGTAATTATTTTATTCCCGGGGGTTCCCCACAGAATATCAAAAAGAAATTTTTGAACAGGTTTCGGCAAAAGCCGGTTTATCGGGTTGCCATTTTCATCGACTATTGAAAGTAAAATATAGGGGAGTGCACCAACCTGATTTAGTTGCCTTAACTGATTGGAAAGTTTTGATGAAAATTTTTGGCATTTTTCATCATTTTTCATGAATTCAGCCAATTCACTCAAAGTAACTTTGGCATATACTTCACCAAAAGGTCGGAAGTCACGGTTTATTTGATTTTCTGCTATCTTGATCTCGATATTATCCGATGCCTTCACACTGATGGTTTTTGTTGGAGTGATTGCAATGTTTCCATTGATTTTTACTTTGCATGAACGTATAAGTAAATCAGGTTCCTTCGCAATTTCTTCAATATATAAATCGCCTGAATCACACATAGTCCATCATTGAATTCTTATCAATAATTATCCTTCTTATCTTTGGAAACGTTTTCCTTCACTTTTAAGGCATTACCGTTCTATTTGGATAATCTTTGCTTTCAGGTTAATAATACCCTCTTTAAAGATGGGTATCATTTTTGAGACTGCTTTTGACCTCCTGCGGGTATTTTGCCATCAGGGTATCGAATGATACCCGTATGATTTTCTGCCTGTCAGATTTCCTGCTACAAAACTGCCCTTCAGCAACACCCAAATGCGCAGTTTTACAGATAGGTGTTCAACCCACGGGC
>JBAXKG010000177.1:0-2720 GCA_037137455.1 Bacteroidota bacterium
ACTATAGTTAAGAACCAAACTTTTATTACAACAAGATACAACTCTCTATTATGCCATGGTGTGAACAGATCCCCATTAAGCGACATTTAACAGCCGAAGATTTGGAACTACGAATAAAATCTTTGAAGAAAGATGGGGAAATTCTACGGCGGCTCTATTTTGTGAAGTTTCGCTATGGGGGCGAAAACGTTGAGAAAGCTGCAGAAAGAATTGGAATTTCAAAAAATGAGGGTTACATTTGGCAGCGAAAATGGAACGCGCAAGGATATGAGGGACTTGTTCCGCAATACGATGGGGGAAGACCGAGTAAGCTTTCCTTGGAGAATCGTAATAAACTCAAAGAAATGTTAGGTGAAAAATCGACTTGGACAACTGATGAAGTGCGGGTGTTAATACACAACGAATTCGGGGTTGAATATACCCTAAAACAGATTCGTATTATCCTGAAGAAGTTTAACATGAACTACGCGAAACCGCTTACACAAGACTATCGGAGACCAGAGAATGCCGAAGAGATTTTAAAAAAAAACTTGCCAGAAATAACGCCAGGTGTTACGATCGGATTCTTTGATCAATCATCTCCTCAGACTACAGCTAACACTCAACGATTCTGGTCCTTCGGTCGTCCTGTCCTGATAAAAAATACCGCTCACCTCCGTGCTAATACATTCGGTTTTTACTCGATTAACGGACAGTCTGTTGTAGAGCATCATGACCATTCAAAAAAGGAGGATGTCTGTCGGTTCTTTGGATCTATTCGAAAAGCGAATCCTGATGGAGATATCATTATTATCCTCGATAATTTCCGCTCACATCATGCTCATTTAACCTTGGCTTATGCGAGGCAAAATCGTATAATTCTGGTGTTCTTGCCACCATATTCACCAGATTTGAATCCGATTGAGTATATCTGGAAGAGTATTAAGAGGATTATTTCACGGACGTTCATTCGTGATCTTGATCATATGAAACAAATTATCGTAGATGCTTTCAAAAAATACAGCAGCTCGCTTAGTTTTGCACGTGCATGGATTACCAAGTTCCTTGGGGATGATTTTAGTATCATAAGTTAGGTTCTTAACTATAGTTTTGCCTCGATATAACGATTTGTTGGTACATTAAAATCGCAACTGAATTTTTTATTAGAGTATGTACCCCAGTCATTTCCGGGATTAATTGAAAAGATTTTATTATTGTATTTTAAGGTTCGACCATTTTCTTCGAATTTTTTTCCGAGTCTTCCAATGAAGGTCAACTCATGCTGCTTTGCATCTTCAGATTTTATGGATCTTTTACCGGTTGACGTATCGTCAAACGGATAATGAGTATCAAGTGGTTTTAGTTGGGATTCAACCGTTTTTACTGGAATTGGAGAAACCTCCCGCTCTCTAATTTTCTCCAAAGCTTTTTTTGCCGCCTCCACATTTTCAAGATGACCCCAAGGTTTTTTCCCAGTTTTTCTATTCGAGCTGATTATTCCCTGATTGCGCTCTTCATGATCGCGTGTGTTGAAAATGTTGGCAATGGGTTCAATTGCAGATTTCCCACCAATATCACAGAGTGCAATAATGGATATTTTCCGAATCCTAGCGGAGGGATCGTCCAAACGCTCAATAAATGTGCCTAAAGCTTTTGTGCTTTTCATTTTTTGGAGGGATACAAGAGCCTGATACCGGACTTTATAGTCAGATCTCACAGTTTCGAGAAGAGCATCAATCACTGGAGGGAGATTGGATTTTCCTAAATGTTTTGCAGCTTCATTTCGATTATAGGAATTGTAATCATTTTTCAAGGTATTAAGTAGTGAATCAACTGTAATTTTCTCATTTTGGGGGGAGGAATGGCGGGGATGATGTTTGTGCGTATGGGGTTTCCCGTTATGATAAGCCATAATAATCAGATGAATAAATGTTCCATTGTCAGTGATGATATTTAAACGGTTCCGATGAATCTGAACTCAAAGTGTCGGGAGGTTGAAATTGTTACGTCCTATATTTTACGTAAGCAGCCGTGTGTATCCAAATAACTGGCGTTGAATTGCGATCGTAGACAGTGACTTTGGTAAGATTTTAACTGCTGATGGTGCAGAACAGGAAATAGAATTGGGGATGATTGAAGGATCCCCAAAACTAACTCCCCTCAGCGTCCTT
The DNA here is from genome assembly GCA_037137455.1 of Bacteroidota bacterium. Lineage (GTDB taxonomy): Bacteria > Bacteroidota > Bacteroidia > Bacteroidales > FEN-979 > CAIVAT01. The sequence goes on from JBAXKG010000177.1 coordinate 2,151, forward strand.
GTTCTCTAATTGTTTTTCCATGGAAACCAGTTTCTGGGCCTCATCAACATTGATAGCCCCTGTCCCTACGCCGCTCCAAGCATCGATGAGCTGTTTTTCAGTATCATCAGTCAACTGTTCGAACCTTGACCCGATGATCTGCCTCTGTTTCAGTTCTTTCTCGCATTGTTCGAGATCGGCAGTGGAAAGCGGGTGGACGTTGATAAATGCATTCTCAAACTTCGAAGGTTCGATGTAGGTAACCCTACATTGGCTCTTCTGTCTCAGTTGTTTCTCAAGTTCTTTCTCGTATTGTTTGGTTGTAATTCATGCCTGTGCGAAAACCTGTTCACCGTAGTTTGAAATAGTGTGTATTTGTTGAAATCTAGCACACACTCTCTGTATGCAAAAACACATCCAATGAGGTCCTACAATGAACATTGTTACAATACCGAGAACGGGGATTTGATTGCGAAGGTTCTTTGATCTGAACACATCTGTCACACTGTGGAATATATTCCGTCGAGAGTAAGGGAATTTAAACCGCCATTGACAGAGGGTATCTATATCTTTTTTATTTTGTGGAAATAT
>JBAXKG010000178.1:0-2674 GCA_037137455.1 Bacteroidota bacterium
CTACAAAAACCACAGGCTGTTGAAAAAAAGGAGCCAATCCCAGGAGGAACGCGATTACGAGCCCTAACTCCAAAATGGCGTGTCCGGTAATCATAAGCAGCCCCGTGACGAAACCGTGCCGCGAGCTTTCACTGATTGTAGCGGTCAGCAGCGGCCCTGGCATCAGAGCCCCGGATAGCGCGATAACAAAGGATGAAGCAAAAATAGTGAATAGGTTGGTCAACACAGGTATTCTGGTTTCTTTCTCACATTATTGCCAACAATATATGCATGACAGAATAACCGATACACTGGTCGGAAGCTGCAATGCCATAGGATCAAGGGCTATTATACTGACCGGCCTGCACACACAGACTCAGACTGTTTTAATATCAGTCGGTCTCATAACAAGCCAGTATTTCACCAAAATAAAGGGTATGGTAATCCTTTTGGGGAAAACGGGATGAATCTAAATCCTTGTCAAGATGGGATGGATCCATAGCAGACTTGTAGATGATTTTACACTCGTAATGGCGCCCTCTGGTTTTAATAATCGGCGAAGCGACTTGGCGGCTATCTACCGTTTCCAGGTGGTGTCATATAATCATTGCATGACATATACGCTCATTAGTTCCTCAAGGGACCAAGGATGGTCTGTAAGCTCAGTCGCCATAAATGGCGTACGGGGAGTAGTTGTCCGATCTTCATTTTTGCTTAACGTGCTATGTGGACGTACAAAATCATAGAAAGCTGCAATAAAGGCTATTTTAGCTTCAAAATAGCGTAATGACTTGGCAAATGTAAGTGATTTACGACTTAAATGCGCATCCATTTGCCGAAGGATACCATTATGTCGTTCCACAAACGAGGTATTGATTTGAACACTGGGAGAATCCATCAACCTCTTTTCAATTCTTTCTTTATCGCCATAGATGATACGCTTCTCCACCTTGACCACCCTTCCGTTACGTCTCGTTTTATGAACGGTGGCATAGTCCAAATCTTCGTCCGCGACGACATAGGGCAACCGGCATCGTCCCCGCTTTCCCGTAGGTTCCGGTGTTATTACCCTCCCAAATTTCTCCTTCAGTGCCGACGCATAAGAAGCAAGCTCATCCGACGTAAACAAGGGCTTACGTTTTTCTCCGATGGCTTTCGCCAACTGGTTCATAAACGTTTGACAGCTTTTCTCCGTCCGATCACCCACAAAGAACGTGATCAACAATCTTGTTTTTGCGTCAAGGGCTGTCCACAACCAGACTTGACCGCTTTCGCTGATTTTACTACTTTTTTTTCCACAAAAGACCACAACTCGTCCATTTGGGCCTCCGTCAACTGCAGGTCCACTAAAATCTGTCTCATGACACTTGCGCAATATTCGCCAGCTTTAAGGATTACATGATTCACTGCATCTTTAGAAAGTCCCAGTATCCGAGCGGTTGCTCGAACACCGTTCCCTTCTACGGTACAGCGCAAAATAGATCCAATCGTTTCCGCACTATACTTTGTCTGAAAAAATGGACTACATTTCGTTTCGGAAAAACGGGCCTTACAAGTACAACAATACAACATTCTTCGCTTATTTTTTCCGTATGCAAACCCGACAGTCAAGTTGCCCTTCCCACGAATGCCACGATCGGCACACCCGGAATTGGTACAGTAATAGTGGCGAACATCCTCCATGAAAGCCTCCTTAAATTTAGAATCAAATCATGGAGTCAACCATCTCATAAAATAAAATCAAATGCAACGATTATATGACACCACCCATATTGAGGGCAGCCCCCAAAATAGCGGAATGCCTCCTCATGGAGCCTCGCCCACGACTCCTGACTCGGCTTCCAGATCACCTTGCGAAATGAACGACCAGAGTACTTCAACGTCATGACAAATAATCTTGGGCGAAGGTACTTCCCTTTGTCTCCCAACGTCTTGGCACCCTGACCATAATCCACTTGCGCCTCTTCCCCAGGCAAAAACTCCAGCCGGTCGTATTGCTCAGGGTCTTTTCGCCTCAATCCCCGCACAAAACGCTTTACGCTGTTATACCTGTGGGTGAAACTGAATTGCTCCACCAAATCCTGGTAAATAGCCATCGCATTGCGCCCCAGCCTTACCTGCTGCTCTATCCATGGCCGGTGGGGGTCACACGCTGATCTGGCATGAAAAGGAATCTTGACTTCCTTCCCGAAATTACCCGGTGGCCGGGGTGGGGGATTTTGAACCTCTCCATCATTCGAGCCGGTGGCCACTATGGCCTCGTCCAGAAATCCTGAAGCGGTACCCTCCGCAGAAGAAGATGCTACATTGATCTGGCGACCGTACTTGCGGATGGTTTTGCGGTCAATCTTGGCTTTGCGACTGATTTCATGCTGACTTATCTCGTTATTGAGCAATGTTATCAGGGCTGCTTTTTTTGTAGGCTTCAAAACGTTCATCCTTTCTTCCTCCCATGGTCATGTAAAAAAACGACCTATGGGCGAATGTAACGCTCTGTCGCTGCTAAGCACAAAAATACTTAACCCTTGCTCAATTTATCGATGGGCAGGTGGGGGATTTTCAAGTGGCCACAGATGGGGGATTTTGGATGGCCACCCGGGATCATAATGCGGTAGATGACCTTATTGATTCAGCACAACAATTATTAGAGGTAGAAATTGATACAATAATTAGATTTGATCTAATCCCTGATTAC
>JBAXKG010000179.1:0-2658 GCA_037137455.1 Bacteroidota bacterium
CTGCTATGAGTAGTTTACATGCCCGGTTGATGACGGTTTTCTTGGCCATTTCGCCTGGGAAATTTGTGTGGGCCGGACTTTTGCCTTTGGTTGAGCCTTGCTCCCAGGATTTCTGAATCTGGGCGATGGTCATGATCTCGGTATTCACACTGCCGTCATCGAAGGTGACCACTGCATAGGCTCCGATTATTTTTGAATCATCAAGGTTTTCCATCCGTTGAGTATGAGAAGTGATTTTCTTCATACCGGTCGTTGTGTCAATGGCATATTCAAACACATCGCCTTTGTAGATCACTCCGGCATAGATGTGTTTCATCGAGCTATACCTGCGCGCCAGGGCAATACTTCCGGCATATTCTCTTTGCAGGGTGAGTTTATCGCCATAAAGAATGAAACTGCATTGATGTTTTGCCGGGTTTAAACCCTGAACGACCATGTTGAACAATGCGTTTGCTATCGAATCGGGTGTGCTTGTTTTCAACACTGCCAGGTTAGTTTTGTCTTTCATGTCCTGCAGGATTAACCAGGCAGAGCGGAGAGCATTTTCGGCGCTGTAGTCGGGCGGAAGCGCTATACCACCGATTTCTTTCAAACTGTTGACTTTGGTCAGCACCTTTTCGACCATGGGGAGTTCGAACTTTTTTACTGTTGTTTCTGTTGTCATAAGTTATTGATTGAATGGTTGAATGATTGATTAAGTGAGTGATTGAGTGAATCTATAAAACAAATGGGCCTGATATTATACGTTGCCATTTGAGATCGGAGTGGGATAAGGGTTCTCACAGGTCATCGCCGGGATGTTTTACGTGATGTTTCAGCATATAATTCTGCATAGGTCTTCTTTCGACCGGAATTTAGCCAAGCATCGATCTCGCTTTTGAGGAAAAATAATTTCTTTGATTTTTTATTTACCGGTATGGCTGATTTCGCAACCCATGAATATACGGTAAATTTTACAGGGTGATCAGGCAGGTAGTGGCAAAGTTCATCAATGTTCATCCACCTGTCTGGCTGTGGTTGAGGTGGTTGGGGCACCTGTACTTTAAGGTTAACAAGCAATGTTTCGATATTGCTTAACCTGACATCAATTGATTCAAAGGGATTGTCCATATAGCTACATGTTAAAATTCATGTAGCAAATGTACGATGGTTTATCTGTTTAAGGTATTGGTATTCAGTTGTTTAAAGTTGTCGACAACAATAAACAACTTTGACAACTTTGACAACTTGTATTATATTGAATTATAGATATTTGCAATTATGCCTCTGTAGTACTGTAATTCATTATTATAAAGTTTCAAGTGGCGCATTGGCCTATTTATAGACTCATCACTGTTTATATCCCAGCCGAAGAACTGCCTCAAACTATCATATAAGACTTTGCGCTTCCTGTCAATGATGCAAATGTGCCCTTCGGCCTCTATTGCTTTCAGTAGTATTCCCAGTTCTTTGCCGCCAATTCCCGGAAATTCCTTTTTCAATTTATCGGCAAATGGCTTCCTTTTGGATTTTTTAAGAATAAAAAGATGATCAATGAAAGGGTTACAGGGTTTGGGTTCCCGCTGATCAAGCGGCTGTTGCATCTGTTGCGTCTGTTGCGAGGCCTCATTTAAATTATGTGTTTTACCTGGTTTTAGCTGGTCCAAACCCTGCTGCTGCATCCAGGTCTTAATGGTTCCTTTTACGTCTATTAATTTGTAGTAATTGTTGGAATAATTTTGGATTCCGAACTGACCGACTGGATTTAATTTTTGGGCTTTAAAAAATTCCTCCATTTCAATTCCGATTTGTTGTTCAAGGTATTCCAACATCCGGTTAACTTTCCTGATCGTGAACCTGTGGCGATATTCATCAAGAAATGATGGCAGACTGTAAATCGCATTGATGCAAAATAAATCATCCTCTATTTGCTTCATAGATCAAGTTTTATCCGGTTAGCCGCTTCGCGTTTCGACTTATCAATTACTTTGGCATAAATTTGTGTGGTGCTCAGATTGCGATGTCCTAACATTTTTGATATGGTATAAATGTCGGTTCCATTGGTCAGCTGCAGGGTAGCGAATGTATGCCGGAAACAATGAAAGGATATATTTTTGGTAATACCGGCGGCCTTGATCCATTGAGATACCCGATAGCTATTTTTTGAACTGTTTTGCAGATTTTCAAATGGTTTGTCCTGAGGTTCTGTACGTTTGCCAAGAAAGGTTGCCGCCTGCTCTGATATTGGTAATGATTCAACGCCGCCGGTTTTTTGCTGGGTAAAATTAAGCGAATAATTTCCATTGGCACACTCGACTTCCTGAAATGTGAGTTTTTTTATGTCGCAATAGCGCAGGCCCGTAAGAGCAGAAAACAATGCAGCCTGCTTTAACACCGGGTCTTTGCAGGAAGTTTTAACCAACTGGTTAAGCTCATCCATGGTAAGATAGTTGCGTCTTGTTTCTATTTGTTTGATTGAGCTAAGTTTGGGATTTAAGAAGGCAGGCAGATAACCGTCATTATATGCTTGTTTCAATAAAAATTTAAACTTATCGAAATAGGACCATGCTGTATTTTTACTTAACGGTTTTTTGCTTCTCTTTATTTTTGCTGATAAAAGATATTGCCGGAAATCATTGCAGAATTTTTCGGTAATGTCGGAAAATTTCAAGTCCTGAC
>JBAXKG010000180.1:0-2648 GCA_037137455.1 Bacteroidota bacterium
CGGAGTGGACACTCTCGCCTTATTTTGAAGTATCTTTTGACAGCATCGGAGTAGCGACTTATGGAGTTGTAATTGTCAACGACAGCACTTTGACCGGAAATATCGTACTCGATGGCAAAGCTTCGACAGGCTGGCATAAAGTCACTGTAGCAGATCAGTATTTCAATTTTTTCACAAAAGATACGGCTTTTTTTGTTCGGCTTTCAAAACCGATTACACCGGTTCAACTCTCCCCGCCCAACAACAGCCAGAATGTCAACCAGAATACTTATTTCCTGTGGGATAGCAACGGTTATGCGACATCGTACAGAATTCAGGTTGCAAGTGATACGAATATTAGTTCGATTGTGTTTGACACTGTAATTGCAAATACACCGTTTATTATCAGACTGGGAGTCCTGAATCTGGGACAAAAATATTTCTGGCGGGTTAATGCATCTAACTTTCTTGGTACTAGCCAATGGTCTTCGGTATTCAGTTTCAGGGTAAGAACAACAGGGATTAATATTATATCTTCGGAGATTCCTTCATCGCATAAACTAATTGACAATTATCCAAATCCGTTTAATCCGGTTACGCGAATTCGGTTCAATGTCGGGAAACTAGGCTTATCAGAGAAAGTGACTCTGGAGATCTTTGATATTACCGGTAGGCGGGCGGGATTATTGGTTAACGAGAAGCTTCAGCCGGGTTCTTATGAGGTAACTTGGGATGCCACTTCACTTCCGAGCGGTATGTTTTTTTACAGACTGACTGCTGGAAGCTATACGAAAACCCGAAGAATGGTTGTTGTTAAATAGCGACATTTGTCGTCCAGGAAAGGGTAAATTTATTAGCGTTGTAACATCTTAAAATCGGTTTCCCTTTCGATAATGAACACACAAAATAAATGGGATGAAAGTATAAGATACTTAAGGCTTGTCCCAGCTCATTTTTAATTATCTTTAAGGATAGGTGCAGATTAATATTTTAAATGCAGGAATCGATAAATACAATATTATTTGCGGCTTTGTTTTCCAGTAAATTTATTTTAATAATGTTGAATCATAAATTTCCGAATAACTTTTCTAAGAATATTAATCTGATAGATTTTTTATATATCTTTTTTGTAACTACTCAGCGTAATTTGGTTTAAATATAAACGGTTGTCCGTTGAAAGTATTTGAGATTGCATCAAAAGCAGCAATACTATTCTTCCGGGTCGTAGAAAGATAGCTGCGGGTGCGACAATATACATCGGCGGCGATATCACTTCGGAAGCAACCGGATATTTTTAGTTTCACTTTTGTCATGCGCAAATCTCGTTCAGCCAGATTGTTGGTAAATGGAATATTAAAATCGTACAAGAATGCGAGTACATACGCACGATGATCGCGAAGACGGTCAAGAAGATTCCTCACTTTTGACTGTTTTACACGACCGCGTTTGTGAGGAGAACCTCGTGCTAATGGATTTTTCCGCAGTCCTTTTCTAATGAGTTTACCGTAAGACTCTTCATATTGTCGAAGTTTGTGAGAATTCAATGCGTTTTTCCCTCTCTCTCGATACAGTTCGACAACAGCATGACTTTTAAGTAGTAGTTCTTTGAGCTTTTGCGCCCATCCTTGTTCGAATTCTTCATAAGCATAGGTCAGTTCACGAATGATATGAGCATTACAAATACCATGTTTGAAGTCGTACTTAAAATATGATGCCCACATATCATGAACAGCTATTCCCTTGTATGACGGTAGTATGCCAATGTCGTTCATTGCAATTGAACCTCGTTTTGGGTGTGCCGCAAGAAATGTCGCATCAGGTGTACTGGCAACATGAAGCCAATTTAATTTTTTAGCGCTCGAAATTCCCGTTTCATCAACATTAATGACTGGAGATTTTATAACATGCTCTTTAATTGAATTATATGATTCTTCCAAGTTTTTGGACAACTCAGTTGCCCAGTTAAAAAGTGTCCCCTCGCCAACGGCGCATGAGAATAAATCTTTGATGGCTTCAATTGTCCGTTTAGATGACAGTAATTGAGATTGCCTCAGATAGACAGCTATTGTTTTAAGATTTCTTCCGTATTGCACTGCTTTGGTAACTCCCTCAGGAAATAATGCCTGTGTAGTTTCGCCACAGTGCGGACATGATTTTGATTCTGCTTGATGCTCTGTCACCGTCGTTTCAATCCGTGGAATATCTATTACCTGGCGTTTATCGTGATGTAGCGATTCAACTTTTTTCAACGAACATCCGCACCGCGAACACTTGTTGACCGTATGCACAATGACAGTATCCGGCATATTTGATATCTTGAGGGTTGTTCCGTTGTGACCTTTCTGACCGCCTGATGAGCGCTTGCTTTTCTTTCGTGAGTTTTTGTGGTAATGATTCATTCCGTCGCTTGATGGAGGTAAACTGCTGTTGTGACTGTCCAGATGTAAACGCGCTTCGATCATATTAAGACGCTCTTCTATAACTTCTATTTTAATATCTTGCTGAACTATATAATTAATTACAGCTTCACGACCTTGGTCGAAGATATCTGATGCGCGTTTACGTTTTTGTTCATAGCTTAACATGCGTAAACATATAAAGTATAACTTTAAAATGCAAGACGTATCATATTATTTTTATAAATGATATGTTTTACGCTGAGTAGTTAC
>JBAXKG010000181.1:0-2646 GCA_037137455.1 Bacteroidota bacterium
ACATTTACTAATGGTTCAAAATATTGTGAAGGAAGTTGGGTTAATATTTCATTGTTACAAACCTGAATTCTCCAGGTTGTATGATCGGAATGATTTATTATTCCATCACCGTTGAGATCAGCCGGTGCAGGGCTTTTCCACAATTCAAGAAACGATTCGGTATAATCATTATCTCCATCGTCTTCCAACTCGTCGGGGATGCCATCGCCATCCTGAAATCCATTATTGTCAACTTTCCAAAGAGGAGGGGAATTGATATTATGCACTTTCTTAAATTCTATTAAACAACGCCAAATGGCATGAATAGACGAATCTGCATGACTTTTTGCTCTCATATTTGTATCATAAGCATATTCATGCTTTGTATGATATGTAAGTCCGCAATCATCACTTGATGACGGATGTGAACGCAGGGTATCATAAACCATACATTCTTCATGCGAATAGGAATCGCCCAAAGAATGGAGAAAAATTGCGAAAGCCTGAATAGAGTTAGGCTGCACAAGCTTATAAGAATCGCTTATGGTATCATAATATTGAACATCGGTTATGGTTAAGGCATCTGGTTTTCCCGCTTGTCCCCCATTATACAATGCCCAGTTCATAATATGTTTAAGATTGTAAGTAATAGGCACTCGCCAGAAATGATCGGGCGGACCTGTAAATAAATTATAATCCGTAACCGCCGGATAGGAGATATACATCATTTGCCCGGTTAATGTATCGGATGGATCCCGAAAGGGGAAATGCCAGTATTGTGCTGTTCGCTCACGCTGAATATTAGAGTTAAAAACATTGCCCCGTTCTGTTCCGGCTAAACTTTCTGACCAACTTGGAAAGGTATCTGGAATGCTAATCGATGTGAGGGCATATGCGTAAGGGTAGCCGGACTTCGGGTTTAGCTGATCAACAAGGGCGCAATAACGTGCAATAAGTTCTGCCATGTCGGGCTGAATACCGGCTTTTAAAGCCAATACTTTTGTGAGGTCGTAATGAAAGGTGCTGTGCGCCTCGCCATTGGAGTGAACAGTGTTTACATTGCCAAGGCTGTCGGTTCGCTCTTCGTTCCATGGTTTTTGAAATACAGGTAGAATACTCCATGAAAAGGAGAGAAATACGATCGGTGTAAACAATAATAGCTTTTTCATGAATTACAATTTATTCTGTTTTTAAGAACTGTATTTTTCTGTCATTATCTGAATACTTTTTTGTCAACTTATATTTTTGTTAGTCGTGAATGACTGTTACGAACCATCAACGTATTTCTTTGTCGGTTCTCAAGTCTGGCTGCTGTGCCGCTCTTTCTTCGCCTGTTGCAAAACTTGTTGTAATCTTTAGACAAAGATCAAATATACAAATCTTTTTTCGATAGCCCATGACAAGTGTGTGACTTTCCAGAGGGTGAAAGACCCTGATACGCCGGGGTATGACCCAGAAGTATTAGCAAGTAGCACGGTGGATTACCGTGAGAAAGAAGCCGTGGTCAATGTAATCGCTGTTCTGGCACCCATTGCACCATCCGAAGCCGACTTTGAATAACTCTTAATATCTATCCCTGACTATGCGAAGCTGCCAAATTGGTGGTTTTTTTGTTTTGTATGGAGATATTCACTTGTGAAGCATTGTCAAAATGTTTACACTGGCAAGATGCCTAATATTGTCATTAAAAGATGGACAAAAAGACCAATCCTGAGTCAGACGACCGTCCGAATTATATGGAGCTACTCTTCTCAAAGAGCGGATTGCCCATTCGGTTTGACAAAGAACTTTAATCCTTTGTTTCCGCACTGGCTTTATAATCATGGGTTCCAAAATATTTTTACCTTTGGTGTAAGAATTTAAGAATCTTCCAGGTAATTGAACCTTGATGTTTCTTACAAATTTCTTTCAAACTATAATGGTGTTTGTTTTGTCACGATATTTTAGTTCCAATCTGTGTTTTTTCATTATTCTGTGTTTTTTATGGCGCTGTCAGTCGCACGATGCAGATCGGGAAATAAGCCAAAATGCCAAACAATTATCACTTGCCGATTCCTTAAACTATTTCAACCCAAAGGCGGCTGATTCAATTTATCATATTATTATCAGGGACAGCAGTAAAAATAGCCGGTCTGACCATGTGAAAGCCTTATTGGGATTATCTTCTGTTTACAGTAACAGAAGCGCATTTGATTCAGCAACAACTTTACTGAAAAAGGCATCTGAAATTGCCGGATCCATGAATGATACCATCCTGATCATGGAATGCTTTTTAGGCAAAGGAAATTTAACGCTTGACCTCGGAGATCATACGCAGTCGGAATATTTCTTTAAAAAGGGTTTAACATTGGCCATCAAGAGTAACAATTCGGAATTTCAGAATAGATTTTCACTTGGACTTGGTAATGAACAACTTGACAGGGGTGACTATGCTGCAGCTATAAAAACATATACTGAAAGTGCGAAAGTTGCCGAAAATGCAGGAGATGAAAAAAACCTTGCGCTGGCGCTGGACAACATGGCGATGACCCTTAAACTTACCGGTGAAATCCGTGAAGCAATAAAATACAGCAACAGATCTTTGCAAATAAGAAAAAAGCTGAATCTTTTGCGCGAATATGCATCAGGTCTTCAGAATCTTGGAATTCTTTACCGCAATATAGAAAT
>JBAXKG010000182.1:0-2634 GCA_037137455.1 Bacteroidota bacterium
TTAAATGCTTCTCCCGATGGAATTGTCCTCACCGATCTGAATGGAATAATTACAGATATTTCAGATATTGCCCTTCAATTATTAGGCACCGATTCCAGAGATGAACTGGTTGGCAAGGATATTTTCCGCTTCATTCCATCTGAAGAAAAACACAAGATGGACGAATTAATTGAAAGGACAATGACTGAAGGGATTGCCCAACAAATTGAAATTCCCGTCAAAAAGATAAACCAATCTCTGTTTTTAGGTGAAATCAGTTCAACTTTAATACAAGGACTGGATGGGACTCCCAGTTCATTCATGATCATCATCCGCGATATTTCCCAGCGTAAAAAAATGGAAACAAAGCATTTCCATGCCGACCGCTTGGCTAACATTGGCGAAATGGCTTCAGGCGTTGCACATGAAATTAACCAGCCATTGAATATCATTTCAATGGTGATGGATAAACTTATATTTGAAGCTGCCAGAATCGAAACGATCGACCTTGATTTTCTGAAAAGCAAATCAGACAAGATTTTTGAAAACATAACCCGTATCCGAAATATCATCGATAATGTAAAAGCTTTTTCAAGAAACGACAATGATTACGTATTGACATCTTTCGATATTAATTTAAGTATTGAAAATGCTGTTTCAATGATAGCGGAACAGTTCAAACACCTGGGAATAATTCTGAATCTTCAGCTCGAAAAGCAACTTCCTCAGATAGGTGGCAATACAAATAAATTTGAACAGGTTATCCTTAACCTGCTGATCAATGCCAAAGATGCAGTAATTGACAAGAAACGCAAACAGGAAGAATATATTGAAATGGTCGTTGGTATAAAATCATTCCGGGAGAATCAATTCCTGATCATTGAAGTTACAGACAATGGAATTGGAATCAGTAATGACGATATCCATAACATCATGCTTCCTTTTTATACGACAAAGGAAACAGGAAAAGGTACCGGGCTCGGTTTATCGATTTGCTATCAGATTATGAAGGAAATGGGCGGAACCATTGAAATAACGAGCGACCAGGTTCATGGAACAACTATAAAACTGGTAATTGATAGTCGAAAAAAGTAAATAAAATGAAATATCGAAATTTCATCCCCAAAATTATTTCAAAAAATGGCTGGAAAGCTTTGGCAATTCTAATTATTGGACTTGTTCTGACTGCTGCATCCTCATTTTATATCGAACGCAATCTCGAACTCCAGTTAAAACATGAATTTGCCTTGGTTTGTAATGAAATACAAACGAAAATAGTCACGAGACTTCATGCACATGCTCAGCTTTTACGCGATGGTTCATCGCTTTTTGCCGCTAACGATACAGTAACGCGAAATGAATGGAAAGCATTCATCGAACATTCCAAATTGAATAGAAATTTGCCGGGTATCCAGGGAGTCGGATTTTCATGCATCATTCAAAAAGAACAATTAGAGCGTCATATTCAAAACATCCGGAATGAGGGATTTTCCGACTATAACGTTAAACCGGCAGGTGTCAGAGAAATATACACCTCTATAATTTACCTTGAACCTTTTACAGATAGGAATCTGCGGGCTTTTGGTTACGATATGTTTTCAGAAACTATCAGAAGAAAAGCCATGGAACAGTCCCGCGACTTTGATGTGGCTGCGCTTTCCGGGAAGGTCATTCTTGTCCAGGAAACCGATAAAGATTTACAGGCAGGTACGTTGATGTACGTCCCGGTTTACCGCAACGGGCGGCCAACAATCACAGTTGCCCAACGACGAGCTGCCATTATTGGCTGGGTGTACAGTCCCTACAGGATGTACGATCTTATGCGTGGTATTTTGGGAAGCAGGGATTCGATTAACAAAAGCAGAATTCATCTGCAGGTGTATGATAATGATAGCATTCTTCCAGGTTCATTATTGTTCGACAGCCAAATAGATAATACCATTGATCAGAATAATTTATCAACCCGCATTGTTACAATTCCAATCGACTTTAATGAAAAAAGATGGACTTTGCTTTTTAACCAGCCCAAAGAACAATATCCATATTTTCAAAGCAAAGTGCTTACTGTACTGTTTTGCGGTATCGCAATCAGTTTTTTACTGTTTTCTTTGGCCTTATCCTTATTTAACACACGTAACAGGGCACAGCAAATAGCGAGACAAATGACATCGGAGCTTAAAGAAAGCGAAGAAAAGCACCGACTATTGATTGAGAACAGCCACGACATTATTTATACGCTTACCACAGATGGCGTGTTCATTTTCGTGTCTCAAGCCTGGACAACTCTCCTGGGGCACCCGGTAAACGAGGTGTCTGGTCAGCCATTCCGGCAATTTGTCCATCCTGATGATCTTCCGGGTTGCTTTTTATTTCTTCAAAAAGTGATAGAGTCGGGTCAACGGCAAGAAGGAGTTAAGTACCGCGTTCGGCACACGGATGGAACATGGTATTGGCACACATCAAGCGCGGTCCCTTTAAGAGACGAAGCCGGTACAGTTATAGGTTTCGAGGGTACTGCCAGAGACATCACTGAGCGCAAACTGGTGGAAGATTTATTGAAGCAAACCCGCCACAATTACGAAACCTTCTTTAATACTATTGATGAATTTCTTTTTGTTTTGGATGAGCAGGGAAATATTATCCATACCAATTCTA
>JBAXKG010000183.1:0-2599 GCA_037137455.1 Bacteroidota bacterium
AGCCTCCTTTTTTTTAGCCTGAAAACAGCAAAATAATGCTCCGATTATCAGTTTCCTCCTTATCAATTATTATGTGGTAACGTAAAATAAAAGGTACTTCCTTTTCCTTCTTCACTTTCAACCCATAAGTCACCTCCATTTTTTTCAATAAAATCCTTGCAGATGATCAGTCCCAGTCCTGTGCTGGGCTCGCCATCGGTGCCTTTTCTGCTTGTTTGTACGTCGAGCCTGAAAAGATCCCTGATCAAATCATTATTCATCCCGATTCCTGTATCACTGACAGATATTTCAATAAAATTATCGGCTACCGGTTTTGCCAAGATGGTGATTTTTCCACCGTGATTTGTGAATTTTACCGCATTGGATATCAGGTTTCTGATTGATGCCTCAAACATATCAGGATCAGCAAAAACAGAAAGATTTTCAGGGATGACCAGATCGATCTCTATAGCCTTTTTGCCGGCTTGTTCTGTAGTAGATTGTATGATTTCTTTGATTCTGGGTAACAGGGCGAATGACTCTTGCTGAAATGGAGTCAATCCTCGCTGCATTTGAGCCCAGGATAAAAGATTTTCGAGCAACCGGTACAAATTAGTGGCAGAGGATCTCATTGTCAGGGCAATCTTTTGAACTTCGTCCAGCCTCATTGATGGCAGATCTTCTACCATCATCCGTGTGAAGCCAAGGAAGGCATGGAACGGGCTGCGAAGATCATGGGCAATAATGGAGAAAAACTTGTTCTTTTCGGCAAGGATTTTTACCAGTTCTTTATTTTTACGGTTAATCTCTTCTTCGGCCTGTTTACGTAAAGTATTATCGGAGAAGGTAACCACCGCCCCAAGAATTTTTTTATTTTCAACAATTGGATAAGACGAATATTCACTTGGAAATGAAGTTCCGTCAGCGCGCCATAATACTTCATCATCAATCCTGTAACCAACGCCATTAAAAAGGGCGTTATAAATCGGACAATTTTCCACCGGATAAGGTAAGCCGTTGGAATAGCTGTGATGAATGAGATTATGCATATTCCTGCCTATGCACTCCTCTAGCTGATAGCCAAGCATATTTAAGCCTGAATTGTTAATAAAAGTACACCGGCCGTCCAAACCAATACCATAAATGCCCTGATCGGTGGTCTGTAGCAATTGACTGATTTGATCCTTGCTCCTGCTAAGCATTTCCTGGTCCTGCTTGCGATCCGTTATATCCATTGATATTCCAATCACACCTATAATTTCATTTGTATTATCAACAAATGGGATCTTGCTTGTATTGAGCCACTTTATTCCTTCCGGGGTTTCCCACGATTCAAGAATATCTAATTTTGCGACTCCGGAGTTTATCACTGATAAATCATCCTGATAGTACTTTTGAGCTACATCCACCGGGTAAAGTTCAGCGAGATTTTTACCTTCCAGATCTTGTTTGTTTTTCTTTTGTGCCTGAGAAAAATATTTGTTGACTCGAATAAAATTGTTCTTTTTGTCTTTGTAAAAAATCAAACCCGGGATATGGTCCAAAATAGCCTCAAGCTGATTTGATATATGTTTATAGCGTTCTTCACTTTCCCTTAACAACTCCTGTGCAAGTTTTCTGTCGGTGATATCGATAAACGAGATGATTACTTTTGAAAGGGTAGTTTCGTGGCCAGGCAGAACTGAAAGGTTTAATAACAAATCTTTTTTATCACCCTTGGGGGTTTGAATCGGAATTTCACACTCGAAATGGGTTTGTCCATCTGCTAGGGCAATTAACTCTTTCGTGAATACTTCTCTGGATTCATCATTAAAATACAAAGGAAGGTTTTTCGGAATATCATCTTTTGATTGTGCATCAAACAGTTTGACGCTTGTCTGATTGATTTCCAAAATCTTCACCTTTGATGCAACTTCCATTACCGCATCAGGTTTTGCTTTAAAATATTCTGTGAAATCAGTAATACCCTCATTCCTTAATTGATCAAAATACTCCTTTACTTCTGAAAAATCCTCCTCCCAAATTGAAATAGGGGAAAATTCGAATAAGCTTTGTAAGCGAATCGCATTTTTCTTAAGTTCCTCCTCTGCTTTTTTATGATTTGTGATATCCGTTGCAATTTCCACAACGCCTAATAAATTTCCCATGGTATCGAATACCGGTTCGCCTTTCTCCTCCCAAATCCTTCCATCGGGTGTATGGATAATTGTATGTTCGGATTTTTGCGATTCCAGAGCTTTTAGCGATGGGCAATTTTTACATGGTTTAGAAGGGTCGGCCCAAAAATGATAGCAGGTGTGCCCAATCATTTCGTCAGGAGATTTATGAACGGATTTTGCCGCGCTTTGATTCGCCCAGATGATTTTCAAATCCTTGCCTACAAAGGCAATATTTGAAGTAATCCCATTCAGGATAGCATTTTTTTGCGACTTTTCAAGCTGTAGCTTTTTCAACTCCGCGATGAGTTCTTCCTTAGTTACGTTTTCGTAGTTCATTCACAATTTATTGGATCAGTTTGTAATTCCATATTTTTTGATTTTACCCAGCAAGATTTCTCTTTCAAAAGGCTTTGAAATATAATCGTCGCATCCGGCATCCAAAGCCCTGTTTTCATCGCCAC
>JBAXKG010000184.1:0-2544 GCA_037137455.1 Bacteroidota bacterium
TATACAATGGATTATAAACAAAATGGGCTGTCGTTTTACTTCCGGCAGCCCATTACCACATATTCACCCTCACAACCTAAAACCAAAAACCAAAATTATTCTTGTTTCAGTTACCTGTTTTTGTGTCTACAGTTTTAATATTAGATAGACCGAAAGGTAAATCATATATCAAATTTATGAAATTTTCGAATAAAAGCCTAATAATATACATAAAAACCGGTAAAATCATTTAAATTACTATCAGGAATCTTACACAAATTTATTGATTTTCTTCGTTTACCCCGACCCCAAGGGGAGCGAAGAAAATCAATTTACTCCCCATGTGGCTGGGGTAAATAAATTGATTTTCAAGCGATTTACGATTTCGTTACCAATCAGTTTGTAAAAATCAGGTGTTATTAACAATTTTGTTTACGAAATTAACATATTAAATTGTTATTTGGAAAGCATTTCTTCAAAACGTACACATATCAACAAATATAATTTTATGGGTTGATAACTAAGCGGTTGCGTTCTTTGATATATTGAATTTCAGGTTTAGTTTTGTAGCATAAGCTATGAAAACATTTGACCAAATAATCATCGAAGAATTGAAGCGCATCGTTTTGATGCAGGCACAGGAAATTACCAGATTGATGGCAAGAATCGATTTTCTTGAATGCGAATTGGCACGATATACAACAAGAAAGAACAGTAACAATAGCTCTCTGCCACCGTCTAAAGATGAGAACAGGCCACCACGCACGAGCAGTCTTCGAGAGAAAAGTGGTCGTAAACCAGGAGGGCAACCCGGGCATGAAGGGAAAACATTGGAGATGACAGAAACACCCGATGAAATTATTGAACACCATTCGTGTTTTTGTCCTGAATGTGGAAAAGATGTGAGTGAACTTCCTTTCGAGTTTTCCGGGAAGCGACAGGTTATTGAAATCCCCACGATCAAACAAATAGTTACAGAACACCGGGTTTATAGGTGTACGTGTTCCTGCGGAAAGATTGTAGAGAGTGACTTTCCTGTTGGTGTTGATAGTCCTGTCAAATATGGGAAAAGCATTGAAACTATAATTGGTTATCTCAGCGTCAGGCAATATCTTCCGTTCAAAAGACTTCAGGAAATGATGAATGACGTCTTTGCAGTTCAGATTAGTGAAGGTGGCTTGCATTGGTTGATGAACCGACTGGCGTCTAAAGGTGCTGATGCCTACGAAATGATCAGGCAGAGAGTACTGCACAGCCAGGTTATAGGCACAGACGAAACGGGAGTAAAAATCAATGGGAAAAATCATTGGTTCTGGACATGGCAAAACAATCGTGCTACATTTATTGCCCCTTCTACCAATAGGGGAACATCTACGATTATTGAAAATATGAGCGGAATATCCGGGGAAGCTGTACTTGTTCATGATTGCTGGAAAGCGCACTTTCAAACCCCGGTAAAGGCACATCAGTTGTGCACGGCCCATCTGGAACGCGAAACCAAATATCTGGAGGAGCGTTACAAAGTAGCCTGGCCGGTAAGGTTCCGAGCCATGCTCAGGGAGGCACATAAACTTAAAAAGCAATTTACTCCTGTGGATTACTATTTCCCAAACCATCTTTGCTCTCTTTTGGAAAAAGAGCTGGATAATTTGTTGTCCGAGCCATTGGATCCAAAGCACAAAGAGTTGATAGCTTTTCAAAAGCGAATTACCAAGTATCGTGATTATGTCTTTACCTTTCTCTATCATCCAAATGTACCTCCTGATAATAATGGTTCTGAACGAGCTATCCGAAATGTCAAGGTCAAACAAAAAATATCCGGACAGTTCAAAATATTGAGTGCTGCTGAAAACTTCGCCATCCTGAGATCCATTATTGACACTGCCATAAAAAATAATCAAAATGTATTACAAGCTTTGAATGTTATCGCTGATTATAAAAGAATCTAATTTATCTTATTACTTTTAACTTTAGGCGCTCAAAACTATAGGCTCTGATTAGTAACAAAAAATCATTTAATATTTGGCAGAAATTTTCAGATTCACTATGATTCCCTTGCCTGCCACTAACATCATGAATACGAATTGTGCATAAAGACAGATTGCAGGTATAGACTATATCTTACCTGACGGCATTTTATGAGCAGTTAAATAAAATATTTCTATTTTGAAACCGGCTTGGGTAACCCAACAGTTCGTAAGACTTCGTTAGCTTTATCCACCTTTTCCTGGAAAACAGGCATAGATTTATATTTCTCCAGTAAATTATCTATTCTGATACACTACTTTCCGGTTAAATATTTACAAAACTACTGAAACCCCTTATTTTATTACGTCCCTACAGGACGTCTTAATTCATGGGGTGACTTTCATTATTAGTTCGGTAAATGTTTATTTCTCGCAAAGACGCCAAGCCGCAAAGTATTAACTATCAATGTTTTGTATTTTATAACATTATTTTTATAATGCATTGATAATGTGTAATTTATAATAACTTAACGAACTATTGTATCATTTCTACCGATATTAAGTCCCTGACGGGACTGTCCCATCGGGACAATATATC
>JBAXKG010000185.1:0-2504 GCA_037137455.1 Bacteroidota bacterium
CAACACAATCAGGGCTATACTCCAGAACTGGATGCTGCTGCCCAATATACCGCCGCCGCCCGATGAAGGTGGATTTTGTGACGGTGCAGAATCGGGAGGAGTTACCGGCATTTCCACATCGAGCATTCCAGCCATATTATTCCATGCCTCATTGGCAGGAATTTCCGGCTCCGGGATGCCCAAATGCGGGTCTGGGGTCATATGTAAATTTTCATCATTCATTTTCTGTTATTCGATTAATTGAGAATAATGTTTTAAGACGATTGCGACTTTCGCTTAAATGCCATTTTATTGTACCTTCACTCAGGTTCAGAAGTCCGGAAATCTCTTTAATCGCAAATCCTTCCAGATAATGGAGAGTACATACGGCACGGGTTGCGGGGGGAAGTTTGTCAAGGTAAATATAAATGTCATTCCATTCCAATTCTTTAAAAGGGCTGTAATTTAAAGTTTGTTCTATTTGACCTGATATTTCAATAGTTGATTGAATTATCTTCAGACTATTTAAATGTGTGATGGCGGCATTCCTGACTATTGTATATGCCCAATTGAAGAGCTCACCTTTAGCAGGGTCGTACTTCATGATGTTTTTAAATACATTCAACATTCCGTTGTTCAATGAGGTGAGTGCATCATGGTTGTCTGAAAAAAATTTCTTACACAAAGCAAATAAGCCGGGATAAAATTGGCGATACAATTTTTCCTGGCTTGACCGGTCGTTTCTTTTACAACCTTCGATTATGTCGTGTAAATCTTTCACAAAAAATGCTACCCATCCGTTTAATCAGATGGGTAGCTAAGATAGCTATTTAATTTATTACCAATGGAGTGATGGTTACTCCTGAACTATAAGGCCATGTAAATGTATAGGTGGAACCACTATTCACCAACGAACCGCTATAGGTTTTTCCATCGAGGACGACCTCAAATCCATGGTTTCCTACTGCAATCGGAAACCATACGGTTCCTCCGGATGCATAATCTTCTCCGGAGGTGCAGAAGTCAGCGGATGGGATCATGACCGATTTGAAAACAACCTGTAAGTTTTGTTCTGAATAATTGTTATCAAATAAGAGGGTGTGGTTCAGGCATTGGTACTTTTTTTCAGTGATATAACGGAAAATAAGCCCGCTGATCCCCATACTGTCCGTGCTTGAAACAGTAATGAAGATCTCATCGCCTGTCAATGGTTCGTAAGTTGGTGTACCACCACTCCCGGGATTGTAAATACTATCTTGAACGCTCACGCTTGTGCTTCCTTTGAACTGTGAGTAGCTTGCATTTACAGTATATGAGCCGGCATTGCCGAAAAGAATTGAAGCTGTGTTGCCCGATGAAATGATTTGCACATCATTAAACGGTACAACAGTCCATTGGACGGCGCTTAAAGAGGGGGCCTGGGAAAATGTAAAATTGACAGGCTCTCCTTTTTTGATATTAGAGGTTTTAGTTGCATCCAGACCCGTCAGTGTCGGTTCGTTGTTGTTCAGGGCCGGTTCGTTTTTGTCTTTGTTGCAGGAAGTGAATCCCACCATAAAGGTAGCAATAGCTACGATCAGCATTTTCGTTTTCATGACAGTGAATTTTAGTTGTTAATAATAGTTTGAATTTCTGGATATCGATAAACCATTGGTATATACTCTTGTCATAGGCAGAAAGGTTGGGTCATTTAATATTATTTAATTTGTTAAACATATCTGTTTATACAAACATATACTATCCAATATGGTTGAAAGGTTGGGGAACCATTAAATATATTATGAAAATTCTTTATTTATTGAGATTTCAGATACTCAATATTTACCTTGGATTGAAGCAACCAACTATCTACTACTGAACCGGATGAAAGTTTTGACTTGGGAACTTTTACATGATGGTTTGAGATTTCCAGTCTGTTGTCAAAAGCATCACCTTTCGTTATATGTCGAATGTTCTTCATGGCATCTTAAATCTTGCGTTCATTAGTTAAAAATAAGGGGCATTCGGGGTAAACGGGATAAAAGAAGGGTCTATTTATGAACAAAAACCGGTGATAAATATTTCTGATTACGGGATACATTTATCTGAAAAACACCTACACTTGCTAATTGCTGCTTGACATCTGATACTATTTGGAATAACTTTGTGCTGATTATCAGGTAATTTCGTGGATAATTTTTATAGCGAAGCACAAAAAAATGAGCGTGACATCAATTTGGATAGTTTCATATTTCTAAAAGTGGAAGTCAATGAATACAATAAAAACGGTTACACTGATTGTGATCCTTGCCATTTCTTTAGCAGCCTGTAGAAAAGACATTGATAAAAACTATTGTCATCTTCCAGGAGCAAACCAGTAGTTGTACTCATCTGTTTTTGTTTTGCCTCGGGTCATTCCTTCCTAAAACTCAAGGCTTATTTTCTGAAATACTTTTGTATCAACCCAAATAATTCATCTTTGTCAATGGGCTTTGAAATATAACCCACCAATTAAAAGCTTATACATCCTTATATTGCCTTATACA
>JBAXKG010000186.1:0-2500 GCA_037137455.1 Bacteroidota bacterium
AGGGATCTCAGCTTCTCAACGGCCAATGCCAATAATTCCTCATTTTGCCAGTCCTCAAACGATTGTCCCTGATTTCTGTCAAAGTTTTTAAAACTTAAAACTATTAAAGGTTCTTTTCTATCTGGTCGTGTATTTAACCCTTTTAACCTTCTTTTATATGCAGATGCTTTCCTTTTTGGTTTAAACTTATCCGGCTTCCCCATACAACAGTCGATTTAGCTTTTCATCAATCTCAAAATATGGGATAGCTCCATACTTTCCTTGAATATAATTCTTATCAAATGCTGATTTATTTCTAACCTTCCCCGTTTTAAAGTCGGCCAGAGAGATTAACTCAGAGGCCCCAAATTGATTTTTTTCAACAAACCAGATCTGGTCCCGCCTGAATATTTCACGATTCAGGATGGAAATATCATGCACTGCAAATATTAATTGTGCATTGTTTTTGTTGTATTTATGAAAAAAACCGACAAGCTTTTGAGTCAGGTTAGCATGCAGTCTTGAGTCAAGTTCATCAATTACAAGCACCTTACCGTTTTTCAAGGTGTCGTACCAGGGTCCTAACAGATAGATAAGTTTTTTTGTTCCTTCAGATTCCTGTGTGTCGAAATTAAACGGAACAGTATCGATAAACATGTTCTGCTCATCATATTTTCTATGATAAGTAATCAATTGATCCCGACGTGGTTGTTTTGCTTTTAGTTTTTGAATACTTGTTAATAAGTTAATTATTTCCTCATCCTTTTCCTTTTCCCTTAAATTTTCAAGGTCTATTTCACTCACATCTTCTTCGGTGGTTGAAAGATTTGAAATTTCTAAATATTTTAGAAAATGTACAACCCAGGCGAAAAATGATTTATCGGACTTGAGTTTGTCAATGGTATAACGTTTATGTCCCCTATCGTGGATCCCATTGATATGATTGAATTTCTTAAACCAATCGATTATTGCATTGGATACTGTTCCATTCAACTGTGCAACCAGGGTTAAAAAAAGAACATTTTCTTTAACATTTTCTTCTTTTCCCAAACCTTCTTTAAAAGCAGATTTGTTTATTTCAATTTTTTGGTAACTTCTTTTAAATAGATAGACCTCTTTACTTGTTGTATGAAACAACCATTCTGCAACAATCTGATTATAATCAATTTCAAATCCGTAACGATACTTTGTTTCATTCTGGATGAATGAAATTTCAAAAAAGCTTGATTCTTTTTCAGTTTTACTATTTAAGGCGAACTTTTCCAGTGTGAATTTTTTATCGCTATTTTCTAATAGTGCATCTCTAAAAGAGTTCAGCACAGTAGCTTTCATGAATGCCATTGACTCCAGAAAGTTGCTTTTTCCGCCAGCATTATTCCCATATAAAACAGCTGATTTCAGAAGGTTAATCCCTTTGTCAACCGGAATTGTATGCGTTTCCTGATGTTCTTTAAAGGATTTGACTGCAATCAGTGAAAACGTGTTTAAATCCTTGAAGGATAGAAAGTTTTCAACACTGAATTCTAATAACATATCGTTGCTTTTAAATATTGGAACAAAGATACATTACAAATCATAATTTGCAACAAAATAGCAATATTTAATTTATGATCATTTTACTCCCCAGCGATTTCACAGCATTCTCCCTGAAATCGGCGATTGAAATAAACCAATAATAGGGTTATAAAACCGGCAATTAAACTGCCAAATATTCCTACAAGGAGAGAATCTCCGATTAAGCATGATAGTAAGTTCATCTTTAATTATTTTAATCGATCTCTATAACAGGGACTTTCCCGCGACATTATTCGATCACTTTATTTTCAATCGAGGTAGTGCTGCCTTTTTTACCGGGCGGCATCCGGCAGTCTGAATGATGGGCAGGGTGCATGTTCATTTGCCAAATTCGTGGCCCATGTGATCACCGCCGCTCCGACATCCGCCGAAGGCGACAATACTGTTTTTAAGAACCTAAGGTAGATCGGCTTATACCTTATCCTTTTCATCGGGTCAGGCAAATGATAATTCCTTTTCCAGCAGCATCTCACCCTCCGGGAGATATTGTTCCCGGATATCTTCAAGATACAGTTCAAGAGAATTAACTATATTTACTTTTACCTTTTTTGATTACTATTGTGAGTTTCAGGTTTCAGGCAAAATTTAAGCATATAAAAGTCTTCCTTTGGGTTCGGGAATTTCTTTTCCGGTCAATCTCGCTGTTTCGATCCATTCGTCGATTACGATAAGAACGTTCTCAATGGCTTCATTGTAATCTTTTCCATCAGCCATGCAACCTGGTAATTCCGGTACTTCCGCTAACAAACAGTCATCGTCGCTGCTCCAATAAATGATGATTTCGTATTTACTTTTCATCACGCCTCTATTTTCAGTTTATATTTCAATATTAAATTCCTGATTTGTTTAACCTGGTAGGGTTTTGCCATATTTTCTCCTAGAGGTTGTATATTAATAATCTCAATAATAGATGCCTGGTAGAATATGTTATGACTTCCCTTGACTC
>JBAXKG010000187.1:0-2486 GCA_037137455.1 Bacteroidota bacterium
AATAGCTGAACCAAATTTCATAAAAGCCACAAAACAGAGCAATCCTGTTGTCCTGATTGCTGAAGATGATTTGTCAAATATTCAATTCATTAAAGCTGTTTTAAATAAAACAGCAATTACCTTGCAGGTTGCTTACACCGGGACAGAGGCTGTTGATATTTGCCGCGAACATCCTGAAATCTCGCTTGTATTTATGGACTTGAAAATGCCGGAAATGGATGGGCTTGAGGCTACCCGCAAAATCAAATCATTCAGGAAAAACTTACCAATTATTGCCCTCACAGCCTACGCTATGAATGGAGATGAAACAAGAGCATATATGGCAGGTTGCGATGCTTATCTTGCCAAGCCGGTGAACAGGGAGTCGTTGTTTGAAAAATTAAAACAGTATGGGATTCCTTTTTAATATTCGTTGGTTTTATTGGTTATTTAAACGCACAAATACTATTCCTACCATCATTTTCGAATCATTACTTTAGCAGTTGAAGACTTATTCCAATCAGGAATTTTAAGAACCCGCAAACCATCTGGAATCCATTTTTTTTAAAATACCATCCCTTTTTAAAAAAAAGTTTTAAGTTTGTTAAGAAATTCACCTTTGCGTTCAAAGGTAATTATCAAAAACACCTTTATGATCACCGATAAAAACAGCGGGTGTAAGATCCTGATAGTTGACGACGATCCCGATTTGCTTCGAATCACCGAACGCTTGCTAAAAGAAAAAAATTTTAACGTAAGAACGGCTGTAAGCGGACAAGAATGTTTGCAAACCATTCGCCTTGATCCACCTGACCTTCTCCTGCTCGATGTGATGCTGCCGGATATGAGCGGGATTGACATTTGCAAAACAATCAGGAATGATCCGGGATTATCATCGATTTATATTGTACTGCTTTCCGGCATTAAAACACATTCCGAAAACATTTCCGAAGGACTTGAGAAAGGCGCTGATGATTATCTGACAAAGCCTGTTAAAAGGAGAGAGTTCCATGCGAGGATTGGCGCAGCATTCAGAACTATTCGGGCTGAAAAGAAGTTGCGGGAGAGTGAAGATATCATCCGGGTTAATATCGAAAATTCCTTTGATGTCATTTTCACACTTAATAATGAGGGCATATTCTTGTTCGTATCCCCTGCCTGGGAACGTCATTTTGACTATCCGGTCAACAACGTAGTGGGAAAATACTTTACACAATTCGTACATCCGGATGATGTTGAGCCTTGCGCTGAATATCTTATAAAGGTTTTGAACACCGGGAAGAGCGGAGCGAGCCCTGCATATCGTGCCAGGCATAACGATGGCACCTGGCGATGGTTCATTGCAAACGGTTCTCTGTATGTTAATCAAAAAGGTGAACACCAGCTTATTGGTGTCGGGCATGACATTACCGAACGCAAGCAGATTGAGGAAACTCTTCAAAATGAAAGATTACTGCTCCGTACGGTTATTGATAATATTCCTGATTCCATTTATGCCAAAGACACAGCCTGCCGCAAAACACTTGCCAACTTAACTGAAGTAAGCTACATGGGAGCGAAATCAGAGTCTGAAGTTTTGGGCAAGGATGATTTTGTTGTTTACCCAAAAGAACTTGCGAAAAGTTTCTTTGCCGATGATCAGGCCGTAATGCAAACTGGTAAGCCATTGCTTAACAGGGAAGAATATATACTTGACGAGAAAAAACAGAAACGGTATTTGCTCTCCTCCAAACTTCCATTGCATGACAAGGATGGCCAGATTATCGGGTTGGTAGGCATCTCTCACGACATCACCAAACGTAAGCTTGCCGAGCTGGAAATCAAACTTAAAAACGAAGAACTATCAAAAATCAATTCCGAGAAGGACAAGTTCTTTTCTATCATTGCCCATGACATGCGCAACCCTTTCAATGCGTTCCTGGGCTTTACCCGAATGATGGTCGAAGAACTGAATACCATGTCGCTTGAAGAAATCAGAAAAATTGTTGTCAGCATGCGAAAATCGGCCACCAACCTGTACGGTTTGCTCGAAAATTTATTGGAGTGGTCGATGATGCAACGTGGGGTAATCAAATATACTCCCTTATCCATTCCATTAGCGCTTAAAATCAAAGAAAGCATCGAACTTATCATCGGATCAGCGCAAAAAAAGGAGATCGAAATCAGTTACAATATTCCTGCCGGTTTATCAGTATTTGCCGATATGCACATGGTCGAAAGCGTGATCCGTAATCTTATATCCAACGCCGTAAAGTTCACACCCAAAGGGGGTAAAATAACTGTTTCGGCTAATTATATCGAAGGAAATTTCATAGAAATATCCGTTCGCGATACAGGCATTGGAATGAAAAAGGAGTTGATGAACAACTTGTTCAAACTCGATGAACAAACCGGACGCAAAGGCACCGAAGGGGAGCCCACCACCGGCCTGGGATTGATCATCTGCAAAGACTTCGTTGAAAAGCACGGCGGGAAGATTTTTGTTGAAAGTGAAGAGGGAAAAGGAA
>JBAXKG010000188.1:0-2472 GCA_037137455.1 Bacteroidota bacterium
GCTTTCTGAACGGCTTCCTGTGATTTAATGGTGAAATTGTTGAAATTCATAATGGTTGTCCGTTCTTCGTTGTTCGTAATTCCCTACCCGGTATCCTGGGCAAACCCGGGCCAGACGATTGCCGCGGCTTTCTTTTTCCCCGGGATCTCAATGACATCCCCGGACACCAGCCCGAGTTTTTTCATCACCTCAATACTCACCCGCGCGATACCCCTTCCGGCATCGTCATGGGATGCTTCCTTTACTGTAACTTCTGCGTAATCTTTTTCGGTCATCGTAAAACACCTCAATTGTTTAAGATTTACCATAAGTTAGTGCGTTAACATATATAAATATTGCTCGCAGTGGTTCTGGTGCATTAACGTGACTTCTGACAAAAGCACCAATGATGGTGCATGGCGAGACTTACCAATAATGATAGGGAAAAACCATCTGGATTTTTGATTGTTTAGATACTATGAAATAGAATCATTAATAATAAACAAATATGGCTGAGTTTATCTCGACGATGGCAGCTGATAGCAAATATTTTCTTAAAGGTTATGGGGAACATACTTTCAAGGGTTGTTTAGGGGTTTGTTTAAGTATATCAAATTCAGAAAATTTTCAAAAAACTTATGCCGATGCGATGGAAATCGCATTTAGTCCAATCATTAAAGAAAAAAAGCGTTTGATTTTAAAATCAAATGATGTCAGTAGTTACTTCAGTGAAGATCGGAAAAATTTTGTTTCTTCGTTGGGGGTGTTTTTAAAAAATGTAGCCCCGTCAGTGATCAATATCAATTGTGTGTTTACAACATTAAATCCACAAATATTACCAGATGGTGTAAAAATATATGGATATGGACGTTTTCCATCTGAATTTATATCACCAATAGAATTTCTTGATAAATTAAATTCATACTACCCGTATATTGCAGCATGGAAAGTATCAAAATTCGCAACATTGCGGGGAACAAATATTTTTCTTGATCATTTTACTGGAGAATACACAAAATGTTGGGGAGAATTGTGCGCTCATCATAACGTTTGGGTTGTACCGAGTGGGGATTTATGTAATAGTTATATTTCATCAGCTGATTTAATCACGAGATACATTGACGAATACCTCTCTATGAATTGGCTTCATTTAGTTGAGGAATCTATCCACCAATCCTTCAACGAACTCAACATAAAAAATTTCCATGTTTTTTACGTGGGGCACTCGGAACTTGAAGATATCACACCAATGGTTAAAGGAAATATTGACTATTCACAACATTATCCAAATCCTATGATATATATCCTCAAAGAAGAGATCTTGAAAAGCGAAACAAAATTTTTCGAGAGTTCTCCGTCATATAATAACTTAGTAAATTTTGCCTCTTTAAAAAATGCTGGATTGAAATTTATTAGTTATGATGAGGATTTCCGTTATATTAAAAAAGGCGATTATTTAGTATACCTTGGAAAAACAAGCGAAGATAAAGCAAAGTTAATTGAAAGTATGGGGTATGAAATTAATGTACTATCCATCAGAGATGTGCCTAAATAACCGTTTTTTGTTGAGAAAGATGCAAAATTTTAATACACATTAAGTAATTATGTAATAATTGGAGTATACTCTTATACCAAGGGGTACACTCATCCGCAAATGATTAAAATGAAATGTACATAATAATTCATCAAATGCTTTTCTGTTAAATTAAAATCCTTAAAAAATCAGATTCTTGGTTTTATTAAAAATTTTATTTCCCCTCAGTTGCCAGCCCGATCATCGTCATCCATCGGTTCCCGGTTAAATCGATCTGAACCCCTGCCATCTCAGCAGGTGTTAATCCACCAATTCCCTGATGGGGTCTAATATAATTGTAGTAAGTCTGCATTCCTGATGCAAATTCAATCGCACTAACTGGACTGTCAAATCCCCTGACAACTTTGGTTCTTTCCCGGAACGTCCCGTTTAAGCGTTCAAGGATGTTATTGTTGGGTTTTGTTTCAAAGTCCTTTAATCTCAGGTGTGGGTTCTGGATATTGGCACTAACATCAAAGAACTCATACTTAACCGCTTCCTTGTAAGCCTGTAGTCCATCGGTCACAATTACATCCGGGCATGTGCTTGCTGCATCCTTTGCCTGTTTGAGTGCTTTCCGCGCGTCTGCTACATATCTATCCTCAGTAGACACCTGAGCGGAATGATGGGTTGGTGCAGATTGTCACGATGTGACACGAATCAGTCATCGCTATCGATCGTTTTTGGGAGAGAAAATGCAGATATCGCATGGCATTTTGATTTCAAGTACCCCCGACCAGATTCCTGACGAAGAGTTGGAATCCTTTAGCGAATCCGGGCCCATTGCGCGGTTTTTTCAATCATCAGAACCGCACGATCCGCACCCCGCCGCACCCCGCAGAGGAAAGGGAGAGCGCATTGTTGAGCCGGTCCGCGGAGCAGGTGCGAGTGCGCCGAAGGGGCACGAAGCGTGCGGAACG
>JBAXKG010000189.1:0-2467 GCA_037137455.1 Bacteroidota bacterium
TGATGGCGATATACTGATCGAGATCCTTGTTGTATTTTGTGAGAAGGAATGTCATATCACTTGGATTTGATAGTTGGATTATTTTTCTTGTGAATACCGGATGCCAGGCTGTGAACTGCATCGGATTCTATTTCAGAGATGGTCTTCATACGTCCGTCTTTAATCCATTGGGAAAGCTCTGATTTCAGGAAATATAATTTCTGCTCCCGTTTCATAAAGGGAATTTTGCGCTTTGCTACCAGTGCATAAACTGACTTGACAGCAAGGTGAAGGAGTTTTGCAGCCTCTTTTATATCAAGGAATTGCTCTTCTTTTTCATTGGGGATAATGGTGGCCCTATGGCCTGTTAAAACATCTCTGACCCAACCTTTTAAAATGGGCTCCATTCTGGATAATGGGAGACTAAATAAAATCTGTTCTTCGGTTGCCATTGCATATGAATTTGCGCTAAAGTATGGCGGCAAAATCATGGGTAATGGTATGGTAAGGCCTTACCGCGAGCTTAAAACACTGATTGTGAGCAATAAAAAAAATTGAAATAGTAAGGGGGTTACTCTTGAAATTCCCGATCCTTTTGATAATAATCCTTTTCTGCAAGTATTTTAGCTGCAGGATATTTTTTAAGGAGATTAATAACAATGGACAGATTTTTTAAGTTCATGGGGTCAGGTATTTTTCCTTTTCCGGAGTTTCCTTTTCCGATTCTGCAGTAGTGCAGATAAACATTTATATAAGAATTTTTGAACTTGTATTTCTTTAGCATTCCTTCCCATTCTGATTTTACGGGCAACTCAACTTTCCCTTCAATCAGGTAATAAAAGAAAAGGGCAACTTGTCCGGTCGTTGGGTCGTTACTGCTTTTTATATTGTTCGACCTTGCCAATGTTTTTTTAGCCTGATCGAGGAAGCCAAGTAGACAGGTGCTTTTTAACGTTACAGCATCATGAAGGTTTAAAATAAAGTCCAATGTAATTTGACCATTGGGATACCTTGGCACGATAAAAAGGTGTTTTATCTGCACGATAAACAGAGCTTCATCCAGGGTGCCATTGGTAAATTCACCTGTTTTACCTTCATATATTCTCCAAAATTTATCAAAACATTCCCTGACCTGTTCCAGCCTGCTGAGTTGTTGCAGGATTATGGGTTTGTCAAGGCATAACATATCTGTTAATGCCAGTAACTGTAATCGTTTTAGGTCAACGTCTTCGGTTGTGTCGCTGGATTCACAGTAATGTGAGAGGTCAAGGGTCCCATTAATGGTCCTTATTTCAATGGTATTCACTTTTTCAATAAAGGCCTTAAATTTTTTCATATCGCGCTATTAACAGACGGGCCATCCTGCGGTCAAGAAAAACCTCTTAGAGCAACAGCATGCTTTGTGTGCAACGGAAAGAGACAGTGATCCTATGGCGATAAAAAGTTCTTAAACTGCCATTCAAGATAGATTATTAACGAATTTATTTATCGAAAATTATCTTAAATATTGGGTCCATGGAAGAATGTGAATTTGATCAGGTGTCATAATTAGCCAGCTTTTCGGCCCATTCACGTTTAACATCGTTTTCAAAACTTCCGAGGTAATTGGCTGTTGTTTTCAGCGTTGAGTGCGCGAAGGATTCACTGATAAACTCCGTTGATGCCCCGGACCTTTTTAAAACAGTTGCAAAACTATGACGGGCAACATAGGTTGTTACATTGCTAGTTAACCCGATAGCTTTTGCAATCTGTTTCATGTTCTTATTGATATTTTGTACAGTCTGTTGAATGGCCCTGTATTCCTGTTCAGGAGTTATACCAATTTTAAGAATTGGAAAAACATACTGATCACTTGTTGCTGGTTTTACCCCCCACCTGTCAATAATTCGCCCTATCTGTTTGGTGATGATAATCACGATCGGCCGGGGGGTTGATTTAGTCTCCCTTGCCGTTTTAGCCCGTATAAGCGTGATGGTATCCCCGTCAATGTTGCCATAAGTAAGCCGGGCAATGTCTTTTACATTGATCCCATTGCACAGAAAGGAGAACAGCCAATAATCCCGGGCTTGTTGTCTCATTGATCCATCAATGGCCTGGTAATTTGCAATTAACCCTACCTCTTTATGTGTAAGCGCTTTTTTAACATTCCATCCTCCGGGGATCTGATAACGGCCTCTGCCAAAGGGATAACTTTCCGAATTGAACACACCATCCCGGGCCGCTTTATTATAAACGGACCGTACATTGCGGAGATATATTCCTATAGTTGTAAGGGAAGATGGGTTTTTTGTTTTTTCTTTTCCCTTTGCATTGGTTATAGTTCTCGGGGTGGTCATCCATTTTTCATAACGGGTCAAAAACGCCGGGTCAATTTCCTCATAAGGTAGAACCTTTTTTCCGTAAAACTTTTGCAATGAATTCAGCGTACATTCAACCGATAACGCTGTTGATATTCTGCCATCAGTACGCATTTCTTTGGCAGTTGTTT
>JBAXKG010000190.1:0-2418 GCA_037137455.1 Bacteroidota bacterium
GTGATCTGTAAAAGATAAAATCAAATATATGCTTGCAGCTCTGAAACTTATGGGAATAGCAACACTTTGGTTTTTGCTGATCCTCAATTTGCAGGCCCAGTACCCAGATCCCGACATGGTGTTTGTGCAGGGCGGAAAATTCAGCATGGGTTCAAAACTGGGCGGCAAGGATGAACAGCCAGTACACGAAGTAATTTTGCAGGATTTCTATATCGGCAAATACGAAGTGACCCAGTTTGAATATAAAACGATCATGGGCCATGATACCAACAAATGCTATTTTGAGGGTTGCGATCGTTGCCCGGTCGAACGGGTAAGCTGGTTCAACGTTCAGGATTACATCACCCGGCTGAATGAGAAAACAAAATCGGATTACCGGCTCCCGACCGAAGCCGAGTGGGAATATGCTGCCAGGGGAGGTGCGCTCTCAAAGAACTATAAATACAGCGGCAGTAACACCGACAGTGTGGCCGGCTGGATTGTCGGCCGCTCTCAGGCAACGACCCACCCCGCTGGCCTAAAACAGCCAAATGAACTGGGTATCTTCGATATGACGGGCAATGTATTTGAATGGTGTTCCGACTGGTATTCGGCCGGCTGGTACCAGGTGTCGCCGAAAGATGATCCCACCGGCCCGGCCGAAGGTACTTTCAGGGTTATCCGCGGAGGCAGCTGGTTTTATGACTATTCCAGTATCCGCGTAACCGACCGACGAAGTTCAAATCCATCCTACCGTTATGGCTATGTCGGATTCAGGTTATGCCGGTCTGCGGCAAACAGGAAACCAAGCCAGTCACCCCCGGCTAAAACTGAATCCGGTAAAACAAATCCAAGAGATGCCCGAAACAATTCAACCTACAAGAAATTTATCGGTTTTTAAGAGTCCTTCAATCCTTTCCATGTTTCTTTAACAAATGTACTCTTTGTTTTCTTCTTCACCAGGATAAATATACCTTATCACATAGTATACAATCAGTGCCAGGAAAGTGTAAAAAAGGACTTGGAAACATCAAAGTAAGATTTAATTTTACATCCTCTAACTGTGCAGTTTTCACCCGGTATCCTGTGCGGTTTTCAACCGGCACATACCATCGAGGCGTTTGTGGGCCAGGAATCATTTTCGTTTGTATTTTGAATAAGCATATGTTTGAAGTTTTTCTTTCCATCATACCCTTGTCATTGGCGGCTTCAGTCAGCCCAACATCATATCTGCTTTTTTTCAACATTTTGGTAGCAAAGCAGCATCAGTTACGCAATGGTATGGCATTCATTATTGGCGGTACACTTACTTATACCTCAATCGCTTTCGTTGTCTTGATTTCAATTGGAAACGTGACTTCTGATAACCCTCACAACGAACTTCATGCTGTGGCCGATTTTTCATTAGCGGCAATATCATTGGTTCTTCTATTCGTAATGTTGAGGGAAGAAAATAAAACCGAGCAAAAAAATGAGGGCAAAAAGTCAAGTGGCATATTTCCTCATGTTTTTTCTGGCGCCATGATAAAACTGGTGAGCGCCAACACGCTTCCTCCCTTTATCGCTGCAATCAAGGATGTATCCGTGGCTCATCTTTCGATTGTCGCCATCGCAAGTTTATTTACATCGGTCATCCTGATTACCATGTTGCCATTGATAGCGCCGTATTTACTTTTCCTTTTAAACAAGCAGCGGGCACTTGTGCTTCTGGCGCCTGTCGATCATTTCCTTGGGAAATACAAGAATTATATCAACACCATTATTTTGATTTTGGTTGCACTTTACCTGATATATCTTGGTTTTTCACGCTTATATATGAAATAGTCCGGGAAATGGATTCGTTCATGTGAAGAAATAATCAGCTTTTGTTTCAAATATGACTAAAATTGTAACTTTACCCTGTCAAAAGGATAAACTATGTCTACGTTCACAACATCCAAAAAGATAAAAGTGATTCTTTCAGGCTTTCGAAAACCTATTCGGTTTCATTTTTAAAGAGTTACTCTTCTCCAGGAAAAAAGGGATCCCAACCAGTCTTTAGATTAATATTGGAACCCATTATCGTAAATCCTTAACAGGCAGGCAACTTAAGGGTTAATGGTAGAAGAAACGACAATATATTAAACATCAACGAAGAGCGGGTTAAAAATGCGAAACAGGAACCTACATACCTAATGGCAGAAGTGAGAATTGTAACGGTTTACAAGTGTTTCAATATGAATCCTCAGAAACTGGAGCAATTGCTTCATAACTTTTTCGGGAAATCATGTCTGAGCCTTGACATTTTTACCAAAGACGGTAACCGGCAGTTTCAGGGAAAATTCTGCCGGGCTTTTGGCCGCAAAAGTCCACATGCCATTTGTCAGCCCCCAAAAAGAGGTGATGTTCTCTTTCGCATCATTATACGATGCTGCATTTATTTCCTCAGGCATTTCCCGG
>JBAXKG010000191.1:0-2346 GCA_037137455.1 Bacteroidota bacterium
CTGATGCATCTTGATTTACCAAGGGTGGCGATATAATTTTGTGGATAAAACAATCCATGAAAAAGCAAGACAGAAATCTCCGGCAGGAAGAAATGACCCACCACATTCAATGCTGGAAAGAAAGCGGCCAAAGTCAAAAACAATTTTGCCTTACAAATAATTTGCGGTTCCATACTTTTTATTACTGGCTGAAAAAAGATCGCAAGCAGATCAATCCATTAACCGGTGGCTTTATTCCGATCCGGGTCCAGGGGCTGGCTACAAATACCGATTCCAATATTGAGATCCAATACCCCAACGGAGTTCGCATTCTGGTTCCGTCCATGGATATTCAGTTTATCGGTCACTTGGTTCGTTTAGTCTGATGCCATGTTTTCACTTACTTCATCGCTGAGCTATTTCCTCTATAATGGATCAACCGACATGCGAAAATCATTTGATGGCTTAGGTGGTATTGTGGCTGATAAACTCTCACGTAATCCCTTGTCGGGCGAAGTGTTCATTTTTATCAATAAACGCCGCGACCGGATCAAACTGCTTCACTGGGAGCCGGGAGGATTTATGCTTTATTATAAACGACTTGAATCGGGAACCATAGAACTGCCCCGATGGAATCATATGGCCTCAGGTTACCAGATTTTATGGAGCGATTTAATGCTGATGATCGAAGGCATTTCCTTACAAAAAGTAGTACATCGAAAACGGTACTTATTAACAGGAAAATGTGCATAAAAAGACAGTAAAACATCAGCATTCATGAGGCTTTCAGCATGTTTTGATGTATCTTTGTTTTGTGAGCGAAGCCAATCAGATAACTACCCAACCTATCACTACCGAGCAGTATAATCTGCTTCAAAAAAAGCTTGACGAACAATCCCAGCAAATAAAAATGCTTCTGGAAAGGAATACATACTTGCAACACGAGTATGATAATCTGAGGCGAATGATTTTTGGAGCCAAAAGCGAACGATTTATCCCCGCTGATTCCTCCCAATTACCCCTGTTTGGATTGCCTGCTGCAAAAGAGCAAGAGGTGGAAACCGAGGATATCAACTATAAGCGGAATAAACCATCTCACAGTGAAAAGGATCAACCGGTACGCCTTGCTCTTCCCGCAGGCCTTGCACGGCAGGAAGAGATAATCGAACCCAATGAAGATCTGTCAGAGGCAAAGAAAATAGGAGAAGTTATCACTGAGTTTTTGGAATACATACCTGGTAACTTGTTTGTCAGAAAAATCGTTCGTCCAAAATATATTCTGCCCAAAAGTGAGCGCATTGTTATCGGAGACCTCCCATCTTTGCCTATCCCCCGCAGCAATGTAGGCCCTGGTTTATTGGCACACATCATGGTTGGTAAATTTGTGGATCATCTTCCTTTTCACAGGCAAATCCAGCAGTTCAAACGTCAGGGGGTAGATATTGCCGAGTCGACGATGAATGATTGGTTTACCGGAACCTGCCGGTTGCTTGAGCCCCTGTACGACCGGTTGAAAGAACGTGTTCAAAAAGCCGATTACCTGATGGGAGATGAAACTCCGATCCCGGTACTTACCAAGGATAAGCCAAATGCCACGCATAAAGGATATCATTGGGTTTATCTTGCCCCACTTGAAAAGCTGGTTTGTTTTGATTACCGCCAAGGGAGGGGGCGCGAAGGACCGGAGGAATTTTTGAAAGACGTTCATGGCGCTCTGCAAACCGATGGCTACGCTGCTTATAATAGTTTTGAAAAACCAGGAAAAATAAAGCTTCTTTCCTGCATGGCTCATGCCCGGCGAAAATTTGACCAGGCATTGGACAGTGACCGGGAGCGGGCGCAGCAGGCGTTGAAGTTGTTTCAAGCCTTATATGAAATAGAACGTGAGGCAAGAGAACAAAACCTTTCATATGATGAACGAAAAATACTGCGGCTGACCAAATCGATTGAAAAACTACAGCAACTCGAAGCCTGGCTGAAAGAAAATATTATCCAGGTGTTACCTAAGAGTGCTATGGGTGGTGCTATCGCATATACACTCAATCTTTGGCCAAGACTCATACGGTACATTGAAGACGGGCGGTATGAAATTGACAATAACCTTGTAGAAAACAGCATTCGTCCAGTGGCCCTGGGCCGGAAAAATTACATGTTCGCAGGATCTCACGAAGGAGCCAAGCGCGCTGCCATGATGTATTCATTCCTTGGAACCTGTAAGAGAAATAATGTTGAGCCGTTTGCCTGGCTAAAGGATGTGCTGACCATGATACCCGATTGGTCCATCCAACGACTGGATGAGTTACTGCCAGTGAAACCTCTTTCCTAAATCTAAGTTGAAAATAAATCGGTTTGCTTAACTTTGAAGAC
>JBAXKG010000192.1:0-2233 GCA_037137455.1 Bacteroidota bacterium
GCAGGAAGGGTTATGAGGCCGGGCTGGTGCAGGGAGTTGTCCGGCGCCTGTGGGAAGAAAAAATGGGCGGCGCTGTGGGAAAATAAAATATTGAATGTTTGTATTATTTTTCCTCACGAGCGAGCAGGAGAAGTTACGAGAAGTACTATCCCTTTTACTTGTAAATTGAATAAACTTGAATTCAGGTATGATACAGAAAAGCGTCCGACTGCATTTTTCTTATATCAAATGGGGTACTTGCCCAACAATCTCTGACTGAGCAAAACTAATTATTAACGCTAATGTGCTTAATTGTAGTGACAACCTATTGTAATGGACAGATGGCTATCCTATAATGGTATTGATCAGGAAAATGGGACAATATAAGTTTGATGCGCTGATTCTGCACCAAATTCTTGGTCCTAAATTTGGTAAGCACAAGCCTTGGATTTTGGATTTGTTTTGTGGCGCTGGTGGGGCGGGGATGGGTTACCATCAGGCAGGATTTGAAGTAATTGGGGTGGATATTAGTCCACAACCTAATTATCCTTTCCCGTTCTTTCAGTATAACGCTCTTACACTTGATCCGAAGTTTATGGCATTATTCGATGCAGTACATGCTTCTCCACCGTGCCAAGCCTATTCCGACCTCGCTAAGAGGAATGGCAATGGCCATATGTGGCCGCAACTGATCGAGCCGGTACGCAATATCCTAAAATGCACAGGTCTTCCTTACATCATAGAAAATGTCGAGGGAGCCCCATTGCACAGCCCGGTCGTTCTGTGCGGAACCATGTTCAAGGATTTACGCGTCATCCGCCACCGCCTTTTTGAAGCTAACTTCCCAATTATTCCTTTGCCACATGGCAAGCATCCGTTAGTTCATACTTTCGATAGGCGGAAGAGTCATTTTGGAAAGACGAATGAAAACAAAGATTTTGTACAAGTAACAGGCGGGGGTAACTGCACAATTGTCGCCGCACGTGATGCCATGGGTATAAACTGGATGACTAAGAAGGAAATCAATGAAGCCATACCACCTGCTTATACTAAGTTAGTTGGGGATCAGCTTTTACAATATCTTGGTTTTGGTAAGATGTCGACTCAAGCGGAAATTTACATCAATGCCTAAATCAGGCTCAAAAGAGCGGATTAAGCAATTTCTTTTAGCACACATAGCTCAAATTGTCACGTCCCATCAACTTCGTGATGCTGCAGGCAGGGGTGTAAGCGAATGGGCACGACGCGTACGTGAATTACGGGATGAAGAGGGTTGGCCGATTCTCACCCACAATGACCGAGCTGATCTCAAAGTTGGTCAATATCTACTTACTGAAGTACCCCCTGAAGACTATCCGGTAGAATTCTCCAGAAAGATATCGGCCAAGACGAGGGCGCAAGTTCTGGACCGTAATGGTATGACATGCGTAATGTGCGGCCTGTCTCCGGGAGAGATTGATCCGGAAACCGGGCGTAAGGTTAGATTACATGTCAGCCACATTATTGATAAGAGTCTACCCGGCGGCACGGATGATTTGTCCAATCTGCGGGCGCTTTGCTCCACCTGTAACCAGGGTGCCAAGAACATCACTATGGAAAAACCGA
Organism: Bacteroidota bacterium; assembly: GCA_037137455.1. Lineage (GTDB taxonomy): Bacteria > Bacteroidota > Bacteroidia > Bacteroidales > FEN-979 > CAIVAT01. The sequence goes on from JBAXKG010000192.1 coordinate 1,585, forward strand.
CTTGGATATGGTTAAAACAGCAGATCAAACGCGCACCGGATAATGACAAGCGTTTAGTTTATAAGTGGCTTCGAAAGCATTTTGAGGGTTGAATGGATGTCTTTACTCGCTCCCGCCGCTCTGAAATCATGGCACGTATCCACTCCAAGAATTCGAAGCCGGAAGTAGAATTGCGCCGTCTACTTCATGCCGCCGGTTATCGGTATCGCCTTCACGTCAAAGAGTTGCCCGGTAAGCCGGACATCGTTCTTCCTCGGTTCCGCACCGTAATACAGGTACACGGATGCTTTTGGCACAGTCACTCATGTACACGGGGCAAGGCACCCAGTTCGCGACAAGCGTTTTGGTTGCCCAAACTTGCCGCCAATAAACAACGAGATTTAAGCAATCGTCGAGATTTGCGGCGGCTCGGTTGGACGGTCATCACGGTTTGGGAGTGCCAGTTGCGAGATTCAGGGATGGAACTGCAAATCAACAAAATTAAATCAAAGCTTCAAGCTATTGCATAGTACTTGTTCTCAGGGGATACTTGCGAAAAATTTAGAAATTTTAAAAAAATTGGTTTTCCGCTATGAAAGAATAGTATAATGATTAACGAGGTTTAACAAAATGTACAACCTGAAATGGTTTATTTATAAAGAGAGGCAAC
>JBAXKG010000193.1:0-2226 GCA_037137455.1 Bacteroidota bacterium
GAAAATGAAAATGAAAATGAAAATATAAATGAAACTAGAAAAAGGGGTTTGGGGAAAAAACCAAAATGGGCCGAAAATTTCAAAAACTACAATCCGCAAATAAAATACGCTTTTGAATCTGAAAAATTTTGCGCCATGTGGGACTACTGGTTGAAGTACAAAAGAGAACGCAAGGATAAAAAATACACCACCACCGGCGAGCAGGCAACCATAAACGGCTTGTACGACAAAGCCGAGGGTTCGATCGATAAGGCTGGCGAAATCATAAACCAGAGCGTTCAGCAAAACTGGGCCGGGCTGTTTGAGGTAAAAGATCATCAGAATAAGTCACAGGTAATCGACTTGGCTAAAACAGGAAGGGTATTGAACTGATGATAACGATTCAGGCAAACGTAAAATCCGAAAGAGTATCCTACTGTGACTTGTCGGTTATAATCGCAAAGATTAAAACCGGTGGCAGCAAACTTGATTTGATAAAAGAACTTCGGGAACTGCGCCAGGCAAATGTCGACAAGTACAAAATCAGAAAAAGTGAAATGCCGGTGGTTATTTTCCAGGGTAAGTTCAGCAGGCGCGACAATGAATCTCTCGTCGAGGCATCCGGATTGATGGTCGTGGATTTCGACCATACCGGTATTGAGTTGAAAGAACGGCTAAAGACAATCCCGTTCATCTACGTTTCGTTCGTCAGCCTTGGTGGCGATGGAGTTAAAGCCCTGGTTAAAATTCCGGTTGTTAACTCCGATGCCCAGTATAAGGAATATTGGTTCGCTGTCGATAAGGCGCTGCGTGATCTGCTACCCGAGGCTATTGACTCTGCCTGTAAAGATATATCCAGGGCTTGCTTTTTCTCCTGCGATCCTGATCTTTACGTGAACAGCGAAGCGATTGTCTTTACCGAACGATTGAAAAAGGATGAAAAGAAGACCGTCACCCACGAAAAATATGTAAAGAACGATTACAAGCGGGCTATGGTCCCGTTAAACTACATCCGTTCAGCAGTCGATGGTGAAAGGCATACGAAGATCCTCAAAGCCTCAAGGCTCATGGGTGGTTATGTGGCTGCCGGGATCATGAGCGATCAGGAGGCCGTGAGGTTACTTGAACAGGAGGCGTATCACATCGACCCGTCCGACTTCCAGATAAACCGCAGGGCCATCATCGATGGGATTGAAAACGGGAAAACTCACCCGGTAACCGATGCGCTTGAAGCTGAAATCAAGACAGAGCAGAAATATGGCAAGCTGTACTTCACGCTCAAGGAGGTTGAACCGGCTATCGATGAAAAGTTCAAACACGGCATCAGCCGTGGATATTACGTGGGCTGGGATGCCCTTGATGAATTCTACACCCTCAAGCCGGGTACCACCACCTACATCTATGGCGCCCCGTATAGCGGAAAGACAATCCTGTGGTACGAAGTGCTGATAAACTGTTCCCGGTTCTATGGAATGAAGCATATCGTGTTTAGTCCCGAAACCGGTGGGGCCTCGGATATCTATATCCACCTGATCGAAATAAGCACGGGAAAGGATTTCTATTCGAATTACGGCAATCAACTTTCCGAAGGTGAACTTGATGAGGCGAAACGGTTTATCGACAAGCATTTCATTGTTGTTGATCCTGATGATAATATGCTCACGGTCGAAGATTTTTACGCCTATTGCGATATTGTTGAGCGAAAGTTTAACACCAAAATTCATACAACAACCATCGATCCATGGAACGAACTATTGCACGACTTCGCCGACAAGGGAAACCGTCAGGATATTTATCTCGAATGGGCGCTGGGTAAAATTCGCCAGAACGCAAGGGCCAACGACAGGCATAACGCCATCATCACACACATAACCCAGCAGCAAAAGGTTAAAGATGCCAAAGGAAACTTCTATTACCCACCTGCCGATTTCAGGGAGGTTTCGGGTGGCCAGTCCTGGGCGCGAAAAGGCATGAACATGCTGAACATTTACCGTCCCCCCGAGGGTATGCAGCACGGCGGCATGATCATGCCCGATAACGCAACCATCATCTCTGTTCAAAAGGTAAAGCCAAAGGGTGTGGGTAAAAAAGGCGATGCGATCCTGTATTTCGATTTCCGGTCACACCGGTTTTATGAAGAAAGATTTGGAGAGCGCTTCTATTCCCGGCAAAAGGGAATAAAAAGTGAAGAACTGCAGCTTGATTTTGCACCGGTGCCCTACGTTGACCCGGAAGAAGTACCGTTTT
>JBAXKG010000194.1:0-2216 GCA_037137455.1 Bacteroidota bacterium
TTGCAGCCCACCGCAGCCACCTGTATCAAATCCTCGCCAACGAATCAGGAATTTCTCACGTTAAAGTTTCAACCGCCTACACCCTCGCCCAACTGCTCATCAACCTCCTCATCATCGCCCTGGCCGGGCAATTGTCTCTGGCTTATCAGTTGGTGGTTTCAATTGTAATCACTTTAGTACTAGCAACAATGTACGTATCTATAAAATATAACCTAAAAACCTGATGTCCCGCGTCCCGACTTTGTCCCGTGTCCCGTTTTTTTGTCCCGTGTCCCGTATTGGGGAGCGGGGAGGCAACGATCCGCTTTATCCGGAACGACTGTCACATTTTTGATCCTTTAACTTTTGTATCTTTGCAAATGTGTGTTGCCAGTTACAAATGACAACTGAAGGCTCAGCACTTTTTCAAATCATGAACAAAATGGATACAATAACGATTAAAATTGAAGGTAGTGAAAATGTTTCCTTTTTCATCAGCCTTCTCCAAAAATTCAATTTCATAAGGGGAATATCAATCAATAATAAAAAGGCATCTCCCCAAAAAAGCATTGAGGAAGCCCCCATTGAATGGGCAAATAAGACCCCTTCTATCGATGATTTTAGCGGAATATGGAGTGGCCGCCAAGTCTCGCTAGATGATATACGCAGTAAGGGATGGAAAAGGAACTAATCCTATGTGACACAAATATCTTGATTTCCTGGTTCAGTGGGGATCCTGAAACGTGCAAAAGGCTTGAGCGCATTGGTCTGATAAATATTTTGATTCCATCAGTTACAATTATGGAACTATTACAGGGTACTCAAAACAAATCCGAATCATTGCAATTAAAGAAGAAACTGAAAGCATATAACATTATTCATTTTAACGAAACGACCTCAAAACTGGCTATTGAATTGATTGAACAATTTAGACTAAGCCATGGATTACTTATTCCTGACGCAATAATTGCGGCAACAGCAATTACTTTCAACCTCACCCTTTTTACGTATAATCAAAAAGACTTTAGATTTATTCAGGGTTTACGATTGTTTGAATATTGAGATAATAGTTCCCAGCGCAAAATGATAAGGTTGATGATACGATTGCGCAAGCCATCGATGAACTCCCTCACCATCCATGCAGGAAAATCAACACTGACCCTTCGTTGTTGCACTCCGGACCGCTCAGCTTTTTGTAGTTCAAGAAATTCCATAATATCCTCAGCTGTCACGCGTCCCGTGTCCCGCGTCCCGATTATTTGATAATCTCTGCCGCCCATAATTTATCCAGAAAGAGCTGCCAGTGCATTTGGCGACCAGATTATTCGTTTAGCCATTTTTCAACTAAAAGATCTGCCTGATTATTTGTAAGCGATTTCCCAAGTTTTATCTGTTCCTTTGATGACTCAATCCTTTCCAATTGCCAATCACTGAGGTTTGGAGCGGTTCCGGGCATGTATTTTCGGTCAATGATTTGTTTAACGGCAATAAGAAATTCACCATCATCAATATTTTCGATGCTTTCATGCAGCAACTGTTTAATTTCCTGAGTGCTCATTTGCAATGGTTTTTACAAAGGTACAACTTTCAGCCAAAACCAGAATGTCATACCGGGGCCCTTGTCGACTAAATTGTAACACAAAATGTTCTCGTTCATATGGGCTAGCATTATGATGTGCTGGGCATATGGCGGAAAGGTGTTTGGAGGAGATTTTGAATTTATGTATGTGAGAGGGTTAACCTTTCAGAAATCCAAAACTTTATGATCGACTGCCTGGTCACTCCCAGTCGCTCAGCCTCCTGGTCAAGCTCCCTCACCATCCATGCAGGAAAATCAACACTGACCCTTCGTTGTTGCAATCCGGGCCGCTCCGCTTTTTGCAGGTCAAGATATTCCGTAATATCCTCAGCCGCCTCAAACTTCTGATCCAGCTCTTCAGCAATGATATATCTCTGTTTCATTTTGCCTCTTCAAAATCACTCCCATGTTTGACCTTGTTGGAAGAACTCTTTTTTGGGTCAAAATCAAATCCCATATAATATTATACAAGGATAAAAAATAATAGTACAAAAATAATCAACAACTTGTATTAATCACACAATAACTACACATTTATTGTACAATAATTACTCAAAAACCACAACAAAAAATTTCTTGTCACGCGTCACCCGTCACGCGTCACGTGTCACGATTTTGTCCCGCGTCCCGCGTCCCGAATGTGAATCTGAAAAAAAAA
>JBAXKG010000195.1:0-2189 GCA_037137455.1 Bacteroidota bacterium
ATTTCACTACCGGCCAATTGTACCAGCAATTCCAAAAAGAACAGGAGTAACAATGTTAAATATCCCAGCCATGGCAATGAAAGATATCGCAGAAGACTATCTGCTCGCAAATTTATCGGTGATCCCGGTGAGTAAAGACAAACGGGCAACATTCAAATGGGAAACTTTTCAACGAATCCCTCTCGAGGTTACAGAATGCGACCGGGTTTTTTCCGATGCCTGGGGACTGGCTATAATTTCAGGAGCGGTATCCGGCGGTTTTGAAGTTATCGACTTCGATGCCCACAACAAAGACATCGATTCAATCTTCAACCAGTTCATCGCAGACGAGGGCGTGGCTTTTATCCTGTCCAGGTACAATCCACCCATCGAACGTTCGCCCCGGGGAGGATATCACATAATTTACAGGTACGAAGCCGATTCGTTCGAGGGCAATCGAAAACTCGCTAACTGGGCCGATGGTGAATCGATGATCGAAACAAGAGGAGAGGGAGGCTACACGGTTGTTTTCCCATCACCAAACTATACCATGGTTTCCGGTTCCTTACTTTCCATACCAAGTCTGACGCTCGACCAGCGAAACTATCTTGTGAATTTTGCTGTTACGTTCAATCAGGGCACTCCGAAAAAAACAGAAATAGAGCCAAATAAAACCGGTTCAACTGATGCTGCTGGGCATTTCCACAACACCGATCCGGTAAGCTACTTCAACTGGAACTGCCAGTCCTATGCAAAAAAACTCCTGGAAGATAAAGGCTGGAAAAAACTCAGCTTCGATGAAAAAGAGGATATTGAATATTGGCAACGACCCGGTAAAGAAGGCAAAGACCATTCAGCAACCTGGGGCAAAAAACACAATTCATTGTATGTTTTCAGCTCATCTGCCTCACCGTTTAAAAATGAATGTTACTATTCGCCTTTTCAAATACTAGTCCTGCTAAGGTTTAATGGTTCATATCAGCCAGCAATTTTATGGATTCTGTTTAAATACCTCAACGAAGCCGATAAATATATCCGTGTTGGTACAAATTACTTCAAAATCATTTCAAAAACAGACAGGTTTGGGTTAAACAGAACAGAATTAAAAGTCTGGACTGAAAGGGCTATATTTTTGGATCACGGCAAACCAATATTGAATGAAATTAAAAAGTTTGACGATTTTACTATCCTGCCCGACAATCTTTTTTATTCACCGGTTGTCAATAATTGCTACAATCTCTACCGCCCCTTCACCCATCAACCATCACCGGGAACCTGGGACTGGACTGAAGTATTGATAAGGCATATTTTCGGAGAGCAGTACGATCTTGGCATCAGGTATCTCCAAATCCTATACCTGCATCCAGAACGCCTTATGCCAATCCTGGTAATGGTAAGCAGGCAACGGCAAACAGGAAAGACCACATTTTTGAACTGGTTAAATATGATTTTTGGCGACAATATGGCAATGGTTTCCCCCGACGATTTGATCAATGGTTTTAATTCAACTTATGCCGGCAGTAACATTATTGCAGTCGAAGAAACTTTAATAGAGAAGGCAATCACAGTCGAAAAAATCAAAGCCCTTGCAACATCAAAATTCATATCAATAAATCAAAAATTCGTATCCCAATCCAAAGTGCCATTTTTCGGGAAGATAATCCTGACTTCAAACAACGAAGATAAATTTGCCCGTATTGACGATGATGAAATCAGGTTTTTTATCAGGAAAGTAAAGATTCCCACAATTGAAAACCACAACATCGAGGCCGATATGGTTGCCGAAATTCCGGCTTTCCTTCATCATCTGACCACATTGCCCCCGGTTAATTTTTCCCATGACAGAACGGGTTTTACCCCTGCCGAACTTCAAAATACTTCGCTAAGTGTTGTAAAAGACGAATCAAAATCAGGCCTTTACAGATCAATCCAAATTTTAGTTGAAGATCTTTTTTTGAATGAGCGATCCGGTGAGTCCGAATTCTATGCTGATGCCATATCCATTAAAAATAAGTTTTTCCTTCATGACAGTAAAATTGATTTGGCCTATATCAGGAATGTTCTAAAAAACGAATTCAGCATAACCCCGGCACCAAAAATGTTATGGTTTCATCCATTTACTTCCGATCCTGGCAAAAATGGAAGGCCATATACGTTCAAAAGAGAATTTTTCACCTCATCTGTTCCAACAATTTCGGATAAAATTGACT
>JBAXKG010000196.1:0-2189 GCA_037137455.1 Bacteroidota bacterium
CGCCGTTCCCCAAGGGTAGCCTTTTGCTTTGTAGCTGATTTGATCCGTTGGGGATTCTGGATTCTCAATTCTCGATTCTTTATTCGGAAGGATGATATACGGTTCCAGTTCCTGGTACTGCGATTCCGGGAGGGTGTACATCTTTTTGAGGTCTTCCTTGCGGTAAAAATGGCCTCCTTTGGCGCGGTAGTTCAGGAGGTTCTGCATTTGCCTTTCGCTTAGGCCCAGCCGGAGTCCTTCGGCGGTGGTGATGAGGTTGGGGTCAAAAGGAACCAGGGTGGGGGAGTCCTTTGCCGGGTTTTGCGGATAGGGTGATGTCTTGGTGGAGGATGCGCTGTTCTGGCCCCGCAGGTTGTTCTGGCCCCGCAGGAAGCTATCAATGGGCTCCTGATATTTGCCAATGGCATCGGGAAGTTTGTGCGGCTCTTTGGGCAACAGCCACCGCACTGTGGCCAGAATCAGCAACAGCACCGCCAAAACAAGGACACTATAATGTTACCCACCCTTCAGACAGGATCAGCCTGCTTTTAAGGTGTGGTTTGTAATTTCAAAGATACTTTTTTTTTAGACTCCAAACATTCTTCTCTTTATTTTCAATGCATCACAAAACAAAGATGATGATTCTTATGGACTGTTGGAGCGGGAAACAACTCCTCCATGGAGTTGTTCTCGTTTCAACAGTCTGCCACGTTAAGCTGCCATATATACCGCTTCGGGTGTTTTATAACCTAACGACTGGTGGATACGGCAGGTATTATAGCGCTCAAAATATTCCGAAAGACCCTCGTACAAAGCAATGCCGGTCTCGGGCCTGACCAGGTAAACGTACTCGTATTTAACACTACGCCACAAACGTTCCACAAATATATTATCCAACGCCCTGCCTCGACCGTCCATGCTGATACTTATTCCATTCTCTTTTAGAATATCTGTAAATGCGGTGGCGGTAAATTCACTCCCCTGATCCGTGTTGAAGATCTCAGGAGTACCATGCTTTTCCAGAGCCTGTTTCAACAAGGTTTGACAAAACCCGCTGTCATGGGTGTTCGATATACCCCAAGCAAGTACGTATCGGGAGTGCCAGTCAATAATGGCGCACAAATACATGAATCCTTTATCCATAGGGATATACGTTATGTCCGTACTCCAAACCTGATTCTTGTGTGTGATCTCCATATTGCGAAGAAGATAGAGATAAACCTTGTGCTCTTCATTTCGCCAAGTCATTTTTGGTTTGGGATAAATCGCCGTGATGCGCATATCCTTATAATAACGACTTACCCGCTTACGGCTGATGTGGAATCCAAGATTACATAAATGTACCTTCATCCGGCGAATTCCATAGTACGGAGTAATCAAATATTGCCTGTCTATGGCCTCTTTGATGCATAATTCATCTTCTTTCAAAGAACGTTTCGGCTCATAATAGAGTCCGCTACGACTGATGCTGAGCAAAATACATTGCTGTACAAGGCTTAGATCGCAATGCCTGTGTTCGACCATGTTCCGTCGGGCTACTTGCCCTGTATTTGACTCCACTTTTTTTTTAAGAAATCATTGGCCATCTCCAGCTGTCCGATTTTACGATACAGATTTTCCATCTCTTGCTCCTTGTGCTTTTCTTCCGAAACATTTGGCTTGCTGAAGGTCGCAACAGCACTATCCAAATATTGTTTCTTCCAAATAGTGACCTGATTGGGATGAACCTCATAAAGGCTCGCAATCTCACTAATCGTCTTTAAACCCTTCAATGCTTCGATAGCCACTTTGGCTTTCAATTCAGCAGAAATCGCTCTTCGCATAATTTAACTGTTTTTAGGTGTGTAAAATTAATTGTTTTTACACCTTAAGCAGCTGTCCTAAATACGGGGTACATTATACACCCCTGTGTTCGCTACGGGTAAAAGAAAAGTATTGATTCAGGAACTTTCTGAGGGACATCTTGGATTTTTGCCCCAAAGGTACGCATAATTAGAATACTATAGAGGCAGTTTATTCGTCCGGTTCGTCCGCATTATCCGATTTTTCGGGACCGTCATCCTCTGCGTCGAATGCAGGAGCATCGTCTGCGTCTGCGACAGCACCTTCGCCGAATTCTTTTTCGAATTCCTCCTCCGTGAGGTTGTCAATTTTTACATCCACCTTCACCAGATAGCTGGCATCCACTGTATCGACCGTGATGGCATAGA
>JBAXKG010000197.1:0-2188 GCA_037137455.1 Bacteroidota bacterium
GATTTTGGGACGGCAAACCTGCAATTTTCGGAGTTACCAAAGACATTTCAAAAGTCAGGTTATCCGAAGAAAAGTTCTCGAAATTATTTCATCTCAATCCTTCCGCTTGTGGTTTAAGTGATTTGGATAACCGCCAATACATTGAAGTGAATGAAGCATTTAACACGTTACTTGGATTTGACAAAAATGAAGTGATTGGTAAAACAGCAACGGATTTAGGAATTTTAACCCCGGAAACAATAAATGCCATCATACTGAAGGCCGACAGCCATGGAAATGTAACCAATGCTGAAACTGATTTAATAGCGAAGAACGGCGACATAAAGCAAGTGCTGATATCTTCAGAAAATATCAATGTGCAGAATAAAATATACCGTTTTACTGTTGCTCATGATATCACTGCACGCAGGAAAATTGAAAATCAGCTTAAAGAGAGTGAATATCTCCAGCGGTCCCTGTTAGAAAATGTTGCCGTTGGCATCATGATTATTGATCCGGAAACCCGCGTTATTGAGCGAATAAACACTTTTGCTTTGTCGCTAATTGGCGAAAGCGCCGAAAATATTATCGGGCGCAGATGCCACCAGTTCATCTGTCCTGCCCAGGAGCAAAGTTGTCCTGTTTGTGACAAAGGTCAGGATGTCGATAATTCTGAAAGGGTTTTACTTCGCGTTGATAATACAGCAATACCTATTCTGAAAACGGTAAAATGGATTCTCATCGGAGGTAAGGAAAAACTATTAGAGAGCTTTGTGGATATATCGATTCAAAAAAAAGCAGAAGAAAATTTATTGAAAAGCAGCCAAAAATTTGAAGCCATCATTTCAGCCTCTCCCGATGGAATTGGAATGGTATCATTAGATGGAAAGATACAGCTCATGTCCAAAAAATTAGCGACAATGTATGGATATTCCATCGAAGAAATAGCTGAATTATTAGGGAAAGAAATTTTTGGTTTTATTGATCTGTCAAATCACAAAATGTTGATGGGCAATATGAATAAATTGTTGACGGGTGAAAAAGGCAATAAGGTTACAGAATATCTGGCTGTAAAAAAAGATAATAGCCGGTTTTATGTCGATATAAATTCTACCTTATTACTTGATTCAAATGGCCACCCTGAAAACATTCTGTTTGTCGAACGCGATATTACAGAGCGCAAACTGTCTGAGGAAGCATTGTTCAAAAGCGAACAGAAATTCCGCACTGTTGCAGATAATACCTACGACTGGGAATATTGGGAAGGAAAGGATAAACAAATTATTTACATCTCCCCATCATGCGAAAGAATAACCGGGTATAAGCCTGAAGAGTTTTTATCGAACAGGTTTCTGCTGAAAAGGATCATCCATCCCGCAGATGCAAAATTATTTGACGACCATTTTGAAAAAACACATTCCTTAGAGCATATACGTGATATTGAGGAGCTTGATTTTAGAATAATAAAAAAAGATGGTTCTGTTATTCATATTGGTCATTTATGCAGGCCTGTGTTTGATGATAAGGATAATTGCCTTGGCCGACGTATCAGTAACAGAGATATTACCGAACGAAAAAAGGCCGAAGAAATACTTCGGAAAAGTGAAGATCAAATCAAACAACTACTCCAAACAACCGATCAAGGCATCTATGGCATAGATTTGAACGGTTGTTGTACCTTCATCAACACATCGGCTTTAAAAATTCTTGACTACCAGATCGAAGATTGTATTGGCAAAAACATGCACGATCTCATTCACCACAGTTATTCCAACGGGTTACCTTATCCTGTGAAAGATTGTCCCATTTTTCGCTCCAAGTTGTCTGGGGAGAGCTGCCGGTTGGACAGTGAAGGGTTATGGCGGAGAAACGGAACGTACTTCCCCGCTGAATATTCCTCTTTTCCCATCTTTGAAAACGGGCAAATCCATGGGGCAGTTGTCACCTTCTCCGATATCACCAACCGCAAGCAGGCAGAGCTGGAAATCAAACTTAAAAACGAAGAACTTTATACAGCGAATTCCGAGAAAGACAAATTCTTTTCCATCATTGCTCACGACATGCGCAGCCCATTCAATGCGTTCCTTGGATTTACCCGCATCATGGTTGAGGATCTGGATACTATGACCCTTGAAGAACTCAGAAAAATAGTTGTCAGCATGCGAAAATCGGCCACCAACCTGTACAGTTTGCTCGAAAATTTATTAGA
>JBAXKG010000198.1:0-2185 GCA_037137455.1 Bacteroidota bacterium
CATCAGCCATCATCCGACATTTTCAAACTTTTCGATAAACTTTTGATCATGGATAAGGGCGGATTCCCGATCTATTACGGAAATCCTATCGATGCTCTCACCTATTTCAAAACCATAAGCAATTTCGTAAACCCCGAACAGAGTGAATGCCTTAGTTGTGGATATGTGAACCCCGAGCAAATATTGCAGATCACGGAGGCAAAAACAGTTGATGAATATGGAAAACTGACCAGCCGCCGAAAGATCTCCCCAAAAGAATGGTACACGCATTTCAGGAAAAATATCCAGCCTGAACTGAAGACAGAGGTTGAAAAAATTGAATTGCCTTGTTGCTTTTTTGAAATCCCCGACAAGGCCAAACAATTCAGGATATTCAGTATCAGGAACCTGCTCACCAAGATAACCAATCGCCAGTACATGCTTATCAACCTGCTTGAAGCGCCGTTCCTTGCTGCCTTGCTTGCTTACCTTACACGATATAGCTTTGGTGATCAGTACATCTTTGGTGATAATCGAAACCTGGTGCCTTACCTGTTTATGAGTGTCGTGGTTTCACTATTTCTCGGTATGATGGTAAGCGCCGAAGAAATTATCAAAGACCGGCGGATATTAAAAAGAGAGGCGTTTCTTCATTTAAGCAGGTTCAGTTACCTTAACTCAAAAATAGTTCTCCTGTTTACCCTGTCAGCAATACAGTCGTTGCTGTACGTTTTGGCCGGGAACCTGATATTGGGCATCCATGGCATGACACTGTCATACTGGCTGATCCTTTTTGCAACCTCATGCTTTGCTAACCTTGTGGGGCTCAATATTTCTGCCGGGTTGAATTCAGTAGTGGCAATTTATATTCTGATCCCCTTTATCATTGTTCCTCAACTTCTGCTAAGTGGTACTGTGGTGCCTTTCGACTACTTAAATCCAACTATTGCCTCACGTGTACATGTCCCCCTCATCGGCAACATGATGACTTCACGCTGGACTTTCGAGGCCCTTGCCGTGGAGCAATTCAAAAACAACAAATATGAGAAGGTATTTTATGCATATGACAAAGATATTTCAAAGTACTCTTATCTGACGGCCTTTATTATTCCAACGCTTAAATCGGAACTGGATGTATGCCAACGAAATCTCGTTAAGGGTGAAAACGGGAAAGTGACCGCCAATTATCTGAATATCCTGAAGTCAGAGATTCCGAAATTGCAGAAAGAAGCTGGTTTTGCTTCATTCCCTTATTTCAACAGCCTGAATGAAAAGCAGTTGAATGATTCAATTGTTCAAAACACTAAGATGTACCTCGATTCTTTGAGCGTTTTTTATTCCTCACGGTTAAGTGCCGTAATGGACAGACGAGATGCTGTTTATGGTAAAATGGCAGGTCAGCTGGGCGAAAATGAAGTTTATCATTTCAAACAAAACTATTATAATGAGAACCTCGCCGACCTGGTTATGAATAAAGGCGCTGAAAATAAGATTATTGAAGGAAAGGGAACATTAATACAAAAGAAGGACCCCATTTTCATGGAACCTGAATCGCACGATGGAAGAGCTCATTTTTATGCCCCGGTAAAAATAATCGGTTCATGGAAAATTGACACCTTTTGGTTCAACTTCTTTATTATCTGGTTAATGTCGTTTGTGCTTTATTTGACTCTTCTTCACGATACCCTGCGTAAAACAATTGAGTTTTTCGAACGGATAAAATTCAGGAAGTCTGGTTAGCGGCAAATTAGTTCCTGCAAGAAAAAGGTTTATTTATTAACCAATATTTTACGTACAATCCTGCATTCAGAATTCATTATCACCAAGGTGTAAACTCCCGTGGGTATTGGCCGCAAATCAATATATTGTTCAAAATTCTCATCCGAAATTATTTCAATAGGGTTATTAATACTTTGACCAAGAAAGTTATAAATCATGATTGTGAAACATTGTCTTACCTTGGTGTCTATTGAAACAGTAAAGTTCCCATTGTTTGGAATCGGATACACTCTCACAGTGGCCCCTAGTAATTCTTCAACTCCAGTAATAATAACATGAACATGGTTCGAAGTATCGGAGGAACATTCATTCAAAGTAACCAGGCACCAGTACCAGCCGCTAAGAGTAGCAACATGGGTTTGGCCATTGGCGCCTGGGATGGGGTTGCCTTCGAAGTACCACTGATTGCCAGCCGGGGCAGAACTCA
>JBAXKG010000199.1:0-2183 GCA_037137455.1 Bacteroidota bacterium
TTTTGTATTGCAAATATGGACAAAATCTTCGATGTTCGACGCTTTGATTTTTTTTTGACGTTGCATTCATTCTCTTTCCCTAAATTTGAAAAGGAATCACTCCAACCATGCAACTAATCCCAATATCCCCCCGAAAATCCCTCAACAAAGCCTGGCTCAAGGTAAAGCCTGCCAGAAGCGAAATCGAGGTGTTTAAGAAAAACCTGATCAGACTGCTCGATGGCATTGATGAATCAGAATTTGAAGAGCATATCAAAAATGATCTGAGCGATTTCCTAAAGAATACGTTCTACCAGAAGTTTTATATTAACACAAAAGGCCGGAATGACCTTGTAATCCATAATGGACCTGATGCAAAGAGCATGGCCGGCGTATTGATCGAAGCTAAAAAACCTTCAAATAAATCGGAGATGGTCCGTCCGGATAATCTGAACGCAAAAGCGTTTCATGAACTTATCCTGTATTATCTCAGGGAACGTATCACCAACCATAACCTGGAGATCAAACATCTGGTGGCCACAAACATTTATGAATGGTATATCTTCGATGCCATCATCTTTGAGAAACTGTTTGCCCAGAATAAAACCCTTGTAAAACAATTCACCGATTTTGAAGAAGGCCGGTTGTCAGGAACCAACACCGATTTTTTCTATAAAAATATCGTAGAAAAATTTTTTACCGGGTTGGAGACCGATATTAGCTTTACCCATTTTGATTTCCGGGAGTATGATAAACCCCTGCGAAATAACGACAAGAAAGATGATTCCAAACTCATTGCCCTTTATAAGCTGCTCTCACCGGAACATCTGCTGAAGCTTCCTTTTACCAACGACAGCAACAGTTTGGATAAAGCCTTTTATTCAGAATTGCTGCACATCGTCGGGTTAACCGAAACCAAAGAGGGAAGTAAAAAACTCATCGGCCGGAAAAAGGAAGGACAGCGTGATCCCGGTTCACTCATTGAGAATGCCATTGTCCAGATCGACAGCCTGGATATGATCAGCCGGCTCAATAAACCATCTCGCTTTGGAGAAAATCTTCAGGAAAGACTTTTCAATGTATCGCTGGAACTTGTCATCACATGGATCAATCGTATTCTATTCCTGAAATTGCTCGAGGCGCAGTTGATCAACTACCACAAAAGTGATACTTCCTATGTGTTCCTTGCCAGTGAAAAAGTCCATGGGTATGATTCCCTGAATAGCTTATTCTTTCGGGTGCTTGCCAAGAAGAACATGGAACGTGATCCCGCGGTGGCTAAGTTATTTGAAAAGGTCCCTTACCTGAATAGTTCGCTCTTTGAGCCGACAGAACTGGAACGCGACACCATTTTTATCAGCAACCTCCAGGATGACTGTCTCATTCCGATTCATCCGGGAACGGTATTGAAAAATAATACCGGGAAACGGCTGACCGGGAATATGAATGGATTGGATTATCTCTTTGCCTTCCTCGATGCCTATGATTTCTCAGGCGAAGGCGCAGAAGAGATCCAGGAAGACAATAAAACGCTGATCAATGCGTCGGTTCTCGGTTTGATTTTCGAAAAGATTAACGGGTATAAAGACGGCTCTTTCTTTACTCCGGGATTCATAACAATGTATATGTGTCATGAAACTATCCGGAGGGCAGTTGTGCAAAAATTCAATGAAGCAAAAGGGTGGGATTGCAAGAATATTGAACAGGTGTATGACAAAATTGAAGACCGGAACCAAGCCAATAATATCATCAACAGCCTGAAAATTTGCGATCCGGCGGTAGGTTCCGGCCATTTCCTGGTATCAGCCTTAAATGAAATGATCGCAGTAAAAAGCGACCTGAATATTTTGCAGGACCGCGAAGGCCGGCGATTGAAAGAATACCGGGTTGAAGTTGTAAACGATGAACTGATTGTAAACGACGAAGATGGCGAACTATTTGAATATAATCCAAGGAGTCCTGAAAGCCAGCGCATCCAGGAAACCCTTTTTCACGAAAAGCAGACCATTATTGAGAACTGCTTGTTTGGCGTTGATATCAATCCCAATTCCGTCAAGATATGCCGATTGCGATTGTGGATTGAGCTTTTAAAGAATGCCTATTACAAAAAGCCCGACTTCACGGAGCTCGAAACCCTGCCCAATATCGATATCAACATCAAGTGCGGGAATTCACTGATTTCACGTTATGCATTGGATGCCGAT
>JBAXKG010000200.1:0-2182 GCA_037137455.1 Bacteroidota bacterium
GGCAACATGTCGATAATGAGACCTATGTCCATTGTAAACGTGATATTGAGCTGTTATAAGAAACTTGGCGCTTTTTCTGCCTCTTTGAGATTTTTCAGCTCAAGATCAGCAGGATAGTTTTCGGCGATAATGTAGTTTGACTGATCAGAGCCCTTGCCTTTGAATTCAACAGATCAACCTTTTTCGCTTATGAACAGTCGGGAATGAATGCCTTGAAACCCATGATATAACTTTTGGGTGATTTCGACAAACCTGGCAATAAATTTAACGTGATTATTAATTCGGGTGAATGGTTTGCCGGAATCCTAATGTTTGAAGGATTGCCAGCAATCAGGCAGTTTTTCTAAGATTCCGGCGTTGATGATTTGCGCCTTCATTGTATCAATTCGATCAATATGCATAGCTATACATTAACCAATGCAAATTAACATAAAGGCTTCATGATAATCAAAAGAAGATATAAACAATTAGCATTGTTAGAAAAGTGTTAATCGTTTTAAAATGATGTTTATCGTTTTGTTTACTTTAAAGAGTTTTCAAATTGATAGTTGATTAATCCTGTTTTTTAATTCGTACAGACGGTCTATTAAATTTTGGAACGATAATGCAGGTTTGTAAAGCATGCTTTCACGCATGGCGAGATAATCCTTTTCCCATTCGCCTATGATAGAATCGGGTGGTATCAGGTTAATTTTATCAGGAGTGTGATTGGCGTAATCAATACCCCGGATGGGTGTAATCGCTTTGCGATGCTCCACAATTGTTTGGTACAGATCCATATTAGCCAATGCTGTTTTGGCAAAACCGGTATCCATCAGTTTTTCCAGATCATACATGTGACGGCTTTTACGTTCCACCTTTATTTTTGCCAAAGGTTGCTGAAATTCTTCGTGTAAGAGAAAAATCTTTTCAAGAAAGGTTCTTTCTGGACGGACTGTGGGAATCGTGATCGGTTTATTAGCAAATTGCCGGCCTTTGAATTGTTCGCCAACCAAAGATGTGAAACTACATTGTTCGAAAGGCTCCATTAATGAACGGCTCCCTATTTCAATTAAAATCCTGGGTTGGAGATATGGAATGGGATTAGTCACCGTAGGATAATAAATTTCAATGATCAGCGGATCCTGGTCATGGCTCGTTATTTTACTTAATTTACAAGTTAAATTTTCAAAACCTGCATGGGCAAATTTTTTGCTGAGTTCTGGAAAATAATTCTCTGAAATAAATTGAAACGATCGTTCCCTGAGTTTTTTTACTTGAGAACCGGTCATTTCTTTGTCTTCCTGATCAAAACCCAGAAACTTTTTATCCATTGCAAGGTCAATATCCTCCGACAGTCTGTCTATCAATCCATATGCTTTGCTTAATGAGGTGCCTCCTTTGAAGACTGTATAAGGCGCTATGGATGTGTCAAATACAAGTTCAAGGGCGAGAACCACCCACCAGTCTTTTTCTACAGCTGCATCGGGCAGACCAATAGATGCAGCCGTTTCAGCAAATATGTTACGCCTGGTTTGATCAGTTAATTTATGCCATTCCTTTAATGAAACGAGGTTCATAACTTATTATCCTTTAGCACCTGTTGAATGATTTGCCTTATCCATTCGGGAGCAAGTCGTATATCATGCTGCAAATGAGTTATCTTTTCCTTTTTTAGCAGCAACTGAATTTTTTCAATATCATCGGGGGTTATCTTATCCTTGCCAATGGTTTTTAAAGCCTGAATCGCAAGACTGCTTATGGCTCCAACAGCAGCCACCGTTTTAGGGGTGGCTTTTTTAAAGGTAATAGTTCTCTTACCCACCTTGACTTTTCGGGCTGCACCATCAGTAAGGTATACAACGTTCATTGGAACCTGGGTGGATAGTCCCATTCTGTTAAGGGCATATAAACCCGTGGGAATAATCCGGGCTTTGTCTCTGCGTGCGATGGCTTTGGCAATCGTTTCAATGGTTGGGGTAACAGGGCCAATAACAGGGTCTATTTCAGGCCTTACATAAATGCCCGGAGCAATTCTAACTAATTCACCATATTTCACAAGGCGTTGCAATGCTTTTCGGACAGCTTCTGAATTACCTATTGAAATGAAATCATCACCAAAAAACAGCGTACCCCTTTTGGCCTTTTTAATTTTTTTAAGTATTTGTATTACAATATTATCAATCATCATTAATGAAATTTA
>JBAXKG010000201.1:0-2165 GCA_037137455.1 Bacteroidota bacterium
GGTAATGCCGTGGAGTACGGCTTCTGTTTACATCCAGTCAGGCCAGCGGCATACAATGGAAAACAGCACCGCTGCAGGGCCGCACCTGCCGGAAAGCCGTTGTGGCACAGGCTGATCGCAACCACATTCCCGAACCCCCGCAGTGAACGCATAAAGTCCCTCGCATCGTCATAGATTTCCAAAATATAGTAAGAATAACATTGTTGTCCGGTAAAACCGGAGTTGGTTAATTTTTTTGTTTAAACTCTCTGATAATCAGCAATAGCATATTCGTTTTCTAAAAGTAAGCCCCTTCTTTATGCAGAAAGAGAGACTGCTTTTTCACCGTGTTTTCGAGTATTAAAGCACGCCAGCACCCTTCCGGATCTTCCAAGAAGCTAAAGATGTTGATATAGTTCATGAGTTGTTGCCTAATAACCGATACCATATTAGAAAATGCCCATTTCCGATTAATCTTACTCTTGATAAGGGTTATCAACAGGTTCGCAAGCAAGGCCGACCAGATTTGTATTTCAATAGCATTTTCATTGTCGCCTAAAAAGTACTTCAGTGGAAAGTTTTGTTTGAGTTGTTTAAACAGTAGCTCTATCTGCCACCTGCGCTTGTATATCAGGGCGATTTTTTCGGCGGTCAGTTCAAAGTTATTGGTAATGAACTCAAACAAGCGACCATTTTCGCTGTCCCAATAGGCGATGCGCCTTGCTTTATGTTCATCTTTTTTCTTTTCGCCATAGAACAGGACTATTTCCTCGTCTTTCAGCACGCCTGAATCGGCATCATCGGGGATTTCATATTCCATACGAGCTTGATAAAGCGCATTATCTTTCAACCTGGTCACGTACCAGATCGAACATGATGTGAACTTCTCATACTGGGCATAGTCTACATATCCTTTATCAAAGGTAATGATCGAACCCTTTGGCAAATGATGAACCTCTTTCAAGAATGTGTGGTCATGACGGACAGCTTCACTGTAGCGAATCAGGTAGGGTACGTTTTCATCGGCCTTTATGATGGTATGGGCTTTTATGCCGCCCTTTTTCTTCCCCTCTTTGGGATTGCGACCAACTCCTTTTAAAATGTCTTTGAACAGGGTAATGGTGGTCGAATCCATAATATAAAGCCGCTTCATGTCGGCATCACTCAACCGGCTGTCCGCTAAACTTGATGCGTGTCTGTGGTAAACATCCATGTATATCTCTCCGAACACCTTACTGCTACGCCGTTGGTTGGCTTCTGAGAATGTTGAACGGCGAACAATATAAGAAAAACCCAAATGGGAGAGTTTATTGGCATTTGCCAATAAACCCAACACAACTTCCCGCAGGGAATGGTAGCCCTCAAACGCTACAAATAACATCACAACAACGTGATTGTAAGTAGAAAACTTCTTGACATACCGGTCAGAATCATTTTCCTTGGTTATCTTTCTTATTTTGCCCTTATCTAAAAACATTATCAGTTGATTCAGAATCGGCTGTCCGCTAAAATTTGTATTTTTACCCATGGTTAACCATTGTTGTGTCGTAACTACAAAGGTAACCATCATGGGTTGGTCATAACCGGCCAACCCTACTTTAAAGTTTTACCGGACAACAGTGATACCGGAATGAGAATTTATAAAAATCCCCATTCAGTATCTCCTGGTTATTTTTGATCAATGTCGCATAATACCGATAATACTTATCCGGGAGGTTTTCTTCAGAAACGGAGTTCCAGAGTCTTTTTTTATAATCCACTTAAAATTTTTCCCAAAACGAAATAAGCTGATTGATTTACAATAGCAAAGAAAATGGTGAATAATACGACGACAACAAGCACAACGCGTGTCGACTCTATCCATTCATTAATTCCAGGCCATTCAATGCGACCAAATTCGGTCCGTACCTCTTGAAAAAACTTGAACATATTTTTCATGAATCAACTCCTTATTCAGCATACCTCAAAAATCACATAAAAAAAATATGGCAGGCCTGGAGGGACTCGAGCCCCCAACCCGCAGATTTGGAGTCTGCCGCTCTACCAATTCGAGCTACTGGCCTAACAAGGCCTATTTAGTTTCTTTGTGATCAGTATGTTTTCTACAACGAGAACAATACTTGCGCAGTTTTAAAGAACCAACAGATCGTTTCCCTGAAACAACCTGCGAATAATTACGTTCCCTG
>JBAXKG010000202.1:0-2127 GCA_037137455.1 Bacteroidota bacterium
TTATCCATTTTTACGAAACATTCCTTGCCGAGTATGATCCCAAATTGCGTAAAGCCCGTGGAGTCTGGTATACACCGCATCCGGTAGTTAATTTTATTGTCCGGGCTGTAGATGATATTTTGATCAGTGAATTTGGTTTGCCACAAGGCTTGGCCGATACCTCAAAAATCAGGATAAAGCAAAAGCAGGTGACCAAAGCAACATCCGATCAACGCTCAAAATTGAAGGAGGTTGAAGTTGAACAGGAAGTTCACAAAGTCCAGATTCTCGATCCCGCTGCCGGAACTGGCACCTTCCTGGCCGAAGTGGTGAAACACATCTACCGGAAATTCGAAGGGCAGCAAGGCATCTGGAGCAATTACGTGGAAGAACACCTGATCCCGCGACTCAATGGTTTTGAAATCCTGATGGCCTCCTATGCCATGGCCCATCTCAAACTTGATCTGTTGCTTGCTGAAACCGGGTATAAACCAAACAAAGAACAACGATTCCGGGTTTTTCTTACCAACAGTCTCGAAGAATACCATCCCGACACCGGAACCCTTTTCGCCAACTGGCTTAGTACCGAGGCCAATGAAGCCAACTACATCAAACGCGATACCCCGGTGATGGTGATTTTGGGAAATCCTCCCTATTCGGTCAGCAGCAGCAACAAAGGAGCCTGGATACAATCGCTCATCGCCGAATATAAAACCGGATTGAATGAGAAGAAGCTGAACCTCGATGACGATTACATCAAGTTTATCCGCTACGGCCAGCATTTCATTGAGAAGAACGGGGAAGGCATTCTCGCTTACATCTCAAACAACAGCTTCATCGACGGCATCACCCACCGGCAAATGCGCAAACGGCTGCTCGAAACGTTCGATAAAGCATATATCCTCGACCTTCACGGCAATGCCAAAAAAAAAGAGACTGTCCCCGGTGGCGGGAAAGATGAGAATGTATTCGATATCATGCAGGGCGTGAGCATCAATATCTTCATTAAAAAACGAATTTTATCCCACAAGTGATTGCCTGTTTTGAAATAGTATAAAACCCGGATCTATGGAAAATAAATTAACAAATCAATCAAAAACAGTTTTTGAACAAATACGTGAGATTGACGAAAATGGAAATGAATTCTGGGGAGCCAGAAAACTTTCTAAAGTGTTGGATTATGCTGAGTTTAGAAACTTTTATCCGGTTATTGAACGGGCAAAAGAAGCCTGTATTAAGAGTAATCAAAATGAGGAAAACCATTTCGTGGATTACCACGAGATGGTTTTGATTGGTTCGGGAGCAGAACGCAAAATGAAAAGTGTAAAGCTTTCACGCTATGCCTGTTACCTTATTGTTCAAAATGCTGATCCTTCGAAGGAGGTAGTTGCAATGGGGCAGACTTATTTCGCTGTTCAAACGCGGTTGCAGGAAATCAGTAAAATGGAGGAATATACAAGGCTTGTCACTGAAGAGGAGAAGCGGCTGTTCCTCCGTAGCGAAATGAAGAAACACAATCTTCAACTGGCCGAGGCTGCAAAAGATGCCGGAGTTATTGAGCCCATCGACTATGCCATTTTTCAGAATCACGGATACATGGGGTTATATGGGGGACTTGATGCAAAAGCCATTCATAAAAAGAAAAAACTAAAAAAAAGCCAGAATATCCTTGACCACATGGGCAGTTCTGAACTTGCTGCAAATCTGTTCCGTGCAACCCAAACCGAAGAAAAACTACGACGTGAAAAGATAAAGGGTAAGGATAAAGCCAATAAAACCCATTACGAAGTAGGCAAGAAAGTTCGTAAAACGATCGAGGAACTCGGCGGTACGATGCCTGAAAATCTGCCGGTTGAGGAGAATATCCATAAAATTGAAAAGACAAAGCAAAAGAATCTTCCCAAACCGTGACAATTCGTCACGTATTGAAAATTGATAAATAACCAACGAAAAACAAAAACTGAATACAATAGCAATGCCCAACCCCGATAACCCCAAACACGCGCAGGTCTTCCACTTCGACCTCTACGGCAAACGCGAAGCGAAGTACGATTTCCTCAACAGCGAAAGCATTGCCTCCATTCCCTGGAAGGAACTCGATTGCCCCGAGCCTTACCATTTCTTTGTGCCGAAGGATTTTAGTGAATC
>JBAXKG010000203.1:0-2119 GCA_037137455.1 Bacteroidota bacterium
TTATTTTGATCTTTTCTTGCTCGATTTAGCTTTAGGGTTGTAATCCATTGCAAGCCATCATTCAATTGTTGAAAGTGAAAATATTTCTACAAATATATCTTAAAATTCAAACGAGTTCATATTATCTTCGTATACTCATTCCCTACTTGTGAAAGGAAACATTTTCTTAAGGAATGTGCTCAAAATATTTGACCAAATAATACAAAATCTCATGAACTGGAAACGCATTATCCTGATAACAGTGATCATTATTTTGGTGATTGCCGGCATCGCTGCAATCATTTTTTACCCGACCTACCGGTTTATGTTCCGCGAAGGAACTAAGGTCGTTGATACAGATCTGACTATCCTACAAGGTGGGGGAGGAAACAGTGGTGTTCTTGTAACCGACAGCGCCGTGGTGGTAATCGACACTAAGATGGGAAGCGATGCCGAAAAGCTGTTTAATGAGGCAAAATCAAAGGCAGGAATGAAAAAGATCATTGTAGTCAATACACATTTTCATGGCGATCATGTAAGGGGTAACAAGTATTTCAAAGGATGTGATATTTATATCGGAGCCTATGATAAGAAATTACTTTCTGACGATGTAATCGTTGAGAATATACCTGTACGATTAGTAAAAGACAGCCTCATCATGAATTTTGGGAATGAAGTAGTGTGCCTTTATAATTTAGGCCAGGCTCATACCTGGAACGACATGGTCGTTTTGCTGAAAAAAAGAAAGGTGCTTTTCGCTGGCGACCTTATTTTTCACAAGGTCAACCCCTTTTTAAACAGGGAAAGCGGCGCTGATGTTGACAAATGGATAGGAGCCCTGGGTAATATGCTGAAGATACCGGGCATTGATATTGTCGTTCCCGGTCACGGGCCAACCGGCGACAGAACGATGATCACCTCTATGAGAAACTACTTCATTGATATGAAGGCTGCCGCAGCTGATCCATCGAAGGAAAAGGAGATGAAATTGAAATACAAAGACTGGATGGAAATGCCGATGATGACCTCGCCAGGGGCAACAATTGATTATATTCGGTTATCCCAGAAGAAATGAATGATAGTTCAATGGATGAATAATATTGAACTCACTTCCCGGGTAAGATTGTAAAAAAATCTCAGGAATTTTCACTTTTTTGTCAGGATTCCACTTAAACTCATATGCGGATAATCGCCCTCCTGATTCTTCAATCATATCGATTTCCAGTTGCTGATAGGTCCTCCAGAAATAGACATTTTTACGAAGCCCCTGGCGTTGATTGTTTTTCATCCTTTCGATCACACAAAAGTTCTCCCACAGAAAACCGGTATCATTCCTGTTTTGTAACAGATTAAAATTCTGCAGCAGGCTGTTCCGGATTCCCAGATCATAAAAATAATATTTATGGCTTCTGGTAAGTTCATTTCTCAGGTTCCGGCTAAAAGAAGTCATTCTGTAAATAATAAATGAGCGCTCCAGTACCTGAATATATTTCTGGATCAACGCGACCGACACCTTTAAGAGGTTTGATAATTCACGATACGAAACCTCATTTCCCAACTGCAAAGCCAGCGCTTTGAGAATTTGCGTCAAAAGTTCAGGATTTCTAAGGTTTTCAAACATGAGTACGTCACGGTAAAGATAATCTGAGGCCAGTTCATCAAGTAAAATCATTTTCTTTTCGTTATCGTGACCAACAATGCCCGGATACATCCCAAACCGTAGAAATGATTCCAGTTTTTCATCCAGCTCTGCAGTTGTGTTTTTTTGTTTCAATTCCGACAATGACAAAGGATAGAGTAAAAACTTTACATTTCTGCCTGTAAGTGGTTCCGAAAGTTCGCTGATAAGGTTAAAACTGCTCGATCCGGTTGCAATGAACTGAATTTCGGGCCAGGTATCTGTTAAAAGTTTTAACAGGGCCCCTATTCCCTTGATTTTCTGGGCTTCATCAAAAACCACTATTTTGTTTTGACCGAAATTGCTGCGAATGGTCTCGAGGTTCCCGCCTTCCAGGATCGTTTTGATATTTTGTCGCTCGCAATTGAAATAGATGGATTCGGGTATTTCTTCGATAATTTCCTTTACCAGGGTAGTCTTTCCAACCTGTCGGGAGCCATAAATAATGATGACTTTACCCTG
>JBAXKG010000204.1:0-2102 GCA_037137455.1 Bacteroidota bacterium
TTGCATGTAATACTTCCCTGCTGATTTTTTTAAGCATTCTGGTGATAAGGAAATCCGATGTTTCCTCATCTTCGGCAATTAGTATTTTCAGGATTTTAATCTGACTTACTTCATCCGCTAGGGAAACAACATTAGAAATAGCTTTTTTTGACTGCTTTTTAACATTGTAAGGAATTGTGAAATAAAATGTTGAACCGATTCCTTCCTCACTTTCCACCCGGATTTTCCCACCCAGTATTTCCACATAAGCTCTGGCAATCGACAAGCCCAGTCCGGCTCCTTCAAAAGCTTGTTTATCGGAAATATCGGCCTGAATAAAGCGTTCGAATATGGCTTCCTGCCTGCTTTTGGGAATCCCGATACCAGTGTCTTTTACAAAAAACTCCAGTTCGACAGGCTCACTGACCGTTTTTAAGATATACCCAAATTCTATTGAACCTTCACGGGTGAATTTAATGGCATTTTTTACAAGGTTGGTAAGAATGGCATAGATTTTTTCGCGGTCTGTTTTAATGATGGACTCAGTTGAAGGCAAAGTATTCTTAAAGGAAAGCTGTATTCTCTTTCTTTCAACTTCAGGAATGAAAAAGTTATAAATGAATTCGATTTGCTCGTTAATATTCGATTCTGAAATGGACATATCCATTTGTCCTGCTTCTATTTTCGAAATGTCAACAATATCGTTGATGATGTTGAGCATTCGTTTGCCACTTTTCTCAATAATGCGGATATACTCTTGCTGCTCCACACCTGTCAGGCCAGGTTCTTTCAATAGTCCGGCAAAACCCAGAATGCCGTTCATCGGGGTGCGAATTTCGTGGCTCATATTGGCAAGAAATGCTGATTTCAGACGGTCGCTTTCTTCGGAGTTTTCTTTGGCGGTGATGAGATCTTGCTCGAACTGTTTGCGCGCGGTGATGTCCCGTATAACAACAAGTGTCCCATTCATCATACTCTGCTGGAATTTCGCCCCGTTCAATTCACCGATAAAGGTTGAACCGTCTTTACGTTTCATTGTCAATTCAAGACCATATGATCCTCTACCGCTTTTTATTGCATCGCTGAACGCTGCAATTGCTATGGCAACTTCAGGTTCATGGAGAAATTCAATGAAATTCCGGCCACACATTTCTTCGGGGTCAAATTGAAATAGTATTTTGGAAGCTGAAGAAGCATAAGTGACAATACCATTGCTATCAGTAATAGCAATGAGGTCGCTGATTTGCTCTGTGATTGCCCGGAATTTTTCTTCGCTCATACGTATTATTTCTTCCGCCCGTTTTCGCTCGGTGATGTCGGCATTAAAGCCATACCAGGTTATGCTGCCATCAGGCAATTTTTCGGGTAATGATCTGGAAAAAATCCAATGAATTTCCTTGCCGGGTATTTGCACTCTAAACTCACAGGTATAGTAAGATAAATGCTTTGCGGAGTATTCAATGTCGCTGATTACCCTGGCTGCATCGTCGGGGTAAATTACCCTGCCAATAGGAGCAAAATCTTCAAGTACATCTTCCGGGGAACATCCAAAAATGTTTTTAATACCTTCTGAAGCTATCGGAACGAAATAGGTTCCGTCAGGTCTTCTAGTAAACTGAAAAATCAAGTCAGGTAAATTTGAAGAAAGCTTTCTAAACTGAATGTCTTTTTCACTAATCTTATCCTCTGCCTGCTTGCGCTCGGTGATGTCATGATAATTCATCAATACGCCATCTATAATTGGGTCATTTGTAAGATTGGTTGCAGTGAGTTCAATTGGTTTATAACTTCCGTCTTTACATTTATATCTGTACTCTACCGTTTTTGTTGAATTATCTTTTTCAAGGAGGATGAAGAATTCTTTTTGAACTCGCTCCAGGTCATCGGGATGAACTGTTAGCCAGCCATCAGTACCGACAAGGTCTTGTGGTTGCCAACCGAACCATTTCTCGATATTGGGACTTTTATATTTCATAAAACCATCTAAGCCGATTATGCCAATTACGTCTGAAATATTGAAAATCATTGCACTATGTCTGGCTTCGTTTACCCGCAGGGCTTCTTGGGCTTGCTTGAGTTTAGTGATATCGGCTGCGTGTATAAGATTTAATATTACTTTACCC
>JBAXKG010000205.1:0-2087 GCA_037137455.1 Bacteroidota bacterium
GTTTCGATTTTGTTCATGGGATTGGGGTTTTGGGTGAAATGTTAATAAGTCGATGTTTTTGAGATTTTGATTGAATTGTTAATAAGTCGATGGATTTGAAATGTTAATAAGTCGATGGGTTTGAAATTTGGATTGAAATGTTGATAAGTTGAAAGGTTTATATCAGAATTGTAAATGAAAATTTTACAAGCACAACATTCAAACAGACCTTCAGTTTTACCGGCCATGAAGCATGTCCTTTGCCAGGATTTGCCATTCAGGATAGGTGGATTCATCGCACCAGGCTATTAAGAGCATTGGCTTCGATTTCATCGATGGTTGAACGGGTGCCTGAATTAACCCATGCAGTCAGTTCGAATTTTGAGAAATACAGCCGGCCACGCCTTTTCTTGCAAGGGATTTCCCGGCGGTGAACATATTTATAAAGTGTACTGGTTGAAATGGATAATAAATCGGCGGCCGCTTTGATCGTTAACAGTTCATCTTTGGCAGGATTGTTATTTGCCGGATGAAACTCTTTTAAGGCTTTACTGACCTGTTTAAAGATGAGGGTTTCAAGTTCTTTTAAAGGAAGGGGGGATAAGATAAAATCTTGCATAGCTGATTTGATTAAAAAAACCAGCTGCAAATAAAATACAAAAAATCTTGAAAAATCAAAGGAATAATACACCAAATACACCAGGTGTATAATGTGTATTTTGTGTATTTAAGCTATAAATGTGGCACTATTGTTGACGCATACGGAATAAAGTTGAGAAAGGCAGGATCGACCTCTGCACGTTTTATTGTGTCCATACTGATTAATACTCCAAACGTATTGTGTGCCACCAACTTAATTTCTGAATATTCAAGTTCTTTATTTTCCTTAAAATATCCTTTCAGATGAAGATCTTTTATAAGAGCGCCCAAAAAGCCCTTATATCCCTTTTTTTTATCCTTCCACACGAATGTTTTGGGCTGACAACGTTTTTTATCAACAAGCAGGTTCATGATGAAAATGTAATTGGAAGAGATTTCAAATGCATCCTTCAAATACATGATTTGGGGTCGTTTATTGAATATTGACTGAGGTTTTAACAGTTTAGGCGCCTTGACAGGATGTGGTGGAATTTTTTTGATTTCATTTTTCTCATTTTTATAATGAAGTTCAATCCGTTCGACTAATAAATCACGAAACTTGTAAAGATGATTCAGCTTATAGTATATTTCGGGAAACAGCTTATCCAAATCATCGACTTCTGATTCAAACGAATCAGAGGCTTCATCATAAAAGAGCTCTGGCCCGCATTTGATTACTGGAATTTCTTCGCCGTTTAAATAGAATTCATTTTTTCGTTCAGCGATTTGAAAATAATCAGGCTTTAGGGCTTTCCTTCGGGATATGATATTCATCAGCACATCGGTGAAGAAAAATTCCAATTTCTCAATTTGAAAGTCTTTTATGCATTGTTCAAAAATTTTTAAGTCCATCAACGTGCCCTGGTGTCTTCCTTTCAGCAAATCATACAACGATTCAAATGATTCACACAGCCTGCCGTAGAAAGATTCACGCTTGGTGTTCCTTAAAAAGAGGGTAAAGTCCAATTCTTTATACCGGGCATGGGGATCGGGGATATGCAATTTTGGAAGGCCGTATTTTTCGATAAAGTTGTTTGGATCAAGTTTATAATGGCAATTTGTGAGAATTTTTTGCCTGTAAAGCCATTGCAAATGTTCACGTAAAAATGGAATCAATGATTTTTCGATTACAATAATCCTGAAACAGTCGGCCAAAGAAAAATACTCATATTCATCGATTGAGATTAAGCGTTTTACAAAGGCATAAACCCTCATATGATTGTAAGAAGAAGACTGAACAATTTCGTAAAGATCATATCGAAAGGAGAAAAACTCTTTCCCGACTTTAGCGACAGTTAAATCTTCAAGCCGGTTGTGGTAGTATTGCATTTCTGCTCTGGGAATATCCCGGTCGCCAATAAGGTCTGAAATAATATTCAGCGTACTACCAGGATTGGCAATCTTTTGAGCATAATGAGTTAAATCGTTAGCTTCATTAATCGATTCATACTCATCTAAAAGATCAGGCA
>JBAXKG010000206.1:0-2072 GCA_037137455.1 Bacteroidota bacterium
TTTTTTTTAGAGGAACTACAAAAACCACCTTGCCAAGCGAGTCCCCGACGATTCCGTCGAGTGATCCCATCAGTGGGATAGATTCGAAAAAACGACTGCTGATGCGGAGGGAAAAATTCTATTGGCAATAGTAATTTCATGATGCATTACTCAAACCGATTGATGACGAGCCACTTTTTTCATAACGTCCTCAGTCCCCTCGATTAAATTACTCTATTTGTATTCATTTCCAATATCTTTTGTCGGCGGAATTATGCTGTCAACGCAGCAGTGGATGCTGCACTTTTAAAGATGCAGCATTGAGTATGTACAATTTAATATCCTCTTTACTCGTATGTGTAACGATCTACATCTCCAATTGCCAGCTTCCTCTGAAATAATTCTTAAAAATTCCCCATTTAAAACCATGGCAACAGTGTGTGTCTACTGGCAAAAGTCTTGTCGATCCATACAAAACCACTGACAAATCAAAATTTGCCATTATTGCTATACAAATATATATACAATCTTCATTTAGTCGGAATAACGGGATATCCAACGGCTGAATAATCCAGTATTTTCTAATCGGATGGAAAATTATACTTATCCTCAGAATGGTGGTTGCATTATGGATACAGAAAATATTACGTCCCAATAAGGTCTGTATCTATACGTTTGATGTGAAGTATTTTCAGTCGGAGTTGAAATAATCAGATCCCGGATTATCATGTTTTTTTCAGCATGTGTAAAAGCACCCGTTCTCTTCAGATCATCTATGCCTTTCTGGAAATTTTTCCACCATTTTTACATTTTTTTCCGTCGTAAAATAAAAAATCACGTTTGTCGCAGAATAGGTATTCTGCGCAAACCTTTATTTATTTGAGATAAGATAGAATAGAGCATGGAAAGCGGGTATTTTTCGGAATGGCTTAAAAGTTACCGAAACTACCTACGAATGCGCAATTACTCTCCAAGTACGCTTGAAAGTTATGAGCAGGTGATCAAACATTTTGCATACTATGTCTGGCTACGCAGGCATACTGATGTCACGAAGCTCGTTTTTTTTTGGAAGGACTTCGAAAACGCCCGCCTCGACACAAGTGTTGATGTAACTCCGGTGATGATCACAGATTTTCTTTCTTTTGTTTCATCGATGCAGACCTACAAACCCAAGACCTTCCACCGGATTATCTCAACACTAAGCTCCTTTTACCGGTTCCTCTATACACAAAGTGCAGTTGTAACAAACCCTCTGATCGGTATCGAGCGTCCGCGGATCAAACAACAGGAAGTAAAATATCTCAAACACAGCCAGGTGCTCCGCCTGATCGATTCGATCGAAGATTTACGTGACAAACTTATCGTACGAACAATCTATGCAACAGGTGTCCGGGTTTCAGAGTTATGCAACATAAATATTGAGGATATTGACTTTGAAGAACATACGATACGGATTCTGGGAAAAGGTGACAAAATACGGATGGTCTTCATCGATGATGAGACTCTTGTTGATATAGGGAAATTTATCGGCAATAAAATTGAGGGCCCACTTTTTATCGGACAGCAAGACAAACATATATCTTCCCGGGCAATTCAGCATATTTTCAAATTGTATGCTCCATCAGGTATCACTCCTCACAAGATCCGCCACAGTTATGCAAGTGAACTATACCGAAGATCAAAGAATTTACGGGTTGTACAGGAAAATCTTGGACATACCTCCATAAAAACCACAGAGATCTATTTGCATACTGATATTGATGAACGACGACAAGTCTACCAGCAGTTTTTCCCGCTGGGTAATAATAATGAAAGTTCCTGATCTTCAACAATGGATTCGTCGTCAAATTTTTTTTACAAGATTCCTCTGGTTATCGTCCGTTTGTTGGGTTTGATGTATCGTTCAGCGGCGCATGTACTAAAAATGGAGGATTTCGATTTAATGCGTTGAATGTAAATTCCCCTCACTTATTCACAACGAAATTTTGATTGAGACTTCATCTAAAAACGAGGGTTTTCAAAATCTTCAATGGTTTCTTTTCATGCTTGCACAACTCCCGATTTTTATGTGGGATTTATGTTGTCCATTTCTC
>JBAXKG010000207.1:0-2071 GCA_037137455.1 Bacteroidota bacterium
TCCTGGAACTTAGACATAGTAAGGATCTTAGATGTGTTTGTTATGGAGTTGTAAAAATATACATATCGGATTTAATATCCAAATTAATTAAATCGTGAAATTTTTGTGTTAACTTTGTATTTCAACAACAAGGGAGGTTATTTTCGCAAAGATCAAGGATAAACGAATGATATTCCATTCAATCCGCCTATCGGATTTCGGGATGGATGAAGGAACTATCGCTTTGTCTCTGCTTTCAAAAATCTCTGATCAATTGACCAGGATCTCTGAGAGCACCCTAAGACTTTATGTTGAAGGCAACAGCCACCTTAAGCGTGGTAAAATGCCGGATTGGCTTCAAAAATCCATCGAATTTAAACTCACCGGAATAACAAAAGGATCGACAGTACTGTCCATTGAAGCCCCTGTTTTATCAGAAACCCTGAAAAGTATTCAGTACCCTTTGTTCAATGAACTTGATTCAAAGGATTATTCAAGGGATACAGCCTTGTCCTTAGCCATGCTGGCTTATCAGAAAGCCATTTCGGAAGACCGTGAAACTGACTTGCTTGACAAAGCCTTGTTGGGTGAAATGCTAGTTTTTAAGGATATACTCGATGTGGGCAAACGCAGGATTGAGATGAATTGTCCTTCTCTTTCAAGGAAAGTCGTCCTTGAAAAATCAAGTTTTGATAAGATCCGTGGTCTTGAAAGTGCGACACCCGAACCCATAAAAATTAAACTTTCCGGTAAACTGGATGTGCTGAAGCATTCAAATTCGCTTGCAGAAATCATTACTCCTCAAAAAAGGGTTAAAGTTAAATTACCCGACAATATTGGTTTTGATGTGCTTAAACCTTTATTTGGCAAGGATGTTACCGTTATGGGATTGGCAAATTTAAATCCTGCAGGGCAATTAGTCTCAATTCTTCTATCGGACATACATCCGGTAAATTCCGATGACTCATTTTTCAATGCAATTCCTCCGGTATTAAAAGAAACCACAGATATTAAACAACTTATTGTTGCTCAAAAATACTCTCGTATCAAAACAGCAGAAATTAATAAGTTGGCTGAAGAACTGGACATTACGGAATCTGTTGAGGAAATGATCAATGCATTGAGATAATGGCATGAATTACCTTTTCGACACAAATATTCTTGTTCATTTTATCCGCAGAAGTCCGATTGCCGGGAAGGTTATTGATGAATTAGACCCTTTTGGAAAAATCAATATACCCCTGATTTCAGTTGTGTCTTATGCAGAGATCCTGTCACTTGTTCCAATTTTCAATTGGGGGGATCAAAAGAAAGAACAGCTTAAGGACCTGCTAAACAAACTACTGGTTGTTCCTATTGAGGCTAAAGATATCATTGAGGCATATGTGGAAATTGAAACCTACAGTAAAGGCAAGATGATTTCAAGGCCGCTTCCTGCTGGCCAGAGTGCCATCAACATGGGGAAAAATGATATCTGGATTGCCGCTACTGCCAAAATCACCAAGTCAACCGTGATAACAACCGACAAAGATTTTGATCACCTAGATAAGGTTTTTATTGATCTAATAAAAATGATCGAATAAATGGAGAACTTAAATGAAGACCATCTGGACGTATTCGGAAATTTTGAGCTCAGTCAGGATGAAAAAGTAGAACGCTACCTGAAAACTTTTGATATAAAATCGCTGGAGAGAGTAAAGAAAAAGAAATTGTCAGAATTATCAGATGAAGACCTGCTTGTTATTGGTTTAGAGAAATTCCAACATGAGGATTTTGACGAAATATATAGTTGCCGTGATTTTTCCCATTTGAAAAAATATTTCTCAAAAGCATATGGAGTAATTGAATTACGTGGCTACATGCTAAAGAAGGAGAAAGAAATTAAATCGACCCAGGAATTAATCGACGAGGCATTCCTGAAATGGCGGTTAAAAATGAAAGAGAAAAAGTAGGACTCATTCCTCGTAGGTGGAGTGCATTTTTTTACCACCACTCCCTCATCCGCAGTCAATAAAATTAAAGATTCATCAAATTTAAGAGGAGCCGAGCCTGATGTGGTCGGGGTTCTCGCCCGAGATGAGCAGGTCGGATT
>JBAXKG010000208.1:0-2068 GCA_037137455.1 Bacteroidota bacterium
GGTTGCATTTACAGCTAAAGTCACTGTTACAGGAACAAGTGTGTTGAGCATGGTCCCATTGAAAATAATAGAAGTGTCGTTCACGAATAATCCATAACCGTTATATGTTGGCGAAAATTCTACTATCCTCAAATTTTCTTTCTTCCCCTTATTATCAAATCCCAGCGAATAAATCAGTCCGGCTCCCTGTGGAATAGTATCAAGGCCGGCATTTTTTATCCATATCTTTTCACCGGTGAGGGTATATTTTGCTAAAAAAACATCACTGTTTTTCCCGGAGTTCATCTCCCCCATATCGCCACTGAATGAACCTGCAACGTAAATGTTCCCCAATGAATCCTGTTCAACAGCCAACCCCACAGCATTCTCTGAACATTTCAAATGATCACCCCACAACAGCTTCCCTTGCGGATTTATTTTGGCGACAATGTACGATTGAGCATCAACAAACCCTTTCGCAGAGAATGAGCCCATGTTTATCGTACCGGAAAAATATCCGGTTACATAGAAATTTCCGGATTTATCGAATGTGAGGTTTTGGGTATTTCCAGCCTTTTTAATTCCCGATTTCATCGCTATATCCCAGGCATTGTCAATGGTCAAGGCTTGCTGGCCTGCATTATTCATGACAATGATTTTTGCATGTTGCAAACTTTGATCAGGCATCGTTCTGCCGAATGGCGCATTAACATAGGTGGGATCGGCAACAATGTATTGTTCTCCTTTACATGTAACATAATCGCCAAACGCCTCGGTATTAAAGTGTATTGCTGTAAACATATGGTTGGGCGATTCAAGTCCGACTACCTTCAATCCTAACAGATCGCGCACCAGGTATGCAAATAGAATTGCACGATCATCGCAATCGCCTGCTGAATAATAGAACAGTTCTTCAGAAAGGCAAAACTTTTCGCGGCCAAACTGTTCCTGGTCGGTTTTATATTTGAATGATGTTTGTACAAAATTAAGAAGGAAATTTACCGCTTCAGGTTCTGACAAATTGGCCAGAATGGGTTTGAAGGTTTCAACAATGGATTGTTTTGTATCCATTGATACTGCTGCATTGAAATATACGTCGGGATCAACCTGGGGATAATTTTTATAGAACTCTATAACACCCGGATCATAAGTAACCGAAATGGCATATGATTTATTCTTATATACAAATGGGATTAATTTCATCACGGGCTTGTTTCCGAAATTCATCGGACTTGCAATATTGAAATCGATCGGGGTATTGGCCAGATCATAACTTTTATCATAGGTCATGATGTCGCTACCATCAAATGGACTGAAAAAATAATAATTAAGATTGTTGATAGTCAAAAACTGCTTTGAATACAAGGTATTGTAGGAGGGAAGTAAAATCACAATCTGGTTTTCGTTGTAAGCAATTCTAACATCATATCCCGAACGCACCATCAGGAACCATAAAAGTAAGTTTCGATAATCCTGTTGATCGGGCAGTGGATAAATATTGGCTGTCGTTTCCTGAACCAGCATAAAATAGCCATAGTCGTTCATATTGAACCGCGATTTGGCTTCCAATAACTGATTCAACAGGCCGTTGTAGTTTGTTTTACTTGCAAGGTCCCAAAAGTCGGTGATGGCTTGTTTTCCCTTTTTACCTATAACAATATTCTTTATATTTCGGTCAATATCAAGGTAGACTTTGGCGCCACAAAAATTAATTGAAAACGCATCTTCAGGATAATTGGCTGGTTCAGGTTTTTGAATGATCGGCAGTTTTACCAATGTTGGAATTTTTTTGGGAATATCCAATGGCGCCGTGATAATAGGAATAGGTGAAACAGGAGCTCCCGGCACTGGTTTAAATTCAGGAATTGCTTTAGGTTTTGGTTTTTCAGGTGGTTTCTTTCCGGCAAAAACCTGAAAACTTTCCCACTCTTTTTTCAGATAATCGGAATAATCTTTATCGTGTTGCTTAATATAATTGGCATAGTCATTTCGCAGCTCCTGCAACATTTTCTGTTGCTCAATCCTGAATTTGTCAAAATTTGCCTGTTCCTGTTTCAACCACTCTTCGTAAGTCTGACCCTGGATTACA
>JBAXKG010000209.1:0-2066 GCA_037137455.1 Bacteroidota bacterium
AGAAATCAACGAATTCAGGTAACCAAATATTCATTAAACATAGGAGAAAAACAAATGGGACTAGCATCAGAAATGAAGAATTTGAGTGAAGATATACTTGCTTCATTCAAACAACGGATCAAAGAAAATGAAGAGCTTGTACACGATGTACAGAACACCCTCGACGGGTTCCGCAAGGATCACCAGGAGATGACCGACATTTTAAACGCCAACGCGGTCGCCCTAAGAAAAGGCCTTGCCCGTGGGGAGAAAGAACGGCTGAGTACCTTCAAAGCATTAATGACCTCGATCCATGGCACGATCGCCTCCATACGGAAAGAGGTTGTGGCAATTCAAGCTTCAACCCTCAACATGATCAACGAATTCGCAACCGACAGGGCACAAATGGCTGTTGAGTTGAATAAATCCTTTGCCCAAGGCAGGGCCGAGAGGATGCATAACGAAAAAAACAGAATGAAGGAATTTGATGCCCTCATGAAAAACATCAACGATGACATTAAAAGCATCAACGATGAGGTTGCAGCCATTTTCAAGAATACGAACGATATGCTCGACCGGTTCGAAAAGGAACATCAGGATATGTCGGATGAACTCAGGGCAGAACTTAGTAAAAACCTGGCCGAAAGAGTTGAATATACCAGGACAATGCTGCACGGATTCCAGAAAAGATTATCGGAAATCAGCAAGGAAAATCAAAAGATGGCTCAGAATCTGAGAAAAGACCTTGCCAATGGAGAAACAGAAAGGCTTAGTAACTACAATGGCATCATGAAAGACATCCATGTGGCCATTAAAGGAATCCAAAAAGAAGTAAAGAACATCCAAAAAGCCACTGCCGGAATGCTTGGCGATTTTGCTCAAGACAGAGAAGGGGCAGCGGCCGCGTGGAACAAGATGCAGGACGCCATTGCTCAATTAAGGGAAACAGGCATTGTTACGCCTAAGGAGATAGTAAAGAAAGCTGAAAAAAAAGAGGCAAAAAAGGAAACCCCGGTCGAAGCAGTAAAGGAAATTCCAGCTCCGGTCGAAGCAGCAAAGGAAATTTCAGTAAAAGTTGAACCCAGGTTAGAACCTAAACCAATAGTGGTATTATCACTGGAAGAGAAAGTATTGGCTTACATCAACAAGCATCCCAAGGGTGTGAAGATCTCGGAAATGGAATACCCGCTTAACGAAACACGTATGAAACTTGGATTTATCGCAAAAGCATTACTGGACGAAGGGAAAGTATTGAAACTTGAAAATATTTACTATCCTAAACCCTAGTAACGGGGCAAGTCTGCAATGTACAAACCAGGTATATGAGGTTAAGGATACCCGAGCAATTTATGTTTTGTAAATGCGGAATCGAGTTCCGGCCTTTGATCAAAACCTATCGAAACATCTACCTGGTTTGCACTTGAGGAAATATGAAGACAGTGAAACGAAGGTTGTGGTTCATTCACTACACCTGGTCGCTAAAAGAGTTCTTCTTATCAAAATTTATCTATTTTCAGTCTATATTTTCAAACAGAGAAGATCATGGCAAAAATAATCAAGTGTGCATTTTGTAGCGGCAGGGGAAAGGATCCCTTCGATTTACTCTCTCCAATATCCCATTGCCTGGTTTGTAACGGAACGGGGCAGGTTGAAGTGGAAGAACCCATGAAAAAGTGTGCTTTTTGTTCGGGTACCGGCAAAAATCCGCTGGGTGCCAGGATTTCGTGTATTGTATGTGGCGGAAAGGGTTATAATCACTGCGAAAGCAACACAAAATGCCTGCAATGCAAAGGAACCGGAAAATCAAGCGATGGATTGCCTTGCACCCGGTGTGGAGGGAAAGGGCTCAGTTAATAATGACAAGTGACAAATTACAAGTGACGAATGAAAAATGCCGGGAATAGTATCAAACACAGCATCGTCAAGCGACAGGAGGCAATAGAAAAATTCCATGCCAAAAAGAGAGAATTTTTGATTACCAAGGAACAGATCACAAAGGACATTAATGAAGCCCGTACCAGTTGGCAAAACACATTGAAGCAAATACCCAAACAACCATTTGACCAATAACCCATCAACCCATCAAC
>JBAXKG010000210.1:0-2065 GCA_037137455.1 Bacteroidota bacterium
CAGGATAAAATAATTGCCCTGCCCGGCTTACATCCTGTGAGTGAAAGGGCGAAGCCATACTTTAACTTTTCCCATCATGCCAAAAGAAACCGTCACCAAAACCAGCACTAAAAATGAGATTTTTGATGCCTATGAATCCCTGCTGAAAAAAGTAGCCGACCTCGATAATATGAAACCTCAGGAGATCAGGGAGAAAGAAGAAAAACAGTCGCTTGTTAAAAAAGTTTCGGAAATGACGCCCGATAACATTGTGCGCGGAATCGCCGACCTGAAACTTAAAGTGGCAGCATCATTCGACCAGGTGGAGGATTCGCTGTTGGCTGAACAAAAAAGACTTGCCGAAATACAGCGGGCCATTGAAGTTCAGAAAA
The DNA here is from genome assembly GCA_037137455.1 of Bacteroidota bacterium. Taxonomy (GTDB): domain Bacteria; phylum Bacteroidota; class Bacteroidia; order Bacteroidales; family FEN-979; genus CAIVAT01. The sequence continues at coordinate 372 of JBAXKG010000210.1, forward strand.
CCATGATCGATGAATTGTACAGGGTAAAGGTTACGGCCGATTCCCTTGCAGCCATGTTGCTAGCGCACAAAGAGAAAAAGGTTCAGCTTGAAGCTGAAGCGCAGGAGTTAAAAATGGAGTTGGATCAAAAACGCGAGGAGTTCGATGTGGAAATGACCCAGAAAAAGAGTGACTGGGATAAGGAAAAAGCCCGTATCCAGACTGAACTGAAAGAGGAAAAGGAACGGGCCCGGAAAGAACACCAGCGCGAAGAAGAGGAATATACCTATAACCTGCAGCTCAAACGGCGTATAGAACAAGATGATTATATAGAAAAACACCGGAAAGCGGAACTTGAATTTGTTTCAAAAACCACCGAAACAGAAAAGGTGTTACATGAACGTGAAGAGGCCATCGCCATCAGGGAGCAGGAATTCAACCTGCTTCATTCTAAAGTTACCAAATTTGAGGACGATCTGGCAAAAGCGTGAAAGATATTGCCATCAAAGCCATTGAAAGCTCAGCCAAAGTGCAAATGTTCGAAAACCCGGCAGTAAAAAAGGCCAATGAATAAACTTAAAAAAAATGGTCAACCTATTTCAGTCATCAACAGTCGGCAAACATGATTAAAAGTTAATAGAAAACGGTCAATGTTATTCAGGCATTGACAGTGAGTAAACCTGAAACTTGTAACCTGCAAATAAGGATTGGATATGCATTGGTCAATATGCGGATATGGTTTCGTCAGTTAAGGAACAGCTAAGAAATAACCAAAGAATAAGCAGCATTCAATAAAGCTTTTTTAACTAATTTGTTTTATTTTTGCTAAAACGAAAAACGATATGAACATGATTGATTTACATATATTGCCACGCAAGGCTCAAAACGAACTGATTGATTTCTATTGTTTTCTGGTAGACCGCTATGTTTCCGGGAAAAGAAAAAAACATACAGCCTCCGGATCTGTCGAAAAAGAGATTGACAACTTCTTCGATCAATACAATTACGAATTAACTGAATTTTCTTTTAATCGTAACGAAGTGTATGAAAGATAAACCCACCCTCGATACGAATATTTTGATTTATGCTTTTGGCAAACAAGATGATAAACGTAAACACATTGCCAAAGAAATAATTGCAAAGTGCAATATTATCAGTCTCCAGGTTGTTAATGAAACGGCATATGTGCTTTTAAGAAAATTCAATTTCCAGGAGCCGGAATTGAATAAGGTTATTGAATTTATGAAACAAAAATTTATAATTACCAATCTGAATATTCATATTCTTGATCAAACATCAAAAATTGCGGCCCGATACGGCTTCTCATTCTGGGACAGTATGATGGTAGCCTCAGCGCTAGACAATCATTGTTCTGTTCTTTATTCCGAGGATTTACAACACGAGCAGGTAATCGAAGGTCATTTACAGATTATCAACCCTTTCATCATTCGTTGATTGCCAGTTTAGATTACCTCACAAGCCCTTGTGATTAACAGTTTATTTCACTTACCGATTCCAACAATGGATTCAAAAACGGGATAACCTTTGATATTCAATACAATATCATAAACTGGCCGACACAGTTCAATGTTATCTGGTGAAAAGAATATATAACGCTGAACGAGTGAAAAAATATAACACGCTATGTCACTTCGCCTATTGAAAATCACTTGAGATGCAACCAGGATAAGAAAGGTTGATGTTATAAATGAGTT
>JBAXKG010000211.1:0-2043 GCA_037137455.1 Bacteroidota bacterium
GCCACTTGCCAATTTCCACCCGGCATAAATTAATTATATAGGTGCGATAATCGGCTGCATCATCATTCCATTCAAACATTTCCTTCTGTCCTTTTTGCCGGGAAGGAATAACAGAAACCATGGGTTTGAATGTGCGGCGCCCATTGCAAACCCTGCTGTAATCAAGACTCCCCTCGCTATCGGTGTCATAATGAAGGGATGGTTCGTCGTAAGGGCTGTTTAATATGGGGTTGTCGGAGGGCATGGTCAGATATTAATAATTGCTTTACAAAAATATTCAAATTATCTTACTAAAGTTTCCCACATGAAAATTACTTGATAATAAAGAAATAATTTTAAGAAAAAAGTAGTGATAATTGCATATAAATTGTTATTTTTGAAGCAGTTAACAAGCAAAAAAGCAATTTACAGCAAAAACCACTACCTATGACATCAAAATTAAATAAATTAAGCGAATTAGAAGACGTTCTTTGCAATATTGAAAACACCAACAAGGGGGTTCTCGGCTTTTTAAACAATTTCAAAATTAGCCAGCTTTTACGGCCATTTAACGATGTGAAAAGCAAAGGTTTTGAGGTAGGGACATTGATTATAGCCTTATGTTTATACCGTATTAAAGGATGTAGTATTTGGGCAATGCAAAGGTTGGGCGGCAATATTTTTTTTGAAGGGGACGAAAACAGTATTTACCGGTTAATGAACAATCCACGAATGAAGTGGAGGAAACTACTGATGAGTTTTGCCCGCCAGTTTGTAAGTTTAACTCAGAAAAATGGTGAAGCCCAGAATGAGATAAAATGTTTTGTTTTAGATGATACCGACCTGGAGAAAACAGGAAAAACAATTGAGTTTATCGGACGTATATTTAGCCATGTAACACACAGGTATATTTTTGGTTTTAAGCTACTTGTTTTATGTTTTTGGGATGGAAAGAGTTTAATAACCGCTGATTTTTCATTACATCGGGAAAAGGGTAAACAAGGGAATTATGGAATAAGCCAGAAAGAAAAAAATGCCCAGTTTAGGAAAAAACGCGACAAAAAAGCGGCTTCAGCGAAACGAGTACAAGAACTGGATATGAAGAAAACAGATGTTGCAATATCAATGGTCAAACGGGCGGTGAAAAATGGGCTAATTGCATCATATATATTGATGGATAGTTGGTTTACCAACGATGGTGTTATCAAAGCTATCCGTGCCATTGGCGATAGGACATTGCATGTATTGGGCATGTGTAAGTTGGACAAGCGGAAGTATGAAGTGAATGGCAAAGAAAAGAATGCCCGCCAGATAATAACCTGTAAGCAACGCAAGCATGGCAAATACTCCAGAAAGCACAAGTCACATTACATTCCGGTTGTTGTAAATTACAAAGGCACAATGGTCAAATTGTTTTTCATCAGGTACCATAACTCAAAAGATTGGACTATCTTGCTTACCACTAACTTAAAACTAACTTTTGTTCAGGCAATAGAACTGTATCAAATCCGGTGGACAATAGAGGTCCTATTCAAAGAATGCAAACAGTACCTACGCTTGGGCGCATGCCAAAACACTGACTTTGATGGACAGGTTGCCGATACCACGCTGGTTTTCATAACACATACAATACTGAGCCTTCAACGGAGGTTTCAAGCTTACGAAACGATGGGGGAACTGTTCCGTGAAGCTCAACAAAAACTTTTGGAACTCAACTTATGGCAGCGGATTTTAAAAGTATTCTTGAAATTGATACGGCAATTAATAGAATTATTTGATATTGACATTGACCAAACAATTGAAAGGGTTTTGCAAAATGATAAAGCAAATGCTCAATTGATGGCAATAATGGAAGTAATAAAAGATGATTATGAAAATGATGATTTTTTCACCAAATTTGCCGCATAAGATTTAATAAATTGTATTTGAATTATATACATGCAAAGGGTTAATGAAAATGAATTTTAAACCCACTAAATATCATTTAATTAGCAAGTGGGAAACTTTAGTTATTAAAAAATCAAGGATGACTGATTTTATTTGGACCAAAAAAGAAGCAACCCT
>JBAXKG010000212.1:0-2036 GCA_037137455.1 Bacteroidota bacterium
AAGAAATGAACCCCGGCGTTTATAACATACCATTAAACGCCGGCAATTTACCTGCCGGAATCTACGCGTACCGGTTGGAGGTGAATGGGTTCGTTCTTACCAAAAAGATGGCGATTGCTGATTAGGAACAACTTTATTAATGACCAATGACAGCATTATCAGGTGCCAGCGGGTAAATTGTTTCAATTGAAGCAAATTCGACCTCTGAAAAACGCCCCTGGGTTTCATCCGAAATACCATTCGCAGCTTCACCAATGATTTCAAGCAATTTTATTAAAGCCAACCTGAGTTTGAAATCGTCATTATACTGCTGATAGGAAAGTTCATTTGTGAAATTAATAATTGAATCAATGGCGTCCAGAATATGGAGTAAGCGTTCTTTGTCACTGATTTTGCTTCTCATAAATCAAAACTTTTTCCTTTTCAATGTAAGGCCTTATGCGTGGGGAGATACCATTTGAGGAAATCAAATCAATTTTCGCATGCAGAATTTTTTCAAGATTTAGTTTTATAGAGATAAACTGAAAAAGGTCAATTTTTTTATCATTAATTGGACATATTCCATTTATAAAAGTATATTTGTCCATTCGTTGATGAAATTATTATGATTGCAAGAGATATTGCTGTTAAAATCAAAGAGTTGGCCGGAAAATTTCCGGTTATTTCGCTCACAGGACCTCGTCAGTCAGGTAAAACAACCTTGCTTAAATCGCTATTTCCTGGTAAGGCATATGTTTCTTTAGAGGATCTTGATACCCGTGCTTTTGCTGATGAGGATCCACGGGGATTTCTGGCAAATCTTCCTCATGGCGCCATATTGGATGAGGTTCAGCGTGTTCCGGCGCTGTTTTCCTACCTTCAGGGAATCGTCGATGATCATGGAAATTGTAAAACATTTTGCCAATAGCGGAAAGGAGGCTCCTGCCTATTTCTGGAGAGATAAAACAGGAAATGAAATCGACTGCCTGATCGAATTGCCTGATGCATTTCATCTCATCGAAATAAAGTCTTCACAAACGTTTCATCCCGATTTTTTGAAAAACATACGATATTATGAAAAGTTGAATCAGGAACAGTACAAGACCCGTTCAACAATTCTTTATGCAGGTTCAACTCCGCAACTGCGGGAATCATTCAGTTTAATCCCGTGGAAACAAGAGCTTTTTATACATTAAGGTCTTCGCCAGTTCCGTGGGAACACTCTCGCGGCGATTCAAGCTCTCCCGATAAGAAAAAGGAGATTGGCCGATAACTTCATAACCAGTATATTTGTGATGAACGTTTTATCACTCGTTACTCGTCATTTGTCATTCGTCATTCGTATATGCTCCTACCCCGCTCCTTCTACCTCCGCCCCGATGTTGTTCAGATAGCACGCGACTTGCTTGGCAAGCATCTCGTGACACGAATGAGTGGAGTTACTACCTCCGGTATCATCTGCGAAACCGAGGCTTATGCAGGCGTTACCGACCGGGCATCTCATGCATTCGGAGGCCGGCGGACACAACGCACGGAAATCATGTATTGCCCTGGCGGAACAGCGTATATTTACCTCTGTTACGGAGTTCATTCCCTGTTCAATGTAGTGACCAATGAGCAGGATATTCCTCATGCTGTGCTGATTCGCGGGATCATACCGGACAAAGGGAAAGAAACCATGCTGGAGCGTACGGGAAAAGTAAAAATTACAAAGGATTTCGGCATCGGTCCGGGGAAAGTCTCGAAGTTATTGGGGATTCACTATTCAAATTCCGGGCTTGATCTGACCAACGTGAATGAAAACGCACAGGCAGCAATTTGGGTGGAAGACCGGAGTATCAACATCAATCCTGCGGATATCATTGCAGGACCGCGCATCGGGGTAGGTTACGCCGGAGAAGATGCGTTGCTGCCTTATAGGTTCCGGATCTCATTTTAATTGTTTTATCATTCCAATATCAATAATCTCTCTTATAGCCATTTCGAACCAATAATGTTGATTACTTAGAAAAGACTTAGACCAGACTTAGAGGAGTGTTAGAGGAAAGTGGGGGAAC
>JBAXKG010000213.1:0-2034 GCA_037137455.1 Bacteroidota bacterium
GCTATCAGTCAGGAAAATGAGAAGTTAAACCGTCAACACTTTCAAGGGCTCGATTACAGCCGTTATGACAAGTTTACCAGCCTGGAAAAGCCTTGTTTACGCCACCTGCCGGAAACAGCCTTTGTGATCAAGAACTCCCAGTCAGCCAAAGTAGGGCCAAACTATCATGTCAAGCTCAGCGAAGACGACCATTTTTATAGTGTCCCCGATAAATACATTACCCACCGGGTTGTCATCATCTATGACACCGATAATGTGGAGATTTATTTGGCAAACCATCACCGTATTGCCTGTCACAAGCGTGATTACAGAAAAAGGGGGTACACTACCCTGGTCGAGCACATGCCCCCGGCTCACCGGTATTATCATATACAAAAAGGGTGGAATCAGGAATACTTTCTTGACAAAGCCGGGCTGATCGGAGAAAACACCCTGGCGGCCATGAAAGTCATGCTGAACCAAAAGATTATAGTGGAACACGCCTACCAATCCTGCAAAGGGACCCTCAGACTGGTAGACAAGTACGGACAACAACGTCTGGAAGCTGCTTGTGGCAGGGCATTACTGGGCAGTAAAATATCTTACACCCTGCTGAGCAATATCCTGAGTCGCAACCTGGATCGGGCTCCGCTGCAAACCGACATCGAATACAATATCCCTGAACATATTAACCTCAGGGGATCCCATGCTTATGAATAAAATCAGACAGTGGTATACTTTTCAATTAATAGTTTTTAAACCTTAAAAAAATAACTTATGACCGACACCGATGCAACATTAAAACAACTTGAAAACCTCAAACTGGCTGGAATGGCACAGGCCTACCGGGGTGCCATTGCCCTGCCGACTCAACAGCAGCCCACAGCTCATGAACTGATTGCCAGGCTGGTTGATGCCGAGGAGCAAAACCGTACCCTTCAACGCACACAGATGTATTTAAAACTGAGCAAGCTCCGTTATGATGCGGTGATCGAACAAGTACAATGTTCCCTCTCGCGTAATCTGTCCCGGGAAGAGATCCTTACGCTTTCGGACTGCGGCTTTATACAACGAAGTGAAAATATCCTCATTACCGGCGCTACCGGATGCGGAAAAAGTTACCTGGCCTGCGCTCTGGGCAGACAGGCCTGTGCACTGGGGTATAAAACCTTTTACCTGGGAATGAATCGATTTATAGAACAACTTTCCCTGTCACGGATCGATGGTTCGTATATCAAACTCTTGAACCAACTGGAAAAAATCCCGCTTATTGTCCTGGATGACTTCGGGCTGGCTCCCCTGGATCATCAAACTAAATTAGCGCTGTTACAACTGCTGGAAGATCGGTACGGACGAAAATCAACCATTATCACTTCTCAAATACCGGTAAAGCTTTGGCATCAGTACCTTAACGAGCCTACCCTGGCTGATGCAATCATGGACAGATTGTCAGGTTCCGCTCACAGAATCGAACTGAAAGGAGAGTCTTTAAGAAAGAAAAATCAATAAGAAAAAAATGTATTTTTACCATCTTATCGTCCATTATTTACTGGCCTACTTTGCTCCGGAATCACTGGCCTACTTTCACCGGAATAATCAGGATAATTATGCCTCATATGCCGTTGCTGTTCGTCAGTTCCGGATTTTGCAGTCTCGCTTCCTTCAGTGAATACTTTGCAATAAACCACCTTGCGACTTTCTGATACCTTCAGGTTCTACCCTGAGGTATAAGGGACTTGCACCCTCTGGAAAATTTTCACTCACTTGTCGTTGGCTCCTGAAATTTTATTTGTATTTTTAAACTTTTTCAACAGCGTCACAACAAGTGTGCGCTGCATGCTCATGCAGGGCACACACATTCGCACAAAGGCCACATTTTCTATTAGGTCTTTCAAAAAATTATACTTACCTTTGTCGTTAGTATTGTAATACGTTACTATGATTCAATCCTTCGGATCTAAAGAGACTGAAAAAATTTGGAACGGTAATCGATCCAAGAAGTTACCGGATGAAATTCAACATATTGCCAGAAGAAAACTCAGAATGTTGAATAAT
>JBAXKG010000214.1:0-2020 GCA_037137455.1 Bacteroidota bacterium
ATGCTGACGGGGCAGCCCACTCGATTATGGGCAAGTTTTTTTTGAGTTAATTGTAATAAGTCATTCAAAATTCAATATAATTAAATATCAATAAATTATGTAAATAACGTACAATTATAATACTAATGAGGTTACAAAATTACATTATAATTTTGATTAAAACATGTACTAAAACTCATAAAAATCCTGCGGATTTATGAAGGGAAGAAAATATAATTCATAAATCTTGACAAAAAAGTCCATAGAAGGGAAAAAGCATGGAATCGGATTCCATTTGAAAAAACTAATTTAGATGTAATCTAAACATTTATCGTACCAACCTTTAAACCTGACAATTTGACGCTGCGAAGGTAATTAATTTTTACCCTGAAACGCCAAAATATTTACAGTTATTGCCGGAACCCTGGTTATAAAAAAAGCCGGCGTGAAGAGTTCAGGCCGGCTTTCAGCATCGCTAATCAACGATTACTATCTTGGCTTGGTAGGCGGATAAACGGGATAGGGAATTCCTGAACTTTTAACAGCATCCGTGGTAACTTTGATATTATCAATAAACCAGCCGCGGAAGCCATTGTAAAAATGATCGATAGAGCGAAACTCAAATCTGAGCCTTATGGTCTGTCCGATAAACGGAGTCATATTAAACTGTTCAAATTTCCATACCGGGGCAATGTTAAAACCGCCCGATGTGTAAGGGATCGCCTTTCTGTTGTCAAGGATCGGATCGGAGTATGGATTCAACCTGCCCAGTGAAGTAACCTGCGTGGTATCGGAGCTCATGAGCACCATCACCTCCATGATATCATAGCCTGAACTGTTCGGGGCGACGCTTTCCACTTCAAACCATGACCAGAATGTAAGAGAAGCGCTGCCGGAGGATGATGTGACGGTAAAGGGTGGAGAGGTCAGCGTACCAGAATGAGCCTCCGTAGAGGTTCCGCCGGAAAGATCCGTATCATATGCATACTGTGGTCCCATATAGTTCCCGGTAGCTGCTTCTCCAAACCAAGCATCATAGGAGCCTTCGTAGGCGCCCGGAATTACACCACCTGAATTATCGTTGGCAGCCAGGCTGACATATTTCGGATAAGCAGCGTTTGTAACAGAAGCATTTTGCTGGCGATGCCAGAAATCAGAATAGATCCAGCTGGTGGCCGATTCAAATGTCTCTTCAAAGATCACCGTTCCTCCGCCAGAGGCCGGCGGCATAGAAAAGTTCCTGATCTTCATGCGATTTTCTGCCAGTACAATGCCTTTGCTGTAAGAGACCTTGTAATTATCCTTCATTACCCTGAGCTTGAAGGCCGGGATCGTTGCTTTTACAACCACCAGGGGAATTGCAGGAATAAGGAATTGCCCCTTGCTGTCGGTCAATACGGAAGAGAAATAGCCATTGGTAAGTTCCTCGGGATCTGCAGCGATGGAAACGGTTGCATTTGCGATCGCGTTGTTGTTCTGATCAAGGATTAGTCCCGAGAGTGCGGAAACCGGTTTGTCAAAACTAGTCTCAACCGGGCAGAGTCCCACAAAATTCCCTTTCGGATTCTTTGATCCGATAACGACGCTGTCGGCAACCATCTCTTTAAAACCTGTTGCTTGAACCTTAACCTGATAGTTTCCGTCGAAAATCTTGGTGATGGTATAGGCGCCTGTTGAACTGGCAGTCACCGACTGGAGAACACTGCCGCTGGCGTTTACCAGCAGAACGAGCCCCTTGGTAATCGGCTGAAGGGTGACGCCGTTGGTAAGTGATCCCATGATGACTCCATGGGCGCTGGGTGTAGGATCCGGATCAGGCGCCGGGTCTTCTTTTTGCGTACAACTGCTGATGACGATGAAAATTCCCATCAGAAATATCATAAGGCAATAAACATAAAACTTGTTTTTCATGATAACTTCCTTTTTAGATAAATACTAACTTCAGGGCACCTCTAAAAACTACTTTCTTTGATGCCAGTTTCGACACAAATATATAGTATGGTTTTCTAAAAACCTAATTTTACCGCCCGGCTAAGAACCC
>JBAXKG010000215.1:0-1935 GCA_037137455.1 Bacteroidota bacterium
GGTTTGTATGGACCAAAGCTCGGTATATAAGCGTTTATATTTCTTCGTTCCAAATATCTCAATACCTCACCACTACTATAGTTTGTATCTGCCAAAACTTCTTGTAAAGGAATTCCTGTTTTACCTAAGTTCTCACTCGTTTGATCTATAATACTGGAAAATGAACGTGAATCTCGCTTATCTGCAAAATCTGCCATTGCTCCACATATCACATGAGAATCTGTATCCACACTTATTTGTGCGGCATAATTCAACTGAAGTGGTTTGTGTTTCTTTTTTGATATTCGTGCATCTGGGTCGGCTGGACTTGTCCAGTCCTTATTACTCATACTCGTTTTTGTTTTCTTATCTTCGGAATCTGAATTTTTATCTTCCTCATTGTCTGATAATTCATTCATGAAATCTTTAGAATCATCCATGATTTCTTTTCGAATAATACTATCCATTGAGGCATTTGCTTTTACATAGGCACTGTCAACTGCTTGACGACGACCATTAACTAGACCTTTGTCAATACACAAAATCAAAACTGCTCGGAAAACCTCTAAAAATAATTCTTCACCATAGAGTTTACGGGTACGACTTAATGTACTATGCCAAGGTAGAACTTCATCCACATCGTAACCAATAAAGTAAAGGGTACTTCTAAAAACTGATTTATAGAGTTATATTTTGATAACTCTTTGATATTTATTATCTTTACTGAGTAAAACACGTAAATGAATGAAAAAATTTAAACGCCATAGAGACTACGGATTTTTCGATCAAGATATTCGTTTGAGCAAATTAAGCCAACTTGGTGACCCATTGGAAAAACTGAATGCCGGAGTAGATTTTGAACTGTTTCGTTCTCTTTTGGAAAGCAATCTACATAAGCAGTCTAAAGCTCCAGGAGGTCGTCCACCTTACGATTATGTACTGATGTTCAAGATATTAATCCTTCAACGTTATTATAATCTGTCGGACGAACAGGTTGAATATCAGATAAACGACCGGATGAGTTTTATGCGTTTTCTTGAACTTACTATTGCCGATGACATTCCCGACAGTCGTACTGTATGGGCTTTTCGTGAACAATTAATCAATTTGGAACTGGTTGAAAAGCTTTTTGATTTATTTTTAGTTCAGTTGGAAAAACTCAACTTGATAGTAAATCAAGGCAAAATAATCGATGCCAGTTTCATTGAAGTTCCCAAACAACGAAATACAAAAGCGGACAATGACACCATCAAAGGCGGTGATATACCTACTTCTATTAGTGAAAAACCTCATCGCAAAGCACAAAAAGACACTGATGCACGTTGGGTACAAAAGAATAATGTCAACTACTTTGGGTACAAGAACCATGTCAAGTCAGATGCAAAAAGTAAGCTCATTACCAAATATATAGTGACTGACGCTTCAGTTCACGATTCACAAGCAACAGAAAAATTGCTCGACGAAAAGAAAGACAAGGGCGAACCCTTTTATGCAGACAGTGCTTATGCCGGTGAACCACAAGAAAAAATCATAGCTGACAAAAAAATGATTAATCAAGTGTGTGAAAAAGGTTACCGAAACAAACCTTTGACCGATGATCAAAAAACAAACAATACTACTAAATCACGTACTCGCTCACGCGTTGAACATATTTTTGGCTTTATGGAAAATAGTATGAATGGAATGTATCTCTACAATATCGGCATCAAACGTATTTCCGCCTTGGTTGGGTTAATGAATTTGACCTACAATATGTTCCGCAAACTACAGTTACAACCGGTTTTATAAGACAAACATACCCACTAAACAAATAGTTAAAACTATAAATACCTAATAATCAACATATAAACCAAAACAATAACTAAGCAACAGGTAAACCTAAACAAATACATCCTCAAAAAAATGACATTAAATTAGCTTTGAGAAAAATAAGTAGTTTTTAGAGGTTGCCTTAAT
>JBAXKG010000216.1:0-1917 GCA_037137455.1 Bacteroidota bacterium
ATCAGCGCCCTGATACTTACCGGCGATGCCTACAAAAAAAATAACATTGATTCGGCATATAAAAATTATGCCTATGCCCTGAAACTGGCAGACAGGTTCAGGTTGGTAAAATTCCGTCCGAAGCTTTTTTTTGAACTGGCTATGCTGCAGTGTCAGGGATACAATTTTGAGATGGCAGTGGAATTATTTGATTCCTCCAAAAATGCAGCCTTACGGTTGGGCGATTTTGCGACTGTTTCCAATGTGCTGAATATGTTGGGAACGCTTCAGTTCGATTTATGGAGCGCACGGGAAGCCAAAGTTTTATTTGATTCTTCGTATGCCATGGCCATTAAAAACCACCTCTATTTACAAGCCGGTGTTGCGCTTGGAAATCTTGCCCGGTTTATTGAGGATCAGGATAGCGCCGTAGTAACAATGAAAAAAGCTGTTCTACTGATTACAGAAGAGGGCGGGATTAAGAATGAAGCGGGGTATATTTACATAAATATCGGGAACAGGATGTCAAATCCGGATTCTGCCATTATATATTTTGAAAAGGCGTTGCAGATTGGAAATGATGTCCCTGTTCCTGAAATCACCATGGTGGCTTATAACAATATGGCATACTGCTATCTCGACAAGAACAACCCGGCAAAGGCATCGGAAATACTTCAAAAATCAGCTATTCCTATTGCCATTTCCGATTCTAACTACGACTGGTTGTCGACCCTTTATGATACCTGGTCGGATGTCATGGCCCAAAAACATGATTTTCATGAGGCCTGGAGGTTGCAAAAGGAGGCCCGGAAAGCCCTTGTGAAGGCGGAAAAGCGAAAATCGGCAAACCAGGTAAGGTTGCTCATCATGCTGCTGGAGGTCAAAAACAAAGACCTCCTCCTGAGCGCTTCGCAGATAAAAGTGGCTACCCAGGAAGATTCGATAAAAAATCTGAAATTTCTGGTATTTGCCATGATCGCTATGGCGTTGCTGATCATTCTTGGTTCGCTGGGGGTATATCAGCGAATGAAAATAAAAGGACATCGCAAAGAGCTGGAATTGATCCGGGGACAAATTGAAATTGAAGACCATGAACGAAAACGGATTGCCATGCAACTGCATGACCTTGTCGGGTCCCTTGACCAGAAAATGGTCGGCCAGATTGAAAGGTTTGCATCCGCAGATTTAACAGTCCGGAGCGGATTGATTGCCGAATGGAAAAAGGCATCTTCTCTCATTCATTCCGTATCGTATCAATTGAACAAGGGCATGGTGGAAGATCTTCCTTTTAAGACCCTGGTTGAAGCCATTTTTGAAGAATACCGGGAATTCAGCAACCTGACCCTTTCGCTGGTGTTTGCCCCGGGGGTTGAAATACCAAAAAACCATCTGTTTCATTTGATCTCCATTATCAGGGAATTGCTTACCAACGCGGTGAAATATGTTCAGGAAGGCGCTGTTTCAGTAACCATAACAACTGAACACGGCAATCATTATGTTATCTATCAGGACCACGGGCCGGGGTTCGACCGGAACACCATCAACCAAAAAAGTATGGGAATAAATAATATCTTTGAGAGGGCGATCCTGATGGGCGGGCAGGCAACTCTGCAAGCTTCGCCCGGAAAAGGGACCAAATGGATTATTGTAATACCTGACTGATCGAAGGATGAGCGCTGAACATCAAAATGCAATAAGGTTATTGGTCATCGAGGACAATGCAACCCTCGTGCTCGCCGGCTTGCGGAATTTCTTCAGGCCGGGGCGAGACCAGATCCAGGTGAGCGAAACAGCCACGAATGTTGATGAAGCCATTGATAAAATTGATGCCGGCTCCTTTGATGTGATCCTTCTTGATCTCATTATCCCGGAAACCACACCAAAACAAAACCTTCATTCGTTGAAATGGAAGTTCCCCCTGAAACCGGTACTGATATA
>JBAXKG010000217.1:0-1902 GCA_037137455.1 Bacteroidota bacterium
TATGAAAACCAGCTTATTATTTGCAATGATTGGGTTAACAGTAATTTTATCAACCGGATATTCTAAACCTGATGAATTTAAGAACTTCGAAGCTGAAGCAAAAGGAATAAAAATTGAGATTAATACTGAGCTTGAGCTGTTCCATATTATGGCCTACCTGGGCAATTCAAATTATCTGAATAATTTTGATTTTAAGTATAAATCTGACATAAACACCTTTTTCGCTTCATTTAAAAATGACCAATCCGTTCAATTCGTAAAAAAGGTTTTGCAGAATTATCATGCTCATTTGTCAATAAATGGATTGTTTTTTGACAGGAATTTCAAAAGAGATACTTCATTTATGCAGTTTTTGCAATTGGATAGTTTTGGTTTGCCAAACACATTGAAAAATAAATCAATGATACTTGACAGTCTCAAGAGTGCAGTTGCCTCCTTTGCAGGGATTAGCCGGTTTGATCTATTCGTTGAAAAACACCGGGGATATTATCAGCAGAAAATTGACGAGGTTGCAGGAGAAATTTCGGGTCTTGAAATGATCAGGGATTTTGAAACATTCTGGGGAGCAAAAAAGGACAATTATACCTTCATCATTACAATGCTCGAACAAGATATTCACGCGTATTGGTTTGCAAACAATGATAAATCAAATTGTCTGTTTTTTCTATCACCAAAATTTGTTGTTGATCAGGATGCAAAATTCGGAAATAGCGACTTTACCAACCTGAGAGAAGGGAAAATGGCCGCAAAGGATTATATATATTATGGCGCAACACATGAGATTGGTCATGCCTTCTTAAATCCGATGATGGATCATTACAATAAACAAATAGACCAGATTCCCTTTAAATATTCTACGGCAGATCCATCCGGGACCTCTTTTTTATGTGAGTCCATCCTGAGGAGTTTAACAGCTTACTTTTTGATTAAAAACCAATATGATGAGTTTGCCCAGATGGTTATCCAGGGCGAAAAACAACAGGGATACATCTATAATGAAATTATAGTTGATTTAATAAAGGACTATGCCAATAACCGCAATAAGTACAAGATGTTCAATGATTACGTACCGGATTTTTTGGATAAATTGAAACTAAAAGTTGAAAATAATTAATTCACTTTAATAAATAAAATACCCTATGACCAATCCCGTTAAAGTAACATTGAATCCCAGAAAAGTATTCTGGAAATGCGGAGCCTGTTCTCATGCAATGTTTCATTTGCTGAATCATGAATTTGACAATCCCAAAGAAAATGAAGAAAAAGCATCTGATCTGTTGGCCGGCGGAATTGCACAAAAAGGGTATCAGTGTGGCATGCTTTGGGGTGCCGCTTTGGCTGTGGGCGCTGAATCATTTCGCAGACACAGCGACAAAAGTGAGGCCATTGCTTCGGCCATCACAGCTTCACAACACCTTGTGGAATCATTTACCAAAAGAACCAAAAGCGTTAATTGTCGCGACATAACAAAGGTTAATTGGGAAAGTAAATTCGATATGGCCATATATATGGTTAAGATTGTTATGCAAGGTTTTATTTACAGCCCCTGTTTCAATCTCATAGTAAAATGGACACCTGAGGCCATTCAGTCAGCCAATAAGGGACTGTCGGAAAAAACAATTCAGAGTCAACCATGCATGAGCTGTGCTACTGAGGTTGTAAAAAAAATGGGAGCCACTGACGAAGAGGCTGTAATGGTTGCCGGTTTTGCCGGGGGCATCGGTTTAAGCGGCAACGCATGCGGGGCTTTAAGCGCTACAATATGGTATAAAATGCTGGATTGGGGTGCAAAGAACCCCGGAAAAACAATTTCCTATTTTAATAATCAGGATGCAAAAACAATATTGAGGGCTTTTTATATTCAAACCGACTCAGAGATGTTGTGCAGCAGGATTTGCGGAA
>JBAXKG010000218.1:0-1890 GCA_037137455.1 Bacteroidota bacterium
TAAAAGGACTTCAGAGCATCAAAAGCATGCAGAATGTCGTCAAATCGGGTATCCCTAACAAGGAAGAATCAGATTTCATAAAATTGTATCTCTTCGAAAAAGAGAGAACCCGGTTAAAAAGTGAAGAAATAAGGATTTTACTAAGGCTTGAGATCATACAAAACAGGTTAAAGGAGATTCAGGCCTATAATGATGAAAAAGCAGGACAGATGCTTCCTCCTGATCCGGCAGAAAAGATAAAGAAGTCAAAGAAGGATGATAAAAAAGAATGGAAAACCATGTCAATAGATTATTAAAAAAAATGTACAATGGCTGAAATGACCCATGCGCTGCAGGCGACCAACCTGGCCGATATTCTCGAGAGAGTACTCGACAAAGGGATCGTTATTGCCGGTGACATTAAAATTCAAATAGCGGATATAGACCTGTTAACCATTAAAATCAGGCTGCTTGTGGCTTCGGTTGACAAAGCCATGGAGATGGGCATCAACTGGTGGCAGGAAGATACATACCTCTCCACGAAAGCCAGGGAAAAAGAGCTCATGCAGCAACAGGATGCCCTGGAAGCCCGTTTGGAAAAGCTGGAGGCCGTCAGTACGCCAAATGCTTCCTCATCTGCCCCCCGCCCTTCGAAGGGGAGAGGCCGCCGGCCTGCCGGTAAATAGAGGAAAAAGATCGATAACCTTAAATTAACAACTGCAAAATGGAAAACGATAAGAACAAAGAAAAAAAGGACGAAGCCGATTTTGACCTTTTCGGACTTGGCGGTCTGTTCAAAGGAATCGAAAAACTGGTTGACCTTGCCGGGAAACTGGAGGAAAAGGGTGGAATCAGGAAGGAGGGCGAGATCAACTTTGATCACATTAAAAAAGGGATGAAAGGCGTTTATGGCTTTACCATCAACACGGCAGGCGGAGGAACCCCAAAAGTAGAGACATTCGGGAATATTAAGAAAACACCCGAAGGGCCTAAGGTGGATGAAGAACGGGAGCCGATAACTGACATTTTCGATGAAAAGAATGAAATCGTGGTTATTGCTGAAATGCCGGGTATTGAGGAGACTGACCTCAAAATCGACTTAAAGGAAGATATCCTCGAAATTTCGGCTGCAAGCAAAAGCAGAACTTACCGTAAAGAGCTGCTACTCCCGGCTAAAGTGATAAAATCAAATTTACGACACAAATTCACGAATGGCATCCTTGAGATCAGGATAAAAAAATAAAGTAATGGCACTCACGGGCTTAGAAAACAACGACCTTAAACTCATCATTTTCGGCGGAAAAGGCGGTGTTGGAAAAACCAGTTGTGCCATTGCCACAGCCCTGGCGTTGTCTGAAAATTTCAAAACGCTGCTCATCTCCACCGATCCGGCACATTCCGTGTCGGATTGCCTCGAACAACAAATTGGTTTTAAAGTTATTAAGGTTGCCGGTACAGCCAACCTGTCGGCCATTGAAGTGGTTGCCGATGAGGCGCTGTCAGTGTTCATCAGCGAACATCAGTCAGAACTGAAAAAGCTTCTGGAAACCTCTACCAATCTTGATAATCAGGATATCGATGAGATGCTCACCTTGTCGATTCCCGGCATTGATGAGGTGATGAGTTTTAAAACCATCATTGATTTTATCGAAGAGGGACGGTACGATAAATATGTTGTTGATACTGCGCCAACCGGTCATGCATTGCGGCTGATTTCGTCACCTAAAATGTTGGATGAGTGGATAAAAGTTGCAGCCAGGATGCGCTGGAAATACCGCTACATGATTACCAGCTTTTCGGGGTCCTATCAACCGGACGAAGTGGATGCTTTTTTGCTAAGCCTGAAAAAAACGGTTAAAAGGATCGAAAATATTCTGAGGGATAATTCCCGGTGTGAATTTATCCCGGTGT
>JBAXKG010000219.1:0-1877 GCA_037137455.1 Bacteroidota bacterium
CACACCCCCGATGGAAGGGTTTGGGAGGAAAGAGGTGAACCTGTTTTCGATGATATGGGAAATGTTATTGGCGTTGTTGAAATTGCAACCGATATTACTGAGCGCAAGCAAGCGGAAAAAATGCTCAGCGAAACCAATGCCTACCTCGAAAACCTGATTAACTATGCCAATGCACCCATCATCGTGTGGGATCCGCAATTCCGGATTACACGATTTAACCATGCCTTTGAGCATTTAACCGGACTTACCGAAAAAGATGTTTTAGGGCAATCGATTGAAATACTGTTTCCGCCCGCACTCGCCGAAAATTCGATGCAACTGATCCACAATACGCTGACAGGCGAGCGTTGGGTAACTGTTGAAATCCAAATCCGGCACAATGACAATTCGGTAAAAACAGTACTTTGGAATTCGGCAACCCTTTTTACTTCTGATGGCAATACGATTGCCACCATCGCACAAGGGCAGGATATTACAATGCGCAAACAGGCAGAGGAATCGCTAAAATACCGTGAAGAACAATTCAGAAATCTTTTTGTTAATGCGCCTGTCGGCATTTTTCATTCTAATTGGAATGGGCAGTTTTTGAGGGCTAATCCAGCCCTGGCGAAAATGCTTGGTTACTCCGCTCCGGAAGAATTGATATTGGCTACAACAAACATGACCACCCAAATCTACGAAGATCCGGCTATAAGACCTCAAATAATGGATGCACTCTGGAAAACAGATGGCTGGGTTCACTACGATGAAATCAAGTGGAAGAGTATAGATAATTCTATCATCATTGTAGATATGACTGGTCGGAAAGTGCTTGATTCCAAAGGGAACGTTGATTACCTGGAAGGCTTTATAGAAGACATCACAGAACGGAAACAGGCGGAAGCAGAAATCAAACGAAAAAACGAAGAATTGGTATTACTCAATGCAGCGAAAGATAAATTCTTTTCCATAATCTCCCATGATCTGCGCAGCCCTTTCAGCGCTTTCCTTGGCTTGACTCGCGTGATGGTAGATGACCTGCCTTCAATGAGACTCGACGAGATTCAAAAGATTGCCCTGGCCATGCGGAACTCGGCTACCAACCTATTCCGGTTTCTGGAAAACCTGCTCGATTGGTCGCGTATGGAGCAAGGCTTAATCCCTTTCAACCCCGAAACACAACGATTGCTGCCAATTGTAAATGAAAGTCTGAAAATGGTGATGGAACCCGCAAAAACGAAGGGAATAGAAATTAGCCTCAATATACCTGAAGAACTCGAGATTTTTGCCGATATCAACCTGCTTCAAACAGTGATCCGAAATCTCGTTTCCAATGCTGTTAAATTTACGACCAAAGGCGGCAGCGTATCTGTTTCGGCTAAAGCCTCCGATAACAACAGCGTTGAACTTTCAATCAGGGACACAGGCATCGGTATGAACCCTGAAATGATTGCCGATTTATTCCGGCTCGATGTTCAAACAAACCGCAGAGGCACCGAAAACGAACCCAGCAGCGGTTTGGGATTACTCCTTTGCAAAGACTTTGTTGAAAAACATGGCGGTAAGTTATGGGTTGAGAGCGAAGAGGGAAAAGGAAGCACATTTTATTTTTCATTGCCAATAATTAGATGACAACACATAAACCAATCAACCAATAAGTATATCAGTACGTTAATATCATTCGAATATGAACCACAAGAAATTGACCAGAGTTCAACTTATTAAGGAGTTGCAGGAATTACAGCAAGAGAATAATTCCCTTAAAACTATACATCAACTGAAATCGTCGGGGCAACAGCACAAGATTCACTATGATATGATTGTGGAAAAGGCTTCCGATGGTTTCTGGTTGCTAGACAAAGAGTTCAAAACTGTATTTGTGAACCCTGCGCTTGGGG
>JBAXKG010000220.1:0-1874 GCA_037137455.1 Bacteroidota bacterium
GGGTAAAGTAATATTAAATCTTATACACGCAGCCGATATCACTAAACTCAAGCAAACAGAGCGATTACTTCGCGAGAGCGAAGAGAAACTCTCTATGTTTCTTCGTTATTGTCCAAACCCAATTTACATTAAAGATGAAGATACCCGTGCTGTAATGTTGAGCCATCATTTTGAAAAGATGTTGGGAAAGCCTTTATCTCAATTGCTTGGCAAAACCGGAGAGGAACTCTGGCCACCTGAATTGGCTGCCACAATGAGGGCGGATGATGAAAAAGTCATGAAAGAAGGCTGCACGATTGAGCGGGAAGAGGCTTTTGAAGGCCGGGTTTTTTACAGTGTTAAATTCCCGATTTCTGAACCAGATCGTCCTACGATTCTCGGTGGATACACCATCGATATCACAGAATCCAAGATGGCTGAGAAGGCATTGAATGAGAGTGAAGCCAGGCATGCTTCATTGATATCCAATATTTCAGACGTTATCGGCATAATCGGTATAGATGGCATTATGAAGTATAAGAGCCCAAATATCGAGAAATGGTTCGGCTGGCAACCACAAGACCTTATCGGTACTGATGGTTGGTTAACTGTTCATCCCGATGACCTGGATCGAATTCAAAAAGAATTTTTTACCCTGCTCGAAAAAGACAACTCGGTAAAAAAAGTAGAGTACAAATACAAATGTAAAAATGGGAATTATAAACAGATTGAGCTTACTGCTACCAATCTTATGAATGACCCAATTATTGGCGGCGTGCTGCTTAATTACCACGACATAACCGAGCGCAAACAGTCAGAACGATTATTGCTTGACATCATAGATAAAAATCCGATGTCGATTCAAATCACAGATAAGGATGGTTTTACCCTCAAAGTAAATTCAGCACATACCGAACTTTTTGGCGCTGTACCACCTTCTGACTATTCCATTTTTAATGATTTTCAATTAATACAACAAGGATTTGGAGATTTACTTGATCGTGTTAAAAACGGTGAAGTTGTTCACTTTCCTGATTTATATTACAATGCCCATGATTTAGTTCCTGAATTCCCGGATGTACCGATTTGGTTACGGATAGTTATTTTCCCTTTAAATGATAGCAATGGTAAACCGGAACGGTTTGTTTTAATGCATGAGAACATCACCGCACGGAAACAGTCAGAGCTGGAAATCAAACTTAAAAACCAAGAACTTTCAAAACTCAATACTGAGAAAGACAGATTTTTCTCCATCATCGCCCACGACCTGCGCACCCCTTTCAATGGATTCCTTGGCTTTACCAAGATGATGGTTGAGGAGCTGGATACGCTGACATTGAAAGAGATTCAAAAGATTGCTCTGTCAATGAGAAATTCCGCCTCCAACCTTTTCCGTCTGCTCGAAAACCTACTGGAATGGTCCCGAATGGAGCAAGGATTAATCCCGTTTAATCCGAAGATAGTTCAATTGTTTTCAATCATTGACGAAAGTGCTGCAATGGTTGTGGAACCAGCCAAAAGCAAGGGGATTGAACTAACTTGCGATATCCCGCCTGACCTGCAGGTTTTTGCTGATACCAACATACTTCAAACCGTAATCAGGAATCTTGTTTCAAATGCTGTGAAATTTACTCCCAAAGGAGGGAAAGTCACCATTGCTGCAAAGTCGGTGCCAGACCATTCAGTTGAAATTTCGGTCATTGACACTGGCATTGGCATGAACCCTGAAATGATTGCCGATTTATTCCGGCTCGATGTTCAAACAAACCGCAGAGGCACCGAAAACGAACCCAGCAGCGGTTTGGGATTACTCATTTGCAAAGACTTTGTTGAAAAACATGGCGGTAAGTTATGGGTTGAGAGTGAAGAGGGAAAAGGAAGTACTTTCTGTTTTA
>JBAXKG010000221.1:0-1860 GCA_037137455.1 Bacteroidota bacterium
ACCTGAGTTTGAAGATTTATAACCTACATCTGGTTCAACCTTTTCTCTTCAAACAAATTTTGGAACCCCATCAAGTTCAATTGGTCAACAAGTCCTTCGTTGAGATTGATGTACCAGAACGATTTCTCCCCAGTGTCAGTCTTAACCTCGGCATAAGATACTCGTCTTAATAATCTTAGTAATTCTTCAAAACTATATCGGCGTTTTTTACTGCGGATTTGGTTTAATCGAAGATCATATACTTTCTTTAGCCAAAGAGCCATCATATTGACGAAAAAAAATGCTCGGATCCGAGTATTTCGCCAATGCCGAACGGGTGCAAGTTTCAGATAAAATTTCATGGTCTCAAACGCCTTTTCGACGAAATCCTTACCATGATATTCCATTACAACTTCGGTCGCAGATAATGACGTGTCAGTTGAATAAAGCAGATATTTCCCGTCAAATGTAGCCGCGGATTCAATCACTTGATAATCATATTCCCAGGTTAATGAGAACTCGCTTCCAATTGAGTTGATTTCAAATTTAAAAAAGTCCTTATAATTGCCAACAATCTCAGAAATCTCCCCTTTAATCGCTCGCTCATCCAATCCCCCGAGGTTTTTTGTCAACAACTCCAAATCATCACCAAGTTCTTTTAAACAATTATTTCTGGCATCCTTCAATGTCAATTGTTTCGATAAATTAACGTAGACAACCCCCGCATTCGCTCTTCCATATAGTTTACCTTCTGCTCTCATTGCATACAAAGCACTTTTTTCTGTGGGTTTGACCAGATTTGGGATTTTAATCGGTACATCCGTCGCTTCTACCAATGAAAGTGCTTCTTTCGAAACTTTAGGGACACCACATAAAAGGTTCCAACCTAGTTTTTCAATATCTTTAACAGAATCTTCTGAAGTATTTCCCCTATCCCAAATCAACGTTCCAGGAGTAAAAGACAAATCAATTAATGTCACCAGCAATTCTTTAACTGACGACATTGAGTTGAAACTCCCCGGTAAAATAAAGTAAGAAACAGGAATTTTGTCCCATTTTGAGACTAAAACGCACAAATTGATTTGTTTTCGGTTGACTTTTTTGGAATTGTACCCTTTTTCACCGAGATCGTCTCCACTTCCAAAGATCAGAACAGGCGTGAGATCATATGCCAAAACTTCTGGTTTTTCAGTGGGAAGCGGATATTGTGAGCGCCAATACCTGAAAAGTTCATCACAGATTAACTGACCAAAGTCCGCGTAACCGTCTGCGGAATTATCTTTGAAACAGACACGATCCAATGCAGTATAGAACGCGCTATCAGTAAAATAATCTTCAGGAATTCCCCACAAGTCCGGAATGACGGTCGTTTTAACCCATTCACTCAAATTAGTGGCACTTTCCGGATTTGTAGCTTTATTGATCGCCCAAGTTGTCAATATTTTTCCGGGAGATTTTCCCTCAATTTTTTCATTTCCACAACAAATTTTGTCGATAATTTTGGACATATTGAGGCATTTTTCAGCAATGGTCCACATAAGTTTCACATCGCCAGCGCTTTTTGTTTTGTCAATGTAATGTGGCGTGACAATATGAGCTGACTTTTTCGGAAGAGGTACTCCTCGTTCGGCTCCTTCCTTCCCGACATATCTTACGAACCGGGTTTTTACCTTTCCACCCTCCCGGTAAGATTCGTACAAGGACAGATAAATGCCATCAGCTTTCTTGATTCTTTTAAGATACATGTAGGTTATAATTATAACCTACAAATTTAAAAACATTCCGGTTGAAATTTTCAGCCTTTTTTTGAAATTAAAACAAAATATTCGTGATTTCCAAAAACGTACTATGACATGCAGGTTATAAAATTACAAACTCAGG
>JBAXKG010000222.1:0-1852 GCA_037137455.1 Bacteroidota bacterium
TTTGTACAGTTGTTCAACCCAATTCTTCAGGTCATAAACATCGGCTACCAAGGCGTTCTGGGCAGTGACAAAAGAAAAATCTTTAATGACATCTCGTTTAAGCCTGTTACTAACTTGCTCATAAGATACAGCATCCATTACAATTTTATTATTATCAACAAAAAACCTCAATATTTGATCAAGGTTGATAAATTCTTAGTACAATCGACCAAATGTAATAAAAAATCTTTTTCCTGGTATTTATATCATTCATGTTTTCAAAACCGGTAAACAAAAACGATTCCTTGTTCTTGAGGAGTGCATTTCAGATCAAATGAAAATCCCTGGACCTTCTTTTTGTATTTGTGCATTTTCACCGATCCTGCAATTGATTTAATGATCCCTGTTATTATTAAACCACCGCCAAGTCCCATTGCAAAAGCAGCCATAATTCCTACACCAAGATCAGAAGCAGAGAAAGCTAAAGCAGTTCCGAGTCCACCTATGAGAGCACCTACCGGTATGAGTATTATTCCGGAATTGGTTACTCTTTTATAATGTAAATACTGCATGTAATCTTCATTATTCTTTAAGCTGTCAGGAATGTATCCTTTCTTGGATTCAACCGGGGTTATTTTGTAAATATTATTTGCTGGTTCAATATAAATAACGCTGGGATTGGATTCAAGGAAATATTTCAACGTATCTTTTGTCTGATAAGTAACAATGGCCGTAAGTTCAGTCCCGTTTTTAAATGTTAAAACATGTTGAGAAAAGGAATTCGATATACAGAAAGCATTAAGCATCAAAAGGATTAGGATGCTGGTTTGGTTGATAGGTGAAGAGTTTTTCATTTTCCGGAATGGTTGATGGGTTGTCCAATCACTTTGTTGTGAATGTTATCTGAGCGCCAAATCCGGTTCCTTTGTCACTTGTGGCGTAAGCTCTCAGATAATACTGCGTATTTGGGCTAAGCTCTGTTATGCTGGAAGAAAAATTTCCTGTTCCGCAACCGTTATCCGTATGAGGAGTAGAAAATTGAGTGGGGTTTTGGACGATGTCCCAGCAAACACCCTTTGCTGTTATTTCACCTTCTCCTTGTGAAATTATACTTCCGCCGCTGGTGGCAGTAGTTTGGGTTATATTATAAACTGCGGTAGTTTCAATAGTTGGAAAATTAATTAAAGGCGAAACAGGCCCGGTTTGACCGTACTTGGCGCAGCCTGTCAGGATGAAGGTTTCTTTTCTCCATGATGTTTTTTATTAAACTATTGGAGCCGTTTCCACATTGTGAAAAGGGAGTTGCTTATTTATTACGGAATTTAACGGCATCGCAATTTCTTGAAATACATTTGCATCAACCGCACCAATTCATCTTTGTCAATGGGCTTTGAAAGATATTCATTGCAACCCGCATCTATTGCCTTTTGCTGGTCACCTTTAAGTCCATAAGCTGTTTGAGCAATGATGATCACATCCTTATTAAACTTACGGATTTGGCGTGTGGCTTCATATCCGCCCATTCCAGGCATTCTGATATCCATCAGAATCAGATCGATGTCAGGGTTTTCGCGGCAAGCCTCAACGGCTTCAATTCCGGTTTCTGTATGTAAGATTTCATGGTTGTTTTTTTTGAGTATTGAAGTAATAAGCATATCCGAGGTTTCATCGTCTTCGGCAATTAAAATTTTCAGGTTTTGCATCTGAACTGCCACATTTTCTGATGAAACAACATTTGTAACCGGGTTTTGTTCCTGCTTTTTTGTGTTGTAAGGAATGGTGAAATAAAATATTGAGCCTTTTCCGGGTTCACTATCCACCCGGATTATTCCGCCCAGCATCTCCACATACGCTTTGGTAATTGATAATCCCA
>JBAXKG010000223.1:0-1845 GCA_037137455.1 Bacteroidota bacterium
ACCTGAATCCTGAAACCCTGGAAAAGGCCATCAGCGACCTTGATCTTTGCTTTTTGCAATTTCGGCACCCGTGCCCGGGCTGATCCGCTTTCCCGGAAAAGGGAAATAAACGCGTTAAGGACAGGCATGAAAGAACTGAACAGGAATGAAGGCCTGATCCTGAACCCCAGCTCAGTTCAATCGGCGCTTACATTTAGTTGATCAGTCAGGTATTCGCCCGGATGCTTCAGGAATGTCTCAACAGGAACAACGAGCACATTTTTATGTTTCATGACCACATTCCCCATGTAAAGCAATAAAAGGGAAGCTTCGGGATAATCGTCGGCAAAAGAAGTGAGTCCGTTATAGTCGATGGGCCGCATGACTTTTGTGTTCTTGACTTCTATCGCAATAAAGGTGTTTCCGCCATACAACACGAAATCCACTTCATTGCCTGCCAGCGACCGCCAGTAATATAGCTGAACACCGGGAAGCCGGTAATCGGAAAATGCCCTGAGGTGTTGACCCACCAGTCCTTCCATCGCAGGGCCCGAAATTTCTGATTCAATATCAAGCGGGCCCCTTTGACGTAATCTCCGGTATAACCCGTTGTCGAAAAAATAAAATTTAGGATGGGATGCCGTTTTTCTTTTTGCCCTGCGGGCAAAGACATTCAGGCGATATGACAATAACAGATCTTCAAGAATGTCGATATATCCAGTAACAATGCCCCTGGGGGTCTGGCATTCCCTGGCCAGGTTGCTTACATTCAGCACGGTGCCATGCGAAAAACTGACGATCTCCAGAAACCGGGCAAATGATCCAAGGTTTCGTACCAGCCCTTCGGCCATGATCTCTTCGCGAAGATAGATATCGACATAAGCTGTAGTTATTGGCCTATACTAATTTTCAGATGTGGTAATTCTATTTGTAATTTTACATGAGCCTGTAATGCACCAAATACTCTCATCAATGTATCAATGGTAACATTACTTGCATTACTTTCAATTCTTGAAATTTGAGCCTTTTGCACGCCAATGAGTTTCCCTAAATCTTCTTGAGTCAATTTACGTTCCTGACGTGTATGTTTTCATCTCTTTTTCTTTTTAGATTTTTCATTGTCATCAAAATACTTAATCCTTATTAGTTTCGCTTTTTGAATCTCACTTTCCGGAACCTTACTGCGCTTTACGAATATTGAATAGGATTTTCTCGTGATGCTTTTTATCAAGAGTTCTAAGAAATTCAAATGCCACCCTGGAAGCCAACCGCGATAAAGCAGCAGCCTCACTCCTCAAAACATTAATGCAAGGTAAAAACCTTGAACCTGAAATTCCAAATCTATAATTTGACATTTAGAAAAAAAGAAATAAATTTGCATGACATATCATACGTTAAAGCCATATATAATATTTTATGACTGATATATCATACAAAAATTGGGCTGCTATGAGCGACAAAGCCCTGGCTCTGCACCTTGGTTCTTTTGTGAAATTTCATCGTCTGGAGCAAAACAAAACGCAGAATATGCTGGCTCACGCAGCAGGCATCAGCCGATCGACCCTGAGCTTGCTCGAAAGAGGAGAAACGGTAACACTCGCTACTTTTATACAAGTGATCAGGGTACTGGATCAGTTACAAATAATGGATGCCTTTGTGGTGCAGAAAAGTATCAGTCCGCTGGCCATGGCCAAAATGGAGTTGAAAAAAAGAAAAAGGGCAGGGAGCAGTAAAATTATCGATTCAGACGGAACAACCTGGTAGGTATGCTGATATATCTCTTTTTCATTTTGCCGTGATTTTCTTACCGATCATACTGAAATATTTTATTGCAACCATGGTTACCGTAACGGCGGTTGCGATAAA
>JBAXKG010000224.1:0-1828 GCA_037137455.1 Bacteroidota bacterium
TCATCCAAAACAAAAAGAAATTCATCAATGGTGTTAAAGAAGGTTTCGTAATTGTAACGGGTTTGGTTCAATAAATCTTCCATCCGTTTGCGGTTGGAAATATTGGTAATTACTCCCATCACTGCTGCTATTTGAGTGTTTATATTCTTTACAGGTGTAACTGTTTGTATGAAATATTGTTCGCCCAGATTAATCTCGAAGGTCTCTTTTTTACCCTTAAATGCGTTATCAATCTTCTGTTCCATAACTTCACTGAATTCTGGTGGAAATAAATCCTGGGGCCTTTTGCCTAAAAGCATCTCTTTGGTAAAGCCAATATCCTCCAGACCAAGTCCTTCAGCAAAAATATAGCGACTCGCCTGGTCATACAGAACAATAATGCCATCAGGAAAATTGTTTGCTATCATTTGGAGCTGAGCTTCACTATATCTCAGATTCTCTTCCGCCCGCTTTCGTTCGGTGATGTCGTGGTAATTAAGTAACACGCCGCCAATTATTGGGTCGTTCGTAAGATTGGTAGCGGTAAGCTCAATCGGTTTATAACTCCCATTTTTACATTTGTACCTGTACTCTACTGTTTTTACCGAGTTATCTTTTTCAAGCAGGGTAAAGAATTCTTTTTGAATACGCTCCAGGTCATCGGGATGAACAGTTAACCAACCATCAGTACCGACAAGATCATGCGGTTGCCATCCAAACCACTTCTCGATATTGGGGCTCTTATACTTCATAATGCCATCTGTGCCAATAATTCCGATAACGTCTGAAATATTGGATATCATTGCCCCATGCCTGGCCTCGTTTACCCGCAGTAAATTTGTTGCGCTGTAGCGGTCTAAAAACAGGCCTACCTGATGCGCGTACAAGTCAACGAATTCATTGTTTATAAGTGTTTCGCCTTTATTAAATAGCAAAGTGAAATCGCCTAACGTCTTATTCTCTTTAACAATTTTAACAACGAAAGTTTCTCCCAGACTGAAAGTTTTTTCAATCAAATAAATGGCGCTTTTTGATATTATGTCGCCGACCAAATCATGTAAATGCACAAAGCGTGTAATGGTTTGCTGTTTTGTCTTTTCGTCGCGTAGGGGGTCATGTTTCCAATGCTTTTTTACAATATCAAAACCAAGAAAAGATGATACTTTTTCGATATTTTCATTGATCCCCGCAAAGGCAACGGTTGTAAAATCGAGTCCGTTATCGTCAAAAATATTCAAAACAGCATATTTTGCGCCGGAGATATCATGGATAATTTGCAACATTTTAGTGTAATCATGGGCTGCACTTGAAAATTGAATAAATTCTTCGGCAGCATTAATCAGCTTTGCCAGAATAATCTTTTCTTTTTCAAATGTTGCATTTAAAGAACCATATTTTTGTTGTACTTCCTGGAGTTCTTTTATGAGTTCTTCTTTGGTTTTGTTTTGGTAGTTCATGTTGGAAACGATTTGTTAATGTGCTGAAGCGCTTATTTGTTGATCGGTTTATAAATTGTCAAGTATTTATTGGTATCGTAAAATAGAAGGTACTTCCTTTTCCCTCTTCACTTTCAGCCCAAATCTTCCCACCGTGCTTTTCGACAAAGTCCTTGCAGATGATCAGTCCCAATCCGGAGCTGGACTCACCTTCGGTGCCTTTGCGACCGGTATGTTCATCGAGTTTGAACAGCTTACTCATCAACTCCTTTTTCATTCCGATACCAGTATCGCGAACGGCAATTTCAATGAAATTTCCTTCTATTTTATTAGCCGACACCGTTATTCTTCCTCCTTTGGGTGTGAACTTTACCGCGTTGGATATCAGATTGCGGATCAGGCTTTCGACCATG
>JBAXKG010000225.1:0-1799 GCA_037137455.1 Bacteroidota bacterium
GCAGTAGATTTGGTTAAATAAAATTATTTGGTTCGCCAGACTAAAGTTCGGTATCTGGTAACAACATATTCGCCCACTTCTTTTTTTCCTCATCCTCAAAATTAGCAAGGTAGTTTTGAGTAGTCTGCTTATTCCGGTGTCCCAGGGATTCACTTATAAACTCTACACTGGCACCTGATCGTTTCAAAACGGTGGCGAAGCTATGTCTGGCTGTGTAGGTGGTTGCCCTTTCAATCTCCAAGTGATTACATACATTGGTCATGTTCTTATTGATCGTTTGAACTGCCTGTTGTATTGCCCTGTATTCATCCTGTGGGGTCATATCATTGTGTAGAATTGGAAAAATATACTGATCCTGTGTTCCAGGCTTATTACCGTGGGTGTCGATAATACGTCCGATTTGCCGGGTGATCATTATGTCGATTGTTGTTTCATCTTCCACCGAATCGGCTGTCTTTGCCCTTATCAATGTAATCTTGTCGCCTTTGATATTTGAATATTTCAACCTTACCACGTCTTTGATGTTGATTCCATTGCATAGGTAACTGAATAGCCATAAATCCCGGCTCTGATGCTCAATAGTGCCCTGAATAGCAGGGTAGGAGGCTATTTTTGCTACATCGGCCTGGGTCAATGCTTTTTTAGTATTTTTTCCTTTAGGAATAGTATAAAGGCCCTGTTTTGATTTCCCAAATGGATATAAAACCCCAACAGGTTTAACCTGATTAAATACTGTTCGTACGTTCCGCAAATAAATACCAACGGTTGTACGGCTGTTGACCTTTGTTCTCGATTTCGTTTTTCCGCTTTTTGTTTTCCATTCAATTACCCTGGGTGTCAGCATCCACTTTTCATAATCTTTCAGAAACTTAACAGAAACGCGCTCAAATGGAAATTTATCTTTTCCTGAAAACTCTTTTAGTGAATTAAGGCCACACTCATAAGTTACCGCCGTGCTGATCCGGCCCTCATCGCGCATTTGTTTACCTGTGGATGCCATTGCGGAAAAAAGGTCGTCTTTATCTTTTGGCTTGGAAAAGTAATTCGCCTCAAATGCATCAAACGAAAATACTTTCAGTTCTTTAATAACATCTCTGGCTTTGGTTTTTATGTCTGATAAACTGCCAGCAAGTTCATCAAACTTTTTAGATTTTACTTTCCCGGTTGCCATTGGAAATTCTTTTTCAGTCAATGCAATGGTTTTTCCATAAAGTTTAGCAAGTTCTTCATTTTCCAGTTTAGGATATTTTAATATCCATGTCCTGTTTTGCCCCTTATAAGTAACGCGAAGTTTAACCGCGCTGGTTTTGTCTTTTCGTGGCCTCCATGTCTCATGTATTATTTCAGGTATTGCTTTGCCCTCTGTTTTCATAGTGTGTAGAAATTTTGTAGTACAAATGTAGTATCTTTTTTGCAAAAACCTACATAATTACACAAAGAATTTATTAACAGTACCCATGTTAATATACTGATATATAGGTATATATAATACATTTACAAAATTACACAAATTGCCAGTTTTTTGACTACGGATCAGAAGGTTGGGGGTTTGAATCCCTCCGGGGTCACCAGGAAATCAGCCACTTACAGATAAGAATGTAAGTGGTTTTTTTCATTTTTCAAGCATTTTTCAAGCATACAAATAATATTCAATTTTTAATTTTCTTCAGGATTCCGTTAATAATATTGAGTTTTGATGTTTTGATTCGAAATTTGCCTTCAAGTAGGATGATCTCAAAACAGATCAAAATTTCAAGAAAAACGATATAATTTCTTCGGTATTGACAAATTAAAATCCC
>JBAXKG010000226.1:0-1779 GCA_037137455.1 Bacteroidota bacterium
AACAAAACCTTCATTCGTTGAAATGGAAGTTCCCCCTGAAACCGGTACTGATATACACCTCCCTGGATTCCAACCTGTGGCGCAGAACGATGTGGAACCTGGGAGCAAACGGATACATCCATAAAAATGACGGGCGCGACAAGTTAAAAGAAGCTATCATGGAAGCTTTTTCAGGTAAAATATTGTATCCCGCAGATGTTCCCACTGGTAATGAAACAACCGATTTTGGACTCGAATCTCAACCCAACACTCTGTCCATCATTGAGAAAGAAATACTTACCATGCTGATCGGTGGGATGAAGTATAAACAGATCTCCGCAGTTTTGAAGATTAAACCCGACCAGATTGAAACCATCATGAAGCAGTTGCGGAAAAAATTCGGGGCGAAATCGACACCACAGCTTATTTTCCGTTTAACGGAGCAGGGGTTGATTTGAATTCTCATTTTCTGCTGTCTCCCCATGCAATATTCACTAAAAATGACTTTTTCCTTTGACCAGGCTGAAAAGTTGGTGTCCGGCCCCGTCACCAACTTTTTTCTTTTCAACTCTAATTAACAATCTGTTAACCTTTTCCTGAAGGTTAATTTCTTACCGAAATCCGGTAGTTTTTTTCCGAAATAGGTTCTTGATACATGTTTTTTTTTATTTTAATATTACAGGAGATAAATTGGTTGTTCCGAATTCATTGTGACAACTCATCAGATGGCCTTCATATTTTTAACTTAAAAACCAACAAATGAAAAAGGAACTATTTTTTTTCTTTGCCGCACTCTCAATTCTTGCCCTGTCCTGTAAGAAAAACACTGATGACCCTGTTCCAACGGCACAGGCCGACTATTTTCAATTGAAAGTGGGAAATTACTGGATTTTTGAAGGTTTTCATGTTGACTCAAACAATGTTGCCACATCAACCGGTAAGTTTGATAGCGCCTATATAGAAAAAGATACACTCATCCGTGGATTTACCTGGTACAAACGCTATGAAATGCCGTATGTTCTTGGGTTTCTGCACTTCCCAACCTATATACGCGACTCATCGGGCTATCTGGTAACGAGGGAGGGATATATCCTGGCGTCTGATTTCAATTTTACAGATACGCTCGATGTGGACACCACCAATCGTCAATTATATAGTGGATATACCAGGATGACAGGAAAAGACTCACTTGTCAGCAATGAGTTTGGTGATCCTGTTCAGTCAATTACATCGAGAAAGCAGGTTGTTCCAACGCCGCCAAGTAATCTGCCTATACGTTATACGTACGAAGTCTATGGGAAAGGTATTGGAAAAATCAAAACCCACGGGTTTTACTTTTCCGGGTACGGGCCTAAACTGGAGGCAAGATTGGTGAGATATAAAGTGGATTAGTTCATTATTTATAAATCTGGAAAAGTTGAGAATTACCTTGACTCATTAGTACGAGTTAACAAAAACCATTGTGGCTTAATACATGAAATGCAAACTTTATCAGCAGAAATCCTTTTCTAATTATTATTGCCTTCCAGAGGGGGCTTTACTAATCCATGGGGATATGACATTTGTGTAGCCGGTTGTGTGGCTCGTAATCCAGGTCATCTTTGAGGGCTGCAAAAAAGAAAAGGCTGATTATGCCGATGAATCTATTACTGTTGATAAATCCTTCTGAAACGTTCCTATTTATGCGATGGACAATTCCCAAAGAAATAAAAATTATTTTTCTTACTTTATTGGTACTTATTATTTTCCTCGTAATTGGAGGTGTCGCAAAAAAAGTGATACACTCTTCCGGGAATAGAT
>JBAXKG010000227.1:0-1756 GCA_037137455.1 Bacteroidota bacterium
GATTTATTACAACAAACCCGCCACAATTACGAAACCTTCTTTAATACCATTGATGAATTTCTTTTTGTTTTGGACGAACAGGGAAATATCATTCATACCAATACTACAGTTATTGACCGCCTTGGCTACACTGAGGAAGAACTTTTAGGAAAATCCGTTCTAATGGTTCATCCGCCCGAACGCCGCGAGGAAGCCGGCAGAATTGTTGGTGAAATGTTAAGCGGAGTATCAGAGTTTTGTCCTGTTCCGATTGTCACAAAATCGGGTGTTCAAATTCCGGTTGAAACAAGAGTTTCCCATGGGTTTTGGGACGGCAAACCTGCTATTTTCGGAGTTACCAAGGACATTTCAAAAGTTCGGTTATCCGAAGAAAAGTTCTCGAAATTATTTCATCTCAATCCTTCCGCTTGTGGTTTAAGTGATTTGGATAACCGCCAATACATTGAAGTGAATGAAGCATTTAACACGTTACTTGGATTTGACAAAAATGAAGTGATTGGTAAAACAGCAACGGATTTAGGAATTTTAACCCCGGAAACAATAAATGCCATCATTCTGAAAGCCGATAGCCATGGAAATGTAACCAATGCCGAAGCTGATTTAATAGCGAAGAACGGTGACATAAAGCAAGTACTGATGTCAGCAGAAAATATCCATGTGCAGGATAAAAAATATCGTTTTACAGTGGTTCATGATATCACCGCTCGCAGGCAAATTGAAAATCAGCTTAAAGAGAGTGAATATCTTCAGCGATCACTGCTTGAAAATGTTGCTGTTGGCATCATGATTATTGATCCGGAAACCCGCGTTATTGAGCGAATAAACACTTTTGCTTTGTCGCTAATTGGCGAAAGCGCCGAAAATATTATCGGACGCAGATGCCACCAGTTCATCTGTCCTGCTCAGGAGCAAAGTTGCCCTGTTTGTGACAAAGGTCAAAATGTTGATAATTCTGAAAGGATTTTACTTCGAGCTGATAAAACAACAATACCAGTTCTTAAAACTGTAAAACGGATACAGGTAGGAGGTAAGGAAAAACTATTAGAGAGCTTTGTAGACATATCCATACAAAAAAAAGCTGAAGAAAATTTATCGCGAAGCAGCCAAAAATTTGAAGCCATCATTTCAGCATCGCCCGATGGAATTGGAATGGTATCGTTAGATGGAAAGATGCAGCTCATGTCCCAAAAATTAGCGACAATGTATGGATATTCCATCGAAGAAACAGATAAATTATTGGGGAAAGGAATTTTTGATTTTATTGATCCGTCAAATCACAAAATGTTGATTGACAATATTAATAAATTGATGGCGGGTGAAAAAGGGAATAAGGTTACAGAATATATGGCTGTAAAAAAAGATAATAGCCGGTTTTATGTCGATGTAAATTCAACTGTGTTACTTGATTCAAATGGCAACCCTGAAAACATTCTTTTTGTCGAACGCGATATTACCGAACGCAAACTGTCTGAGCAAGCGTTGTTCAAAAGCGAAGAGAAATTCCGTACTGTTGCAGATAATACCTACGACTGGGAATATTGGGAAGGAATGGATAAACACATTATTTACATCTCTCCTTCATGCGAAAGAATAAGCGGGTATAAGCCTGAAGAGTTTTTATCGAACAGGTTTCTGCTGAAAAAGATCATACATCCCGCAGATGCAAAACTATTTGACGACCATTTTGAAAAAACACATTCATTAGAGCATATACGTGATATTGAGGAGCTTGATTTTAGAATAATAAAAAAAGATG
>JBAXKG010000228.1:0-1745 GCA_037137455.1 Bacteroidota bacterium
GGTATCATAAAACTGATCGGTGATGGATGATTCTTCCGGATATAGTTAAAAATAAAGACAGAAGGTCATTGACTTTTCAAAATTTAGAATATATCTTTACCGTGTTGAAATATAAAAAAATCGTTACTAATCAGTCGCATTTATAATCGGCAATGACATTCAAAGCAGGCAACACCTTTTGCCCATTTTTAATGGCAGTGTCAATAATGGATCTCAGGATGGCAAAGTTTTCAGCAGCATTAAACACCTTGAACTGGCCGGATATTTTCTGTTTCACCTTGACATTTCGGATGGCTCTTTCTGAACCATTGTTATCGGGAGGAACATCTGGATGATAGAGGAAGGTAAAGACATGATCACGATACTTGATTATTCGCTTTTGAAACGCAATCAACTCTTTGTGGTTTGGGTCCAAAGGCTCAGACAACAAATTCTCCAACTCTCTTTCCAAATGGTTTCGGGTATGGTTGGGGTAATAATAATCAACAGGAGTAAATTGTTTTTTAAGTTTCTCCGCCTCCGTCAGCATAATCCGGAACCTAACCGGCCAGGCTACTTTATACCGCTGCTCAAGGTACTTGGTTTCGCGTTCCAGATGTGCCGTGCACAGCTGGTGCTTATTTACCGGCGTTTGAAAATGTGCTTTCCAGCAATCATGAACAAGTACAGCATCCTGAGATATTCCGCTCATATTCTCATCAATCGTAGAAGTTCCCCTGTTGGTCGAAGCAGCAATGAAAGTGGCAAACTTGTTTTGCCACGTCCAGAACCAATACTTTTTCCCATTGACTTTCATCCCCGTTTCGTCAGTGCCAATAACCTGGGAGTTCAAAACACTTTGCCGGATCATTTCATACGCATCAACACCCTTGGATGCCAATCTGTTCAAGAGACAGTGCAATCCCCCTTCACTAATTGGAATTGCAAACAGATCATGCAACATTTCCTGAAGCCTTTTAAAGGGCAAATATTGTCTGATACTCAGATAACCGATGAGCGCTTCAATGTTTTTACCATATCTCACCGCACTATCAACGCCAACGGGGAACTCGCTTTCCACCACCTTGCCACAAGTGCATGTGCACCGGTATACCTGATGTTCAGTCACGATTTGCTTGATCATGGGAATGTCAATGACCTGTCGTTTGCCAAAAAGCTCAAAGGACTGGTTAGTCAGGTTATTGCCGCATTCAGGACAAAAACATGCCCTGTGTTCAATAACCTCATCCGGGGTTTCCGTCATCTCCAATGTTTTTCCTTCATGACCGGGTTGTCCTCCCACTTTACGATCGCTTTTCTCACGAAGACTACTGGTTCGTGGAGGCCGGTTTTCATCTTTAGAAGGTGGTACAGAGCTATTGTTGCTGTCTTTTCTGGTCGAATTCTGTTCAACTTTTCGCTCAAGTTCAGTGATTCTGGCCTTCAACAATTTGATTTCCTGCGCCTGCATCAGAATGAGGCGTTGCAATTCACCGATAATTATTTGCTCAGGGGTTTGCATCATTTGTACTGCAAAACTAAACCTGAAATTCATTATTTCAAAGAACGCAACCGCTTGTTTATCAACATCTAAAATAATATTTGTTAGTATGTCTTGGATTTCAAAAAGTCAAAATTTTACCAACAAATCACCTTGTTCATTACCGATTAAAACTGTTAATAACGTTAAGATTTAACACTGATTAGTAACAATTGTTTTAATGATCCTGATGTATTCATTATTCAATGCGATAATACACTCAAAA
>JBAXKG010000229.1:0-1741 GCA_037137455.1 Bacteroidota bacterium
AACGGAAAGCGCCCAATCGTACCAATGAAAGAAATCGAGTGCCGTAAGGAACGCAACGGTCCCGAGTGGCAGCAACAACAAAGAATTTGTGATCAGGCCAGGATTATAAACAGGCTTCTTGGGTTGAAAAATAATGGTATGCATTAAATTATTAATCGTTAATTCAAATATCATCATGGAAAAGCCAACCCAGGGGGCAATATTGGCAAGAAGTGCGCCGAGGATGACCATAGGCCAGGCAATCATAATGTTTACCTGAAATACATATCCTTCATCAAGCGGGTAATTGGGATTGGTTTGGGAACCAAAAGGAGTTTTTAAATTGAAAAACTCTTTAAAACTTACCGGCGCTAAAACATATTCTTCACATTCATGAAACATTAAAAAGGGCAAATGAAGCCATAAAAGAAATTGATAAAAAGACATGGTGTCTTTATAATAGATCAGAACGACCAATAAAACCGGAGCCAGAAACAAATTTGCGCTTTGCCAGAAGCGATTGATTTTTTGCATGTTCATAAAACCTCCTTTTTTAATTTAAATGAATAATTATGAATAATCAGTATGTCGGCCATTTCGCATTCGAATTACAAAGCAAGCAAAACGCCGTTTACCAGCCCAAAACTTGTCAAGATAAGTTGTATCGTTTTTGAAAAAACATACAAAAAAAGAGGTTTAGGACCAACCATGTACTCCTATTCCTTGTTCTCACATTCCTTATCCACAAATGCGCTTGGCGTAGACCCCTCTGTCTTTCGGAACGCAGTATAAAACGTGTTCCGTGTGGAAAATCCTGAAAGCAGACCGATGGCCTCCAGTGTCAGCTCTTTGGTCTTCCCTTCGAGGATCAGCTTCTTGGCATGTGTGACACGCCATTCGTTCCGGTAGTCGTTGAAAGGCTGATGTTTTACTTCGCGAAAAAAATAGGCCAGATGATGGGCAGGAATATTGATCAGTTTTGAAAGAAGTGCGAGGTTGCAGCCGGGCTGTAAATAGGGTTTTTCCTCTCTCATGCAATCCTCGACTTTTAGTCTGATTTTCAACAGATAATCTGATTCAAATGTGGGTATAATTCTTTGTTTATCAGGCAGGTTTGACTCCGGGAAGTCTTGG
Source organism: Bacteroidota bacterium (assembly GCA_037137455.1). Classification (GTDB taxonomy): domain Bacteria; phylum Bacteroidota; class Bacteroidia; order Bacteroidales; family FEN-979; genus CAIVAT01. Next base: position 1,114 of record JBAXKG010000229.1, read on the forward strand.
TGGGAACGGGATACAGGTTCATCCTCTACGATAGTTATTGGACTCTTTTTTATCAAGTCAGCCGATCCGGAGAGACTTGATGGTTTAATGGCCGTCTGAGCATGTGAAAATCTGGGCAGTCCGTACAGAATGCCGGGAAAGAAGAAAGGTGAGATCAACAGTCCGGTAATGCCGATCGCCGATATCAGGTTCACAAGGGTCAGGGTTTTAAGAAAATCCTGATTCATTATGACAAATGATTCATGAATGAGAAAAATATGTGCCACAACAAGAAGCAACAAAAAAAACAACAGAACAGAAATCCATTTCAACATATAGCGCTGGTGTCGCAGCACCAGTGAATCCTTTTGTTTGCTTACAAAACGAAAAACCATTCCGATTGTCCAGAGAAGGTATCCCTGCACAAGCAGTGGCCGGCTAAGGTAAACGACCTCGTTAGATAAGAAACGATAAAGCACGGTAGGTTGAATTTGCGCAATATAACCGGCATTCTGTGCAATATGACGGGCAATTTCCAACTTGTGTGCGTAGGGGGTGAATAGATAAGGAAAGGTGGCGATCAGAAAGACCAGCGCGGGGATAAGATGAAGCAAATCCCTTTTACGGAGAGATGAATTATCGGTCAGGA
>JBAXKG010000230.1:0-1727 GCA_037137455.1 Bacteroidota bacterium
GACTACAAAAGTACCGTGTACGATTATATCACGACAAAAGATTTCATTGAAAAGGTTGCGAATGCAGGCGTTGACTTGAAACCTGATCCTGCCATAAAGCGCTATTTTGATGATGCCAAAGAAAATTACCTTGCCCAAAGGTACGAAGCCGGTCAAAAAAACATGGGAGAGCAGAAGTACGATGAAGCTAAGGCTGTATTTTTCGAAATTTTCAAAATCGACCCCGATTTCAAGGATACGCGAAACTACCTGAAACAGGCAACTTTCGAACCCATATATCAGGATGGCGCCCGTTTGTATGGCGAGGGAAAATACATGGACGCTTACAGGAAATGGAATTCTATTTTCGAACAGGATAAAAATTATAACGATGTTGCCGATAAGATGAAACAAGCTCTTAACGAGCGCTATAAACAAGGTTCGGTGTATCTGATGAATGAGAATTTTCAGGATGCTGCAACAGCTCTTGGGGAAGTTCATCTCGCCGACCCGGCTTTCAAAGATGTAAAACTGCTCTATATCGAAGCCCGCAATGAGCCAGTGTACCGCAGGGGAAATGCCTTTCTGGCCAGCGGTAAATGCCGTACTGCTTATTATGCATTCGACAATGTGGTGAAAGATGCCGGAATATACAAAGATGCTGCCCAGCAGCGGGAAAAAGCGTTGGCCTGTGCACAATATCCCATCGCCGTTAAAACCTTCGCACAGGGAGGAAGAACAGCCGCAGCAAAACAATTTCAGGCTACGCTCATCAGCCAATTGATCAACCAAAAGAATCTGTTTCTGAAAGTTTATGACCTTTCTGCTGTTGACCAGCGCTTTGACCAGTCGCTGGTGAATTCTTCAGGTAATATTGATGGAAATCTTTTGCGACAACTCGGCAATAAGCAAAACCTTAAGGCGGTATTGTACATCGATTTTTCTGAATTATCGCGCAATGAGGGTACCCTTACTAAAGTTGAAAAGACAGGTTTTGAACGAATCGTGACCAAAAATGCCACCGGAGAGACTTTGACAGTTGACAAGCAGGTAAAATATGAGGAATCATCGAAGAGAAACAGCGTAACAGTGACTTTGACATACAAACTGATATCCATCGAAAATGGAGAAACTTTGTTATCAGACAGAGTTACGGAAAATAAAACAGATGAAATCAAGTACGCAACCTATTTCGGAACAAATGATAATCTTTATCCGGCATATTTCCAGAACGGCGCATTTTCAATCGATGGTGGAAATTATCGCTCTTTACAAAATCTGCTGCATGCATCGAAGTCAGTAACAACGGTGGAGACTCTTACTGACAAAATTTTCGGATCAGTTTCCCAAAAGATTGCCGGCAACATCAACAATTTTAATCCGGAAAAATGACACGGCTCTTTTATCTCCTCCTTATTCCAATTTTCCTTTACTCGTGTTCCACAAGTAAAAAGTTGAGCCATGACGACCTGATGGCAAGCGCTCCCGAATGGGTAAGAAAAGCGCCAAACGATCCTCAGTATTATCATGGGATCGGGGCTGCTACAAAATCTGCTGATATGGATTTCCGCGAAAAGGCAAAACAAAATGCCTTGTCAGATATCGCCGGAAATATTTCGGTGAATATCTCCACTTCATCTGTGTTAAGCCAATTCGAGTTCGACAATAAATTCAGTGACTATTTCAGGGATAACATCAAGCTTTCCACAAAGAATTATCTGGCGGGTTATGAAATGGTTGAAAACTGG
>JBAXKG010000231.1:0-1717 GCA_037137455.1 Bacteroidota bacterium
TTGAATCGCGCGGATTGCGTTTACCCATTGATATTTTCTTCCGTTCACTGGCCGACGACCAACTTGATAAAAGCATCGGCATTGTGCTTTCGGGAATGGGTTCCGATGGCAGCCTGGGGCTGAAAGCCATCAAAGAAAAAAACGGCATCGTGCTGGTACAGTCTCCCGACTCGGCCAAGTGTAATGGCATGCCCCGCAGCGCAATCGAAGCAGTCATTGCCGATATTGTAGTCCCAGCAGATGAATTGCCCGCTAAACTGATCTCTTTCCTCAAATATATTCCAATCGCTAAAGTTGATTCGGCATTAGACGATAATTTAAAAAGCAACCTCGATAAGATTATCATCCTGCTGCGCGAGCAAACAGGCCACGACTTTTCGTTGTACAAGAGAAACACCCTGTTTCGCCGCATCGAAAGGCGGAAGGGCGTTCACCAGATAGATAGAATAAACACATACGTCCGTTTTTTGCAGGAGAATCCCAAGGAGGTTGAGATACTTTTCAAAGAACTGCTGATCGGTGTTACCAGCTTTTTCCGGGATACAGCCGTGTGGGACAAGCTTAAAGAAGAAACACTTCCGGCCCTGATGAGCGAGTTGCCAAACGGATACGTGCTGCGTGCCTGGGTTACGGCCTGCTCATCCGGCGAAGAGGCATATTCCCTGGCCATTATTTTTAATGAAGTACAGGCGAAGCTTGAAAAAGCTAAAAACCTGACCCTGCAGATATTCGCTACTGATCTTGATAAGGATGCCATTGAGAAAGCCCGCAAAGGCTTTTTCTCCGCCAACATTACTGCCGATGTATCGCCCGACCGGATCAAACGGTTTTTTATCCCTGAGGCTCAGGGCTACCGCTTAAATGCCGCCATTCGCGAAATGGTGTTATTTGCTCACCAGAATGTGATCAAAGACCCGCCATTTACCAAGTTAGACATTCTCACATGCCGCAACATGCTGATATACATGGAGCCCGAACTGCAGAAAAATTTGATGGCGTTGTTTAACTACAGCCTCAATTCCGGTGGCATAATGGTACTTGGCACTGCCGAAACCCTTGGAAACACAAAAGATGGTTTTGAAGAACTGGATCCCAAGTTGAAAATTTTCAAACGCGCTGCAAAAGGAGAGCATGTTGAACTTCTTGATTTTCCAAGCGCATTTAATCGCATTAAATCAGGACTACCCGAAATTAAGATCATCCCTAAATCGGTTGAAAATATTCAAACCATTGCCGAACAGATCATGCTCCAACGATTTGCACCGGCCAGTGTCATGGTAAATGACAAAGGCGACATCCTGTTTATTACCGGGCGTACGGGCAAATACCTTGAACCGGCAGCAGGTAAGACAAACGTGAACATTTATGCCATGGCACGCGAAGGATTGCGTGAGGCATTGCCTGGCGCTTTCCGCAAAGCCATGCAAAACTTTGATCCGGTAATCCTGCGTGAAATTAAAATCGGCACCAACGGGGGGATTCATTATGTCGACGTTACCATTCAGCGCATCGAGGACCCCAATTCGGTCAGAAATATGATCATCGTAGTGTTTACGGATGTGAATGCTCCTAATCAACCGGATGCAGTTAACCTCAAAACAGGAAAACGCAGGTCAAGCGGTCGGCAAAAGGAGCTGGAAAATGAACTGGCACGCAGTTACGAAGATATGCAGGGTATCCGCGAAGAGATGCAAACCTCGCAGGAAGAGCTGAAATC
>JBAXKG010000232.1:0-1667 GCA_037137455.1 Bacteroidota bacterium
TTTAAATACTTCAGGATTTTTGCCATAAGAGACATACGATATGGGAGTTTTTCCCCGGCTGTTAACTACTGAATAATCTGATCCTTTCTCAAGCAGGTCATTCACCATCGCAACTGAACCCGTAAAACAAGCAAGATGAAGCGGATTACTTCCAAGCTTGTTTTTTGCATTTACATCCAGGCCTTTGTCGAGTAACTTCCGAACCATTTCATACTGATTATATCTTGCGGCCACAAGTAGCAATGATTCTTGCATCACCGGTTCTTTAATGTCAATCAAAGATGGATTTGTTTTCAACAGGTTGTCAAATGTTACTGAATCTCCATTTTTCACAGCATAAATCAACTGGTATTCAGCCGTGGTGGAATCAACTGCCGGGTTTTGGCAGTAGCAAATTACTGATATCATATTGATCAGCACAAATAAAATAATTGATGTTGTTTTCATAATTCACTTTTTTATTGGTTCTTGATTGATTGAACCACAATAGACACATAGATCACAATAAATCTGATGTGCTCAATTGTGCCTGTGTGGTGAAAAAAGGTCAATTCTACTCATCTTTCAACGGAATTATGTGAAACACGACATTTCTGCTAAATTAAGTCACCCCGGAAGGAAATAAAAAGATAATCGGTATCCTGTCAGAGTTGACCGGTATGTTATAAAGCCTCAATGGTGTTTCCTTTACTCTTACGATTTAAAATGGTTCTGAAAATTTTGAGTTTGGTTTGATATATAATACTTTGTTTTCATAATCGAAGATCAGGTTAAAGCGCCGCAATAAATTATTTGCAATGATTCCGTCAGCGCCTGGTTGTTTCGACCGTATCTCTGCAGTTGTAAATGCAGCAACCACATCTTTAATTTCGAACGGGCCGATCATGACTTTTGTGATTTTCCCCTTTTTTCCCTGAATATCCCCGCTCAATCCACGGCCTAAATAATAATCGCTGGTTTCTGCAGGGAGTGTGAATTTCTGATCCGGTTTCAGCAGCAGCTCTATCGCTTCTGAAGATGCGTAATCGATATAGCAGGCAATATCAATCGGCTGTTCATCATTAATAACTATTCTTGCATTCATCCATGGAATATTATAATCCCTGAAGAAAAGAGGTATCCTTACCCAGGATGTATCCACATGAAGTTCTCCGGGTTTATGTAAGACCAGTGTCTGGTTGTTATAATTCACTTCCACCGCGTAATGTCCGAATAGGGAATGACCTGTTACACCATCATTCGGGAACTTCCGGAAACTTTCACCCTGAAGAATAACTATTCGTTGGTTGGAAAACTGAAAAGTTCCTATTGAAAAACCCGATGAATCAAACATCATTGCGCTTGAGGCATTTCCACCACCTCCACCTCCTAAATTTGCCTGGATAGGATTTTTTAGATGAAGGGAATCCATCAGGGCGGGATTAAAAAGCAAGAGGCCATCCCAGCCCATTCCGCTGTCGAGAATGATGTTCAGAGGCCTTGAATCTCCAACTCTCACCGTTAGAATCGTTTTGTTATTTCTGAGTGTAAATGGAATAACATATTGTGGCCCCGATTGCCCCTGAGTCTTTTCATACAAAAATATAAGAAGGATGAGCAGTAAAATAAACTTTTGTGTTTTCATGAATCATATATCATTTTACGACCATCATTTTTCTTGTGATCAT
>JBAXKG010000233.1:0-1663 GCA_037137455.1 Bacteroidota bacterium
AGATTTTCAAATTTATCGGTTGAATTAATGTCATGATTTCCATTGGGATTGGTAAAATGTTTTGCTTCACAATCGGGCTGGTCGTGTGTGAAAATTATGACCGGGGTTGTGAGGGTGATATTGGCCAGATCTTTTTCCATCCAGATTCTTTCGGCCGAATCGGGCCACATATTCACAAACATTAAATGAACTCCGGCCACATTTTTAGAATAGTTTATTTTATCCGTCGAATAGTTATAGGTCGAATTTGTCAGGGGCACCGGAGGATTCAGCATGAGGTTGTAAATATTTACCATGGCGGAAGCATCTGTAAGCGGGTAAATGGGTTTCGGGTGCCCGATGTCGTTTGAAACATCATGATTGCCGCATTCAAGCAAAAAACCGGCTTTTTGATTGTTCCGGTTGGTGAGTGTAATCCCATTCAGATAGTCTGCCGCAAATTGCCCCCAGGAAACAGTCGCTGATTGGATTTTTGGAGGTCCGACCTCCTGAAGCGTTGTAATGTCTCCGCCAATAATCACATAATCAAAAGCGCCTGCCATGGTTCCTGCTCGCACTCCGCCATCAGCCGGATAGGTCATGGCCGGTAACTTATTGATTTGTTGTACAAGCGCTTCGTTTACCATCTTAGCCTCAACCTTTGCACCCCTGAAGGTTCGGGATTCCCCGTAATGCAGGTCGGCGGTATAAATAAATTGGGCAATTCCATAGGTAACCGGTAAAGGATCTTCATGCTTCTTGCAGGAATAAACAGATAAAATCAATAAGAAAAACAGGGGAACTTCACCTGTCAAAAAATTAAGTCGTGATGCCCTGCGGCCCGTGGTTGGTTTCATCTTGTTTCTCATTTGAGTTCAGGTGGTACGAGACTTATCAAACGATTGAGGAGCCAGATTATTTTTTCGGTGATGATCGTTAAATCCAACATGCTCCCCTTGTCCTTTGCCGTTACCAGAATGTCGCTGTTAATGTACTCATTCCTGACCAGTTCCATCGAAGGATGCTAACATCTTTAAGATTTCTACATTGCCTTAACCTGGGCAGCTAAGCTTTGGAATTCGTTTTTACACTGCTAACAGAAGGCAGCCACTACTACACACAAATCAATCCCGATGTTACTGGGCAATGAGTCAGAACTGGCCGATACATGGGACGAACCCTTTGTTTACATTTCTGATATTAGCCTGGAGCGGGAGATAAGATTACTGTATGCCTTGCGAAAGTGCGGTTATTTCACCTTCACCTTTGATTTCACCTCCCCCGCAAATTCTGGCGCCGGTTTGAACGCCGGAATAAAGTGAGCAGGAATTTTCATGCTGGTTCCCTTTGAAATGTTTCGCCCTTTCTTTTCCGCACGTTTCTTCAGAAGGAATGTCCCAAATCCTCGCATATAGATGTTTTCACCGGCCACTATCGATTCTTTCATGGTGATCATTAGGGCTTCAACGGTGGCTTCAACTATATCCTTACTCAACCCGGTGGCTTTGACGATTTCTGCTACAATTTCTGCTTTTCTCATTGTTATTAAGGTTTAGTTTTAATAAGCTGTACGGCTATGTTTTGTGTTGCAAATATGAACAAAATCTTCGAGATGTAATAGCCATTGAAATTGGTGGTTTTATTCTTGCATTGATTCCCAGCCTTTGTTAACCCTTTGCATTGA
>JBAXKG010000234.1:0-1582 GCA_037137455.1 Bacteroidota bacterium
CGTGTCACGATTTTGTCCCGCGTCCCGCGTCCCGAATGTGAATCTGAAAAAAAAAAAACCATAACTTATGGAGTTTATGGAGCTGAAAATGAACGAATCCATGCACGATGGAAAATGAACGAAACCCCAAAGGGGTAATCAATTTTGCGGTTGTTGGCGAAATTTCATTGCGGTGGTTGGCGCATTACTGCTTATCGTTACGATTCATGCTGTATTTGAGAAATAAAATATTCAAGATGTATTACATTTTGAAAATATGTTAAACAAAATGTATATATTTGTACAATTAAACAGGAATTATGATCAGAAATGATCTGATTGAGGAGTTGATCAACCTTGATAGGTTGGCCAAAGAGGAGGGGTCTAAATATCCAATAAAAAGATTTCTTTTCCCCCGGTTAAAATACTTGTTGACCGAAACCCGTCAGATGGCAGGTATTTCTGGTCTTCGCGGAACTGGTAAGACCATCCTGCTCCGTCAGCTTGCTGCCGAACTTGACCATTCCTTTTATCTTAGTGCCGACACCCTCCCTCCCGGGACTATCCTATTCGACCTGGTGATACGGTTTGGGGAAACATTCGGAACGAAATACGTAATGGTCGACGAAATTCATGCTCTTTCAGACTGGCAGGGGCAAATAAAAAAAATTTATGACTTCTCAGCGATCAGGATCATCTTCACCTCATCATCCTCCATTGAACTGTCGGAAGGGAAACACGATCTTTCGCGAAGATTAACCCTGCAATCACTTCCGCTTTTTTCGTTCCGGGAATATCTTTTATTCAGGAAAAAGGTTGAAATTCCGGTAATTACGCTGGATGAAATAATGGCCAGTCATACGCTATTATACCAGAAAGTATTTTCGTACGAATCAGATTTTCTTGCCTATTCGACTCTTGGGGCCCTACCCGCATGCCTCGAATCGCCTCTTTCGTCGGTAATCGTAGCTATCGTGGATAAAGTGATACAAAAAGATATGCTTTCGGCCGCAAGGTTATCGCAGGAAGATTTATTGAATATCCGTATCGTTATGTTGTTCATAGCGCGGGCAGGAGTGGAGGGATGCAGCTATTCGTCTGTTTCGCGCAATACAGGGATCACGAAGTACAAGGCACAGCAGTATATTGGGTTGATGCATGCTGCTTCAATGCTGAGGATTGTGCTCCCTTATGGCGCCAATGTATTGCCGGAGCCAAAAATTCTTTTTGCACCAGCCTTGCGGGCCAACCTGGCCCAGGGCATTGATGATGACCGGTTGAAAGGAGCGATCAGGGAAGAATTTTTTATCCACCATGTAACGGGGGCAAACTTAACTGTGAATTATCTTAAGAGCCTTCGCGGGCAGAAGCTTCCCGATTATATCCTGTTTCATAAAGGGGCTAAACTGATTTTCGAGATCGGTGGTACCGGCAAAAAGAGTTCTCAATTCAAGGGAATGGATATGAAAGAAAAACACATACTCACCCAACCTGGCTCCACCAATGGCATACCGTTGATATTGTTTGGCTTTTTATATTGAACCTGCAACCTGAATCCTGAAACCCTGGAAAAGGCCATCAGCGACCTTGATCTTTGCTTTTT
>JBAXKG010000235.1:0-1577 GCA_037137455.1 Bacteroidota bacterium
ATGGATAAAGAAGACCCGAAATATGCAGAAGGCTGGAATTTTGGCCCGGATGACAAGGACGCCAAAAGCGTTCAATGGATTGTGGATAGATTGTGTGAAAAATGGGGGAGCGGCGCTGGTTATGAAATTGACAAAGCGCCTCAGCCACATGAAGCCACATATCTCAAACTCGATTGTTCAAAAGCAAAGACTCTTTTGAACTGGCAACCAAGGTGGAGTTTGGCGAAAACCCTCGACAGCATTATGTAATTCCTGTTCGCATTTCAGAAAAACGAAGAGGTAAAAATCGTTTGCAGGCGACAGATCGATGAATATTTCAATGAAACAAATTTTTGAAAAAACAAAACTGAATATGATAGCTATCAGAGCCAATTATGATCATGGAAGGATCACATTGATAGAACCAATGCCCGATCATGTTAAAAAAGCAAAGCTGACCATTGTTATCAATGACATGATTTGAAATCTTGTTTATTTACAATGAACACTATTGTTCATTCAAAATAAACACTTATATTTGCAATCCAAATAATCAAAAATCTAACGATAATGATAAAGCAATCGATCCTTAAAGATGTGGCAGAGCTGCAACAGGCGCGATTGAATGAAACTGAAACAGGATATAAACGTGATTTATTATCACAGTTATCTCTGAATTTACCAAATCACGCTTTAATTATCTCAGGCATCCGGCGCTGTGGTAAAAGCACTTTACTTCACCAATTGATAGAAGTAGTATCTGAAAAAGTTTTTTTTCTCAATTTTGACACGCCAAAACTTTACGATTTTGAATTGGAAGATTTTATATTGGCCGATACACTCATAAGGGAGTTGGATTCTAAAGTCCTTTTTTTTGACGAAATACAAATAGTGCAGGGGTGGGAGTTGTATGTACGACAAAAATTAGATGAAGGATATCGGGTGGTGGTAACTGGTTCCAATGCCTCACTTTTGAGTAAAGAATTGGGCACTAAATTAACCGGCAGGCATGTTACAAAAGAGCTTTTCCCATTTTCGTACCATGAATTCTGTTCTTTCAATGGTCTTTTTTCAGAGGAATCCTCTTTTTCAAGTTACATGCAAACAGGCGGTTTCCCGGAATTTATTAAAACAAAAAATCAGGATATACATGTTGCATTGTTGGATGATATCATTTACCGTGATATTGCAGTAAGGCATAACATCAGGGATGTCAAATCATTAAAACGACTGTTGACTTTTTTGGCTACAAACGTGGGTAATTTAGTTACAGCCACAAAACTTACTCAAATCTTAGGAATAAAAAGTGCAGCCACGGTGATGGAATATTTTGGTTTTTTTGAGCAATCTTATTTAATTCAGCTAATACCCAAATTCTCCTATTCTTATAAAGTTCAGTTGGTCAACCCACGCAAAGTATATTTTATTGATACGGGATTGTTGAGTTCAATCTCTGTTTCTTTTAATAACGACGATGGTCGTAAGTTAGAGAATATGGTTTTTTGGGAATTGCGAAGGCGCCAAAAGGAAATATATTACTATAATGAAAATGGCAAAGAATGTGATTTTGTGGTATGTAAAAAGAATAAAGCCGAACA
>JBAXKG010000236.1:0-1567 GCA_037137455.1 Bacteroidota bacterium
AGAAATCGGGGGCATCGCCAATTTCAAAATGCAGATGTGGGGCATCTGAATTCCCGGCATAATCAATGGGCACTTTGAAATTAAGATGGTTATGCTGATTGCCATCGTTCTCTGTCATGGTGTCACTGCAGGCAACCACGACGCCATCGGCCACGGCATACAAGGTATCGAGGTAGCAGAAGTATGAGCTGTTTTTCTTGGGATCACCCTGGTAGAACTTATCAAAATTATCATCCACCTGCATATTGTCGAACGCGAACCGCTCACCCGTTCCGGGTTTGCCCTGAACAAAAATGATAGTCGTTGGTTGATTGGTTAAAAAACATCCATTTGGTACCCTTAACTGGTGAAGCAATGATAAGCGGGGACTCATTGTATTTGGGAACAATTGAGCCACCTTCAATGATCACATCCTTATTTCGGATCGTGTCTCTGAATACAATCCTGTGAGATATCCTTGACGGTGGGGTCTTATCAACCGGAACAGGGAGTTGGATAGAAAAATATCGTCAAGAACATTGATCTGCCTCAGGGAGAGTCCGCTTTTCTTCCACTCCCAGGTCTTCAGGGTGTATGGGATCCGGAGAAACTTGTCCGTTTTAAATGGCGTGTCATTGATTATCACCTCGATAGTTCCGATACCTGATGATGTTTAGACTACCTCTTTTTTGCAGCAGCCTGATAAAATAAAGAGCAGGGCAAGTACTGCAATAACAAACAGCAGATTTTTCATACAATTTATTTTATTTTCTAATGTGTTTTCTGAATCTGTTTTATCCCAAAAGTTTAAGCATTAACAGGTTCATTCAAATTTCTTATTTTTCTATTTCAGGTTTATATACAATGAACGCCAACGCTTTTCCTGCTTGTTTATTTATCGTAATGATACCGGCAACTATAGATTAAAAGTTCATCATTAATGACCTTATAAACTATGCGATGCTCTCTGTCAATTCTCCTGGACCATAAACCGGCCAAGTCATATTTTAGTGGTTCTGGCTTTCCCAAACCTTTATACTGATTTCTTTGAATGTCTTTAATAATAGAATTAATTTTTTTAAGGATCTTTTTATCCTCACCCTGCCAGGAGGAATAATCCTCCCATGAATTCTGCGAAAAAGTAATTTTCATTTGACTTCAATTAATTCTTTTTCAAACGACTTTCCTGTTTTCATCTGACTAATAGATTCATATAATCTATCGGCATTTGTTTTTGAACTCAATAAATGAACGGTTTCAAGAATTGAGTTGAATTCATCTAAGGAAATCAGGACCGCACCGTTTCCAGCACCTCTTTTAATTATAAGCGTTTCGTTGTTAATTTCAACATCATCAAGATATTGTTTAAGCTTAGTCCGAAACTCAGTAAAATTTGCTGCTTTCATTGATATTGGGTTTTAAGTTATCAAACAGGTACAAATATAAGTACTTTTAATGTAACTTATGCAATCGTTACAATTTTTTTAACCTGAAGCCTAACGGCTGCCAGTTCGTTAGCATTCGTGAAAGTTGTGTATTCCTTTATTGATAAAAATTTTTGTATTATTTATGGATTATTCTAGTCCTT
>JBAXKG010000237.1:0-1544 GCA_037137455.1 Bacteroidota bacterium
AACGCCCTTAAATACAGGGATAAATCCAGGCAATTGGTTGTCGAAATTTCGGGCCACACACAATACAACAAAGTAATCTACAGTATCAAAGATACGGGCATAGGAATTGCCCCTCGCCACCTGGAAAAAATATGGGATGTGTTTTACAAGGTCGATTCTACAATACCCGAAGCAGGAGAAGGTATCGGACTGAGCCTTGCCAAAAGAATTACCGAAAAGCACAGGGGTAAAACCCGTGTTGAATCTGAAGAGGGAAAAGGAAGTACCTTTCATATTGAGTTACAAAAAAATGAATTTTCGGAATAATGACAAATAATAATTTCTACTATGGAAACCTACAAAGAGATGATCATTCTGATTGCCGAAGATGACGATGGCCATGCTGAACTTATTCAATCTGGCTTGGAAATATCCGGTATTTGTAATAAAATGTTACGGTTTACAAATGGCGAAGAAGTTTGGCGTTTTTTGTCGGGTACAGCAGATGATATCATACGCGACAAAAGCAAAACCTATCTGTTGCTGCTCGATATCAATATGCCAAAAATGGATGGTATTGAGGTGTTGAAAAGATTAAAAGCCAATCAGGAATTAAAAGACATCCCGGTTATGATGCTTACCACCACCGACGATCCGCGTGAAGTTGAAGCGTGTTATAAGCTTGGGTGCAATGTATATATTAACAAACCTGTAGATTTTAAAAAATTTGCAGAAACCTTGAAACGGTTGGGCTTATTCATTCAGGTAGTCAAGATATAAAGATAAACATTCAGATGGAAGCAAACACAATACTCATTATTGAAGATGATCAGGGCTTAATCGAACTGCTCAGAGAAAAAGCAGAAGGCTGCGGCTATCAAACTGTCTGTGTACAATCTGCCGCGAAAGCGTTTGATTGGCTCAAAGAGCATACGCCGCTGATGATGATTCTGGACTATGGCCTTCCTGATATGAATGGCAAAGAACTCCTTGCTGAATTGCGAACAAAAGACAAGCCTTTACCGCCTTTCATCATATCTACAGGTCAGGGCGATGAGCGCATTGCAGTAGAAATGATGAAACTGGGCGCCCGGGACTATGTCATTAAAGACAGAAATTTCCTGGATATGATTCCCATGGTTATCAGCCAGGTTGCAAAAGAGATTGAAAATGAAAACAAGCTCAGAATGGCCGAGCAAGCGCTGCGGGAAAGTGAATTGAAATATCGTTCCCTTATCGAATCTTCGAGTGATGCCATTTTTTGTGTAGATGAAAAGGGTGAATACAAATTCACCAATCATCTTTTTGCGTCAACTTTTGGAAAAACTCCGGAATATTTTATTGGCAAAACTTTCTGGGATGTTTATGATAAGGCACAAGCCGATTATCGGTACGAAGCAACAAAAAGAATATTCAAAACGGGAGAAAGCGAGTCTATTGAAGTTGAAGTTCCTTTACCGGATAAAACCTTGTATTTTCTGGCTACCACCAATCCGATAAAAGATGAATCGGGTAAAGTAATATTAAATCTTATACACGCAGCCGATATCACTAAACTCAAGCAA